>JBDHTM010000092.1:0-6688 GCA_039808685.1 Allobosea sp. | reverse complement strand
AGTGGCGGAGACGGAGGGATTCGAACCCTCGATACCCTTGTGGGGTATGCTCATTTAGCAAACGAGTGCCTTCAGCCTCTCGGCCACGTCTCCGGCGACAGGCTCTATGCCTGATTGCAGAGCCGTTTGACAAGTCTTGTCGGCAACTTCCTTTGCCATGCTTGTGAATGCATGCCGCAGCGGTCGGAGCGCACTCCATTGGTCATGGAGGGAGCGAGAAGACGGAGAGGTGCGGCAGCTGGACGGAAGGCCGCTGCAAAGGAGCTTTGCGCCACTTCGCCTTGCTCCCGCCCCAGGCAGCCACTAGATTGAGGTTGTCCGTTGGGGTGCCGCAAGGCTGAGAGGCGTGGTTCGCGCCAACCCATCGTACCTGATCCGGGTAATGCCGGCGAAGGGAACGGTCTTCGGCAGACATCTTGCTCGTGCCCCAGGCCGCTGCCTTCCCGGGAACAGGGAAGCGCATGACGGCGGAGCGCCCTCATTCAGGCATGAGCATTGCGGTGGTCGGCGCGGGCGTCGTGGGCTTGGCCTGCGCCACCGAGCTGTTGTCGCGCGGCGCGTATGTCACCATCCACGAGCTCGGTCCGCACATCGGCGCCGAGGCCTGCTCCTGGTATGCCGGCGGCATGCTCGCGCCGTGGTGCGAGGGCGAAAGCGCCGAGGAGCCGGTGGTCCGGCTCGGCCAGCAGGCGGCCGATTGGTGGGAGCGCCATGCCGGCGGCGTCGTCCGCAACGGGACGCTCGTGCTGGCGCCGAGCCGGGACCGCTCGGAATTGCGCCGCTTCGGCCAGCGCACCAGCCATTTCGAGGAGATCGACGGCGAGGCCATCGCCGGCCTGGAGCCCGATCTTGCCGGGCGTTTCTCGCGCGGGCTGTTCTTCGCGGGAGAAGGTCATCTCGATCCGCGCCAGGCGATCGCGGCTTTGGCCGAGCGGCTGGTCGCGAACGGGGCCGTCATCCATTTCGACAGCGCCGTGGAGTCGGCCGATCTCGATGCCGATATCGTCCTCGATTGCCGGGGGCTGGCGGCGCGGGATGTCCTCCCCGATCTGCGCGGCGTCAAGGGGGAGATGCTGCTGCTGCGGAGTGGCGAGATCAGCCTGTCGCGGCCGGTCCGGCTGCTGCATCCGCGCATCCCGCTCTATATCGTGCCGCGGGAGGACGGGCTCTTCATGGTCGGTGCGACCATGATTGAGAGCGGCGAGCGCCGCCGCATCTCGGCCCGCGCCATGCTCGAACTGCTCGGTGCAGCCTATGCGTTGCACCCGACCTTCGCCGAGGCGGAGGTGCTCGAGATAGGCACCGATGCCCGCCCGGCCTTCCCCGACAACCTGCCGCGGCTGACGCGCCGCGGCCGGGTGATCCATGTCAACGGGCTCTATCGCCATGGTTTCCTGCTCAGCCCCGCCATGGCCGAGATGGCGGCCGACGCTGCGCTGAACCCGCAAGCAACACCGGAGATGCTGCATGACCTTACTGCTTAACGGCGCGCCCCAGACGGTTGCGGCCAAGACGCTGGCCGAGGCTCTGGCCGAGCTGGGCTTTGGCGGCCGCATCGTCGCGACCGCGGTGAACGGCGATTTCGTGCCCGCTCGCAAGCGCGCGGAGACGGCCCTGAGCGAGGGCGACCGTATCGAGATCGTCGCGCCGATGCAGGGAGGCTGAGATGGCGTCCTTCTATGGCTTCGAGCCGCAGAACTCGCTCTTCCTTGGTACGGCGCAATATCCGTCGCCCGCCATCCTGGCCGAGGCGGTGAAGCGTTCCGGTGCGGAAGTCGTCACCGTCTCGCTGCGCCGGGAATCCTCCGGCGGCGCCGGGCAGGCCTTCTGGGCGCTGATCCGCGAGCTCGGCGTTAAGGTGCTGCCCAACACGGCGGGCTGCCACACCGTCAAGGAGGCCGTGACCACGGCGCAGATGGCGCGCGAAGTCTTCGGCACCGACTGGATCAAGCTCGAGGTGATCGGCGAGGACGATACGCTCCAGCCGGACGTGATCGCGCTGGTCGAGGCCGCCCGCGTCCTGAGCCGTGACGGCTTCAAGGTCTTTCCCTACACCACGGAGGACCTCGTGGTCGGCGGGCGCCTGCTCGATGCCGGCTGCGAGGTCCTGATGCCCTGGGGGGCGCCGATCGGATCGGGCAGGGGGCTCAACAACCCCTATGGCTTGCGCAGCCTGCGCCAGCATTTCCCTGATATCCCGCTCGTCGTCGATGCCGGCATCGGCCTGCCCTCGCATGCCGCGCAGGCGATGGAGCTGGGCTATGACGGTATCCTGCTCAACACGGCCGTGGCCAAGGCCGGCGATCCCGCCGCGATGGCGGAGGCCTTCGCGCTTGCGATTCGTGCCGGCCGCCAGGCCTTCGCCGCGCAGCCGATCGAGGCGCGTGACATGGCAGCTCCCTCCACGCCCGTCATGGGCAAAGCCTTCCTGGCCTGAAAGACCCGTCTTCCATGAAGCTCGATCCGTTCTACCCCATCTTCGACAGTGCCGACTGGCTGGAGCGGATGCTGCCGCTCGGCGTCAAGCTGGTGCAGTTGCGCGTCAAGGATCGCCCCGAGACCCAGGTCGCGCGCGAGATCGCGCGGGCGAAGACGCTCTGCGCCGCGGCCGGCTGCGTGCTCGTCGTCAACGACTACTGGAAGCTCGCCATCGCCGAGGGCTGCGATTTCATCCATCTCGGGCAGGAGGATCTCGACGACGCCGATCTCGGCGCGATCCGCAAGGCAGGTCTCAGGCTCGGCATCAGCAGCCATGACGAGCCCGAGCTGGAACGCGCTCTGGCGGCGAAGCCGGACTATGTCGCCCTCGGCCCGGTCTATCCGACGATCCTGAAGCAGATGCGCTTCGGCCCACAGGGGCTGGAGCGGCTCGGCGACTGGAAGCGCCGCATTGGTGACATGCCGCTGGTCGGCATCGGCGGCATCTCGCTGGAGCGGGCGCCCGGAGTCTTCGAGGCCGGTGCCGATATCGTCGCGGCGGTGACCGACATCACGCTGAACGCCAATCCCGAGGGCCGGTTGAAGGCTTGGATCGCGGCGACGCGGAAGCATGCGGCAGCCTGAAGGCGGGTGCGGCAGTGTCGCCGAGCGGCGCAGGGAACCGCGCCGTCATCCCGGACAAGCTGCGTAGCAGCGCCGATCCGGGATCCATCGTAAAGCTCCGGAGCTCTACGATGGATCCCGGCGCTCCGCTTCGCTGCAGCCGGGATGACGGCGCGGTTCCGGCGTTCTCAGCTCTCCGCCTCGACCGACATCGTGTGACCGTCGACATGGCCGAGGCTGCGTTCGGGGTCGAGCCGGTCGCGTACGCGCTGCTTCAGCACCTTCGAATCGGGGAAGCCGCCATCGGCCTTGCGGTCCCAGATCAATTCCCCGTCGTAATGGATCTGGAAGATGCCGCCGGTTCGCGGGATCAGCGCGACCTCGCCGAGATCCTGCCCGAAGGTCGAGAGCAGCTCCTGCCCGAGCCAGGCCGAGCGCAGCATCCAGTTGCACATCGAGCAATATGTGATGGCGATGCGGGGGGCGGGTTTGGTCTGGGGCATGATCGGTCACCGAAGCAGGAGGTCGTTTCCGACATCCTGCTTCGTGAGCTTCTATGCAAGCCCGAAAGCTGCATGGCCGACCGGCTTGAGACGGTGGTCTAAGTATCTGTTTCGAATAAATAAAATGAGGTTCCTCAAACCTCGTCGACATAGCGCCGGCGCAGATGCGCCTTGAACACCGCAGCGTCGAGCGGACGGCCCGTCGCCTCCGTCAGCAGGTCGTCAGTCGGGAGCAGCGAGCCCTTGCCGTGGATATTGGCCCGCAGCCAGCCGACCAGCGGGCTGAAATCGCCCTTGCCGATGCCGGGCAGGATCGCGCTTTCCGCCTTGCAGGCGGCGTCGAAGATCTGGGCTGCGGTCATCGCGCCCAGCGTATAGGTCGGGAAATAGCCCCAGCCGCCGGACGGCCAGTGGATATCCTGCAGGCAGCCGAGCCGGTCGTTCGGCACGGTGACGCCGAGCAGCGATTTCATCCCGGCATTCCAGGCCGCGGGGAGTTCGGCCAGTGGCATCTCGTCGGCGATCAGCGCCTTCTCCAGCCGGTAGCGCAGGATGACATGGGCCGGGTAGGTGACCTCGTCGGCATCGACCCGGATGAAGCCGGGCTCGACACGGGTATAGCGGTGCCACATCGCCTCGCTTTCCCAGGCTGGTCCCGCTCCGCCGAAGCTCTCCCGCATCAACGGCGCCGCATAAGCCAGGAACTGGCGCGAGCGGCAGGCCTGCATTTCCATCAGGAGCGACTGGCTCTCATGCAGGCTCATGCCGCGCGCGGCGCCGACCGGCTGGTTGAGATAGCCCTGCGGCCGGCCCTGCTCGTAGAGCGCGTGCCCGGTCTCGTGTAGCACGCCCATCAACGCCTTGGTGAAATCGGCCTCGTCATAGCGCGTGGTGATGCGGACATCGTTGTCGGCGCCGCCGCAGAACGGGTGGGTCGAGATATCGAGCCGGCCGCGCTCGAAATCATAGCCCAACGCTGCCATGAACTTGAGGCCCAGCGCGCGCTGCGTCTCGGTGGCGAAGGGGCCTTCCAGCGCGGGTTGCACCGGCCGGCGCGCCTGCACGGCAAGCGCCTCCTGCGTGAAGCCGGGCAGGAAGGCGGCGAGATCGTCGAACAGCGCGTCGATCTTGGCGGAGCGGCCGCCTGGCTCGTAATCGTTGAGCAGCGCGTCATAAGGCGAGAGCCCGAGCTTCTCGCCCTTGGCCCGGCCGATCTGGCGCTGCAGGTTCAGCACCTCGGCGAGATAGGGCAGGAGGCCGGTGAAATCGGCATCGGCGCGCGCTTGGCGCCAGCGCATCTCGCAGGCCGAGATCGCCTTGCTCGACGCTTCCACCAGCTCGGAGGGTAGGGCGGTATCGACGGTCCAGACGCGCCGGATCTCGCGCAGATTCGCCTTCTCCCAGGCGCCGAGGCTGCCGTCGCTTTCAGCGGCGTCGAGCCAGTCGCCGATCCGGGCATCGGTCGAGAGGCCGTGGCGCATGACCTGGAGCAGGGCCATGCTCTCGGCCCGCGTCTCCGCCGCACCCTTCGGCATCATCACGTCGTTGTCCCATTGCAGGATGCCGATGGCGTTCGACAGCGCAGCGATGCGGCCGAAATGGGCGGCGAGGTCGGAATAGGCGGTCATGCGGGCTCTCTGGACAGGGACTGACGTGAAAAGGAAGGGATTCCGTCGTTCCGGACAAGCCGCGAAGCCGCGCCGGTCCGGAATCCATCGAAGGGCATCGCAGTTTACGATGGATTCCGGATCTTCGCTTCGCTCGCGCAGAATGACGGCGTTCCCGCGAATTCAGGCGAACAGCTTGGAATATTGCCTCGGCTGCGAGCGCAGATACTGGTTCGGCGCCTTGACGGTGGCGCCGAGCTGCGCCGCAGCATGCCAGGGCCAGCGCGGGTTGTAGAGGATACCGCGCGCCAACGCGACGAGATCGGCTTCGCCCGTGCCGATGATCGCCTCGGCCTGCTCGGCCTCGGTGATGAGGCCGACCGCCATGGTCGTGATGCCGGTCGCCTGCTTGACGGCACGCGCCAGCGGCACCTGATAGCTCGGGCCGAGCGGGACCTTCTGCGTCGCGGAGAGGCCGCCGCCGGACATGTCGATGAAATCGGCTCCGCGTGCCTGGGCCGCCTTGGCGAAGGCGATGCTCTGCTCGATGTCCCAGCCACCCTCGACCCAGTCCGTGCCGGAAATGCGGAAACCGACGGGATAGCCGGCGGGCACGACCGCCCGCACGGCATCGAGCACCGCGAGCGGGAAGCGCATCCGGTTCTCACGCGACCCCCCGTACGCGTCCTCACGCTTGTTCGAGAGCGGCGAGAGGAACTGGTGCATCAGATAGCCATGTGCGCCATGCAATTCGATCGCGGCGAAGCCGAGACGGACGGCTCGGCGGGCGGATTCGGCAAAAGCCTCGATCAACCGGCCGATATCGTCTGTTGTGAGGGCGCGCGGCGGACGGGGATAGTTCTCGAAGCCGATCGGGGAGGGGGCTTCGACCGTCCAGCCGCCTTGGTCGAGGCCGAGCTGGCCGCCGCCTTTCCAGGGCTGGGCGAGGGAGGCCTTGCGGCCGGCATGGGCGAGCTGGATCGCGATCGGCATATCCGACCAGCGGCGGGCGGAATCGAGCGCCTTGCCGAGCGCCTCTTCCGTCGCGTCGGACCAGAGCCCGAGATCGAACGGGCTGATGCGCCCGTCCGGCTCGACGGCCGTCGCCTCGATGATCAGGAGGCCGGCACCGGACAGCGCGAGATGCCCGAGATGGATGGTGTGCCAGTCGGTGGCGCAGCCGTCCTGCGCCGAATACTGGCACATCGGGGCGATGACGATACGGTTGGCGAGCATAAGGCTGCCAAGCTGATAGGGGCTGAAGAGCTGGCTCATGGTGGGGATACGTCTCGGAAGGGACAGGTTTCCCGCGCAGTCTAGAAGCCGCCGTACGGCCAAGGCCAGTGGCCCTCGCGCAAACGCGATGCCCGATGCGTGCAGATGCACCTCGCGAGGCCGGCGATCCCGATACTAGCCTGGCAAGGCCCGTTCGCCTGCGGAGACCGCCATGTCAGATGCGCCCGATTCCGTCGATTACGCCCCTTTAGCGGCTCGCACCGTCTGAAAGCGGGCTGCTCTGTCTGCGGAGCTCCGGGG
>JBDHTM010000091.1:0-7024 GCA_039808685.1 Allobosea sp. | reverse complement strand
CTACGGGCACGAGACGCTGGACGATGTCGAGCGCGACTGCCGCACGCTCGCCGAGGAACTGAAGCTGGAGCTGCGCTTCCATCAGTCCAACCGCGAATACGAATTGATCGACTGGATCCATGAGGCGCGCGAGGATGGCGCCGGCATCGTCATCAATCCGGCCGCATTCACGCATACCTCGGTCGCACTGCTCGACGCGCTCAACACCTTCGAGGGGCCGGTGATCGAGTGCCATATCTCGCAGGTGCATAAGCGCGAGGCCTTCCGTCATCACTCCTATGTCTCCATGCGCTCCGACGGCGTCATCGCCGGCTTCGGCACGCAGGGCTACCAACTTGGCCTGCGGCGCATCGCCAAGCTGATCGACGACCAGGCTGCGTGAGGATCGCCCCGATGGCTCCGGTGAAGATCGCGTTGATGGGGGCGGGCCTGATCGGCAAGCGCCACGCCGCCCATGTGATCGCCGAGCCCGGCGCCGTCCTGTCGGCGATCATCGATCCAGCTCCGACGGGCAAGGCTTTCGCTGAGGAGATCGGCATCGCCTGGTATCCCACCTTCAGCGCCATTCCCGCTTCCGGCAAGCCGGATGGCGTTATCGTCGCGACGCCGAACCAGCTTCACGTCGCCAACGGACTGGAACTGGCGGCTGCCGCCATCCCGATGCTGGTCGAGAAGCCGATCGCCGACAGCGTCGAGGGCGCGCGTGCGCTGGTCCACGCCGCAGAGACGGCGGGTGTGCCACTGCTCGTCGGCCATCACCGGCGCCATAATCCGATGATCCGCAAGGCGCGCGAGATCATCGAGACCGGCCGGATCGGCCGCGTGCTGACGCTCAACGGCCAGTTCTGGCTGGTGAAGCCGGACGACTATTTCGACGTCGACTGGCGCCGGCAGGAAGGCGCCGGCCCGGTCCTGATCAACCTGATCCACGATATCGACCTGTTCCGCTATCTCTGCGGCGAGATCGTTGGCGTTCAAGCGCTGAGTTCGAACGCGGTGCGTGGCTACCCGGCCGAGGAGACCGCCGTCGCGTTACTGCGCTTCGCCAATGGCGCGCTTGGCACGGTCAGCGCCTCCGACACCGTCGTCTCGCCCTGGAGCTGGGAGCTCACGACCGGCGAGAACCCGGCCTATCCCCGCCAGGACCAGTCCTGCTACCAGATCGGCGGCACGCATGGCGCGCTGACAATTCCGGCCCTCGAACTCTGGAGCCATGCCGACAAGCGCGGCTGGTGGGAGCCGCTCCGGCGAGAGCGCATCCCCTTCGTTCCCGAAGACCCGCTGCAAGTTCAGGTCCGACACTTCTGCGCTGTGATCCGCGGTGAGGAAGAGCCTCTCGTCTCCGGCCGCGAAGGCCTGGCGACGCTCGCCGTCATCGCGGCGGTGAAGCAGGCGGCGCGCACCGGCGGATCGGCCGAGATCGCCCCGGATACTGCTCCGACGAGGACCTCCGCATGATCCGGGGCACGACGAGGCTGATCGGCCATCTCGGCTTTCCGACCGAGAGCTTCAAGGCGCCGATGATCTACAACCCCTATTTCGAGCGCGAGGGGATCGACGCCATCGTCGTGCCGATGGGCTGCCGCAGTGCAGATTATCCCGACTTCCTGAGACTGTTCTTTCGGCTTTCCAACGCCCTCGGTGCATTGGTGACGATGCCGCACAAGGTCACCACCACCGGCCTCGTCGACGTGCTCTCACCGACTGCGGCAATCGCCGGCGCCTGCAATGCCGTACGGCTCGACGCAGACGGCCAGCTGGTCGGCGACATGTTCGACGGCGAGGGCTTCGTGCGGGGCATCGCCCGCAAGGGCCGCAAGCTAGGAGGCGCCCGCGCGCTCGTCATCGGGGCCGGCGGCGTCGGCTCTGCGATTGCCGCATCGCTGGCGATGGCAGGCGTCGCCGAGCTCGGCCTGTTCGACATGCAAGGTGCCGCTGCCGACGAGCTCGGGCAACGACTTGTCGCACACTATCCAACCTTGCGCGTCGCCACGGGCGCGCGCGACCCGACCGGCTTCGACATTGTGGTCAACGCGACGCCACTCGGCATGAAGCCGGGCGATCCGTTGCCGCTCGATGTCTCCCGCCTGCCCTCTTCCGCCTTCGTCGGCGAGGTGGTGATGGCGCAGGAGATCACGCCTTTCCTCGCTGCGGCTCGTGCGTGCGGCTGCGTGGTGCAGGTCGGCACCGACATGCTCTTCGAGCAGATCCCCGCCTATCTGGAATTCTTCGGCCTGCCCTCCACCACGGCCGAGGACCTGCGCTCCGTCGCAAAGCTGGCTTGAGAGGAGGCATCCGTGATTCCATCGATCGCCACCGTCTGCGTTTCCGGCACACTTCAGGAAAAGCTCGAGGCCATCGCCGCCGCCGGCTTCAAGGCCGTCGAGATATTCGAGAACGACCTGATCGCCTTCCCCGGCTCCCCCACGGAGGTCCGGCGCATCTGCGGCGATCTCGGCCTGAACATCGTGACCTGCCAGCCCTTCCGCGATTTCGAGGGCATGCCTGAGGGCCGCCGCCAGCGCGTCTTCGACCGGGCCGAGCGCAAGTTCGATCTGCTGCAGGAACTTGGCACCGACCTGCTTTTCGTCTGCTCCAGCGTCTCGCCGGAAGCGCTGCCGGGCATCGACCGTCTGGCAGCCGATTTCGCCGAGCTCGGAGAGCGGGCCGGCCGGCGGGGCCTGCGCGTCGGCTATGAGGCGCTGGCCTGGGGGCGGCATGTCTTCGACTACCGCGACGCCTGGGAGATCGTCCGCCGCGCCAGCCGGCCGGAGGTCGGGATCGTGCTTGATTCCTTTCACATCCTGGCGCGCGGGCTCGACCTTTCGGCGATCGGCACGATCCCGCGCGACAGGATCGCCATGGTGCAGATGGCCGATGCGCCGCTGCTGCAGATGGACCCGCTCTCCTGGAGCCGGCATTGGCGCTGCCTGCCGGGTCAGGGCGACCTCAACCTCGCAGGCTTCATGCGCGCGCTGGTCTCGACTGGCTACGACGGGGTGCTGTCGCTGGAGATCTTCAACGATCGCTTCCGGGCCGGTTCGGCCCGCTCCGTAGCACTCGACGGCCACCGCTCGCTGATCTGGCTGCTCGACGAAACCGCCCGGCAGACCGGCAAGCCTGTGCCCGGCGCGGTTGCGATGCCGCCGCCCGGGCCGGTCGCGGCGGTCGAGTTCATCGAGTTCGCCGTCTCCGAGGCGGAGCGTCCGGGCTTCGAGAAACTCTTGTGCGCGCTCGGTTTCCTCCGCACCGGCGTGCACCGTTCCAAGGATGTCGATCTCTGGCGGCAGGGCGATATCCGCATCGTGCTGAACAGCGAGGCCGACGGCTTCGCCCATAGCTACCAGATCACCCACGGCACCTCCGTCTGCGCACTGGCGTTGCGCGTGCCGGACGCGCAGGCCGCGATCACACGGGCCAAGGCCATGCTCGACGTGCCCCATGCCGGCGCGATCGGCCCTGGCGAACTCGACATCCCTGCCGTGCGCGGGCTCGGCGGCAGCCTCGTCTATTTCCTCGACCATGCCTCCGCACTCGGCCGCTGGGCGGAGGTCGATTTCGAGGCGACCGGGGCAACAGCCGCCAATGCGGGGCTGACCGGCGTCGATCATGTCTCGCAGAGCATGCAGTACGAGGAGATGCTGACCTGGCTGCTGTTCTATTCGTCACTGTTCGAGACGAAGAAGGCGCCGAGCCAGGCCGTGCTCGACCCCGGCGGAGTGGTCCAGAGCCAGGTCATCGAGAGCGGCCTCGACGGAGCGAAAGGCCATGGGTTGCGGCTCATCCTGAACGGCTCGCAGAGCCACCGTACGCTCTCGGCCCGCTTCATCACCGATTTCTTCGGCTCGGGCGTACAGCACATCGCCTTCGCGACCGACGACATCGCCGCGACGGTGGCGCGGCTGGTTTCGAACGGCGTCGCCATGCTACCCATCCCAGAGAACTACTATGACGATCTCGAGGCCCGCTCGGACCTTTCGGCTGAGGAGATCGATGCGATGAAGGCGTTGGACATCCTGTATGACAGCGATGCCGGCGGCAGCTTTCGCCAGGCCTATACGCAGACACTGGATGGCGGCTTGTTCTTCGAGATCGTCCAGCGCGACGGCTATTCCGGTTACGGTGCCGCCAATGCCGGCATTCGCCTGACGGCGCAGGCGCGGTTGGCGCGGCCGATCACCCTTCCGGCCCCCGGCCACGGCTGAGGAGAGAGGCAGCGCCATGACAGCGAAAGGCCCGAAACGATGAGCCGTCTGATCCTTCCCTATGCGGCAGCGGATGCGGGGCAGCCCGCCTCGCTGCATCCGGATTATCGCTCGACGGTGGCGCGCGGCCCGCGGCAGCCGCCAATCATCATCCCGCAGACGCTGACCGAGGTGACCGGCCCGAGCGACTGGTCCCGGCTGATGGGGCCGGCGATGGCCGACCTGACCAGCCAGCACAAGGGCGCACCGCAGGGCCAGCGCATCATCGTCACCGGCCGCGTGCTCGACGAGAATGGCCGGCCCGTGCCCAATACCGTCGTCGAGATCTGGCAAGCCAATGCCGCCGGTCGCTACATCCACGCCAAGGACGACTGGCCGGCGCCGCTCGATCCGAACTTCACCGGTGTCGGGCGCGTCGTCACCGACGCCGAGGGGCGCTACCGCTATGTCACGATCCGGCCCGGCGCCTATCCCTGGGGCAACCACAAGAATGCCTGGCGCCCGGCCCACATCCATCTCTCGCTGCTCGGCCCGGCCTTCGCGACGCGTCTGGTCACGCAGATGTATTTCCCGGACGATCCGCTGATCGAGATCGATCCGATCGCGAATGCCGTGCCGATGCCCTATCGCCAGCGCATGGTCTCGCGCTTCGACATCGGCACGACCCAGCCGAACTGGGCGCTGGGCTACATCTTCGACATTGTACTCAAGGGCCGCGACCAGACGCCGTTCGAGGACGATCATGATGACGACCACTGACTCGACGAGCGGGGATTTGGAGACCCGCAACGCCGCGCCGCGGCAGGACAGCCAGGACCCGTCGATCTTCGGACAGACGCCGTGGCAGACGGTCGGCCCCTATTTCCACTACGGCCTGCCGTGGAAGGGCGGCGGCGATCTCGTCGGCCGCTCCGAGATGGGCGCCCGGCCCGACCTGATGCCGCCGGAGCATTTCCTGCTCTCAGGCTCGAATGTCTCGGGCACGCCCCAGGGCGAGGTCATCGTGCTTGCCGGCTGCGTCCACGACGCCGACGGCAAGCCAATCGAGGACGCGATGATCGAGATCTGGCAGGCCAATGCCGCCGGCCGCTATGCCAGCCCGGACGACGATCGCGCGGATGTGGCGCTCGACCGGCATTTCGTCGGCTTCGGCCGTGCCTCGACCGACAAGGACGGCGTCTACCGCTTCCGCACCATCCGCCCCGGCCGCGTGCCCGGCCCCGGCAACAGCCTGCAGGCGCCGCACATCGCGCTCTCGGTCTTCGGCCGCGGCTTGCTCAAGCGTCTGCCGACCCGGCTCTATTTCGCGGATGGCGAGGGCAACGAGACCGATCCGATCCTCGCCCTTGTGCCCGAGGCGCGCCGCCACACGCTGATCGCCCAGCGCAAGCCGGACGGAACCTGGTGGCTCGATATCAACCTCGCCGGCGAAAACGAGACGGTCTTCTTCGACCTGTAGATCCAAAAGGCGGCCGCTCAGGCCGCCTTTTTCCTTTCGGCGATCCGCGCGAGATCGGTCAGCAGGCGGCGCGTCGCCTTGAGCCGCTGCTCGACCGTCTCGAAATCGTCGATGAAGACGACGCGCATGTCCGGGCGCACCTTCGCCAGCGTGCCCTGCTTGGCGACGAAGCCGACCAACCCTTCCGGATTGGCGAATTCGTTGTTGCGGAAGGCGACGATGATGCCCTTCGGCCCGGCCTCGACCTTCTCCACATTGGCGCGCTTGCAGAGCGCCTTGATCGCGACGATCTCCAGCAGCTGGTTGACCTCTTCCGGCAGCGGGCCGAAGCGGTCGACCAGTTCGGCGCCGAAGGATTGCAATTCGGCATCGTCGTCCATGGTCGAGAGGCGCTTGTAGAGCGTCAGCCTCAGCGTCAGGTCGGCGACATAGTGCTCGGGGATCATGACGGGCGCGCCGACCTGGATTGCCGGCGACCATTGCGTCTCGGTCTCGAACTCGATGCCGGCCTTGAGCGCGGCGACTGCCTCTTCCAGCATCTGCTGGTAGAGCTCGTAGCCGACTTCCTTGATATGGCCGGACTGCTCGTCGCCGAGCAGGTTGCCGGCGCCTCTGATGTCGAGGTCGTGGCTGGCGAGCTGGAAGCCGGCGCCGAGCGTGTCGAGCGATTGCAGGACCTTGAGCCGCTTCTCGGCCTGTTCAGTCAGCTTGCGGTTCGCCGGCACGGTGAAGAGCGCATAGGCGCGCGTCTTCGAGCGGCCGACGCGGCCGCGCAGCTGATAGAGTTGGGCGAGGCCGAACATGTCGGCGCGGTGTACGATCAGCGTGTTCGCGGTCGGGATGTCGAGGCCGGATTCGACGATCGTGGTCGAGAGCAGGATGTCGTACTGGCCCTCGTAGAAGGCCGTCATCACGTCTTCCAGCGTGCCCGCCGCCATCTGACCATGAGCGATGCCGACCTTGCACTCCGGCACCTGCTTGTCGAGGAAGTCCTTGACGTCCGCGATGTCCTCGATGCGCGGCACGACATAGAAGCTGCGCCCGCCGCGATAGCGCTCGCGCAGCAGCGCCTCGCGCACGATCAGAGGATCGAAGGGCGTGACGAAGGTGCGCACAGCGAGGCGATCGACCGGCGGCGTCGCGATGATCGAAAGCTCGCGCACGCCGGTCATGGCAAGCTGCAGCGTGCGCGGGATCGGCGTCGCCGACAGGGTGAGCATATGCACCTCGGCACGCAGCTCCTTCAGCTTCTCCTTATGGGCGACGCCGAAATGCTGCTCCTCGTCGACGATGACGAGGCCGAGATCCTTGAAGTCGACGCCCTTGCCGAGCAGCGCATGCGTGCCGACGACGATGTCCA
>JBDHTM010000090.1:0-7320 GCA_039808685.1 Allobosea sp. | reverse complement strand
TGGCTTCATCAAATTCAGACAGGAAACCGCCCGGCGAACCGGCCTAAGCCCCAGCGTCCTAAGGAAGCGCAGAAGAGGCGCCGCTCAGCGGCGGCGCCGTCTCGATGGCCGGTTTATAGGCCAGGCCCGGATTGGAAGTCAACACGCTCGATGAAGTTTTTTTGACGGATCAGATTTCTTTTTTCAAACCCCTCAAAACCGGCCCTGAGGGCCTGTTTTCGGGGGTTTTAAACCGGTTTCACGTCCCGCCTGACTTCCCGCCGGCGGCCACTGGCTCCGCGCGAGCCTGTTGCGATGCAAAATTTTTTGTCGGTGAAGGCCACCGGGGGTGGGCGCCTCGCATTTTTTCGACCTGCGCGCCGCTTTCGAGGGGCAAACCGTCGGATTGCCCCGGCCCAGCTAACGGCACGAGGACGCGCGTGCCCGCGGGATCGTGCGTGCCCGCACGGGCGCCCCGCACCTCTTCCCAAAACAGCCGTAATCTCCCAGCACAGGAGATCGTCCACGGCTGAACGGATTGATTCCGGCTTCCGGCACGGGCATGGTCCTGCCGCGCTTTCGTCAGGATGCGTTCAAGGCGCTTTCGCCGCGGCGAAGGTTGCCGTCGATATCTCGAGACAGCCCGCTAGAAGCAACCGCCGCCCTATGAATGCCCATCCCGAGTTCGCACAGCCGGTCGAGCCGCTCGCCCCCGAGGCGGCAGCCCTGCTGGTCGATCTCGGCATCGAGCCTCCGATCCAGCCGAGTGACGCCCGCCAGCAGCCATTGGACCGCCGCGGCGTCTCGCTGCGCTGGCTTTTCGCCTGTGCCCTCGTCGGCTCCTGCGGTGCGGCCCTGCTCGGCGCGGCGATCCTCGTCGCGATGCGCGGCGATACCAGCTATCCCGAACAGCCCGAGATGGTCGCCATTCGCGCCTCCTCGGCCGCAGGCGATGGCGGCGGAGCGCGCAAGGCCGACAAGCTTGTCGCCGACCAGCCGGTCATGTCCGCGCGCCACACGCTGCGGGCGCCGATGTCGCAGCGTACCGGCAATCGCGAGGTCATCCGCGTTCGACCCTTCGTGCGGTTGGCCTCGAACCTGTCGCTCACCACCGGCGTCTATGCCTCCAATATACCGCCCTTCAATCCGCTGCGCCTCTTTGCCGAGGGCGGACAGCCCGAAGAGCGCTATGCGGAGCCGGCGCAGGACATGCCGGACGCCGACGTCACCATCGTCAAGCGCGACCTCGGCGATCTGACCCTGCCCTCCGGCAAGCCGCAGCTCAGCGACGCCGAGGTGATCTCGCAGATCGAGGAGGAGCGCGCCAATATGGCCAGCTCCGGCCGACAGCGCGCCTTGCCGATCCCGCCGCAATTGATGCTGAGCCGCACGCTGACCGGCGCGGCGGCTCCGGGCAACGACATCCTCGCCTATGCGCCGGCGACCGACACCCGCTTTTCCGGCATCGAGGTTCGTGTCGTGCCGGAGAACGTCACCAACGCGCCGAAGACGCCGATCCCCGCCTCGCGCGAACCTCTCGTCGAGGACAAGCTGGTGATGGCCAAGCGCGGCGAGAATTTCGAACAGGTCATGCGCGGTATCGGCGTCACACCCGAACTGATCCGCACGATGATCACAGCCTTCGGCGGCAAGATCCGCACCTCGGCCCTGCCCGACGGCCAGGTCCTGCAGGTGCTCTACGCGCCGGGCCCGCGCCCGGGCGATCCCCGGCAGATCATGCGCGTCTCGCTGCTCACCAACGGCCAGCCGGACGGCACGATCGCGATGAACGACAAGGGCGCCTTCGTGCCCGTCGACCTGCCGCGCCAGGAGGCGGCCAGCCCGCAAAAGCCGCAGCGACGCAATGCCGAGGATGGCGACGAGGATGAGGATTCGGGCGGCGCCCGCCTCTATGAGAGCCTCTACGAGACTGGCGCGCGGCACGACCTGCCGCGCCCGCTGATCGACGAACTCGTCCGCATCTTCTCCTACGACCTCGATTTCCAGCAGCGCGTCCACGGCGGGGACAATCTGGAGGTGATCTTCACCGAGGAGGACGAAGGCGAGCGCGCCGAGATCCTGTCCGCGACGCTCACCGTCAATGGCGAGGCCCGCCGGGTCTTCCGCTACCAGTCCCCCGATGACGGGCTGATCGAGTATTTCGACGACGAAGGCAAATCGCTAAAGAAGTTCCTGCTGCGCAAGCCGATCGCCGATGGCGAGCTGCGCTCCGGCTTCGGCATGCGCTATCACCCGATCATGCGTTATTCGAAGATGCATACCGGCATCGACTGGGCCAACAAGATCGGCACGCCGATCCTCGCCGCCGGCAACGGCACGGTGCTCAAGGCCGGCTGGTCCTCCGGCTACGGCAAGCACACCGAGATCCAGCACGCCAACGGCTATGTCACGACCTATTCGCACCAGTCGAATTTCGCGGCCGGCATCGTGCCCGGCGCCAAGGTGCGTCAGGGCCAGGTAATCGGCTATCTCGGCTCGACCGGTCTCTCCACCGGCCCGCACCTGCACTACGAGGTCCTGGTCAACGGCAACTTCGTCAATCCGATGAAGATCCGCGTGCCCCGCGGGCGCGAACTCCAAGGTACCACGCTGGCCGAATTCATGCGCCAGCGCGACGAGATTCGCGGCTTGATCGAGAAGGCCGGCGGCACGGTCGCGCAATTGCGCTGAACGCATGACGGCAAGGCGTTCGGCCCTTGGCCACGCCTCCACTGCTTGACAGAGCGCGCACAAGCGGACACCGCGGAAGCAGGCATTCCTCTCCCGCGAGTTCCGAAGCCATGCTCGCTTCCCTCCTCGTCGTCCTGCCCGTCTTCGGGCTGATCGGCCTTGGTTATTTCGCGCGCTGGACCAGGCTCCTGCGCGAAGCGACCGGCGAGGGCCTGTCCGATTTCGTCTTCGTCCTCGCCGTGCCCTGTCTCCTGTTCCGGACGCTCGCCAAGGCCGATATTCCGGCAACCCAGCCTTGGGGCTACTGGATCGCCTATTTCGCCGGGCTCGCCGTCGTCTGGGCCTTGGCGATGCTCATAGCCTCCAGGTTCTTCGCCCGAAAGGGACCGGAGCTCGTCGTCTCAGGCTTCGCCGCCGCGCAATCGAACACCGTCTTCGTCGGAGTCCCGATGATCCTGAAGGCCTATGGCGATGCCGGCGCCGTGCCGCTCGGCCTGCTGCTCGCGGTCCATCTGCCGGTCACGATGACGGCGGCGACCTTGCTGGCGGAAGGCCGCACGGCCTCGATCCCGCTATTGATCAAGCGCCTCTTCACCCATCCGATCATCATCGGCATCATCCTCGGCTCGGCGGTCCGGCCGATCGTTCCTTTCATTCCTACGCCGGTCTGGACGCTCGTCGATCTGCTCGCCGGTGCCGCCGTGCCCTGCGCGCTGATCAGCCTGGGCATCGCCATGCGCCGCTACGGTCTCGAATCCGGCCTCGCACTACCGACCGTGCTGAGCGGGCTGAAGCTCGGCCTGCATCCCCTGCTGGTCTACTGGCTGGCGACACGCATCTTCGAGATGCCTGTTCACTGGTCCGGGGTCGCGGTGCTCTTCGCCGCCTGTCCCTGCGGGATCAACGCCTATCTCTTCGCCGAGCGCTACCGGCAGGGCGTCGCCGACGCATCGAGCGCGATCTCGCTTTCGACGCTGCTTTCGCTGTTCTCGACGGCGGCCTGGCTCACCTTCCTCGGCGTCGGCTGATCAGGTCAGGCGAAACCGAGCTGCTGGCGGATCTCCGCCGCGGTGGTGCCGCCGTCCCGCAAACCCGCAAGGCTTTGCGAATCCCGGCTCTTGGCAAGCTTCTGCCCGTCATCGTCGAGCAGCAGGCGGTGGAAATGATAGAGCGGCGTCGGCAGCCCCAGCAGATGCTGCAACAGGACATGGACATCCGTCGCCGCTTCCAGGTCGCGGCCGCGCACGACATGGGTCACGCCTTGCAAGGCATCGTCCACGGTGACGGCGAGATGATAGCTCGTCGGCACGTCCTTGCGGGCGAGCACGACGTCGCCCCAGCGTTGCGGTGCAACGGTGATGAACTGCTCACCGCCATTCGTATCAAAGACCGTATAGCTTAACGGTTGCCCTGCCGCCGCGATCGCCGCCGCCATGTCGAGCCGCAAGACAGGCGGCTCCCCGGCCGCAATGCGTTGCTCGGCCTCGTCAGAATCGAGCGCCTTGCAGAGGCCGGGATAGAGCGGTGCGCCATCGGGATCGACCGGCCAGGGCTGACCGGTCTCGGCTTCGCGGGCCGCGACGGCGTTGCGGATCTCCTGCCGCGAGCAGAAGCAGGGATAGATCAGCCCACGCCCACGCAAGCTCGCGAGCGCTGCGGCATAATCGCCGAAATGTTGGGATTGCCGGCGGAAGCCGGGCTCGAACCGGATGCCCAGCCATTCCAGATCGGCTTCGATTCCCTCGACGAATTCCGGCCGGCACCGCGTCAGGTCGATATCCTCGATCCGCAATAGCAGGCGCCCGCCGAAGCGGCGCGCCAGCGCCTCGTTGGTCAGGGCCGACAAGGCATGGCCGAGATGAAGGCGGCCGTTGGGGCTCGGGGCGAAGCGGAAAACCGGCCAGCTGGAATCGGGTGGAGCGGACGCCATCTCCCTTGTCTAGGGATTGCACATGCAGGCGCCAAGCCGCTTCCTGCTGACGAAAGCCGTCGCCTCTGCCATCGATACCGGGACCATGATCGAGAGAATCACATCCAACGCAGATCTCGAGGAAGGCATGGCCGCGCTGGTCGCCCTTCACCCGGATTGGCGGCCGATCGTCGCGCGTACCGGGCTGCCCCCGCTCAGGCTGCGGGAGGGCGGCTTTCCCGGCCTCGCCGCGATCATCGTCTCCCAGCAATTGTCGGTCGCGAGCGCGCGGGCTGTCTGGAACCGCTTCGCCGCGGTTTTCGTGCCGCTGACGCCGGAGCGCGTCCTGGCGGCGAGCGATGAAGACATGCGCCTGTCCGGGTTGTCGCGCCCGAAGCAACGCACCTTGCTCGCGCTCGCGGCCGCGCTGGTCGAGGGCCGCTTCGCCTTCGAGGCGCTCGAGCACGCCTCTCCGGAGGAGGTTCATGCCCGGATGACGGCGATCTCGGGCATCGGCCCCTGGACCGCCGATGTCTATCTGCTGTTCTGCCTGGGGCATCGCGACGGTTTCGCGGCCGGCGACCTCGCCATCCAGGAAGCCGCCCGGCACGCCTTCGGCCTGGCAGCACGCCCGAAACCGGCCGAGCTCCAGGCCATGGCCGAGGCCTGGCGGCCCTGGCGCGGCGTCGCCGCGCGTCTGCTCTGGGCCGACTACGCCCTGCTGAAGCGCCGCGAGGGCATCAATGCCTGAAGCACGTAGCACTTTTAGGAAGAGCGCGGTCATCCCGGACGCAGCGAAGCGGAGATCCGGGATCCATGCCAGAACCTTGTTCGGAAGCGCTCCGGCATGGATCCCGGGTCAGGCCCGGGATGACGGCGTGTTTCCTCGTAAGATCGAGAAACGAGGAAATATGATCCGGAATCAGCTCCGCGTGATCTTCAGCGCCGTCGACGCCGCGGCACGCAGCATCGACGAATCGCTCATCACCGTGACCATGCGGGCGCCCATGGCAAGGCCTTCCCTGGCCCGCTCAGCCGTCGCGCAATAGAACGCGACCGGCTTGTTCACCGCCGAGGCGCGGGCGACGACATGCTTGAGCGCTTCATCGACCTCGCGCGCCGTCGCATCGACCCTCGCCCCGCCGGACAGCGCGATCGACAGGTCGGACGGCCCGACGAACAGCGCGTCGATCCCTTCCAAAGCAAGGATATCGTCGACGATCGCCATTGCCTCCCGCGTCTCGATCATCGCGAAGGTCATCGAGAAGCTGTTTGCGGCCTTGAGATAGCTGTTCTGGTCGAGGCCGGAGGCTCCGAGCCCGCCATAGCTGCCCCAGCTGCGCTCGCCCATCGGCGGGTACTTGGCATAGGCCGCGAAGCGCCGGGCATCCTCCATCGTGTTGATCATCGGCGCGATCACGCCGGAGGCGCCGCTGTCGAAGAGTTTCGACACGTTCTGGAATTCGCCGACCGCAACCCGCGCGATCACCGGCTTGCCGGCGGCGTTGATCAGCGGAATCGCCCGGATGACCTCTGCCAACGTGATCGGCCCGTGCTGCATGTCGAGCGTGATTGCGTCGAAATCCTCCTGCGCCAGCGTCGCCGAGACCGACGGGTCCGGCAGGCCGCACCAGGCCGAGACGACGCTGTCACCCCTGGCGAAACGGTCGGCGAGGGAAGCGAGGACGGTGGGCTTGGCCATGGTGCGTTCATCCGGTTCGGCCGCACTGTGCGGCGGTCGATTCAGGTTGACCAGTGCCGGGCCGGAAATGCAAACGGGCGCCCATGCGCCCGTTTCAGGGACGTCCTGCGTCAGCCGGGATGCACCCCGGAAGCTTCCGCACTCAGCGGCCGGCCTGGATCTCCTCAGCCGCCTTCAGCAGCAGCTCGGTCATCACGGTGCGGATTTCGACATCGGCGATGGCGATGCTGGCGAGCGCGAAGTCGTTCTTGACCTTGCGCACCACATCCTCGTCGCCGGCTTCCTGGAAATCGGCCACGACCACCGACTTCGCATATGCGTCCGCATCGGCGCCGCTCTTGCCGAGCTTCTCGGCGGCCCAGAGCCCGAGCAGCTTGTTGCGCCGGGCGGTCGCCTTGAAGCGCAGTTCCTCGTCATGGGCGAACTTGTTCTCGAAGGCGTCCTTGCGCTGGTCGAAGGTCGTCATGCGGCGTCCATGTCCTTTCCGGGGAATATGCCTGCCAATCATATAGGTTGGCGGTGTGGCGAGGGCCAGTCTCGATCGCCGTGTTCAGCGGCCTTTAATGCTCAGGAAGCCTCCAAACGCCGATTTGTTGCGTTTGCGGCGCAGACGCTCCATATAGCAGGCGCGTGGGTGCCTCCGGTGCCCGTGCGTGCAGCCGGCATCGTTGCCGCCATCGGACTCGCGTCCGACAGGCCGACGGCGCGGGACAAGAACAGATCAGGGGCCAGATCCCGCCGCGACCCCATCGCGTCCAGAGAAGGGCCGACCTTTGGATTTCCTCAAGCCACGGTACATACCCATGAATCGCCGCCGTCGCATTTACGAAGGCAAGGCGAAGGTCCTCTATGAAGGACCCGAGCCCGGTACGCTGATCCAGCATTTCAAGGATGACGCCACCGCCTTCAATGCCAAGAAGCATGAAGTGATCGACGGCAAGGGCGTGCTCAACAACCGCATCTCCGAGCACATCTTCTCGAATCTCAACGATATCGGCGTGCCCACGCATTTCATCCGCCGGCTGAACATGCGCGAGCA
>JBDHTM010000089.1:0-8050 GCA_039808685.1 Allobosea sp. | reverse complement strand
AGTTCACCGGCGGGCTGTCGCCGACATCCCTGATGCTGGCCTATCTCGACTGGGCGATTCATCTGGCCGGAGCACCCGGCAAACAGCTCGAACTCGCCAGCAAGGCCGTGCGCAAGGCGAGTCGTTTGGGAGCACATGCCATATCCTGCCTTTCGGCGCCGGATGCCGCTCCCTGCATCGAGCCTCTTCCCGGCGATCGCCGCTTTGCCACGCCGGAATGGCGCACGCCGCCTTTCAACCTCATGGCGCAGGCCTTCCTGCTCAATCAGCAATGGTGGCACAATGTCACCCATGAGGTGCCAGGCGTCGCGCGCCATCACGAGGAGGTCGTCTCCTTCGTCGCGCGGCAAATCCTCGACGCCTTCTCGCCATCGAACAACCCGTTCACCAACCCGGAGGTGATCGAGCGCGCTCGCGAAACGGGAGGCGCCAATTTCATCGCGGGCTGGAAGAACTGGATCGAAGACCTGCAACGGCAGGTCACCGGCCAGCCTCCGGTCGGCACCGAACGCTTCGTCATCGGCCGGGACGTGGCTGCGACGCCGGGCAAGGTCGTCTTCCGCAACCACCTGATCGAGCTGATCCAGTACGCGCCGTCGACGCCCAGCGTCCATGCCGAGCCGATCCTGATCGTACCCGCCTGGATCATGAAATATTACATCCTCGACCTGTCGCCGGAGAATTCGCTGGTGCGCTACCTCGTCGGCGAAGGGTACACGGTCTTCTGTATTTCCTGGCGCAATCCCAGCGCCGACGATCGCGATCTCTCCCTGGAGGATTATCGCCGCGGCGGCCTGATGACCGCGCTCGACGCAATCACATCGGCCCTGCCCGGCCGCAAGGTCCATGTCGCCGGTTACTGCCTGGGCGGCACGCTGCTCGCCATCGCAGCAGCGGCCATGGCGCGTGACGGCGACGAACGGCTGGCTTCGCTGACCTTCCTCGCCGCACAGACCGACTTCAGCGAGCCCGGCGAGCTCGCACTGTTCATCGATGCGAGTCAGCTTCGCGTGCTCGACAGCATGATGTGGAACCGCGGCTATCTCTCGGCGGACCAGATGGCCGGCGCTTTCCAGCTCCTGCGCTCCAACGACCTGATCTGGTCGCGGCTGGTGCATGACTACATGATGGGCGAGCGCTCCCCGATGTTCGACCTCATGGCGTGGAATGCGGATTCCACGCGCATGCCCTACCGCATGCATGCCGACTATCTGCGCAGCCTCTATCTCGACAACGACCTGGCGAGCGGCCGCTTCATGGTGGAGGGACGACCGGCGGCGCTTCAGAACATCCGCACCCCGATCTTCGGCGTGGCGACCGAGGCTGACCATGTGGCGCCGTGGCGTTCGGTCCATAAGCTGCACTTGCTGACCGATGCCGACCTGACCTTCGTGCTGACCAGCGGCGGACACAACGCCGGCATCGTCAGCGAGCCGGGCCATCCCGGACGTCATTATCGGATCATGCGCAAGCAGCATGCCGACATCTGCCTCGGCCCCGACGAGTGGTTCGCCACGGCCCGGACACGCGAAGGTTCGTGGTGGCCGGCCTGGACGGAATGGCTCGGCGACCTATCCTCCTCACCCGAGCGGATCGCGCCGCCCGGGTTTGGCGATGCAGGAAGCGGCCGCGAGCCGCTCTGCGATGCGCCCGGAACCTATGTGCTGCAAAGGTGAGCCGTGGATCAGGAACTTCTGACGAACCGGACCTTCGACGAGATCGCGATCGGCGAAAGCGCCTCGCTGGCCCGTGCCGTCCGACCCGATGACATCGAGCTGTTCGCCGCCGTCTCCGGGGATGCCAATCCCGCCCATCTGGACGCGGCTTTCGCGGCGAGCGATCCGTTCGGGCATGTCGTGGCGCATGGAATGTGGACCGCGGCGCTGGTCTCGGCGGTGCTCGGCACGAAGCTGCCCGGACCGGGCACGATCTATCTCGGGCAGGATCTACGCTTCCTGAAGCCGGTCGTACCCGGCGACACCGTGACGGCGACCGTCACGGTCCGGAGCAAGGAGGCCTCGAAACGAACCGTCGTGCTGGATACCGCCTGCACCAACCAGCGCGGCGAGACGGTGCTGTCCGGCGCGGCGACGGTGATGGCGCCCGGCCAGCGCGTGACTTGGCCGCGCCTGCGCCTGCCCGAGGTCACGCTGAAGCATTCCGATCGCTATGACAGCATCGTGACGCAAGCCCGTGCCCTGCCGCCGCTGAGCGCCGCGATCGTCCATCCCTGCTCGCCGGAAGCCATCCTCGCGGCAATCGAGGTCCGCGACGAAGGGCTGTTGCAGCCGATCCTCGTCGGCCCGGAGGCCAAGATCCAGGCTGCCGCGGAGAAAGCCGGCGTGGCGCTCGACGGGATCGCGATCGAACCCGCCCCGCATAGCCATGCCGCCGCCGCGCGCGCCGTCGAACTCGCCATGGCGGGCCGGGTCGCGACCCTGGTCAAGGGCAGCCTCCATACCGACGAGTTGCTGGGCGCGGTCGTCGCGCCAGGCTCGGGCCTGAAGACGGAGCGTCGCATCAGCCATGTCTATGCGATGAGCCTGCCGGCTTATGCCAAGCCGCTGATCGTGACGGATGCGGCGGTCAATATCGAGCCGACGCTGATGCAGAAGCGCGATATCTGTCAGAACGCGATCGACATGCTGCATGTGCTCGGGCTGGAGGAGCCGCTGGTGGCGGTCCTCGCTGCGGTCGAGACCGTCAACGACCGGATGCCCTCGACGCTCGATGCCGCCGCGCTCACCGTGATGGCGGCGCGCGGCCAGATCACGGGGGCGAAAGTCGACGGACCGCTCGCCTTCGACAACGCGATCAGCCAGGAGGCGGCGCGGACCAAGGGCATCGTCTCCCCGGTCGCTGGACAGGCCGACATCCTGCTCGTACCCGATCTGGAGGCAGGCAACATGTTGGCCAAGCAATTGATCTATTTCGCCAATGCGGATGCCGCCGGGCTCGTGCTCGGCGCGCGCGTGCCGATCATCCTGACGAGCCGGGCCGATTCCCTGAAGACGCGCATCGCCTCGGCCGCACTGGCGAAACTCGTCGCCGCCCATCGCCGGCCCCTGACGGTGCCGGCATGAGCGAGCGGCTTCTCGTCACCTTCAATGCCGGCTCCTCGACGGTGAAGATCGGGTTGTTCGCGCTGACGGAGGCCGGCCCGAAGCGTGTTGGCAAGGGCGTGATCGATTTTCGCGAACCGCCCTTGCGTTTCCGGCTGATCGAGGGGCCCGACACCTTCGACATCGCTCTCGAAGCGCAGCCCGGCGATCCCCTCGACAGCGTGCTGGGCGAGGCCTTCCGGCGGCTCTCCTGGCATTTCGACCTCGGCAGCATCGTCGCGATGGGCCATCGCATCGTCCATGGCGGGGACAGCTTCGCCGGCCCCGTCCAGGTCGACGATGCCGTGCTGGAAGCCCTCGACGCGCTGGTCCCGCTGGCGCCGCTCCATCAACCGCAAGGGCTCGGGCTCATCCGCGCGATCCGCCGCCTGCGCCCCGAGCTGCCGCAGACGGCATCCTTCGATACAGCTTTCCACCGTACCCATGCTGCTATCGTGCGCCGCTTCGCCATTCCTCGCGCGATGCACGACCAGGGCATCAGGCGCTACGGCTTCCACGGCCTGTCCTATCGCTTCATCGCCGGGGAATTGGCGCGGCACGAGCCCACGCTCGCCAAGGGCCGCGTCGTGGTCGCGCATCTCGGCAGCGGTGCCAGCCTCTGCGGGCTGGAAGGCGGCGTCAGCCGCGATACCTCGATGGGCTTCTCGGCGCTCGACGGCATCCCGATGGCGACGCGCTGCGGAGCGCTCGATCCCGGCGTCCTGCTGCATCTGCTCACGGAAGGCTACGATGCCGGCCGGCTGGAGGACCTGCTCTATCGCCGCAGCGGCCTGCTCGGCGTTTCCGGTATCAGCGCCGACAGCCGCGATCTCATCGACAGCGACAGGCCCGAGGCGCGCGAGGCGCTCGACCTGTTCTGCTTCCGCATCGCGGGGGAAATCGGCCGGCTCGCGGTGACGCTGGGCGGGCTCGATGCGATCGTCTTCACGGCCGGCATCGGCGAGCATCAGCCGCCGATCCGCGCGACGGTAGCGGAACGGCTGCGATGGCTTGGCCTCGAACTCGACGAGGCCGCTAATACCGCCAACGCGACGCGAATCAGCCGGGCCGATGCTCGTGTCGCAGCTTTCGTGATCCCGACCGACGAGGAAGCGGTCATCGCCGAGGATGCGCTCGCGGTGATGAAACCCGACGGATGAGACATCTGAAATGAACGGGGAGTGCCAGATTAGACAAGCCTAGGAGCATGTACTTGGGTCCCCCCTCCTGCTACCCGTCGGGAAATGGTGATCCAAGCTTTATGCCGGCATTAGACATTCCAAAAGCGGACTGCGCTTTCGAAACGGAGTCACCCGACAAGCGCGAGGAGGATAAGATCATCGCCCGCACGCTTCGCCTCCCTGCTCGGCATCGATGGCTCTCATTGGGAAAGCTGGAGAGGCATCGCATATTCGCGGAGCAGCGACCGGGTCACTCCATCGAGCAGGAATTCGTGCAGTCGGAAATGGCGATAGGCGCCGGCCACGATCAGCCCCGCCCCGCAGCCGACTGCGGTCGGCTGCCTGTCGCAAGCTAAGTAGCAGGACCCTGGAATGTGTACCGCCCGCCTTCTACGGAGATCCAAGATGCTTTCCCGTTGTGTCGCAACAGCAGCTCTTTTCGCTGCGCTCGCCCTACCCGCGCCAGGGGCGCAGGCGCAATCCCGCATCAAGGCGCTGATCGAACGGCTGCGTGGCGACACGATGCCGGACGGCATCGTCAAGACCAATGGCCGCATCGAGGCGACGCAGGTCGACGTCGCCTCGAAATATGCCGGCCGCCTCGCCGAGGTCACGGTCAAGGAAGGCGACGAGGTCACGGCCGGGCAGGTGATCGCCCGCATCTCCTCGCCGGAATACGAGGCGCAGTTGCGGGCCGCACAGGCGCAGGTGCTGCGCGCGCGGCAGGCGCTTGCCGAGGCCGAGGCGCTGATCGCCCAGCGCAAGAGCGACCAGATCCTCGCCCGTACCGATGCCGAGCGCGGCAAGGAGCTTGTCGCCAAGGGCTATCTCAGCAAGCAGGTCGACGACCAGCGCTCGGCCAGGGCCGATGCGGCCGATGCGGCGCTCAAGGCTGCGCAGGCGCAGCGCGACCAGGCCCAGTTCGCCATCCGCGCCTCCGAGGCCGATGCCGAGCAGATCAAGGCGATCCTGGTCGATCTGGTGCTGCTGGCGCCGCGCAGCGGCCGCGTCCAGTATCAGCTCGCCCGCACCGGCGAGGTCGTCGCGGCCGGCACGCGCGTCGTCACCATCCTCGACCTGTCGGATGTCTATATGACGATCTACCTGCCGGCAGCGCAGGCCGGACAGCTCGCGCTCGGCGACGAGGCGCGGATCATCCTCGACCCCGTGCCGCAATATGTCATCCCCGCGACGGTCAGCTTCGTCGCCGCCGATGCGCAGTTCACACCCAAGGCCGTCGAGACCGCCGAGGAGCGTGAGAAGCTGGTCTTCCGCGCCAAGCTCCAGGTCGATCCGCAGCTGCTCGCTAAATACCACCGGCAGGTGAAGACCGGCGTGCGCGGGCTCGGCTTCGTGCGCACCTCGCCTTCAGCGAAATGGCCAGACTCGCTCGCCGTGAAACTGCCATGACGGAGGCTGGCCCCGCCGGCAGCCTCGCCGGCGTCACGCATCGCTACGGCAAGGTGACCGCCCTCGATGCACTGACGCTCGATATCCCCTCCGGCCGCATGGTCGGCGTGATCGGCCCGGATGGCGTCGGCAAGTCGACCCTGCTCGCGCTGGTCGCTGGCGTCCGGATGATCCAGCAGGGCAGCGTCCACGCGCTCGGCGGTGATCTCGCCGTCAAGGCCGAACGCGAGGCAAGGCGCGGGCGCATCGCCTATATGCCGCAAGGGCTTGGGCGCAACCTCTATCCCACGCTCTCGGTCTTCGAGAATATCGATTTCCATGCCCGGCTGTTCGGGCAGGATGCCGCCGAGCGTCGCAGCCGCATCGACGAGCTTCTCAAGGCGACGGGGCTCGACCCTTTCGAGGGGCGGCCGGCGGCAAAACTCTCCGGCGGCATGAAGCAGAAGCTCTCGCTCTGCTGTGCGCTGATCCACGATCCCGACCTACTGATCCTCGACGAGCCCACCACCGGCGTCGATCCGCTCTCGCGCGGCCAGTTCTGGGACCTGATCGATACGATCCGCGCCCGCAGGCCCGGCATGAGCGTCATCGTCGCCACCGCCTATATGGAGGAGGCCGAGCGCTTCGACTGGCTCGTCGCCATGGATGACGGCAAGGCGATCGCGACCGGCACGCCGGCCGAGCTGCGCCACAAGGCCGGCCAAGCGACGCTGGAGGCCGCCTTCGTCGCGCTGCTGCCGGAAGCCAAGCGTGCGCAGCACAGGGAGGTCGTGCTGCGGCCGCGGACAGCGAGCGACGACGCCACGCCGGCGATCGAGGCCGAGGGCTTGACCCGGCGCTTCGGCGATTTCGTCGCAGTCGACCATGTCAGTTTCCGCATCGGGCGGGGCGAGATCTTCGGCTTTCTCGGCTCGAACGGCTGCGGCAAGTCGACGACGATGAAGATGCTGACCGGCCTGCTGCCGACAAGCGAAGGCACGGCAAAGCTCTTCGGCCAGCCGCTCGCGGCCGACGACATGGAGACGCGCCGCCATGTCGGTTACATGTCGCAGGCCTTCTCGCTCTATAGCGAGCTGACGGTCCGCCAGAACCTCGTGCTCCACGCCGAGCTCTACCATCTGCCGCCGGCCGATATCCCCGGCCGCATCGCAGAGCTCCTGACCCGCTTCGACCTCGCGGATGTCGCCGACGAGCGGCCCGACAGCCTGCCGCTCGGCATCCGCCAGCGCCTGCAGCTCGCCGTCGCCGTGCTGCACCGCCCGGCGATGCTGATCCTGGACGAGCCGACCTCGGGCGTCGATCCGATCGCGCGCGATGCCTTCTGGCGCACGCTGATCGATCTTTCGCGCGACGACGGCGTCACCATCTTCCTATCGACCCATTTCATGAACGAGGCGGAGCGCTGTGACCGCATCTCCTTCATGCATGCCGGCAAAGTGCTCGCGGTCGGCACGCCGCAGGAGCTGGTGGAGACGCGCGGTGCCGACACGCTGGAAGAGGCCTTCGTCGCCTATCTCAAGGAGGCCGCCGGCATCGAGGATGCAGCGGCGGAACCGGCCGCCACACCCGCCGCCGCTCTCCGGCCGGCAACACCCGCGCGCCGTTTCGACCCGCGCCGGCTCTGGGCCTGTGCTCGGCGAGAGACGATGGAGCTGCTGCGCGACCCGATCCGGCTGAGCTTCGCCTTCCTCGGGCCGGTACTGCTGATGCTGGCCTTCGGCTTCGGCATCTCCTTCGATGTCGAGAACCTGAAATTCGCGGCCTTCGACCAGGACAGCTCGATGGAGAGCCGGCAACTGGTCGAGGCCTTCTCCAGCTCGCGCTATTTCTCGGAGCAGGCGCCGATCCGGTCCGCAGCGGAGCTCGACCAGCGCCTGCGGAGCGGCGAGCTCCAGCTCGCGATCGAGATCCCGTCTTCCTTCGGCCGCGATCTGATGAGCGGGCGCGCGCCGGAATTGTCGGTCTGGCTCGACGGTGCCATGCCGTTCCGAGCAGAGACGACGCGCGGCTATGTCACCGGGCTGGCGACGCAATACGCGCAAGGCTTCGCGGCCGTCCATGCCGCATCGAGCCATGCGCCGGCGCCCGTCACCATCGAGACCCGCTTCCGCTACAATCAGGCCTTCAAGAGCGCCAATGCGATGGTGCCGAGCGTGATCATGCTGATGCTGATCCTGATCCCGGCGATCATGTCGGCGATCGGCGTGGTCCGCGAGAAGGAAACCGGCTCGATCGCTAATTTCCGCTCGACGCCGATCAGCCGCTTCGAGTTCCTGTTCGGCAAGCAACTGCCCTATATCGCGATTGCGATGGGCAGTTTCGTGATGCTGGTCCTGATCGCGCTGATCATCTTCCAGG
>JBDHTM010000088.1:0-8283 GCA_039808685.1 Allobosea sp. | reverse complement strand
AGCCGCGTCTTCGGCGTGATCAGCGCCAGCGTCTCCTCGGCCGAGAAGGCGAAGCCGTTCTCCTCGCGGATCGGCACCGGGATCGGCGTCGCGCCGGTATATTCGATCATCGAGCGATAGATCGGGAAGCCGGGATCCGGATAGAGGATCTCGGCGCCGGGCTCGCCGAACATCAGGATTGCCATGAACATGGTGACCTTGCCGCCCGGCACGATCATTACGCTCTCGGGCGAGACCTCGACATCGAAGCGCTTGTGCAGGTCGGCGGCGACCCCCTCGCGCAGGGGCAGGATGCCGTTGGCCGGGGTGTAGCCGTGATGGCCGTCGCGCAAAGCCTTCACCGCGGCCTCGACGATATGGCCGGGCGTCGAGAAATCCGGCTGGCCGATGCCGAGATTGATGATGTCCTTGCCCTGGCGCTGCAGTTCGGTGGCGCGGGCCAGCACGGCGAAGGCATTCTCCTCGCCGATGCGGGAGAAGGAAGGGACGACGTGAAGGGGCATGGCGCGTTTCCTCGGCGGCAGTTCTTGGGTGTAGCAGGAACCTCTCCGTCATTCCGGGGCAGCCGAAGGCCTGAGCCCGGAAACCAAACCGAGACATCCCGTTGCGAAAGCATCCGTTCGGTCCGCGGCTTGCGAGAAACCGCATCGGTTCTGGGTTCCAGGCTCGCCGCTGCGCGGCGCCCCGGAATGACGGCGCAGATGCTGCGGCATCATCAGGTGTCGAAATCTTCAGAGGACTGTCTTGGCGCCAAACCGGCACGGCTGGCAAGCGCGGGCGGCGCATCGCAGAATTGTTGCATACTGCATACAGCATGATTAAATAGTATGACTATCAGCCAGATTGGGCCTTGCCGAGCCGCAGGCGATGGGCATGATGGCTCGTCTCAAATCGTTTGAATGAGAGATCGGCAAGCGGCCGCCAGCGCCGTACCGCGCGAGAGGAAACAAGGATGGCCAAGTCACCCGAAAGCAATGTCCCGCGTCAGGACCGGCCGGTCGCGCTGACCCGCAAAAAGGCTCCGCGCCGCATCAAGCCCGAGCAACTGCGCTCGAAGGCATGGTTCGACAATCCCGACAATGCCGACATGACCGCGCTCTATATCGAGCGCACCATGAATTTCGGCCTGTCGCGGGAAGAGCTGCAATCGGGCCGGCCGATCATCGGCATCGCCCAGACCGGCTCCGACATCGCGCCGTGCAACCGCCATCATATCGAGCTGGCAGCCCGCGTCCGCGACGGCATCCGCGAGATGGGCGGCGTGCCTTTCGAATTCCCGATCCATCCGATCCAGGAAACCTGCAAGCGGCCGACCGCGGCGCTGGACCGCAACCTGCAATATCTCTCGCTGGTCGAGATCCTCTACGGCTATCCGCTCGACGGCGTCGTGCTGACGACGGGCTGCGACAAAACCACGCCGGCCCAGATCATGGCGGCCGCGACGGTCGATATCCCCGCGATCGCGCTGCCGGGCGGGCCGATGCTGAACGGCTCCTTCCGTGGCGAACGCACCGGCTCCGGCACGATCGTCTGGAAGGCGCGCCAGATGATGGCGGCCGGCGAGATCGACTATAAGGGCTTCGTCGATCTGGTGGCTTCGTCCGCACCGTCGGCCGGCCACTGCAACACGATGGGCACGGCCTCGACGATGAACTCGCTTGCCGAAGCGATGGGCATGACGTTGCCCGGCGCCGCCGCGATCCCTGCGCCTTACCGCGATCGCTACGAGATGGCCTATCTCACCGGCAAGCGCATCGTCGAGATGGTCTGGGAGAACCTGACGCCATCGAAGATCCTGACGCGCGAGGCCTTCGAGAACACCATCGTCATCAACTCGGCGATCGGCGGCTCGACCAATGCACCCGTCCATGTCAACGCCATCGCCAAGCATATCGGCGTCAAGCTCGACAACGAGGACTGGACCAGGATCGGCTACGACATCCCGCTGCTGGTGAACCTGCAGCCGGCCGGCGAATATCTCGGCGAGGACTACTACCGTGCCAGCGGCCTGCCCGCCGTGATCGCGGAGCTGATCGAGAAGGGCAAGCTCAAGCCCGCGATCACCGCCAACGGCAAGACGCTCGAAGAGAACTGCAAGGGCGCCTTCTCGATCGCCCGCGAGGTGATCAAGAGCTACGACCAGCCGATGAAGGCGCAGTCGGGCTTCCTCAACCTCTCCGGCAACCTGTTCGATTCCGCGATCATGAAGACCAGCGTGATCACGCCGGAATTCCGCAAGCGCTATCTGGAGAATCCGAAGGACCCGATGGCCTTCGAGGGCCGCGCCATCGTCTTCGACGGACCGGAGGATTATCACCATCGGATCGACGATCCCGCGCTTGCCATCGACGAGCACTGCATCCTGTTCATCCGCGGCGTCGGACCGATCGGCTATCCGGGCGCGGCCGAGGTCGTGAACATGCGGCCGCCGGATTACCTGATCAAGAAGGGCGTCACCGCGCTCGCCTGCGTCGGCGACGGGCGCCAGTCCGGAACCTCGGGCTCGCCCTCGATCCTCAACGCCTCGCCGGAAGCGGCGACGGGCGGCGGGCTCGCCATGTTGAAAACCGGCGACAAGGTGCGCATCGACCTGAAGAAGCGCACCGCCAACATCCTGATTTCGGATGAGGAACTGGCCGAGCGCAAGGCGGCGTTCAAGGCGGCCGGCGGCCACAAGTATCCGAAGAGCCAGACGCCCTGGCAGGAAATCCAGCGCAAGATCGTCGACGAGCTCTCCGAGGGCATGGTCCTCAAGCCGGCGGTCAAGTACCAGAAAATCCACAAGAAGTTCGGCATTCCGCGCGACAACCACTGAGCGGGTTGCCACGCTTGAAGGGTGTCATCCCGTGCGCGCTGCGGCATGCAATGCCGCGGCGCAGACACGGGACCGCCACCCGGAAAAGGCGCCCTCTCAGGCGCGGCGATGAGCGCCTTCTCGTCGGACGATCCCGCATCTGCGCAGCGGCACATCGCGCCGCAGCGCGTGCGGGATGACACTCTTCACGTGCGGGAGGACACGCTTTATCGGCACGCTTCCGTTGTTGCTCACCGCCCGCGCCGCCCCACGGCATTCCGACCGCGCATCGGCGTTCGCTGCGCGACGCGCGTTCGACGGGGCTGACAAACGGTACGACCCTCGACACTATGGCAGCCGTCCGTTCCGCTTCCATTTGAAACGATTTAAACCATGGCACAGAGCCCGCAGGTCGAAGCGTTCCGCAAGCTCCACGAGGCCGGCTGCTTCGTGATGCCAAACCCTTGGGATGTCGGCTCGGCCCGCTGGCTGCGCGGACAGGGTTTCAAGGCGCTGGCGACGACGAGCGCAGGCTTCGCCTTCACGCAGGGCCGCGCCGACCAGGACGTGCCGCGCGACATGATGCTGAACCACATCGCCGAGATGGTGAAGGCGGTGCCTGATCTGCCGATCAATGCCGATTTCGAGAACGGCTATGCCGATACGCCCGACGGTGTCGCCGCCAATGTGAAACTCTGTATTGCGACCGGCGTGGCGGGCTTGTCGATCGAGGATGCGACCGGGCGCCAGGACGAGCCGCTCTACCCGTTCGAGCTGGCGGTCGAGCGGGTCAAGGCGGCGCGCAGGGCGATCGACGAGACCGGCTCCGGGGTCGTGCTGACGGCGCGGGCCGAATCCTTCCTGACCGGGCATCCCGAGCCGCTGAAGGAATCGGTGCGACGGATCGAGGGCTATTCGGCGGCTGGCGCCGACGTGCTCTATGCGCCGGGCCCGAAGACCACTGCTGATATCGCGGCCATCGTGAAAGCGGCCGGCGGCAAGCCGGTGAACACGCTGATCTACGGCGATTTCGGGCTCTCGGTTTCGGACATCGCAGCGACCGGCACGCGGCGCATCTCGATCGGGGGCGCGCTCGCACGCGCGGCCTGGTCGGCCTTCATCGAGGCGACGCGCCTGATCGCGGAGGAGGGCAGCTTCAAGGGCTTTGCCGGCAACGGCCCCTCGGCGCCGCTGAACCCGTTCTTCACCAAAGACCTCGCGGAGCGCTCATGAGCGGCACGCTCCTGCTCGCGCCGGAATGGCTTGGCCTGAGCGGCCTCTGGCTGATCGATGCCAAAGGCAAGCGCAAGGCCGTGGATGCCGAGGATGTCGGCCTGTCGGAGGAACTGGCGGATCGGCTCGAAGCCTGGATGGATGCCTTCGACGCGATCTATGACGAGGATGAGCCCACGGCGTCCGATTTCGGTGATGTCGTGGAGCGCCTGGCCTGGGAGTCCGAAGGCGTGGCGCTGGTCCATGCCATTGCCGGCGAACTGGGGGCGGGCTGGGAGATCCGGCACGATCTCACGGGCTGGAAAGGAAAAGCGGCACCATGACACTTCTCGCCTGGAAAGCGCCGCCATTCCCGCAGGCCAAGGTCCTGGAAGGGCAATATTGCCGGCTGGAGCCGCTCGATGCCGGCAAGCACATCGACGATATCTGGGCCTGCGATGTGGCGCGGGACAGCGTCTGGGACTGGCTGCCGGCTGCCCCGCCGAAGGATAGGGAAGCCTATCGCGCCCTGCTCGATTCGATGGTGGCCAAGCCCGGCATCGTCCCGCTCGCCGTGATCGATAAGGCCGACGGCAAGGCCAAGGGCCATCTCTGGATCATGGAGATCCGGCCCGAGCACGGCGTGTTCGAAGTCGGCTGGATCACCTATTCGCCGGCGCTGCAGCGGACACGCGCGGCGACCGAGGCGATCTATCTCGTCGGCGATTACGGATTCTCGCTCGGCTATCGCCGCTACGAGTGGAAGTGCAACAACCTGAACGAGCCGTCCAAGCGCGCCGCCCTGCGCTTCGGCTTCCAGTTCGAGGGCCTGTTCCGCCAGCACATGGTGGTGAAGGGCGCCAATCGCGACACTGCCTGGTTCTCGATCCTCGACGGCGAATGGCCGGTGCGGGCTCAAGCCTTCCGCCGCTGGCTCGCGCCGTCGAATTTCGATGGGCAGGGCCAGCAGAAGCTTTCCCTCGGTGCATTCAACCAGATCGCTGGACAGGCGGGCGCCGTTCCGCTCCGGCGGGCGGGGCTGGCGGATATTCCGGCGATCCTGGCGCTGAAGAACGCTGCCTATACGCCGAACGAGAGCATCATCGGCGTGCCCTCATTGCCGCGCATCGCCGATTACACGCAGGTCGTCGCCGAGCACGAGGTCTGGCTCGCGGAAGGCGAGGATGGCCAGCTCGAAGCCGCGCTGGTGCTCGATATCGAGCCCGACGATTTCACCGTGTGGAGCGTCGCGGTCGCGCCGGAGGCCGGCGGACGCAAGCTCGGAGCCGCGCTGATGGGTTTCGCCGACGAACGGGCGCGGGCGCTCGGCTATGGTTCCGTGCATCTCTACACCCATGCCAAGCTGACCCAGCGCATCGGCTGGTACGAACGGCTGGGCTTCACCATCACGCATCATGAGGACATGGCCGACCGGCGGCTGACCCATATGCGCAAGACCTTTGCAAAAGCCGGGCAATAAAAGGAAACGAGCATGGCAGGACGTTTGAAGGGCAAGGTCGCGGTCGTCACCGCCGCGGGGCAGGGGATCGGCCGGGCCATCGCCGAAGCCTTCGTCGCGGAAGGCGCCACCGTCTGGGCGACCGACAAGGATGTCGCGCTGCTGGAGGGCATTCCGAAGGCGAAGAAGCGCAAGCTCGACGTGCTCTCGACCAAGGCGGTCAATGCCTTCGCCGAGAAGGTCGGGCCGGTCGACATTCTCGTCAACGCCGCCGGCTTCGTCCATCACGGCACGGTGCTCGACACCGACGACAAGGCCTGGGACTTCTCCTTCGACCTCAACGTCAAGTCGATGCACCGCACGATCCAGGCCTTCCTGCCGGGCATGCTGGAAAAAGGCTCAGGCTCGATCGTCAACATCGCGTCCGGCGCCGGCTCGGTGCGCGGCATCCCGAACCGCTATGCCTATGGCGCGACCAAGGCGGCGGTGATCGGCTTGACCAAGGCGGTCGCGGCCGATTTCATCAAGAAGGGCATCCGCGCCAATGCGATCTGCCCGGGCACGATCCAGTCGCCCTCGCTCGACCAGCGCATCAAGGACCTCGCCCAGGCGACGAAGACGACCGAGGCCGCGGCCCGGCAGGCCTTCATCGATCGTCAGCCGATGGGCCGGCTCGGCACGGCCGAGGAGATCGCCTGGCTCGCGGTTTATCTCGCGGCGGACGAGTCGAGCTACACCACCGGCCAGATCCATCTGGCGGATGGCGGCTTCGCGCTCTGAAGCCGTGCTTGCCCGAGACGCGGCCATCCCGGCCGGAGCCCTCGGGTCCGATCTTCGATCGGCCCAAGGATAAACTCCGCGGAGAGCCGGGATTCCATGCCTGAAGCGCGATCGGAAACGCTCCGGCATGGATTCCGGGTCAAGCCCGGGATGACGTCGAGGTTCTTTTTCAAATCAATGCGCTGCAAAGCGCCTCATCCGCAGCTTCAGGACAGATCCCATGCATATTCTCGTTCTCGGCGGCGCCGGCATGGTCGGCCGCAAGTTCATCGAGCGGCTGGCGCGCGAGGGCCAGCTCGGCGGCAAGCCGGTGACGCGCGTGACGGCGCAGGATGTCGTCGTCGCTGCGCCGCCGCCGGCCGCGCCCTTCGATTTCGAGGCGGTGGTTTCGGATCTTTCGATTCCGGGCGAGGCCGAGAAGCTGATTGCGACGAAGCCCGAGCTCATCGTCCATCTCGCCGCGATCGTCTCCGGCGAGGCCGAGGCCGATTTCGACAAGGGCTACCGCATCAATCTCGATGGAACGCGCTATCTCTTCGAGGCGATCCGCAAGGTCGGCGATGCTTACAAGCCCCGCGTGGTCTTCACCTCCTCGATCGCCGTGTTCGGCGCACCCTTCCACGACAAGATCGAGGACGAGTTCTTCACCACGCCCCTGACCAGCTACGGCACGCAGAAGGCGATCGGCGAGCTTCTGCTCTGCGATTATTCGCGGCGCGGCTTCTTCGACGGCGTCGGCATCCGCCTGCCGACGATCTGCGTGCGGCCGGGCAAGCCCAACAAGGCAGCCTCGGGCTTCTTCTCCAACATCATCCGCGAGCCGCTGAACGGCGAGGAGGCGGTGCTGCCGGTCTCCGATCAGGTGCGCCACTGGCATGCTAGCCCGCGCTCGGCCGTCGGCTTCCTCATCCATGCCGCGACGATGGATACCGCTGCGATCGGCCCGCGCCGGGCACTGACCATGCCGGGCTATTCCTGCACCGTCGCCGAGCAGATCGAGGCTTTGCGCAAGGTTGCCGGCGAGAACGTGGTCAAGCGGATCAAGCGCGTGCCCGACCCGGTGATCGACGGGATCGTCGCCGGCTGGCCGCGCAACTTCAATCCGCAGCGCTCGCTGGCGCTTGGCTTCAAGGCGGAGTCGAGCTTCGAGGAGATCATCCGCGTGCATATCGAGGACGAGCTGCACGGGACCTTCGTGAAGTAGGGAGCTGGCGTTCCCGTCATTGCGAGGAGCAAAGCGACGAAGCAATCCAGGGGCGGCAGGGCTGGACGGTTCGGCCCAGTCCCCCTGGATTGCTTCGCTTCGCTCGCAATGACGGCGAGGAGCGGTCAGTTGCCTAGTGTCAAGCCGGGCAGGGCTCGGCCTGTTCCTGCTGGCGGCGCGGAGGAACGCCCAGCGCGGGCGCACCACGCGCCGGCTCTTCGTCCGCCTCCGGATCGGGTGCGTGGGTCCAGCCGCTGGCGCCCCAGCTCTTCAGCGCCGCCCAGGTCGAGCGGTCGAGCCGGAACTGCTCGCAGGGGAACAGTCCGCCACGCGCCGGCAGCGACTTCAGGAACGAGCCCTCGGACCGGAACCCGGACTTCTCCAGAACCCGGCGCGAGGCCGGGTTGATGACGCGGGTATCGGCCTCGATCGCCGGCACGTCGACCAGCGAGAACAGGCTGTCGATCAGGCCCTGCACCGCCTCGGTGGCGTAGCCCTTGCCCCAATGCGGGGTGCCGAGCCAGTAGCCGATGAAGGGCACGCCGGTCGCCTGCTTGTGGGCGCTGATCATGCCGATCAGCTCGTTCGGCTTCGAACGGGGCGTGACCGCCAGCGCGAGATGCTCGCCCAGTGCGTTGCCCTTGCGCATGGCGAAGATAAAGGGCTCGACCGCCTGGGACGGGTAGGGATGGGGAATCGATGCCGTCATCTCAGCCACCGCCTTTTCACCGGCAAGGCGCAGGATGGCATTGGCATCGGCCATGCGGGGCCAACGCAGCCAGAGACGGCGGGTCTCGAGCCGGAAGACATCGTCGCGGGTCAGTTCGGGGAACA
>JBDHTM010000087.1:0-8356 GCA_039808685.1 Allobosea sp. | reverse complement strand
TGGCTTCATCAAATTCAGACAGGAAACCGCCCGGCGAACCGGCCTAAGCCCCAGCGTCCTAAGGAAGCGCAGAAGAGGCGCCGCTCAGCGGCGGCGCCGTCTCGATGGCCGGTTTATAGGCGGGACCCCTTTCTCCTGTCAACGCGCTTTTTGAAAGTTTTTCGACAAAAATGAATTCCGCAATGAATCCAGATACTTAAGACGAAAGAATAAGCCCGGAGCCTGCAACGGGCTGCTGCCGGGGCGGGTTTTCCGAGCCTTTCGCTTGCCTCGCCAAACCGCCCTGCTCCAAGGCCGTTGGAAAAAGCCCCGCGAAATGCGGTCTCAGGATGGAGAGGCGGCGTCGTTCAGGGCTTCCGCAAGGAAGGCGCTCAGCGCCGCAACGGCGGCCGAGGCCCGGCCCGGTGCCAAATGCAGCGCGATCTCGGAGGCGGGCAAAGCCGGCAAGCCACACTCTGCGCCCAGCAACTGAAGACCGGAACTGGCCGTCCCCGCTTTCACCACAGTCAGCGCCACGCCGGACGCCGCCACCGCCTCGACGGCGCCGATGCTCGACGAAGAGAACAGGATGCGCCAGCGCAGGCCCGCCTCGTTCAGCGCTTCGAGCGCCCATTCGCGAAACATGTTGGGCGCTTTCAGCAGAGCAAGCTGCAAGGGTTCTTCCAGGGTGAAGGTGACACGATCCGAGCAAGCCCAAGCCGTCTGCTCCTTGCGCAGCACCTCGCCGCGCCCGTCCCCAGCCTTCTGGGTGGCAAGAACAAGGTCGAACTCCTCACCGAGGCTGTTCAGCAGGTCGCGCGTGAAGCCGGTCGTGACCTCAAGCTCGACATCCGGATGCGAGCGCGCGAAGCGCGCCAGCGTCTCCGGCAGGACAATGGTCGCGTAATCATCCATCACTGCGAGCCGAACCCGGCCGCTGACGCTCTGGGCGTTGATCACGTCGAGCGCCTCGTCATGCAGCGCGACGATCCGGCGGGCGTAACCAAGGAACTGTTCGCCCGCGCGCGTGAGAAGAACCTCGTGCGGCGAGCGCTGCAACAGGGTCTGGCCGGCCAATTCCTCAAGCCGGCGGATCTGGGTGCTGACCGTCGACTGGCTGCGGAAGAGCGCAGCGGCGGCGCGGGTGAAGCTGCGCAATTCCGCGATGGTGACGAAGGAGCGCAGCAGATCGACGTCGATATTGCGCAGCATCGTGCTTTCCTCCGCCTGTTCCTCGGAACCGCAACCTCCCTTTAGAAAACGCGGGTCATCCCGGACAAGCGGCAAAGCCGCGCCGATCCGGATTCATGCCTGAACCTATTCCGGAAGCGCTCCGGAATGGATCCCGGGTCTTCGCTGCGCTGCGCCCGGATGACGATGGAGGTGACATCGGCGCTGCCATGCGCGGCGCCGATCATGGAAATCGAAGAATTCAATTTTGTCGCAGGGCGCGCGGGCGATAGCGTGTCGCCAACGGGACATTTCGAGCCCGAGACCGGAGACGCTTAGCAATGCCTCGCTTGAGATCCGCCACCTCCACCCATGGCCGCAACATGGCCGGCGCCCGCGGGCTGTGGCGCGCTACCGGCATGAAGGACAGCGATTTCGGCAAGCCGATCGTCGCGGTGGTGAATTCTTTCACGCAGTTCGTGCCGGGCCATGTCCATCTCCAGGATCTCGGCCAGCTGGTGGCGCGCGAGATCGAGAAGGCCGGCGGCGTTGCCAAGGAGTTCAACACGATCGCGGTCGATGACGGCATCGCCATGGGCCATGACGGCATGCTCTATTCGCTGCCCTCGCGCGAGCTGATCGCTGACAGCGTCGAATACATGGTCAACGCCCACTGCGCCGACGCGATGGTCTGCATCTCGAATTGCGACAAGATCACGCCCGGCATGCTGATGGCCTCGATGCGCCTGAACATCCCGACCGTCTTCGTCTCGGGCGGGCCGATGGAGGCCGGCAAGTTCATCGCCGAAGGCGTGCTCAAGAAGGTCGACCTCGTCGACGCGATGATCGCGGCGGCCGACGACAAGTATACCGACGCGCAGGTCGACGTGATCGAGCGCTCTGCCTGCCCCACCTGCGGTTCCTGCTCGGGCATGTTCACCGCCAATTCGATGAACTGCCTGACCGAGGCGCTCGGCCTCGCCCTGCCGGGCAACGGCTCGACGCTCGCCACCCATGCCGACCGCAAGCGCCTCTTCGTCGAGGCCGGCCACCTGATCGTCGATCTCGCCCGGCGCTATTACGAGCAGGACGACGAGAGCGTGCTGCCGCGCAATGTCGGCTCGTTCAAGGCCTTCGAGAACGCGATGACGCTCGATATCGCCATGGGCGGCTCGACCAACACGGTGCTGCATCTGCTGGCGGCGGCGCATGAGGCCGAGATCGACTTCACCATGGCCGATATCGACCGGCTGTCGCGGCGCGTGCCCGTGCTCTGCAAGGTCGCGCCCGCCGTCGCCGACGTGCATATGGAAGACGTCCACCGCGCCGGCGGCATCATGGCGATCCTCGGCGAGCTCGACCGCGCCGGGCTGATCGACACCTCGCTGCCGACCGTCCATAGCGCGACGATGGCGGACGCGCTGGCGCGCTGGGACATCACGCAGACCCAGAGCGAGGCGGTGCGCTCCTTCTATAGCGCGGCGCCCGGCGGCGTGCCGACGCAGACCGCCTTCAGCCAGGAGCGGCGCTTCGAGGAGCTCGACACCGACCGCGAAAAGGGTGTGATCCGCAATGCGGAGCACGCCTATTCCAAGGATGGCGGGCTTGCCGTGCTCTACGGCAATATCGCGCTCGACGGCTGCATCGTGAAGACGGCAGGCGTCGATGCCTCCATCCTCACATTCTCCGGCCCGGCCGTGATCTTCGAGAGCCAGGACGCGGCGGTCGAGGGCATCCTCAACCGCAAGGTCAAGGAAGGCGATATCGTGCTGATCCGCTATGAGGGGCCGCGCGGCGGGCCCGGCATGCAGGAAATGCTCTATCCGACGAGCTACCTGAAGTCGAAGGGGCTCGGAAAGGCCTGCGCGCTCGTCACCGACGGGCGCTTCTCGGGCGGTTCATCCGGCCTCTCGATCGGGCATGTCTCGCCGGAAGCGGCGGAAGGCGGCGCGATCGGCCTGGTCGAGAGCGGCGACATCATCGCGATCGACATCCCGAACCGCTCGATCTCGCTCCAGGTCTCCGACGAGGAGCTGGCGCGCCGCCGCGCCGCCATGGACGCCAAGGGCAAGGATGCCTGGAAGCCGGCGGCCCCACGCAAGCGCAAGGTCTCGACCGCGCTGAAGGCCTATGCAGCGACGACGACGAGTGCCGCCAAGGGCGCCGTCCGCGTGGTCGAGTGATGATTGCAGGTCGCCCGTCGCGCCCCTGCTTTTCATAAAGCGCGAGTCATCCCGGACGCAGCGAAGCGGAGATCCGGGATCCATGCCTGAACCTTCTTCGGAAGCGTTCCGGAATGGATCCCGGGTCTCCCTCCGGTCGCCCGGGATGACCCCGTTTTTTCGGGAACGATGGACACTCCCTAGATCGAAATTCTTCGATCGCGCCGCGCGAAAAGACGTTTCTGCTTTTTGCAGAAAAACGGCCGGTTCGACGGCAGAATAGCGTTGCCCTGGCAATCGCGATCCGCCTATTGAGGCTGCCTTATATTTGAGCAGCCCCATCGGCATCATGAGTTCCGTTTCCCCTCCTTCTCCAGAGCGCTCGCGTTTCCGGTTCTTCGTGCCGATCCTGGCCGGCGCGACCTGGCGCGATCGATTGGTCGCGTGCCTGGGCGCGCTTGTCTGCGTCGGGGCGACCGGATTGATCTGCAGCCTGCTATTGGGCAACGATCCGCATCTGCCGCTTCTCGTCGCGCCGATGGGCGCGTCTGCCCTGCTGCTCTTCGCAATCCCATCGAGCCCGCTGGCGCAGCCCTGGCCGATCGTCGGCGGCAATACCGTCTCAGCCCTGATCGGCCTCATCGTGAGCCGCTATGTGCCGGAGCCAGCCGTGGCCGCCGGATGTGCGGTCGCGATCGCGATCGCAGCGATGTCGCTGCTGCGCTGCCTGCATCCGCCGGGCGGGGCGGCGGCACTGACGGCGGCACTCGGCGGGCCGGCGGTTGCGACCTATGGACTCGGCTTCGCTTTCATCCCGGTCGGACTGAATGCACTGGTACTGACCTTGCTTGGCGTCGCGTTCCACCGCTTCTCCAGCCACAGCTATCCGCATCGCGCGCAGGCGCCAGCCAACAGCCATGGCACGAAGGATCCGCCTTCGGGGCAGCGTGTCGGCTTCAACCAGGCGGATATCGACGCTGCGCTGCGCGATGTCGGCGAGGCCTTCGACATCGATCGCGAGGATCTCGACCGGCTGCTGCGGCGCGTCGAACTGCATGCACTGGCCCGCAACCGCGAGCTGCCGCGCTGTGCCGACATCATGTCGCGCGATCTCATCCGGGTCGACCAGCACGACGATATCGAGACCGCCCGCCGTTTGCTGCTGGATCATGCGGTGCGGGCGCTGCCGGTGACCGATCGCGAGAGCCGGGTGCTCGGCACAGTCGGCCTGCGCGAGCTCACCCATACCGGCCTGCGCGTGCGCGATGTGATGTCTCCCGCCGTGATCGCGCGCCCCGAAGAACCGGCGGTCGATCTCATCGCCGCGCTTACCGATGGCCGCCACCATGCCGTCATCGTGGTCGACGAGGAGGAGCGGCTGGTTGGGCTCGTCAGCCAGAGCGATCTCCTCGCCGTGCTGCTCAGCCCGCTCCGGCGCGAGGCGACCTGACGAAAAAGCGGGTTCCCCCCAGCCGCCATCCTGCTTTAGCCTTGGTGCAGGATGATATCGGAGGAACCTTGATGCGGGCCGCGCTCGTCGCCCTGAGCTGTCTTGTGGCGCTGCCGGCCGCTGCCGCCGGTCCGTTCGGCAAGATCGTCGTCGGCAACTGGTCAGGCGGGACCTTCACCAACGACCAGACCGGCGCCTTCTCGCATTGCGCCGTCAGCGCCCGCTACAAAAGCGGCGTCACGATGCTGACCTCTGTAACGTCGCAATTCTCCTGGCTGCTCGGCTTCTCGAAGCCGGAATGGAAGCTCAGGACCGGCGAGACGCTGAAGCTCCAGCTCGTGTTCGACCGCAGCTCGACGATCGACGTGACCGCCAACATCAAGTCTCCGACGCTCGTCACCATTGCCATGCCGGCGCAATCAGCCCTGATCAACGCCTTCCGTCAGGGGCGCTATCTCGAGCTGGTGGCCAATGACGCGCGCTACACCTTCGCGCTGACCTCAACCGGCGAGATGCTGCCGGCGCTGGTCGAATGCGTGAAGCAGAGTGCCAATGTGCGCGGCCCGGTCACGCCCGGCGCGCCCGTCCAGGCACAGACGCCCGAGGCGGCGGAGAAGGAGCGCACGGCGCGGGCCGAGAAGAAGGCGCTGCTGGAGAAGACGCGCGACCTGATCCGCAGCAAGATGCTGGCCTGCATCGGCCGCGAGGGCGCGCCGATGCTGCTCACCGACGAGAGGGCCGAGGTCGTCGCCAAGGCCGCGATGCTGTTCTGCAAAGGCGATGTCGACGCCCTGACCAATGCCACGATCGAACTGATCGAAGCGGAGGAAGGGCGCCCCGCCAATCGCGTCGCCATCCGCGACGCCGCCGAGAAGCGGGTCCAGGAGGTGGTGACGGCGCATATCATCCGCACGCGCGGCGAGATGATCGACAAGGGGATGAAGTCAAGCGATCCGGCGCCGACGCGGCCTGCGGACCCGGCCTCGCGCCCCTCGCAGATGCTTTAGCTTACGCCGACTTGATACCTGCGCCGTCATTCCGGGGCATTGCGCAGCAATGAGCCCGGCATGACGGCGGTGTCCGATCCAAACGCAATAGGCGCCCTGAAACGGAAAACGCCGCGCCTTTCGGTGCGGCGTTTCCAATCATTGCGGCGAAGCCTCAACCCTGAAGCCTCAACCCTTCAGCTTGGCGTTGCACTGGCTCCAGTAGCCGCCGCCCTTCTCGATCCACTTGAGATCGCCATTGGCATTGGCCGCCTTGTTGGCGTTGTATTGGTCGGCGCAGGTCTTGAGGCGGGCCTTGCCGGCGCTTTCGTTCGAGTATTTCTGCGAAACGGCCTTCGGGAAGACGGCGGCCTTGGCCTTGCCGGCCGGCATCGCGGCGGGCTTCGCCGCGGGAGCAGCAGCCGTGGTTGAGGCGGCCGGCGCGGCGGCGGCAGGCTTCGCCGGCTCGGCCGGCATCGCGGCCGCGGCCTCATCGTCATTGGCGTCTTCGTCGCCGCACTGGGTCTTGCGGAAGTCGTTCCACTTCTGGCCCTTCAGCGTGTTGGCCTTCTTGGCCTCCTGATACTTCACGCTGCATTCCTTCATCGTCAGCGCCGAGGCCGGCGCAACGGAGAAGGAGACGAGAGCGAAGGCCGATGCGGATGCGAGAATGAGAGTCCTGAACATGGCGTTCTCCATGGCAAAGCGTGCTGCCGCCGACCGGCATGCCACTCCGATTTGCGCCCCGAAGCAAGTCCCCTCCGGCGCGTGGGCAATGCTTCCGATCACAAGATGTTCCTTTTCGGGCGGGTTTCGGCCTCGTGACCGCCCTTGAAAAGAGCGGCCTCCCTGGCCGCACCCTTGCGATCGATCGCTATTTCCCTGCTATATGACGGCCCGCCGAACCGCTGGAGACGACATGGCACGGCCGTCAGACGCCGCGAAAGACCGCGAGCTCATCCGCATCCTCACCGAGAATGCCCGCCTGCCCCTGTCCGAGATCGCCAAGCAGCTCGGCGTCTCCCGCGCCACGGCGCAGGGGCGGTTGAGCCGGCTCGAACGCGACGGCGTGATCGCCGGCTACACCACGATCCTCGGCAAAGCGAGCCGGCCGGCGACCACGATCTCGGCGCTGATCCTGATCGAACTGGAGATGAAACAGCAGGGCGGCGTGGTTGCAGCGCTGAAAAGGCGGCCCGAAATCGTGCAATGCCACACGCTGAGCGGGCATTTCGACCTCTGCGTCAAGATCGAGTGCGAGACGTCCAGCGACCTCGACACGATCATCGACTGGATCGCGGAGATGGAAGGCGTGCGCCGCACCACCTCCTCGGTGATTCTCGCCCGCAAGTTCGAGCGCTGAAGCCGTGGCCGCGACGTCCAGGGTTTTCCCATCACTTTATTTCGTATCCCATCGAATTGACGCATCATAACCCCTCCCCTCAACGATCCGCCCGTTAAAGCCTGCGCAGCTTGCGGCGATGATCCGCGTCGAGGGGGAGGCTCCTGGCCGACCCGACACCCACCAGGAGATCGCGACATGACCATCCAGAAGCGCATTGCCGTGCTCGGCGCCGGCCAGATCGGCGTCATCATCGCCGGCATGCTCGCCGAGCAGGGCCATCAAGTGACGCTGGCCGACGCCTCCGAGGCCCAGCTCAAGCACGCCGCCGGCGGCCGTTTCGCCACCGAGACCGTCGATGCTTCCAATCTCGACGCGCTGCGGACCTTCCTCAAGGACCGCGACATCGTCGTCAGCGCCTGCCCCTATTTCCTGAACAAGGGCATCGCCAAGGCCGCGGCCGAGACCAAGACCCACTACTTCGATCTGACCGAGGACGTCGCCACCACCTCCTATATCAAGGAGCTCGGCAAGACCGCCGACGTCGCGCTCGTCCCGCAATGCGGCCTGGCCCCGGGCTTCATCTGCATCCTCGGCGCCGATATGGCCGCACGCTTCGAGAACGTCCGCGCCATCAAGATGCGTGTCGGCGCGCTCCCGCTCTATCCGACCAATGCGCTGCGCTACAACGTGACCTGGTCGGTCGACGGCCTGATCAACGAATACTGCAACCCCTGCGAGATCGTTTTCGACGGCCAGCCGACCCTGGTGCCGGCGCTCGAAGGCATCGAGAGCGTGATGATCGACGGCGTCGCCTACGAGGCCTTCAATACCTCGGGCGGCCTCGGCACACTGACCGAGACGCTGGCCGGCAAGGTCCGCAACATGAGCTACAAGACGCTGCGCTATCCCGGCCATGCCGAGATCATGAAGCTGCTGTTGCGCGACCTCGACCTCGCCGACGACCGCGAGACCCTGCGCCGCATCCTCAGCCATTCCGCGCCCTTCACCCGCAAGGACGTCGTCGTGATCTTCGTGACCGGTGTCGGCGAGCGCCGCGGCCGCCTCGAGGAGGAGAGCGTCGTGCTGCGCTATGACGGCAATGACGAGCTCGGCGCGATCCAGCTCACCACCGCCGCCGGCTGTGTCGCGATGGTCGAGCTCTTCCTCGCCGGCAAGCTGCCCGCCAAGGGCTTCGTGCGCCAGGAAGACGCCGTGCTCGCCGATTTCCTCGCGACCAAGGCCGGCGCCCGGCTGGTCGGCGAAG
>JBDHTM010000086.1:0-8628 GCA_039808685.1 Allobosea sp. | reverse complement strand
GGCCGGACGAGGCCCAGGGGAAGCTCCAGCCCATCCGCTCGCGGAAGGCGAGGAGCTTGTCGATCGGCGCCCGCGAGATCGCCCAGAGCATCACGTCGTGATGGGCGAGATGGGTGGTCGAGCCGTTGAACCCGTCGGCGATCGCCGAGCAGGACGGGCAGCCGGCCTTGTAGTCCGGCCCGAACATGAAATGGTAGACGAGGAGCTGCGAGCGCCCCTGGAAGAGGTCGGCGAGCGAAGCATCGCCCTGCTCGGTCTGGAAGAGGTAGTCCTTCTCGACCTTGACCCAGGGCAGGGCCTGCCGCCGTTCGGCCAGAGCATCGCCCTGCCGCGTATGCGCCTTCTCGGCCTCCAGCAGCTCGAGCCGCGCGGCAAGCCATTCGTCCCGTGTTCCGATCGCATGACTGGTCATGATGTTTCACTCCTGTCGGCGGATGTCCGCGCCGCTTCGACACTCGATGCGGCGTCGCGATCGGTGGTAAGGCGGAGGTAGCGGACGGTGGGAGTGACAAGTTTGGCGGGATTCCGGTGGACTCGCTGATCACAGCGGCGGCGCAGGCTTTGGCGAAGGGCGATCCGCTCGGCGCGCTGAACCGGGTCGCCCTGCGCGACGATGCGCCTGCCCTGGCGCTGCGCGGCATCGCGATGGCGCAGCTCGGTGATTTCGCCCGTGCCAAGCTTTTGCTGCGCCGCGCCGGTCGTGCCTTCGGGGCCGGGGAAGCGGTTGCGCGAGCCCGCTGCACCGTCGCCGAAGCGGAGATCGCCCTGGCGGCGCGCGATCTCGGCTGGCCGCCCGGCCGGCTCGACGAGGCCGGCGCGGTGCTCGAAGCCCATGGCGATCGCGCGAACGCGGCCCATGCTCGCCTGCTCGCTATCCGCCGCCTGCTGCTGATCGCCCGGCTCGACCATGCGAGCGAGCGGCTTGCCGATATTGATGCGGCACGTCTTCCGGCGCCGCTTCGGGCAGTCCACGGATTGGCCAGGGCAGGCATCGCCTTGCGCCGCATGGAGGCGCGGAACGCGCGGGCCGCGCTGGCGGAAGCACGCGAGGCCGCTGCTCGCGCCAGAATCGCGGCGCTGATCGCCGAGGTCGAAGCTGCAAGCCGCCTGCTCGAAGAACCGGCCGCGCGCCTGATCGCCGATGGCGTCGAGCGCCTCTTGCGGCTCGATGAGGTTGAAGACCTGCAAGCCTCGGCGGTGCTGATCGTCGATGCCTGCCGCCACGGTGTCCGCGACCGGGCCGGCTTCGCGTCGCTGGCGACGCGCCCCGTGCTCTTTGCCCTGTTGCGGGCACTGGCCGAGGCCTGGCCGATGGATGCGCCGCGCGATGTGTTGATCGCCGGCGCCTTCGGCTCGCGCTTCACCGATGAATCGCACCGGGCGCGGTTGCGCGTCGAGATCGGCCGCCTGCGCGCGGCATTGCGGCCGCTGGCGCGGATCAGCGCGACGGAGCGCGGCTTCGTCATAGCGCCGCGCCGCGCGACGGGGATCGTGGTGCTGGCGCACGCGGTCGAGGAGAAGCATGCCACGGTGCTCGCCCTCATGGCAGATGGCGAGACATGGTCGAGTTCCGCCCTGGCGTTGGCACTGGGGTCGAGCCAGCGCAGCGTCCAGCGCGCGCTCGATGCTCTCGCCGAGACCGGCAAGGTGCAGTCCTACGGGCAGGCGCGGGCGCGCCGCTGGGTGATGCCGCCGATGCCGGGTTTCGCGACGAGTTTGTTACTCCCGATGTCCTGGCCGGATGGCTAGGGTCGGGCATGACGACAGACACAGGAGCGACATCATGACGATTCCCGCGGCCGATATCACCCGCATTTACGGCCCGTTTCCGGGCGTCGAGAAGGTCCATGGCGTCAGTTTCGATGGCGCCAAGGTCTGGTTCGCCTCCGGTGACCGGCTGAACGAGCTCGATACCGTCAGCGGCGAAGTCATCCGCACCATCGATGTGCCCGCCCATGCCGGCACGGCCTTCGACGGTACGCATCTCTTCCAGATTGCCGAGGACCGCATCCAGAAGATCGATCCGCGCACCGGCTCGGTGCTGGGTACGATCCCCGCGCCCGGCAAAGGCGGCGATTCCGGCCTTGCCTGGGCGGAAGGCTCGCTCTGGGTCGGCCATTACCGCGAGCGCAAGATCCACCAGATCGATCCGGCTACCGGCAAGGTATTGCGCAGCATCGAGACCAACCGCTTCGTCACCGGCGTGACCTGGGTCGACGGCGAATTGTGGCACGGCACCATGGAAGACGGCGAAAGCGAATTGCGCAGAATCGACCCAGCGACCGGCAAGGTCCTGGATGCGCTCGCCATGCCGTCGGGCGTTGGTCTTTCCGGCCTGGAATCGGATGGCGCCGAGCTGTTCTATTGCGGCGATGGCGGCAAGAGCACGCTGCGGGCCGTGCGCCGGCCGAAGCGCGCCTGAATCGTGAAGCATGGACCTGTTCGATAGCCGTTGAGGCGGGATCAGGCTCATGTCTACGCCGGCCGGCGTAGGGTTTGGCTCCATAGATCGAGGAATGTTTGTTAGGCTCTTCCCCGAGAGCGAAGTAGTCGGAAAGGTTTGCCTCTCGTGAGGCCGAAGCTCAGCCCTCGGGCAGCCTGCGCCTGACGATCCCCGCGTGGAAACGGGCGCCGTGGATCAGGCCGCGATCGTCGAAATCATAGGACGGGTTGTGCAGCGGGGCCGAGCCCTCGCCATTGCCGACATAGGCGAAGCAGCCGGGCACATGGTCGAGGAAGCGGGCGAAATCCTCCGAGCCCGTCATCGGTTCCGCGGCGATCGCGACATTGTCCTCGCCGAGCACTGTCCGGGCGGCGGCGAGCGCTTCCTGCGAGAGCGCCGCGTCATTCACCAGCGGCACGAATTCGCGCGTATAGGTGATCTCGCAGGTCAGGTTGTAGCTCTCGGCCGTGCCGCGCGCGATGATGCCCATCTGGCGCTCGATCGCGGCGCTGACCTCGGGGCGGAAGCTGCGGGCATCGCCGAGGATGCGCGCCGTCCCCGGCAGCACGTTGCGGGTGCCGTCCGTCAGCAACTCCGTGACGGAGACCACCGCGATATCGGCTGGGCTCAGCCGGCGCGAGACGATGGTCTGGAGCTGCATCACCAAGGCGCAGGCGGCGACGAGCACCTCGCTGCCGGCATGCGGCTTGGCGGCGTGGCCGCCGACGCCCTTCAGCACGATCTCGAAATTGTCCTCGGCCGACATGAAGGAGCCGGCGCGCGTCTCGAACCGGCCGATGCCGAGTCCGGGCATGTTGTGCAGGCCGTAGATCTCGTCGAAAGGGAAGCGCTCCATCAGCCCGTCATCGAGCATCGCGAGCGCGCCACGGCCCCATTCTTCCGCCGGCTGGAACAGGAAGCGCACGGTGCCGTCGAAGCCGCCTTCCGCCGCCAGCAGCTTGGCCGCGCCGAGCAGCATGCTGGTATGGCCGTCATGGCCGCAGGCATGCATCACGCCGGGGGTCTGCGAGCGATAGGGATGCTCGCCCTGCTCGGCGATGCGCAGGGCATCCATGTCGGCGCGTAAGGCGATGGCGCGGTTGCCGCTGCCGCGCCTGAGCGTCCCGACGACGCCGGTGCCGCCGACGCCTTCGACGACCTCGTTCAGGCCGAATTCGCGCAGCTTTGCGGCGACGAAGGCGGCTGTCCGCCTTTCCTCAAAGCCGAATTCGGGATGCGTGTGCAGGTGGCGGCGCCACGCGGTCATCTCGGATTGCAGGGCGTCGAGATCGAGCTTGGGCATTGGTGCAGCCTCGCTTCACGGGGTTGCGAAGGCATAGGGCAGATGCGTCGAAAGAAGCGCTGCAATCCAGTCGGCAGGATGCAAATTTATTGCGCATGGCGAAGAGACGGGCGGCACGAACGCGGGTTCGTCACGGCCGGGCCGGGATGCTAGGACTATCGCCGGATTCGCGTCAGTCGATGCAGGAGGTTGGAATGGCAGTGGACAAGGTCGCCCTGGTCACGGCGGGTGGCAGCGGCATGGGCGCCGCAGCGGCAAAGCGCCTCGCTCAGGATGGGTTCGCCGTCGGCATCCTCTCCTCCTCGGGCAAGGGCGAGGCTCTGGCCGCAGAGCTCGGCGGCATCGGCGTCACCGGTTCCAACCAGTCGAACGACGATTTGAAGCGACTCGTCGATCTCGCCATGGAGCGCTGGGGCCGCGTCGACGTTCTCGTCAACAGCGCCGGCCACGGGCCGCGCGCGCCGATCCTCGACATCACCGACGAGGACTGGCACCGCGGCATGGACACCTATCTGCTCAATGCCATCCGGCCGACGCGGCTGGTGACGCCGATCATGCAGCGCCAGAAGACCGGCGCGATCATCAACATCTCGACGGCCTGGGCCTTCGAGCCGAGTGCGATGTTCCCGACCTCGGCGGTGTTCCGGGCCGGACTCGCCTCCTTCACCAAGATCTTCGCCGACACCTATGCGGCCGACAATATCCGCATGAACAACGTCCTGCCGGGCTGGATCGACAGCCTGCCGGCGACGGAGGAGCGGCGTCAGGGCGTGCCGATGCAGCGCTATGGCACCAGCGCCGAGATCGCAGGCACCATCGCCTTCCTCGCTTCGAAGGACGCGGCCTATATCACCGGCCAGAACCTGCGCGTCGACGGCGGCATCACCCGCGCCATCTGAGGTCTTTCCGGGCGCCGTCCCGCGGCGCCCGGCTTCTTTCTCTTTTCCCGCCGCAGTCCTCGCCCCAGACGGCAGGGCCGTCGCCAGGCGAGCGATATCGACAGGGCTCGAAACAGGCGCTACCTCCTTTGGACGGCTAACGGGGGCGGAATCGGCGCATGCGTGGGGCAGGGGCAAGTCTGGCTGGCGCGCTCATTCTCTTCTTCGCCCGCTTCATCACGGCCGTCCGCGGCCGCTGGGCTGGCGTCGAGCCTACCGACGAGCAGCGGATCTACTTCGCCAACCATGCCAGCCATGGCGATTTCGTCCTGATCTGGACCGTGCTGCCCCGGCGCATGCGCTTCGCGACCCGGCCGGTCGCGGGAAGCGACTATTGGTTGAAGGGTGCCCTGCGCCGCTTCATCGGCCGTGACGTCTTCAATGCCGTGCTGATCGACCGCGACCGCGACAGCCGCACCAGCGATCCGATCGTGCAGATGACCGAGGCGCTGGATGCCGGCTTCTCGCTGATCGTCTTCCCGGAGGGCACGCGCAACATGACCGAGGCGCGGCTGCTCCCGTTCAAGAGCGGCCTGTTCCATCTGGCACAGGCGCGTCCGGATGTGGCGCTCGTGCCGGCCTGGATCGACAATCTCAACCGCGTCATGCCCAAGGGCGAGTTCGTGCCGATCCCGCTGATCTGTACCGTCACCTTCGGCGCGCCGCTGCGCCTCGCCGAGGGCGAGACCAAGCAGGATTTCCTGGCGAGGGCCGAAGCGGCTCTGCTCGCCCTGTCTCCGAAGGCGAACGCGTCATGACGATGCCGCATCCCGATCTGGTGGCGGTGCTCGCCGGCCTCCTCGGCGTCCTCGTCATCGCCTCCACCATCGGCTTCGTGCTGGAGCGCAAGCTCTCGCCTGACGGCTCGAACGCGGTGATCGAGAACCTCAACGACCGCATCCGGGCCTGGTGGGTCATGGTCGTGCTGATGGGGCTTGCGCTGATCGGCGGCAAGACCGGCGTGACCCTGCTCTTCGGCTTCTGCTCCTTCGCCGCCTTGCGCGAATTCGTCACGCTGACCGATACGCGCCGCGCCGATCATTGGGCACTGGCCGCGGCCTTCTTCGTCGTGCTGCCGGTGCAGTACTACCTGATCTGGATCGAATGGTACGGGCTCTATGCGATCTTCATCCCCGTCTACGCCTTCCTGCTGATGCCGATCATCGCGGCGGCACGCGGCGACACCGAGCATTTCCTCGTGCGCATCGCCGAGGTGCAATGGGCGCTGATGATCTGCGTCTTCGCGACCTCGCATGTGCCGGCTTTGCTCAGCCTCGACATCGCCGGCTATGAGGGCCGCAACGTCCTGCTCATCGCCTTCCTCGTCATCGTCGTGCAGATCAGCGACGTCCTGCAATATGTCTGGGGCAAGCTTCTGGGCCGCACCAAGATCGCGCCGAAGCTCTCGCCCTCGAAGACGGTCGAGGGCTTCGTCGGCGGCGCGCTCAGCGCCACGGCCGTCGGTGCCGGCCTGTCCTGGATGACACCGTTTACAGCTCTGCAGGCTGCCTTCCTCGCTCTGGTCATCGTCCTGATGGGTTTCTTCGGCGGGCTCGTCATGTCGGCAATCAAGCGCGACCGCGGCGTCAAGGACTGGGGCAACCTGATCGCTGGCCATGGCGGCTTCATCGACCGGCTCGACTCGGTCGTCTTCTCAGCCCCGATCTTCTTCCATCTCGTCCGCTATGGCTGGTCGGCCGTATGAGCGGGCCGCTCGCGCGCCTGATGCAGAGCAGCATCGTCCATGTCGGCTTCGCCTTCCTGGCGATGGGCAGCTGGGCGGCCTTCGCCAACCGCGCCCATCCGGCGCCGGCGTCGCTTCAGGCCGGGCTGCTGCAGGGCGCGATCTCGGCCACGATCACGCTGGTCCTGAAACGCGCGATCGAATATCTCGCCGGCCGCTTCTCGGGCCTCTCCGCCTTGCTGGCACCGCCCGCGATCGCCGGCCTCGTCTCGGCGAGCATGCTGACCATCCTGCACACGCTCGGTGGCACGCCCGAGATCGCGAAGACCATCGCCGTGCCGCTCACCGTCGCGACAAGCTATGCCGCGCTCTACAATTATTCGCTCTGGCGTATCCGGAAGGCCTGAACCATGGCGCAGGACCAGAACCGCCGCCCGCTCGCCAGCCGCGATTCCGGCTGGGCCCGCGCTGTCGCGCGCAAGCTGAGCACAGCTTCCGTGAAGCCGAACCAGATCTCGATGGCGAGCATGGTGATGGCCGCCGTCGCTGGCCTGGCCTTCTGGCAGGCGGGCATGGCCACGGGCGGCGCTCGCGTCGCCTTGCTTCTGCTGGCCGCGCTGTTCTGCCAGTTCCGGCTGCTCTGCAACCTGTTCGACGGCATGGTCGCGATCGAGGGCGGCAAGCAGGAGCGCGACGGGCCGTTCTGGAACGAATTCCCGGACCGCGTCGCCGATATACTGATCCTCGTCGGCGTCGGCTATGGCGCGGGCCAGCCGACGCTGGGCTGGGCGGCTGCGGCATTTGCTGTCCTGACCGCTTATACCCGCGAGCTTGGCCGCAATTGCGGATTGCCGGCCGATTTCTCCGGTCCTATGGCCAAGCAACACCGCATGGCGGTGATCACGGCTGCGGCCGTTCTATCGCTGCTGGAGCCGCTCTGGACCGGCCACAATCAGGTGCTTGTCGCAGCCGTCTGGCTGATCGCCGTCGGCGCTGCGATCACCGCGATCCGGCGCGCCGCGAACATCGTCCGCAAGCTGCGCGCCGGCCGGTAGTATCGCTCGATCTCAGATCGACTCGATCAGCAGCTTGCGCGCCGCATCGACCGTGAGTTCCACCGGATTGCCGCCGGTCGACGGATCGGCCACGGCGGCCTCGGCCAGTTCGTCGATCCGGTCGGTGCCCACGCCGAGCGCGCCGAGCTTGTCGGGGATGCCGAGATCGGAGCGTAAGCCCAGCACGAAATCATAGAAGCCGTCGAAGCCCCCGGCGATGCCGAGATAGGCGGCGGCAGCCGCGATCTTCTCCTCGATCGCCGGGCGGTTGAAGCGCAGAACCGGCAGCATCACCACGGCATTCGTGGTGCCGTGATGGGTGTGATAGACCGCGCCGACGGGGTGGGAGAGCGAATGGATCGCGCCCAGCCCCTTCTGGAAGGCGACGGCGCCCATGGCGGCCGCGGCCATCATCTGCGTGCGCGCCTCGATATCGCTGCCATCCGCATAGGCGCGCGGCAGATAGGTCTTCACCAGGCGCATGCCTTCGAGCGCGATGCCCTGGCTCATCGGATGGAAGAACGGGGAGGAATAGGCTTCGAGGCAATGCGCGAAGGCGTCCATGCCGGTGCCGGCGGTGATCGCCTTGGGCATGCCGACGGTGAGCTCGGGATCGCAGATCGTCACGCCCGGCAGGAATTTCGGGTGGAAGATGATCTTCTTGGTATGGGTCTGCGAATTGGTGATGACCGAGGCGCGGCCGACCTCTGAGCCCGTCCCCGCCGTGGTCGGCACGGCGACGATCGGCGCGATGCCCTCGACCGAGGCGCGCGTCCACCAGTCGCCGACATCCTCGAAATCCCAGACGGGCCGGGTCTGGCCGGCCATGAAGGCCACGCATTTGCCGAGGTCGAGGCCCGAGCCGCCGCCGAAGGCGACGACGCCGTCATGCCCGCCCGCCTTGAAGGCGCGGACGCCGTCGTCGAGATTGCGGTCGTTCGGGTTGGGATCGACATCGGCGAAGATCGCCCGGCCGAGCCCGCCGGCTTCGAGGATGTCGAGTGCCTGCGCGGTGATCGCCATGCTCGCCAGGCCCCGGTCGGTGACGAGCAGCGGCCGCTTCATGCCGAGCGCCTTGCAGTGCTCGGCCAGTTCCCTGATCCGCCCGGCGCCCAGCTTGACGGCGGTCGGATAGCTCCAGTTCGCGGTGATCGGCATCAGCCAGCTCTCTTCAGATGGTAGGATTTCGGACGGGTGAGGTTGTG
>JBDHTM010000085.1:0-9246 GCA_039808685.1 Allobosea sp. | reverse complement strand
GTCGATGAGCTGGACTTCGCGAACTCCGCGAATGTCGCGGTTCGAGCGGGGACCTTCCTTGGTCGGGGTCGGGGCAGCGCGGTAGGGACGACGAATGGGGGTATTCTCCTGTACTTGGCGCCTTCGCGCCGTTATTGCAGACACATTGCACAAAGATGGGCGATGTCAATGCATGACACCGCTGCAGCAGGCATTCGCCTGCTTGCGGATCAGCGCCCGAGCAACGCGCAATAGACGTCGAGGGTTTCCGCGACCATCGCTTCGAGCGAGAAATGCCGTTCGACATGGACCCGCGCCCGCCGCGCCAGCGCATCGCGGGCGGAAGGGCGCAGGGCCAAAACCTCGTTCAGGTTGGCCGCGAGGGCCGGAGCATCACCCGGAGGCACGCGCCAGCCGGTGCGCTCCGCCGGCGTGACCTGCGGCGGCGCCAGAACCGTCTCAGGCACCGCGCCGAGATCCGAGACCACGACGGGCGTGCCCATCGCCTGCGCTTCTACCGCGACGCGGCCGAAGGCTTCCGGATCGGTCGAGGGTACCGCGACGACCGCGGCCGACAGCATCGCCGCCGGCATGTCCGAGCAATGGCCGACGCGTTTTACCCGGCCGTCCAATCCGGCCTTGGCTATCAGCGCGTCGAGCTCCTTGACATAGCCGTCCCGGCCCTGCGCGTCGCCGGCGAGGATGAAGGCCGTGTCGGTATCGCCGCCGTCACGCATCAGGCGTGCAGCCTCGATCAGCACGCGCTGGCCCTTCCAGTTGGTCAGGCGGCCGGGCAGCAGCACGATGCGCTGGTGAGGCTCGACGCCCCAGGCCTTGCGCAGGGCCTGCACCCGCTCGGCACCGACGGCGGCCGGTGCGAAGGCCGAGAAGTTGGTGCCGCGATTAACGACCCGGACGCGATTCCCCGCCACCGGATGCTTCGCCTGGATCAGGCCGGCCGTATAGACGGAATTGGCGATGACGACGTCACCGCGCGCCATCACCGAGTTATACAGCGTCTTCACCGCCGAGCGGCTGTTGTACGAGCCGTGATAGGTGGTGACGAAAGGCAGCTTCAAGAGCCGCGCCGCGCCGAGCGCGACCCAGGCTGGCGCGCGCGAGCGGGCATGGATCAGCTCCACCCCCTCCTGCTTGCAGAGCCGCGCGAGCTTGCGGATATTGAAGAGCATCGCGACCGGGTTCTTCGAAGCCGCCGGAAACGGCAGCCACACCCCGCCCTTGGCCTGCAATTCCGCGACGAGGCGGCCGCCTTCGGTGGCCACCAGCGCGCGGGCACCGGCATCGGTCAGTCCCTTGGCGATATCGACGGCAGTGCGCTCGGCTCCACCGGCTTCCAGCTCGGGAATGATCTGCAGGATCGTCCGCCCCGCCAGCGGGTGCGTTTCGGTCGAAGGCAGCGAAAGATGGGCACCCGGCTTGAAGGACATGCGCTCTTGGTCTGGACTTTCATGAACGGGGGCAAATATGCCCCTATCGGTTGCTAGCCGCAGCTTCTAATCGCCGCGGCCAGATGATTCGTCACAGGAGATTTGCCTTGGAGCGCCAGCCGCCGCAATGGCTTGAGATCGGAAACGGCCCCTCAAAGCGCCGCCTCGCCTATCTCCTGCAGGAGGGAGCTGGCGCACCGGTGGTCTGGCTCGGCGGCTTCCGCTCCGACATGCGCGCCACCAAGGCCGAGGCGCTGGCCGACTGGGCACGGGCCAATGGCCGGGCCTGCCTTCGCTTCGACTATAGCGGCCATGGCGAGAGCGACGGCGATTTCGGCAGCTTCACCCTGTCGGACTGGCTCGGCGACGCGATCGCGGCGATCGAAAGCCAATGCCGCCAGCGTCCGATCCTGGTTGGGTCCTCGATGGGCGGCTGGATTGCGCTGCTCGCGGCCCGCAAGCTGTTCGGCACTCCGCTACAGCCGGCCGGGCTCGTCCTGATCGCACCTGCGGTCGATTTCTCCGAAGAGCTGATGTGGGCGCAGATGCCCGATTCGATCCGCCGGACGATCCTCGACGAAGGCGTCTGGCTGCGGCCTTCGGAATACGCGCCAGAGCCGACGCCGATCACCCGCGCCCTGATCGAGGACGGGCGACGGCACCTGCTCTTCGGCGGCGAGATCAAGGCCGGCTGCCCCGTGCATATCCTGCAGGGCATGCGCGACCCCGACGTGCCCTGGCGCCAGGCGCTGAAGCTCGTCGAGCATCTCAGCGGCGATCCGGTCGTCCTGACCTTGATCAAGGACGGCGATCACCGCCTATCGACGCCGGACGATATCGTGAGGCTGCAATCGGCGGTCGCCGGGATGGCGACCGCGCCCTGACGACCGGGCCGGCCAGCGTCAGTGAACGCTGACCATCTTCAGGTCATGCTCCCAGGCATTGGCCGTGGCGGCCTCGCGCGAATCCGTGACGAGGATCGGCGCGCCGTCGGCCGAGAGCAGGGTGAAGAGCTGCAAGCCGGACTCGATCTTCGGCGCTTGCGGGAAGATCCGCATCAGCTCGTCCGAGCTCATCGACTTGATGTAAGCGACCTCGCCAGCGCCGAGCGCGGCGAATTCCGCAGGGGTCAGCGGGCTGGTTTGAACGAAATTCCTGTCCTGTTTCATCGCGCCCTCCTTCAGAGCAGTGCGAATGCGGTTCTGATATTGCGCCTTCAATTATGAACAGATGCGAAAACCGCGACCGCATCCTTCAGAAGCTGGACGGGAGCCCGCCCTCTACTCGCGGCTCATGATATCGATACGCCGGATGAGCCGTTCCGGTTCCGGCCTGACCAGATCAATCGCGAGCAGGCCGTTCGAAAGATCGGCGCCGAGGACCTGCATGCCGTCGGCCAGCAGGAAACTGCGCTGGAACTGACGGGCGGCGATGCCGCGGTGCAAGAACTGGCGATTCTTGTCGTCGCTCTGGCGCCCCCGGATCGTCAGCTGGTTCTCCTCCAGCGTGATCTCGAGCTGCTCCCGGGCAAAGCCCGCGACGGCCAGGGTGATGCGCAGACGGTCGGGCTCGTCCTCCGTCCGGGGCAGCCGCTCGATATTGTAGGGCGGATAACCCTCGCTCGCGCCCTTGGCGACGCGATCGAGCGCACGCTCGATATCGTCGAAGCCGAGCAGGAACGGGTGGGACAGGCTAGGCGTACGCGTCATCGATCCAGGCCCTCGAAAGGCGCCTCACAAACATCGGGACCCGCCGCCGGGCAGCATCCCGCAGGCGAAAGGCGAACCCTTCCGCTTGAACAAGATATGGCGAAGCGCAAAGACCGCTTCAAGGGGCGCGCGCGGCCCGGCCGGTATCGGCGCGGCCCTCGCTGTCGTCGTTCTCCGGCGCCACGAAGCGGAGACCCCAGAATCTCTCGTCGAAAAGAGGACTGGTTTCCGAGATGCCCGGGTCAAGCCCGGGCATGACGGCCGCTTTCGAGACGATGTCCGGAAGAAGAATGGTACAGCCACCCCGGCTTGAACGGGGGACCTCTAGATCCACAATCTAGCGCTCTAACCAACTGAGCTATGGCTGCCCAAACACTGGCTTCGCGACCTGCCGCCGTGGCGGGGGTCATCAGCGGCGCGGACCCTAGTGCCGACGCTCCGCTTTTGCAACCGCGTAATTCAACTCCGGCTGCGGAATTTCGGCGCGGCCTTCGCACGCGCCGAATCCGGCCGTTCAATCAGTCCTTGCGCAGGGCCGCGTTCGCGGTCCGGGCGAGCTCCTTGAGGTGCTCGGCATAGGATTCGTAGCTGCGGCGCACGGCCTTGGCCTGCAAGGCGATGGCCTCCGAGGCACTGTTGCTGCGCGCCAGCGTCTGCGCGTCGCCCAGCGTCGCCTCCAACTCCGCGCAGGCATGGTCGAGCATACGAGCCTGGAGGGCACCGAAGGCACGCGCCATGGTCAGCGCCTGGCTCATCGCGGTCGCCGTGACGACGGCAGCCGCCTCAGGCGGGCGCGGCAGCGGCAGCGAATCGAGCGAAGCGGGTGGAGGCGACGGCGCCTTGGCAGCGGGTGCGGGAGCGGGCTCCGCAGGCTTGCGGGTCGGCGCGACAGGCGCGGCCGGGATAGGAGCAGGCTTGGCTGGCGCCGCCGCTGCGGCAGCGACCGGCCTGGCCGGCGCCGGCTTCGCTTCGGCCGCGACGGGCTGCGAGAGCGCAGCTGCGGGCTTGGCAGCCTTCGCCGCAACCTTCGGCCCTGCGACCTTCGTCACGGGCTTCTCTATCCTGACTTTGACCGGAGCCGCCTTTTTCGGGGCGCTCGTCACCGGAGCCTTCGCGGCCGGGGCCATTGCGGCGGCAGCCGGAGCCGGCGCGGTCTGGACGACTTTCGAAGGCGCAGCAGAGGCTGCGACCGCGACAGGCGCGGGCTTCGCGGAAACCGGAGCGGCAGGCTTCGCCGGCGCGGGCACCGCGGACTTCGCGGGAGCAGCCTCCGGCGCGGATGGCGGGGTCTCGACCGGCGCTGGCGTCAACGCCTTCACCGGGGACAGGCTGACCGGAACCTTGGACTTGGTCCGGGTCGGAGCAGGCTTGACCATGACAGCTCTCCTTCAGCGGCGAACAGCGAAGGCCGGACCCATGGTCCGGCCGAAAGCGATAGCGGCGCCAGGCGGCGCCGAATCAGTCTCGTCTCAGCGGCCCTTGGTGGCCTTGCTGACGGTCTCGGCGGCCTTGGTCGCGACGTCCTGCGCGGCGGTGCCGAGATCCTTGAGCTGGCTCTGGAGCGCAGCGACCTGCGACTTCAGGAAGTCCGACTGATGCTGCATCACCTCGGTCAGGTCCTTCGACTTCACCAGCTTCTGGGCGAAATCGAACGCGGCCGCGACGTTGTTCTCGGCATAGGCGATGGCCTTGCGTGTCGCTTCCTGGGTGTTGGCGCGGGCGCTCTCGGCCGAGCCATGAGCGTTGTCCACAGCCTTGTGGGCAGCGCCCATGAAGCCGTCAAACGCCTTGCGGGCCTGCTCTACACTGCGCTCGGCGAACTCGCGCATCTCGGTGGGCACTTCATAAGGCAGCTTGCCGTTCATCAAAACCTCCTGTCGAGTGACGATCCATCCCTAGATCATTGTGCAGTGCAATATCATTGTTGCGCCGCAATGACAACAGCGCGACAAACCGGCTACAACGCCCATGTTAACGCTGTTTCGATGAGAAGCGGGAGAGCGATCTTCGGTTCGATGGATTTGCCGCCGTTTGGGGTCTATTAAGGCTTTGTTAGGCATAACGGGCGCGGATCGAACGAGCGGGCGGGCATGAGCGAGGCCGGAGAGGACTGGGCGAAGTGGGGCGTGGCGGCGGCTGAAGATGCCGCCCTTGCATCCTTTGCCGCCGGCGGCGCCCTCCTGCTATGGGACCCCGCCACCGAGAAACCCCATTTCGTCAATGCGGCCGCCGAGGCGCTGCTCGGCGGACAGGCGAGCCTGCCGGCACCGACCCGGCAGCGCCTGAACCTGCTGGCCGGCGGCATGGCCTCGGCCAACGGCATCCGCCTCGAGCGCCTGCGCCTGACCGCGAGCTTCGCGGCAGTGCCCGTCACCTGCGGCAGCAAGCTGGTTTCGCTGGCCGATGGGCGCTCTGCGCTGGCCATTGCCGTGCAGGCCTCCGAACTGCGCCGCCTCGGCATCACCGTGCCCAAGACGGCAGAAGCGACTCCCACTGCTGCTCCGGCTGCGCCCGCCCTCCCGGGCGAGGTCCCCTTGCCTGCCAAGCCGGCCACGGTCCGCTTCCTCTGGCAGAGCGATCGCGAGGGCAGGCTGACCAAGCTATCCGACAGCATCGCCGCCCTGACGGGCGCTCCCGCCGTGGCCGGGCTGATCGGCCAGCGCTGGCAGGATCTGCTCGACTCCAGCTTCGCCGATCGCGATGGCGGCCTGATCGAGCGTTTCGCCAAGCCTGCGACCTGGAGCGGCCATAGCCTGCTCTGGCGCACCGAAGCGCCCGGCGAAGCCGCGCCGGTCGAGCTCTCCGGCGTGCCCATCCTCGATGCAGCGCGCCAATTTGCCGGCTTTCGCGGCTTCGGGATCGCGCGGCTCAGCGAGCGCTGCCCCTTTCCGCCCCCAGCGGCCGACCCTGCAATGCCGAACATCGAGACGGGAGCGGAGCAGGTTTCCGCTATCGCCCCAGCCGCTCAGAAGGACGCCCCGCAGTCTGCGGCCGACCTCCCGGCCGTGAGCGAGGCTGCCCCCGCTGCCTCGCCTCTTGTCGACGACGCAACCTCCTCCGCCCCCTTGAGCGCGACCGGGCAGGACGTCCCGGCGATCGACGAAGCCGATGCCGATGAGCATCCGGTTTTGTCCGAGAATGGCGAGGCGGCGGCAGACGACGTCGTGGCCTTCACCGCTCCCGAGCAGGCGGAACCGAAAACTGCGCCGGAACCCGCTTCCGAAACGCCTCCCTCGTCCGGACCCGACTCTCCGCCCGGCAAGATCGTACCCCTGCGCAACGGCCACCTGACAGCGATCCGGCCCGTCCTCGAACCGTCGAAGTCGCATCTGAGCTCGGCCGAGCGCAACGCCTTCCGCGAGATCGCCAAGGCGCTCGGCGCGAGGCTTGCCGGCGACGAGGAGCCGAGCGCACCGCGTCTGCCGCCGGTCGCGCCGTTGCAGGTCAAGGACAAGGAAGATGCCCCCAGCGCCAAGGCGGCCACCGAAGCGGATACCGGCCTTGCCCGGCAACGCAACTCCCATGCCGACGTGCTCGACCGGCTGCCGATCGCCGTGCTCGTCAATCGCGGCGACGAGGCGCTCTATGCCAACCGCACGCTGCTCGAATTGCTGGATTATGCCGACCTCGCCGACCTGAAGGCCGGGGGCAAGGTCAGCCGCCTGATCAAGGAGGCTGCGCGCACCGATGGCGGCACGATGACGCTAATCGACCGGCTCGGCCATCTGGTCCATGTCGATGCCGTTCTGTCGAGCGTGAGCTGGCAGGACGAGCCGGCGACGCTCATGGCCTTCCGCCATCCGGATGGCGGCGGCGAGGTCAAGGTCCTGACGCCGGAAGAGGCGGAGGAAGCCGAGCTCGCGGCCGAGTTCGCTGCGGAGGAGGCCGAATCGTCCGCGCGCGTCGAAGCGCTGAGACTCGATGCCGAAGCGCGCGACAGCCGCATCGCCGAGCTCACGGCCATGCTCGACACGGCGACCGACGGCGTCGTCACGGTCGACGATCGCGGACGCATCCTCTCGCTGAACAAGGCGGCCGAGGCGCTGTTCGGCTACGACCAGCGCGAGGTCACCGGCGAGTTGTTCACCCTGCTCTTCGCCAGCGACAGCCATGCTCCTGCCCTCGATTATCTCGAAGGACTGAAGGGCGGCGGCGTCGCTTCGGTCATGAATGACGGGCGCGAGGTGCAGGGCCGCGTGCGCCAGGGCGGCAAGATCCCGCTGTTCATGACGATGGGCCAGATCGCCCACGGCAACGAACCGCGCTTCTGCGCCGTGCTGCGCGACATCACCGCCTGGAAGAAGACCGAGGGCGAGCTGGTCGATGCCCGCAAGGCGGCGGAGATGGCCAGCGCCCAGAAATCGGACGTGCTTGCCAAGATCAGCCACGAGATCCGCACCCCGCTCAATGCGATCATCGGCTTCGCCGAGGTGATGGCGGAGGAGCGCTTCGGGCCGATCGCCAACGAGCGCTACAAGGAATATCTGCGCGACATCCACCAGTCCGGCGGCTATGTCATCAGCCTCGTCAACGACCTGCTCGACCTCGCCAAGATCGAAGCCGGAAAGCTCGATCTCGACTTCGTCAGCGTCAACCTGAACGAGATCGCGCTGTCGACGGTGTCGCTGCTCCAGCCGGAGGCGCAGCGCGGCCGCGTCGTGCTGCGCTCCGGCCTCTCGCCGAAGCTGCCGCCCGTCGTCGCCGACGAGCGTTCGATCCGCCAGATCGCGATCAACCTGCTCTCCAACGCTGTGAAGTTCACCGACGCCGGCGGGCAGGTCATCATCTCGACCGCGCTCGGCGACCAGGGCGAGGCGATCCTGCGGGTCCGCGACACCGGCATCGGCATGGACGACGACGAGCTGCGGCTGGCGCTCGAGCCTTTCCGGCAGGTGCCGACAACCCGACGGGCCGGCGGCACGGGCCTCGGACTGCCGCTGACCAAGGCGCTGGTCGAGGCGAACCGCGCCGCGATGGCAATCACCAGCGTCAAGAAAGAGGGCACGCTGGTCGAGATCACCTTCCCGCCGCAGCGCGTGCTGGCGAGCTGACCGAACAGAGGTTTCCGTCAAAAAGACGCCCGGGACCGATGTCCCGGGCGCATTCATTCGTCAGAGCAGCGTACCACTCAGGATCAGAGCGGCCACGCCGAAATAGATGACGAGGCCGGTGACGTCGACCAGCGTCGCCACCAGCGGCGCCGAGGCGCTGGCCGGGTCGAAGCCCGCCCGCTTCAGGACGAACGGCAGCATCGAGCCCATCAGCGAGCCGAAGGTGACGATGCCGATCAGCGCGCCGCCGACCGTCGCCGCGATCAGCAGCCAGTGCGGCCCGTAATCGTAGAAGCCGAGCCATTGCCAGAGCGCGATACGCACGATGCCGATCGCGCCGAGAATCGAGCCCAGCACAAGACCCGAGGGCAGTTCGCGCAGGATGACCCGCCACCAGTCCTTCAACGTGATCTCGCGCAAGGCGAGCGCCCGGATGATTAGCGAGGTCGCCTGCGAGCCGGAATTGCCGCCCGAGCTCATGATCAGCGGAATGAAGAGCGTCAGCACGATCGCTTTCTCCAGCTCCGTCTGGAAGTACTGCATCGCCGAGGCGGTCAGCATCTCGCCGAGCAGCAGGATGGAGAGCCAGCCGGCGCGCTTGCGGATCATCGCGGCGAAGCCGATCTCGTTATAGGGCTCGTCGAGAGCCTCCATGCCGCCGAGCTTCTGCACGTCCTCGGTCGTCTCGGCGATCATCGCGTCGATGACGTCGTCGAAGGTGACGATGCCGATGACATGGTCGTCGGCATCGATGACCGGGACCGAGAGCAGGTCGTATTTCGTGATCAGCCGGGCGACGTCCTCGCGGTCGACCTCGGGCGTGACCGTGATCGGCTTGTGCGCGGGCACGACCGACTCGACCGGCGCCTCGGGATCGCCGCTGATCAGGCGGCGCAGCGAGACCGCACGCACAAGCTTGCGCGTCACCGAATCGAGCACGTAGATCGCATAGACCGTCTCGCGCGAGCGCTCGACGCGGCGGATATGGTCGAGCGTCTGCTGCACCGTCCAGTTCGAGGGCACGCTGACGAACTCGGTCGTCATGATCGAGCCGGCGCT
>JBDHTM010000084.1:0-10061 GCA_039808685.1 Allobosea sp. | reverse complement strand
GGCGGCTGGAGGATGGCCCAGACGACCCCCGCCACGCTGGCGCTGAAGCAGCTCGGAATCCGGTTCGAGCTGCACAGCTACACCTATGACCCGACTGCCGAGCGCGTCGGGTTGCAGGCGGCGGAGGCGCTGAGCGTGCCGCCCCATCGCGTGCTCAAGACCCTGATCGCGCAGGTCGACGGCAAGCCGGTCTGCATCGTGCTCGCCTCCGACCGCGAGGCCAGTATGAAGAAGGTCGCGGCGGCTTTCGGCGGCAAGGCGGCGGCGATGATGCCGGTGCCCGACGCCGAGCGGCTGACCGGCTACAAGGTCGGCGGCGTCAGCCCCTTCGGCCAGAAGCGCAAGCTGCCGACGATCGTCGACGAGCCGGCCTCCTCCGAGGCGCTGGTTTATGTCAATGGCGGCCAGCGCGGCTTGCAGATCGCGCTCGCGCCCGCCGATCTCCTCAGCGCTGCCAATGCCCGCAGCGCCGTCATCTCGGCCTGATCCCGGCCAATAGCCTTCCCCTGACCGCCTTCATCGCGTAGAGCGCTCTCCAATCAATTCATCCATCCCCCCGTCATCCCGGACAAGCCGCGAAGCGGCGCCGATCCGGGATCCATCGTAGAGCTCCGGCGCCCTTCGATGGATCCCGGGTCAAGCCCGGGATGACGGCGCGGTTCCGCCAAACGCCACCCCACGGTGGTCATTGACGCCGCCCCTGCCAAGGTTCCCCATTTCCATGATCCGCCTCGAGAACATCAGCAAGCAGAACGGAAAGCAGATCGTCTTCATCGAGGCCTCGGCCGGGCTTCTGAAAGGCGAGAAAGTCGGGCTGGTCGGGCCGAACGGCGCCGGCAAGACCACCCTGTTCCGGATGATCACCGGCGAGGAAGCGCCTGACGAGGGCCAGGTCTCGATCGATCGCGGCATCACCATCGGCTATTTCAGCCAGGATGTCGGCGAGATGGCCGGGCGCAGCGCCGTCGCCGAGGTGATGGACGGGGCAGGCCCGGTCAGCACGGTCGCGGCCGAACTCGCCGCGCTCGAAGCCGCCATGGTCGATCCCGCCCGGGCCGACGAGATGGAGGAGATCATCGCCCGCTATGGCGAGGTGCAGGGTCGCTTCGAAGAGCTCGACGGCTATGCGCTCGATGGCCGCGCCCGCGAGGTGCTCGCGGGCTTAGGCTTCAGCGAGGAGATGATGGAGGGCGATGTCGGCGGGCTCTCCGGCGGCTGGAAGATGCGCGTCGCGCTCGCCCGCATCCTCTTGATGCGCCCCGATGCGATGCTGCTCGACGAGCCGTCGAACCATCTCGATCTCGAAAGCCTGATCTGGCTGGAATCCTTCCTGAAGAACTATGACGGCGCCGTGCTGATGACCTCGCATGATCGCGAGTTCATGAACCGCATCGTCGGCAAGATCATCGAGATCGATGGCGGCGCGCTCACCAGCTATTCCGGCAATTACGAGTTTTACCAACAGCAGCGCGCGCTGGCCGAGAAGCAGATGCAGGCGCAGTTCGAGCGCCAGCAGGCGATGCTCGCCAAGGAGATCGCCTTCATCGAGCGCTTCAAGGCGCGCGCCTCCCATGCCGCGCAGGTGCAGAGCCGGGTCAAGAAGCTGGAGAAGATCGACCGCGTCGAGCCGCCGCGCCGGCGCCAGACCGTCGCCTTCGAGTTCCAGCCGGCGCCGCGCTCCGGCGACGACGTGGTCAGCATCAAGAACGTGAGCAAGGCCTATGGCAGCCGCAGCATCTATGACGGGCTGAACTTTCAGATTCAGCGCAAGGAGCGCTGGTGCGTGCTCGGCGTCAACGGCGCCGGCAAGTCGACCCTGCTGAAGCTCGTCACCGGCACGACCGAGCCCGATGCCGGCACCGTCAACATGGGCGCCAGCGTCAAGCTCGGCTATTTCGCGCAGCACGCCATGGAGGTGCTCGACGGCGAGCGCACCGTATTCGAGGCGCTGGAGGATCGCTTCCCACAGGCCGGGCAGGGTTCGCTGCGGTCACTGGCCGGCTGCTTCGGCTTCTCCGGCGACGATGTCGAGAAGCGCTGCCGCGTGCTCTCGGGCGGCGAGAAGGCGCGTCTCGTGATGGCGATGATGCTCTATGATCCGCCGAATTTCCTGGTGCTGGACGAGCCGACCAACCACCTGGACATCGCCACCAAGGAAATGCTGATCACCGCGCTCTCGAATTACGAGGGCACGATGCTCTTCGTCAGCCACGACCGGCATTTCCTCGCCGCGCTGTCGAACCGCCTGCTGGAGCTGACGCCGGACGGCGTCCACGCTTATGGCGGCGGCTATACCGAGTATGTCGCCCGCACCGGGCAGGAAGCGCCGGGCTTGCGGAGCTAGGCACAACCATAGCCTCACCGTCATTCCGGGCAAGCGAAGCGCAGACCCGGAATCCATCGTAGAACGCGACGCCCTTCGATGGATTCCGGATCGGCGCGGCTTTGCCGCTTGTCCGGAATGACGGCGTGGTTCCAGTGCGGAGCGTTCTACCGCGCGAAGACCGACCAGCCCGTCGCTTCGGTCAGGCGCTCCAGCGCCAGCGTGCCGAGCAGGGAATTGCCGCTGGCATTGAGGCCGGGCGACCAGACCGCGATCGCGGCCTTGCCCGGCGCGATCGCCAGAATGCCGCCGCCGACGCCGGATTTGCCGGGCAGGCCGACCCGGAAGGCAAAATCGCCGGAGGCGTCGTAATGGCCACAGGTCAACATCAGCGCGTTGATACGCCGCGCCCGCTGGCCTGAGACGACGCGCGGCCCGCCGGGCTCATAGAAGCCGCCATGCATCAGGAAGCGCCCGGCCATGGCGAGCTGGCGGCAGGTCATGGCGATGGCGCATTGGTGGAAATAGACGCCAAGCGTCAGTTCCGGCGGGTGGGTGATGTTGCCGAAGGCCTTCATGTAATTGGCGAGCGCGATATTGCGGAAGCCCGTCGCCTGCTCGGCCCGTGCCACCGCCTCGTCGATGATGATGCTGTCGTCATCGGCGAGATAGCGCATGAAGCGCAGCAATTCGCCGATGGCGACGCGCGGCTCGTGGCCGGCGAGGTTGATGTCGGCGACGACGAGGGCGCCGGCATTGATGAAGGGATTGCGCGGCACGCCCTGCTCGCGCTCGAGCTGGACGATCGAGTTGAAGGGTGTGCCGGAAGGCTCGCGTCCGACCCGGCGCCAGAGCGTGTCGCCGACCTTGCCGAGCGCCTGCGTGAGCGCGAAGACCTTCGAGACGCTCTGGATCGAGAAAGGCTCCTCGCTGTCGCCGGCGGTGTGGACCTCGCCATCGGCCGTCACGACGCAGAGCCCGAACCGGTGGGGGTCGATGCGGGCGAGCGGCGGGATATAGGTCGCGACCTCGCCCCGTTCCTTGGCGACGCGCATCTCCTCGGCGATGTCGCGGACGAGCCGCCCGATATCCGTCACGCTTCCCGCCCCGGCTGTTCCGTCCCGGCGCGACAGCCAAGCCCCAGCGCGCGCTTGCGGTCAAGCGCTGAGCGAAAGCCGTTGCAACCTGCCTGAAACTGCGATGATCTGGAGTTCCGAAGCCGGAGGCCATCAGAATGCGCCGCGCCGCCGTCGTTTCCGTCCTGCTGGTCGCCGCCTTGCCGGCCATGGCCCGTCCACTCGAAAGCGAATTGCCGCCGAAGCGCGATGCCTGCTGGGAGCGCGCTTACGACGAGGCCCATCTCAAGGCGCATCCGCAGCAGAGGGTCACGAAGATCCGCTTGGTGCACAAACCCGGCAGCTGGCAGGCGGAGCCGCATGCGGCGCTTTATGTCGCGCTCTATTTCAACCTGCGCCAGCGCACGACCGCCGGCCGCTTCGACTACCAGCTCGGCGGCTTCTGCAAGCCGCAGGGCAAGGGCCTGCGCTGCGTGCCGGAATGGGATGCCGGGAGCTGGCGATTGGAGAGCGGGCCGCAAGGCGCGCTCGACATTCGCAATGGCGGGATCACCGCCAATCCCAACCCCTATGATGCCGAGGAGATCGCCGACAACGCGGTGAAAATCCCCGCGAGACCCGATGACGGGCTCTGGCGCCTGATGCCGGTGCGCGACGCTTGCGAGATCGAATAGGCCTTTACTGCAAGCGCGGATGGCGCCCAGCTGAGGCGCGCGCATCCAGAACCGAACGCTGCCCGGCGATGACACAGAGCGACTTGCCGCGCGATTTCGCCTGGTAGAGCGCGGCATCGGCGGCGGTCATCAGGCTGTTCATGTCGCGGCCATGCTCCGGCGCGAGCGCGATGCCGACGGAGGCGCCGATATTGAGCTGGTATCCGCTGTCGAGCTCGTAGGGCTCCGAAATCTCGCGGACAATGCGCTCGCCGAAGCGCTGGAGCTGCGTCCGCTCGGTCTGCTCGGAGAGCACGACGAACTCGTCCCCGCCGATGCGCGCAGCGATGTCGGAGCTGCGGACGAGACCGCGCAAGCGCTCGGCGACGAGTTGGAGCAGGGCATCGCCCGCCATATGCCCGTAATTGTCGTTGACCGCCTTGAAGCCGTCGAGATCGAGATAGACCAGCGCCAGACCGCGCGGCGCAGCCTCGCTCTCGAAGCGCGCCGCAAAGGCCTTGGCGAGGCCGGTGCGGTTCGACAGGCCGGTCAGCATGTCGTGCCGCGCGTGGAAGGCGTTCTCGCGCTCGGCCCGCATGGTCGAGATCAGCATCGCGTTCAGCTTGTAGGCGGCGACCGTCATGCTGAAGAGATAGAACGGGATCTGCATGAAGGTGATCAGCATGATCGGCTCGGACAGGAAGGGCGCGGCGAGCACGCAAGGCCCCAGGGTCAGCCCGATCATCAAACCGGCCATGCGCGGCGCCGCGAAATTGCGGAAGCAGATGCCGCCGACCATCGCGGCGGCGGAGAGGCAGGCCAGCGTTGCCGAAACCCAGTCGCCGCTGGTCAGGCTGAGAAAGGTGCCGGCGCCGATGCCGGCTGCCCAGGCGACTCCGAGCAGGAGATAGAGATCGGTCGGCGTCGAGGCCCCTCGCGCGGCCCGGCGGCGGGCCAGGACGAGCACGACCAGGCGAATGCCGCAGCAGATGACCTCGAAGGCGCACCAGAGGGTGAAAGCCAGGGTCGGAATGCGCCAGGCGATCAGAAAGGAGACCGCGAGCGAATTGATCACGCCACCGGCAAAAATCGGCAGCGTGCCGTAGAGGCTGGCGATCAGCGCGACCCTGATTTCCGGCGGGACATCGGGCCCGGCATCCGACAGCCAGCGCGTCAGGCGCCAACGCGGCAAACTGTAACGGAGGACTGGGGCACTCATCCGCTGTTCCGGCTCCTCGCTGGCGCACGGGCCAGCAGGCATCCGGTCGCGAGCGCTGCCTAACAGCGAGGTCTTACGATTCCGTATGGAAAGGGCCCAAACTCATCGCGCATCAGAATGACACGGCCTCAATCGGGCCAAAAATCAACGAAGCTGGCGATAAACCCAGACTCTTGCCGGTGGGATGTTGCGCAGGACCCAGTCTGAGACGAAGGCCTTGAGCCCCGATCCCTTGCGCGGAATCGGCGAGATCACCGAATAGGTGAACTGGATGAAGGGCGCACCGTCGACAAGCAGCGGGAACGCCTCGCGCGCCAGCGCCGAGCGGGTGGCCGGCGGGCGATTGAACAACGGCAGGCTGGAGACCAGCGCGATCGCCTTCCCCTGGAGATGGCCGGCGAGCGTCGCCGACAGGGCATAGGCATCGCCCTGCACCACCGTCGCCCGCGGGAAGCGCTTGCGCAGCAATTCGCAGAATTCGGGGCTGTACTCCACGAGGATCAACCGGCTTTCGTCGATGCCGCGCTCGATCAGCGCTTCCGTGACCGGGCCGGTGCCGGGGCCGATCTCGATGACCGGGCCGGGCTGCTCGGGATCGACGAAGGAGGCCATCCGCCTGGCCAGCGCCGGGCTGGACGGCGTGACGGAGCCGGTCCGGCGCGGATCGTCGATCCAGGACTTGATGAAGCGCGCCTCGTCGCCGAGCTTCGCCTTGGCCTCGCTGACGCGGCTCTTCAACTTCTCGGCGGTGTTGCGGACCTCGCCCTCGACCTTGTAGCGAACGGCCGCCACCTTCAGCTTCGCCTCGGCCACGCGATCGACGAGATCGGCCGCGGTGACGCGCACCTCTCCCTCGATCCGCGTCGCGACGCGGGACTGCCCGAGGCGGGCGGCCAGCGAAGTTGCACGCGTTGGGCGATGGCGAATCGTCGAAGACATGACACCTCTTGAACGCCGCAGAGACGACGCGTCTGACGCAAATCACGTTACCTGTGCGGCATATGGGGTCAAGGGCGGGTTGTCGCCAAGCACTTAATCCCGCATCGGCCGGGAATCCCTCGGTCAGATCAGCGGCCGCGGCGGCGTAGGCATCTCATAGGCGGCCGCCATCCGGGCGGTCAGACGCGGGTTCAGCAAAGTGAGCCGCCCCCCCGCCAGCGAGAACAGCCCTTCGCGACGCAGGCGCGACCAGGTCTTGCTGGTGTGGACGAGCGAGAGGCCGAGGGCGTCGGCGAGCTGCTGCTGTGACAGCGGGAAATCGAAACCATCATTGGTGACGAGCCCGAGAGCGTCGGCACGGCGATAGAGCGCGATGACCAGCGCGGCGATGCGTTCGCCAGCATTGCGCTGCCCGACCGAGGTGAGGTTTTCGTCGACCATGCATTCCTCGCGCGAGCCGAGCCAGGACACCTCATAGGCCAGGGTCGGCATCCGCACGAAGAGCTCCCAGAGGCTCTTGCGCTGGAAGACGCAGAGCTCGACATCGGTCAGGGCCTCGATGCCGTGCTGGGCGGCCGCGAGCAAGGAAGCCTGCAAGCCGACGAGATCGCCCGGCAGCAGGAAATTGAGGATCTGGCGCCGCCCGTCCGGCAGCGATTTGTAGCGGAAGGCCCAGCCCGAAAAGAGGGTGTAGAGTTCCGCATCCTCCTGGCCGGGATGAATGATGTCCATGCCGGCCCGCACGAACCGATGGTCGGTCTTCATCATCTGGATGAAGCGGATTTCGTCATCGCTCTTGTCGCGGAAGGCGGGCTTGAGCCGCAACGGACAGGCGAGACACGGCGTGCCGAGGCGCCCCGGCCGGCTGACGATATTCATGATCGAATGCGATCCCCCGATCGCCGGCTGAGAAACCGGCCTTCAGGACAACGCCGTGGGGGCGCGCCGCGTTCCGCAAGGACATGGCGAGTTCGCCCTCTGCACGCTCCACGGGAACCGAACCGGCGTTTCCTTCGTTTTCTCCTTCGAAAGCCGGTCAATCGGCCGGCCAGCCCTGGAGACATCCATGCCGAAGCCCAGCCTCGCGCCGGCCATGCGCGCTATCTTCTTCTTCGGCCTCATGGGGACGGCGGTCTCTGCCCTGAGCCTGGGCGCCGGCCTTCAGATGCCGGCCGACCAAAGCTCGACGACCATCGCCCTCGCCAGGGGCGCGAACGAGCGCGGCTATACCGACACCCTGCGACTGGCCGCCGTCGATCGTACCGACCGCTCGCGTAGCGCCGCCAAGCGCGTCATGGCCTCGCCATCGCAGCAGGCGATGGCCGATGGGCCGGTCGCGCATATCGTCCGGTAAATATCAGCCGGTTTGGGGAACGCGTCGTCGTCCGGGCAAGCCCCGCATGGCGCGCGTTTTTCTTATAGCGCCAGGGGTTTCAGGACCTGTGGCCGATCCGCCAGCGACCCAGGTTGCGGCCATGGGGCTCCTGCGTCTGCACGGCTTCGATCTGGGTCAGCAATCCCGCGAAGAGCCGGGGCGGGGCGCTATGCTGGATCTCGCGGTCGGTTTCGAGGCCGACCTCGATCGCGGAAGCATCGACATCCACGACCTCCACGACGATGCGGACACCGGGCGTGCTGCGCAGAGCGCGGGATGCGACATCCGCGACGAGAAAGCCGAGCGGGATGATGCGGTCGACGGAGAGCGTCGCTGCCGTCTCGATCCGGCTCGCCACCCACTGGTCGCGGCTGCGAATCAGGTTGGAAATCATCGTGACGACGTCGTCGAGGAAGAGATCGACGCGGACCGGCTGCATCTCGCCATCGGCGAGGGTGAAACGATAGGCGGCGGAGAGCACATGCACCCGGCATTCGGCATCGGCGAGCGCCAGCCGGGCCTCGTCGCGATGATCGCGCTTGCTCAGCCCGATGTAGCTCTGCACGACCTGGAGGCTGTTCTTGACCCGGTGGTGCAGTTCGCGGACGAGGAAGCGGTTGTCGTCGAGCGCCGTCTGGAGACGGCGCTGGCGTACGTCCTGCTCCTCGACCATGCCATTGAAGGCCTCCGCGACGCTGCGGATGTCGCTCGGCATGCCTTCGCCGACTGACGCCCTTGCCCGGTTGGTCGAGGTCCGCGCCCGTGCGGCTTCCTCGATCCCGCGCAGCCAGCGCAGGCAATGTTTCTCGATCGCTCTCATGCAGACAAGGCAAAGCAGAGCCAAGGTGAGGAGCGGTGCGAGCAGAAGCACGATGAACTGTAGCCGGGCCGCTTCCGCCGGGCGCTCATCGAAACTCGCCACGATGTAGAAGTCCGGCCCGGCCACCATGCGGGCGGCGTAGACATTGTCGTCGCCGGCGCGGCTCGGCGCCGTCCAGCGCACATCTCTCTCGGGAACGCGGTCCATACGCGGCAACCACGTCATGTTGCGATTGTCGCCGCGGCTGGCGATGACGCCGGCATCCCGTCCAACCAGGGCGACGTTCAGCACTTGGCCGTCCTCGCCGAGATCGAAGACGTTCTCGAGCAAATCGGGAGCCGTCAGCAGCAGGGCCTGCTGCAAACCGCCGCTCCCGCTCGGAAAATCCGATGCCAGGATGGCGAGATAGCGCCGCCCGCGCGCGGTGACCTGATCGTAACGCATCCGGCCGAGATCGGCGCCGTTCCACATCCCGACCGGGGGCCTGCTCGCAAGCTGCTTGGCGAAGCCGTCCAGCACGTCGGTGGAAAGATCCGGATCGAGCGCACCCGCGCAAACCTGCCCATCCGCCCCGCGCAGCAGAAAGCCGCGGAAGCCTCCGGATCGCTCCAGCGCCTTGACGCCGGCATTCCGGCATCCGGCCGTATCAAGCCCCGCCTCGGCCGCCGTGGTGCCGAAGGCGAGCAAAGCGCGCGACATGCCGCGATACCAGACACGCGTCCGCACGGCGAAATCATCGACGGCGCGCGTCTGCGCCGCCTCGATCGCGACGACCGCGGCACTATAGGTCGCATAGGCAGCAAACGCCGATGCGCAGGCGATTGGAATGGCGATCGCGACCAGCAAAGCCAGCAGCCGCGCCCTGACAGTGCTGGAACGCCGCGCAAGCATCAGGACCCGACGGGCTCGGAACCAATTCTCTGCATCGCAGCCGCATTGGTGCGGCCCGGTCCGAGATCGTCGACGCTGCCGATCGACAGCAATTCGGCAAGCTTCGTGCGCGCCCGGTTGACCCGGCTCTTGATCGTGCCGATCGCCACGCCGCAGATCTCCGCAGCCTCCTCATAGGAGAGCCCCGTGGCGCCGACCATGATCAGCACCTCGCGTTGCTCTTCCGGGAGCTTCGCCAGGGCCTTGCGGAAATCGGCGAGGTCGAGATGGCTTTCCTGATTGCCATGGGTCGCCATGCGCTCGGCATAAGTCCCCTCGCTGTCCTGCACCTCGCGGCCGCGCTTGCGGTAGAGCGAATAATAGGTGTTGCGCAGTATGGTGAAGAGCCAGGCGCGCAGGCTGGTACCCGGTTCGAACTTGTCGGAATTGCCCCAGGCCTTCAGCAGCGTGTCCTGCACGAGATCGTCGGCCAATTGCATGGAGCCGGAGAGCGAGGCGGCGAAAGCGCGCAGATTCGGAATCTCGCGGATCAACCCCTCCTTGAAATCCTCGGTCCTGCGTTCCTGCGCCAGAGTCTCGGCCCCGTTGGCAGGGACGGCATCACGCGGAATCATCGCACGACGCTCCGGCTGCACACTGCTCTGTCGCCTCAAGCTGCGCCAGCAGCACGAGAAACTTGTCGGGCACGGGTGCGTTCACGATGTCGTCGTAATGGGCCTTGAGGGAGCGGCCGATGGATTCCTGCACCTTCGGGTCCAGAACCAG
>JBDHTM010000083.1:0-10151 GCA_039808685.1 Allobosea sp. | reverse complement strand
TCCGTCTCCGCCACTTTCAAGCCATTGATTTCATTGGCAGATTTGCTGTCCGCTCGGGAAACGTACCCACTCGTGTACCCGGACGGGCGCAATGCACATTACCTCTCGCCGGAGTGGCTGGCGATTCCAGATCAGGATTCCCCGCGACCTTGAGGGCGCCTTCGGCCTTTCCCCGCTGCGCCTGAACCTCGGCCCGGGCGGCAAGCGAAACGCGGCCCGCACCGCGCGTTTACTGGCGGGTCATGCCGATTCGGTATTCCTCGCCTGAAGACGGGCCCCAAGCGTCCGGATATTCCCTTTTGCCATCCTTCATGCCATCGGAGTCGATGATGGCCCGCCCTCGGCAAAGGCGATCCAAAGCGTAGCGGCGTGACGGTCTCCGTCCGGGATTCGCCGCCCGCACAAGACGGGTTCGGCAGGGGAGCGGGAATGTTCCTGAGCGTATTCGACGTCTTCAAGATCGGCATCGGTCCCTCGTCATCGCATACGATGGGGCCGATGACGGCCGCCGGGCATTTTCTGGATCTTCTGCGCCGGGATCCCTCTCGGGACCGGGCTGCGGCCGTGAAGGCGACGCTCTATGGCTCGCTCGCCTTCACCGGGAAAGGCCACGCGACGGACCGGGCGGTGGCTCTCGGGCTGCTCGGCTGGACGCCGGCCGCCTTCGATTTCGACGCAGCCGAGCGCCAGCTGGAGGAACTCGGCCGCAGTCATCTGCTGCGCCATGACGGTCTGCCGCCGCTGGCCTTCGATCCCGGTGCCGATATCGTCTTCGACTATGGCCCGCCCCTGCCCGGCCATGCCAACGGACTCATCTTCTGCGCCCGCGATTCCGCAGGCCAAGAGCTGTTGTCCGAGACCTATTATTCGATCGGCGGCGGCTTCGTGGTGACGGCGCAGGAGCGGGAAACGCCGGCTGCGGCAACCGAGACGGCATCCTGGCCCTATCCTTTCGCGAACGCCGCAGCGATGCTGCGCATGGCCCGGGAGAGCGGGCTGTCGATCGCGGAGATGAAGCGCGCCAACGAGATCCATCTGCAGTCGCCGGAGGAGGTCGAAAGCGGCCTCACCCGGCTGTGGTCAGTGATGAATGGCTGCATCGAGCGGGGCCTGAGCCAGGAAGGCGAACTGCCCGGCGGCCTGCACGTCAGGCGCCGGGCCGCGCGCATCTATCGGCAACTGGAAGCCGAGAAACTGGCCAACCGCTCGCAGCCGCATGCCACGACGGACTGGCTCAGCGTCTACGCCATGGCCGTGAACGAGGAGAATGCGGCCGGCGGCCGCGTGGTGACCTCGCCGACGAACGGAGCGGCCGGCGTCGTGCCTGCCGTGCTGCGCTATTATCTCGATCATTGCATCGGGGCGGAACCCGAAAAGGTCGCCGATTTCCTGCTGACGGCGGCCGCGATCGGCGGATTGATCAAGCACAACGCCTCGATTTCAGGCGCCGAGGCCGGTTGCCAGGGCGAGGTCGGCTCCGCCGCCGCGATGGCTGCGGCCGGACTCTGTGCCGTGCTCGGCGGCACGCCGGCCCAGATCGAGAACGCCGCCGAGATCGCCCTGGAGCACCATCTCGGCATGACCTGCGACCCTGCGGCGGGGCTGGTCCAGGTACCCTGCATCGAGCGCAACGGCATCGGCGCGATCAAGGCTGTCGCGGCGGCCTCGCTGGCGCTGCGCGGCGACGGCTCGCATTTCATGCCGCTCGACAACTGCATCGAGGCGATGCGCCAGACCGGCGAAGCGATGAACGAGCGGTTCAAGGAGACCAGCCTCGGGGGGCTCGCGGTCAACCTGCCGGAATGCTGAGTCCACCCGTTCCGTTTTTGCATGATGGTTCAGGCGAGCACCGACTAGGGTTAAGCGCACAGCCTGCAAGGATCGGATCGATGATCGTGGATGATTTCCGCTCGGATACGGTGACACGCCCCGGCGAAGGGATGCGCGCCGCCATGGCGGCCGCCGAGGTCGGCGACGCCGTCTATGACGATTGCCCGACGACCAAGCGGCTGGAAGCCATGACCGCCGAGCGACTCGGCAAGGAGGCTGCCCTTTTCTTTCCCACCGGGACGCAGGCGAATCTCGCCGGGCTGATGGCTCATTGCGGGCGGGGCGACGAATATATCGTCGGCCAGATGGCCCATACCTATCGGCTGGAGGGCGGCGGCGCGGCGGTGCTCGGCTCGATCCAGCCCCAGCCCCTGCCGAACGAGGCTGACGGGACGATCGCGCTCGACGCCATCGCCAATGCGATCAAGCCGAACGACTTCCATTTCGCGATGACGCGACTGCTGGCGCTGGAGAACACCATCAACGGCAGCGTGCTGCCCGATTCCTATCTCGAGGCCGCGACCGGGCTTGCCCGTTCCCGGGGCCTCGCCACCCATCTCGACGGTGCCCGCCTGATGAACGCGGCTGCGGCGAGCAACCGCGACGCCGCCTGGATCGCCGGGCAGTTCGACACCGTGTCGCTCTGCCTGTCCAAGGGCCTCGGAGCGCCAGTCGGCTCGATCCTCGCCGGCCCGAAGGAGTTCATCGCGAAGGCCCGCCGCGTCCGGAAGATGCTGGGCGGCGGCATGCGCCAGACCGGCGTGATAGCGGCAGTAGCGATCTACGCGCTGCAGCATAATGTCTCGCGGCTTGGCGAAGATCACCGGCGCGCCTCGACTTTGGCGCAGGTTCTGGGCCGTTACCCGGAACTCGGCGCCGGCCCGGCCCAGACGAACATGGTGTTCATGACGCCGAAGACCCTCGATACCGCCGCCTTCGCGGCGTTCCTGCGCGAGCGCGGCATCGCCGTCAGCGGGCGTTACGGCACATTGCGCTGGGTGACCCATCTCGATGTGAACGACGCTTCCGTCGCGCGTGTCGCCAAGGCTTGCGAGCGCTTCTTCGACAAGCGGCAAGCAGCGGCGGAATAGACGCCTCGACCTCAGCAGCTTCCGGGCGGGCCTCTACGCGGCTCGGCCTCGACCAGGTACTCGATGTGCCGCCGCCCGGATGCCCCCGGGCGGATCGAGACTGCGACGCCGAAGATGCGCTGGATCGCCTCCGCCGTCAGGACTTTCTCCGGTGCTCCAGCCGCCTGAAGGCGGCCGTCATGCAGCAACGCGATCTCGTCGCAGAACATCGCCGCGAGGTTGAGATCGTGCAGCGCCATGATGCAGGTGATGCCGAGACGGCGGACAAGGCTCAGGATCGAGAGCTGGTGCTGGATATCGAGATGGTTGGTGGGCTCGTCCAGGATCAGCTCGCTCGGCTCCTGCGCGAGCGCCCGCGCAATGTGGACGCGCTGGCGCTCTCCGCCTGAGAGCGTATGCCAGAACTGATCGTGCCGCTCGGTGAGACCAACCCGCGCCAGCGCCTCGTTGACGGCGGCCTCGTCGGCCTCGTTCCAGGAGGCGAGCGCGGCGCGATGCGGCGTACGGCCGAGGCGGACGACATCGCAGACGGAAAGCTGGATCTCGGTCGTCGCCTGCTGCTCGACGAAGGCGAGGCGGCGGGCGAGCTCGCGTCGCGGCACGCCGGCGATGTCGTTTCCGTCGAGGGTGACGACCCCGCTCGCGACATTGCGCAGGCGGCAGAGCAATCGGAGCAGGCTCGACTTGCCGGAGCCGTTGGGGCCGATCAGACCGAGCACCCGGCCGGGCGCCGCTTCCAGCGTCACGCCGTCGACGATCATCCGGCCGCCGGCGCCCCAGCGGACCTCGCGGGCGGCGAGCGTCATGCCGGCCTCCGGGCACGGTAGAGGATCAGGGCGAAGACCGGCGCGCCGAACAGGGCGGTAACCACGCCGATGGGCAGGATCTGCTGCGGAATCAGGACGCGGGAGAGGATGTCGGCGAGGATCATGAAGATCGCGCCGATGACGAGGCAGGCCGGCAGCAGGCGGGCATGGCCGGAGCCGACGAGGAAGCGCGCGGCATGGGGGATGATCAGGCCGACAAAGCCGACCGTGCCCACGATCGAGACCATCACCGCCGTCATCACCGCCGTGGTTGCGAAAAGCACGACCTTGACGCGCGTGACGGCGACGCCGAGCGAGGCGGCGGCGTCGACGCCGAAGGCGAATGCATCGAGCGCCTTGGCGTGCAGCATGCAGATGCCGAAGCCGATGAAGGCGACCGGCGCCGCTATCCAGATATCGGGCCAGCGTACGCCACCGAAATTGCCGAGGAGCCAGAACATGACGCCGCGCGCCTGCTCCGCGCTGGCGAGCGTCGTGACGATCGTCGCGGTCGCCGCATTGAAGAGCTGCGAGGTCGCGACACCGGCGAGGATGACGCGGTCGCTCGTCCCGCCCGCCCCTGCCGCGAGCAGCGCGACGACAACGAGCGCCGCGCAGGAACCGATGAAGGCGCCGGCTGAGACCGAAAGCACCGCGCCGCCAATGCTGATGCCGAGGATCAGCACAGCGACGGCGCCGGTCGAGGCGCCGGCCGAGATGCCGAGGATATAGGGCTCGGCTAGCGGATTGCGCAGCAGCGCCTGCAGGATCGCGCCCGACAGGGCGAGCGCGCCGCCGCAGAGCCCCGCCATCAGCGCGCGGCTCAGGCGATAATCGAAGATCACGCCCTGCTGGATCGCGCTGACGGAAAAGTCGAGATCGAACAGCCCGTTGCCCAGCGCCTTCAGCGCGGTGTCGAAGGGGATACGCATCTCGCCGATCGTCACCGCCAGCGCGACCGAGACGATCAGCGCCAGCAGCGAGGCCAGCGCGATCGCGATCCGCCCCGGCCAGTTCGGTCCATGGACGGCGTGGCTCAACGCGAGAGCCCCAAGCCGGCGATCGCCTTGGCGAGCGCTTCGATGCCGTCGACCGTGTCGAGCCCGGCGCGGGTCGCGCCGACATCCATGATGACGACGCGGTTGTTCCTGACGGCGTCGAGCTTGCTGGCGACCGGGTCGGTCTTCAGGAAGTCGAGCTTCTTCTCGATATCGTCGGCCGGGAAGCGGCGGCGGTCCATTTTCACGGCGACGATCACGGCCGGGTTGGCGGCGGCGATGCTTTCCCAGCCGACCAGCGGCCATTCCTCATTGGTCGTGATGATGTTGCGAGCGCCGAGCTTGGACAGGATATAGGCGGGGACGCCGTTCCTGCCGGCCATGAAGCCGTCACCCTTGATGTCCTTGCTGGAGAACCAAACGACGACCGGCACGTCCTGCGCCTTGAGCTTCACGACCTGCTCGACCGCCTTGTCCTCGCGCGCCTTGAGCTCGGCGACAAGCTTCTCGGCCCGGTCGGCGACATCGAAGATCGCGCCGAATTCGCGGATGTTGCGATAGACCAGATCCATCGTGAACATCTGCGTACGCACGCCGTCCCCGGCGCCGGAATTGTCCTTGCCGACGCAATCGGCCGGCGAGATGTAAGTCGGCACCTTCACCTTGGCGAACTGGTCGCGCTTGCCGACGATGCCGTTGGGCCCGACATGCCATTCGAACATCGCGGTGACGAGATCGGGCTCCTGCGCCAGAACGGCCTCGAAGCTCGGGTCGTTGTCGGCGAGGCGCTTCACCTTGGCATTGACGGCCTCATAGGGCTTGGCCGCCGGCGAGAACCAGACCGCCGTGCCGACGACGCGATCGCCGAGGCCGAGCGCATAAAGGATTTCCGTCTGGGTCTGGCCGATCGCGACGACGCGCTTTGGCGCGGCATTGAAGGTGATCGTCTCGCGGCAATTCTCCAGCGTCAGCGGATATTTCGTGGGCGCGGCAGTGGCCGTGCCTGCGGCGAGGGCTCCGAACAGCGCGGCGGCCGACAGGCGAAGCAGGGACTTGAACGGGCGCGCAGCCGGCATCGAGGCCATCCGAAATGTAATAATGTTGCATTTCTGATAGAGCGCGCGGCAGGCAGCCGTCAAGCCGCCCTGAGTGGCCTGGGTGGTGGACTTCGTGAACATGGACTTCATCGCTCCCCGAGATGACGGCCGGGGAACCGCTGGGCATGTGGCGCGGAAGGGCGGTACAAAGCCACCATCGACACACAGGCTCCGGAACACCCCGTCCGAAAGACGTCTTCGACGACCGGGGCAGGTCTCCTGGCTCGCGGGTCGATGCCTGTTCCGCCCGGCCTTCCCGGCGCGTCAGGCGCCAGTGGACGATGGACGGAGAGCTCGCCGCTTACAGTTGCGGGGGCAGCCTCGGCTTTGGCGCTAGCGCGCCTCACCGAATTCCCTCTTAGCTCCGGGAGCAACCCGGAGAACCTCGATCGGCGCCCACCCTATAAGGGCTTGGCGCTGCGTCAAGCGCGGGTTCTCTGTCACGAAAGCCTCGCCGTCATTCCGGGCAAGCGAAGCGCAGACCCGGAATCCATCGTAGAGCGGCGAGCCCTTCGATGGATTCCGGATCGGCGCCGCTAACGCGGCTTGTCCGGAATGACGGCTGAGGTGGCTCTTTCCGCTTCAAAGGCTCGGCGTGCTATAGAGCCGCTTGCCGCCGACCGAAATCTCGACCTGCTGGAGGTAGCCGCGCAGCGCCGTCGTCGCGACCTCGATGCCGAGGCCAGGGGTGTCGGGGGCCGCAACCTGCCCATTCGCATCGCGCTCCAGATGATTGGCGGAGATCGCCGTGGCGAGCGGCTTCGGCATTGCCGGATATTCGCAGATCTCGTGATCGGCGAGGCCGGCATAGGGCTGGAGCGAGGCCGACAACGCCAGATGCGAGGTGAAGGTGTGGTTGACGAAGGTTACGCCCTTAGCGACCGCATAATCCGCCACAGCCTTGGAGGGGCCGATGCCGCCGATGCGGCCGCAATCGATCTGGACATAGCCGATGCCGCCATAGTCGATGAGCTGCCGGGCCATCGACTCGTTATGGGCGCCCTCCCCGCCGGCCAGCCGGACTTTGCCGCTACGCCTGGCGAGCCCGCCATAGGCTTCGAGCGCACTGGCGTGGAACGGCTCCTCAAACCAGAGCACATTCGCCTTCTCCATCGGAGGCAGGCGGGCAGCCGCGCGCTCGACATCCTCGATGAAGATCTGGCCGGTATCGACGAGCAGGATGCCGTCCGGCCCCAGCCCTTCGCGGGCCGCGACGAAGTGCTCGGCATCGGCCTCGACGCTGCCGCGGCCGATCGGACCCCAGCCGAACTTGGCGGCGCGGAAGCTGCGGCTGCGAGCATCGCGGGCGCGTTCGAGGGTTTCCTGGGCCGTGTCGCCGAACAGGACCGAGGCATAGGGCGTCTTGGGATGGCTTTTCGCGTAGCCGAGCAGGCGCCAGACCGGCTCGGAGCGCATCTTGCCGAGGATGTCCCACAGCGCCATCTCAACGCCCGAGAAGGTATGCGGCGCCTGCAGCAGGTCCATCGAATTATAGGCGACGGCCGCAGCGATGCGGGCAATATCCCCCGGGCTTTCCAGAGTCTGGCCGAGTACGGAATCGGCGACAGGCCGGCAGACGCCATGCGACATCGGGCAGATGAAGGCGGCGATGGAGGGCAATGGCGCCGCCTCGCATTCGCCCCAGCCGACATGACCACCGGCAGCGACCCTGACCAGCAGCGCATCCTGGCTGCCATCGGCCTCGTCGGTGACGACGGGCATGGCGAGATAGAAGAAATCGACGGCCTCGATCCTGGGCACGGGCTTCATCCTCACAGTTCGTAGATCGTGGCGCGGGGCGCGAAGGTGACACCCTCGTCGAGCGGGTAGATGGGTCGGGCGCAGATGGTGTGGCCCAGGCTCTTCAGGTTCGCGGAGGTCGCGCCGGGTGCGTCGATGTTGAAGTTCCGCGCGCACCACTGGTCGAACATGTGGAATTCGGTGTGGGGCGATTTCACCACGATCAGGTCGAAATCGGTCGGGTCGATGCCGTTGGCGTAGTACATCGCGCGGTCGAACAGGCTGACCGAGCGGCTCATCACGACGACGGTGACGTTGTCCCAGGTCAGAACCGCGGTCGGCCCGGCGCTCAAGGGCGCCTTCATCGTCTCCAGCGCGGCCTCGCCATCCGAGAGCAATTTGACCTTGGCTTCTACCTGCATCGGCGGGAAGCGCGCGGGATCGATCGAACCGCCTAGCGCGACCTCGATCGTGGCGCCGACCCCGGCTTTGTGCGCGACGGCAGCGGCCTGCGCATCGACGATCTGCGCCAGTACACGCTTGCCGTAGCCAGCCTTGCGCAAGGCGGCGAGGATCGCGTTGCTGTCGCCGGAGGCGCCGGACGAGGTCGCGTCGGCAGCGTCCGTGAAGATCACCGGGCCGTCGATGCTGCGCGCCTGCGCGATGGCGCGGTCGAGCGGGACGAGCTTGCCCTGCATGCGGAAGCGCAAGGGCCAGAACTCCTCGGCCAACCGGATCGCCTCGCGCTCGGCCGTTTCCCTGTCGCCATCGGTCAGGATCAGCACCTGCGAACAGAGTTCAGGCACGTCGGTGAAGGGGTTCCCGATCATGATGCCGGCGGCGAGCGCCCGCCCCTCCTCTTCCAGCCGGCGGCATTCGGCCAGAAGTTCGCCATAGCAGCCGGTCTTGGTGATGAGCTCGTCGCCGCGCACCAGAGCGGGAATGACGACGCGGGCGGCGAGGGGTCTGATGCCGCCGGCCATCAGCTTCAGCAGCAGTTCCGCGGCGCGGCGGCCGGTATCTGCGAAATCGACATGCGGGTAGGTCCAGTAGATCGCGAAGCCGTCGACATTGCGCAGCATCCGGTCGGTCAGGATGCCGTGCAGGTCGAGCGAGATCACGATCGGCATGTCCGGGCCCGCGCGCTGGCGCAGCTTCTCCAGCAGATAGCCTTCGGGGTCGAGCTCGCCATCGGCGCCCATCGCGCCATGCAGCGAGACATAGATGCCGTCGATGCGGTCGAGCTTGGCGAAGATCGCGGCGAGGATTTCCTCCGAGAGCTTCTTCCAGCCCGCGGCCGAGAGCGGGCCGGCGCTGCCGGAGCGGGCGCAGATCGTCGGCACGATCTCGATATCGGGCCTGGCCTCGAAGACCGCGAGCGCGCCGCCGAGCTCCTGGTTCTGGCCGCGCTGGACGTAGAGGCCATCGCCATGGTGGATCAGGAAGTTCTCGTAATGCGACGGCAACGGGTTGAAGGAGGAGATCTCCTGCTTGCAGTCGGCGATCAGGATGCGCTTCATCGGGCGGCTCCTAGAATTTCAGGCGGGGGTCGAGCACGTCGCGCAGGCCGTCGCCGAGCAGGTTGAGGCCGAGCACGCAGGTGATGATCGCAAGGCCCGGAAACACCGTGATCCACGGGGCTTCGCGCATGAAATCGCGCCCCTGGGCGATGATCGAGCCGAAGGAGGCGGCCGGCGGCGGCGGGCCGGCGCCGACGAAGGAGAGCGCGGCTTCGGCCAACACCGCGATGGCGAAGACATAGGTCAGGCGCACGATCAGCGGGCCAGCGACGTTGCGCAGCACATGCTTGAACAGGATGGTCCATTCGCCGACGCCGATCGAACGGGCAGCAGCGATATATTCCTGCTCCTTTTCGAGCAGCACCGAAGCCCGCACGATGCGGGCCGTATGCGGCGTCGTGGCGATGGCGAGCGCGATCACGACATTGGTCAGCGAGGCGCCCAGCACCGCCGAGACGACCATGGCGAGCACGATCGACGGGAACGCCATCAGCGCGTCCATGATCCGCATGATCGGCTGGTCGAGATGATAGAAATAGCCGGCGATGGCGCCGCTCAGCGTGCCGGCGATACCAGCCAGGATGGCGGTGAAGGCGCCGATCACGAGCGAGATGCGGGCACCGATCATGACGCGGGAGAGGATGTCGCGGCCGAAATGATCGGTGCCGAACCAGTGCACGGCGCTGGGCGCGGCGAGCCGGGTGCGGACATTGCTCTTGAGCGGATCGAAGGGCGTGAGCCAATCGGCAGCAAGCGCGATCGCGGCCATCAGCAGCACCAGCACCGCACCGATCACGAAGGAGCGGTTACGAAAGAGGCGCCCCCAGAGGGCGCGACCGACAAGTGGCGTGCCCTGCATCAGGCCAGCCTCACGCGCGGATCGACCACGGCGTAGAGGATGTCGACGACGAGATTGATCGCGAGATAGACGACGGCGAGGAAGAGCAAGCCGCCCTGCAGCACCGGGAAATCGCGCGAGGCGATGGCGCCGACGATCAGGCGACCGATGCCGGGAATCGAGAAGACCTGCTCGACGATGACCGCGCCGCCGAGCAGCGCGCCGGAGACG
>JBDHTM010000082.1:0-10367 GCA_039808685.1 Allobosea sp. | reverse complement strand
CGCCGATCGGCTTGTCCATCGCGATGAACCATTGCGGCGTGTTGCGGAAGATCACCGGCTTCTTCGAGCGCCAGCTATGCGGATACTGATGCTTCAGGCGGCCGCGCGCGATGATGTTGCCGGCCTCGACCAGCGCCTTGATGACGACGTCGTTGGCATTGCCCTTGTCGCCCTTGTCGGTGATGACCTGCGCGCCCTCGAAGCCCGGCGCCTCCTTGGTGAAGCGGCCATCGGCATCGACGGTGTAGGGGATGCGGGTCTCGATGCCGCGCTCGGTGAGCTGGCGGCCGTTCGCCATCCAGACGTCGAAGTCCTCGCGGCCATGGCTCGGCGCGGTGTGGACGAAGCCGGTACCGGCATCATCCGTGACATGATCCCCGTCGAGCAGCGGGACGACGAAGTCATAGCCGCGGCCGTGCAACGGGTGGGCGGTGGTCAGCGCAGCGAGATCATCGGCAGAGACATCGGCGACGAGCTCGAAGGCTTCGACCTTGGCTGCCCTGAAGACGCTGTCCGCGACGTTCTTAGCGAGGATATATGTCGCGCCGACCTTCGCCCAATTGTTCTCGGGCGCTGCGGTAACCTTGTAAAGGCCGTAAGCGACCTTGTGGCTGTACGAGATCGCGCGATTGCCGGGGATCGTCCAGGGCGTGGTCGTCCAGATGACGACCGAGGCGCCGGCAAGCGCAGCCGGCGGATTCAGCACCGGGAACGCGACATAGATCGTGTCGCTGACATGCTCCTCGTACTCGACCTCGGCCTCGGCGAGCGCCGTCTTCTCGACCACCGACCACATCACCGGCTTGGAGCCGCGATAGAGCTGGCCGGTCTCGGCGAATTTCATGATCTCGCGGGCGATCTGCGCCTCGGCCGGGTAAGCCATGGTCAGATAGGGATTCGCCCAGTCGCCCTCGACGCCGAGGCGCTTGAACTCCTCGCGCTGGATATCGACCCAGTGCTCGGCGAAGGCGCGGCATTCCTTGCGGAACTCGACGACCGGGACGTCGTCCTTGTTCAGCCCCTTGGCGCGGTACTGCTCCTCGATCTTCCACTCGATCGGCAAGCCGTGGCAGTCCCAGCCCGGCACGTAGTTGGAATCATGGCCCAGCATCTGCTGCGAGCGCGTGACGAGGTCCTTGAGCACCTTGTTCAGCGCATGGCCGATATGGATGTTGCCGTTGGCATAGGGAGGGCCGTCATGCAGGACGAAGCGGTCCCGCCCCTGCCCGGCCTCGCGCAGCTTGCGGTAGAGATCGATCTTCGCCCAGCGGGCGAGCAATTCCGGCTCGCGCTGCGGCAGGCCGGCGCGCATCGGGAACTCGGTCTGGGGCAGGAAGAGCGTCTGGGAATAATCGACGCCTTCACCTGCGGTCTGGGCGGCTTTGGCGTTATTGGTCTTGTCGGTCATCATCCGGCTCGGACAGTCGGGACGCGGAGCCGTTCAGCCGGCCTCGTCGCGTCCATTCTTGAAACGGGAAAAGCGGTCTTCAACCCGGACTGCGCAAGCGCCCGCGCCGGTTAGCGCGAGGCGGCAGCCGGGCCCGTAATTCGCCGGGAAAGGTCGATGAGCATGGCGCGTTCGGCGGGCATGAGGGGCTTCTAGCAGGCGCGGCCTACGGAAGGAAGGGCAGCGCGTCGAAAGCCGGGGTTCTGGCCAGAATGTCGCGGGCTCGAGCGCAGTCGGCGTCCATCTGCGCGATCAAGGCCTCCAGCGCGTCGAACTTCTCCTCGCCGCGCAACCAGCCGACGAAGGCGACATCGACGCGCTTGCCGTAGAGATCCCCGGCGAAGTCGAAGACGAAGGTCTCCAGCCGCGGTGCCCCGTCGTCGAAGGTCGGGCGGCGGCCGAAGCTCGCGACACCATCATGCCAGACGCCGTCGATCCGCATCCGCACGGCGTAGATGCCGTGGCGCAGCCGGCAGTCGCGCGCAAGCTGCATGTTGGCGGTGGGATAGCCGAGTTCGCGGCCGCGCTTGTCGCCATGGGCGACGAGACCGCGCACGAACCAGGACCGCCCGAGGAAATCCGCGGCACGGGCGACGTCCCCCTCCTCCAGCGCGGTGCGGATCAGCGTCGAGGACACCGCCTCGCCCTGCCAGGCGAAGGGGGGAACCACATGGACCGGGACGCCGGCCGCCAGGCAATGGGCCTGCAGCATTTCGGGCGAGCCGGTGCGGCCCTTGCCGAAATGGAAATCATAGCCGCAGACAAGGCCGGCGGCGCCGAGCCGGCCGAGCAGCAGATCGTCGACGAAGCGCTCGGCCGGAATCGCCGCGACATCGCGGTCGAAGGGCAGGACGAAGACCTGGGCCAGGCCGGTCTCCGCCAGCAATTCGAGCTTTAGCTGCGGCGGCGTCAACCGGAAGACGGGCTCGTCCGGCCGGAAGACGCTGCGCGGATGCGGCTCAAAGGTGAAGGCGGCAGGCCGCGTGCCGATTTCCCGCGCCAGGGCCCCGGCCGCGCGCGCGAGCTCGGCATGGCCGCGATGGATTCCGTCGAAATTGCCCAGCGCCAGGACGGCGCCGCGCCACTGGGCGGGAAACGGCTTGTCGAGGTCGAGGACCATCGCGGCCGGCTCTGGGCGCAACGGCGCATCGGACTGGAATGACATCGATCAGGAACGTCCATCCGCCCGAGGAAGCCGGGCTGTTGGCCGTGTTTGCGGCGAAGCTCGCCAAGGCGTCAAGGCCGCAGGCCCGCCTCGGACGCAGGAGAGACCGCCCCGGAACGCCCGGCGGCGTCCTCAGGATTTCGGCTTTGGCGGCATCGCCACCCAGGCCTCGCCCTCCATCACCGCCTTGCCGTCAACCAGGCATTCGCAGAACAGGCGGACACGGCGGCGTTCGCCAACGAGCTCGACCACCTCGACGCGCGCGGTGACGACATCGCCGATCTTGACCGGAGCGAGGAAGGTCAGCATCTGCGACAGGTAGACGGCGCCAGGGCCGGGCAGGCGCGTGCCGAGCAGCGCCGAAACCAGGCTCGCCGTCAGCATGCCATGGGCGATGCGCTGGCCGAATTTGGTGCCGGCGGCGAAATGGTCGCAGAGATGGATGGGGTTGGCATCGCCCGACAGCTCGGCGAAGAGTGCGACGTCGCGCTCCATGACGGTGCGCATCAGGCTTTCGCTCTGGCCGAGCGCCAGATCCTCGAATGCGTGGACGGTGTAGAGCGCGCCGGGAATCGGCTGAACTGTCATGGTCTTTCGTGCGGCCTGAAGACCACAGCCCTCCTGTCGTCGATCCAATTAAGCATCTCGCAACTGCGATACAATCACAATTGGACTTTGGTGCGGCGCGTCATCGTACCCTTGCGTCAGTTTTCAATCGGATTAACCGGTTCGCAACACGGCAGGGCTATCACCGGAGACACGTGGAGGCCGCCCCGAACGGGCGGCGTGGCGGGGGATGTCCCAGCGCCGCAACCGCACTGCCTGGAGCATCACAATGGCTCTCGATCCGTCAATGCCGATCCTGGTGGTCGACGACTACCAGACAATGATCCGCATCATCCGTAACCTGCTGAAACAACTCGGCTTCGAGAATGTCGACGACGCCTCGGACGGTACGGCCGCGATCGCCAAGATGCGCGACAAGAAGTATGGCCTCGTCATCTCCGACTGGAACATGGAGCCGATGAGCGGCTTCGAGCTGCTGCAGAAAGTACGCGAGGAAACCACGCTGTCGGAAACCCCCTTCATCATCGTCACGGCAGAATCGAAAACCGAGAACGTCATCGCCGCCAAGAAGGCCGGCGTCAGCAACTACATCGTGAAGCCGTTCAACGCGCAGACCCTGAAGACCAAGATCGAGTCGGTCTGCGCGGCCGCCTGAGGCATCGCCCCTAAAAGGCTGGATCGCCCTCACCACACCAGATGCGGCATGGCATAGGCCGGGCGATGTGTCTGCCGGCCGAACCAGCCATGGCGCTCCTCCCAGGAGGCCTGCATCAGGTCCTGGGCATGGATGCCGGCGAGCACCATGATGCCTGACGCCCCGAAACCCTCGGCACCTGCGATATCAGTCCGGATCGCATCGCCGATCGCGCAGATCCGGCTGCTGGCGATCGGCGCGCCCCGCTTCTCTTCGGCAACGGCCAGAGCCGCCTCGTAGATCGGCCGATGCGGCTTGCCGGCATAGATCGCCCGGCCGCCGATCTCCTCATAGGCGAGCGCCACCGAACCCGCGCAGGGAATGATGCGCCCGCCGCGCTCGACGACGAGGTCGGGATTGGCGCAGATCAACGGCAGCCCGCGCGCGGCGAAGCCGGCGAGCAGCGTGGCGTAGGTCGCGGCCGTGTCGTTCTCATCGTCGAAAAGGCCGGTGCAGAGCACATAGGCGGCATCTTCGGGGCCGGCCTCCCGCACATCGAGCCCGGCGATCAGCGGCAGGTCGCGATCCGGCCCGAGCCGAAACATCGGCTGGCCGGCGCGCGCGCTGATCAGCGACCGGCAGACATCGCCGGAGGTGACGATGCCGTCCCAGGCCTCGCGCGGCACGCCGAATCCGTCGAGCTGGCCGACGATGACCTCGCTGGGACGCGGCGCATTGGTGACGAGGACGACGCTGATCCCGTGCTCGCGCATGCGCATCAGTGCCGCGACCGCCTCGCGATAAGCGGCGACCCCGTTATGCACCACACCCCAGACATCGCAGAGGCAGAGGTCGAAGCGATCGGCGACTTCGGAGAAGCCCGCAAGCGGAATGGTGGAAGCGATCCCCGATGGCGACACTGTCTCGATCTCCGGCTGCATACGAGACGGCGGATAGCGTCTCGCTCCGGCTGGTCTAGACGGGTTTCGCCGGAAGCGGAACCGGGCGTTGCGGCCGAGGGGGCCGCGTCAGGCGGTGGCGCGCCGCAGGACGGCCCGGAACGGCAGGCGCTCGGACCGCTCGACCGTGACAGGCTGCGCCGCCTGGACGGCAGCCGCACGGGCCGCAAGCGAGGAGACGACCTCGCCGGCCGGACGCGCCTCCTCCGCAGGCGCCGCCGGCGCCTCGGCTGCAGGGCGCGCAGCTGCGGCCTCCGGCTCGGCGAAGACCTCCGGCTTGACCGGGCGCGGCGGCGAGAAGGCCTGCCCTTGCCCCATGGTCACACCGAGCTCGATCATGTCTGCGGCCAGCGGGTTATCCTCGACGCCCTCGGCCACGAGCACGATCGAGACACGGGTCAGCATCGCCGCCAGATCACCGGCCGCGATGTCACTCGGAACCCGTCCCTCTGCATGGGCCTGGAGCAGTGCGGCCGGCGCCTTGATGAAGCGGACACCGCGGTCGAACAGCGCGCGCGCGTCGAAGCGCAGATCGGTGAGATGATCGAGCGCGAAGCGCACGCCATTGGCCGACATCGCACCGAGCAGGCCGAGGCTGGTCGGATCGAGCGCCCGGAAGACCGCCTGCGGCATCTCGATGACGAGGTGGGCGGCATGGTCGCGGTATTTGTCGAGAATGCGGGTGAGCGCGGCCAGAGCCCGCGACGAGCCCCAGGTCGCAGCGCTGAAATTGCAGGAGACGAAGATTCCGCCATCCTTCGAGCCGAGATGTCGCGCGATCGCGAGCGCCCGCGTCAGGACGAGCGCGTCCAGCGTCGGCCCGAAGCCACGCGCCTCGACCGTTTCCGTGAACTCGTGGGGCAGGAGCAGCGTGTTCTCGTCGAGCCGCAGCCGCGCCAGCGCCTCATAGCCGCGCGTCCGGCGCTGCGGCAGCGACACGATCGGCTGTAGATGCACCTCCAGGCGCCCCTCGCTCAGCGCCGTGCTGATCAGGGCGGCACGCTCCGCCTCCGCCTCTTCCTGCGCGCGCTTCGCGGCCTCCTCCCGTTCGGCGGCGAGTTGTTCGGCGCGAGCCCGGCGGGCGGCCTCCGGATCGAGAACGACTTCCGGCACAGGGGCCGCGTTGGCGGGCGCGGCTGCGCCCGGCTCCGGCAGGCGGGCCAGGACGTTTTCATGGTCGGCGAGCGTCGTCGCCACCTGGTGAATGAGATCGCCGAGGAGCCCGACCTCGGCCGTCAGCTCGTGGATCGCGGCGCGGGCCGGCGCGGCATCGACATCGCGCATCGGCATCTGCTCGACCCGCTGCGACAGGGCGTCGAGCCTGATCGCACCGGTGGCGAGCCGGACCTTCACCTCGCCGAGGCCGGCCAATGCCTGTTCGTGGCGCGCGAGTGCGCGCCGCTCGAAGACGCGCATCGTCGCGACCAGCCCCGCACCGGATGCGAGCAGCCCGATCGCCGTGCCAAGAGCACCCGGCAACAGGATCGTCACCACGGCACCGGCCGACAGGCCGCTGATCGCACCGGCGAGAGGAGGCAAGGCTTTCAGGCGCACAGGGGCCACGGCGGCGTTCGCGCTAGGGAGGTTGATCGGGAAACGGGACGACGAATCAAAACGCTGTCCGTCAGAGTACCCGTCCGCACGGCGTTAAGCGAGCGACCGGCGCGGGCAGTCCGTCAAGGCACGCCGCCGCGCGGCGGCGGGCTCTCGCGCCGGTCGATGCCGAGCGCGATCAGAAGCTTGTCGGCGACCTCGGGCGCGAAGCCCCTGCGGCTCAGATAGGCACGCGGATCGGAGCCGAAGAGCGGCGCCTTTTCGGCGAGCTCCCGGGCGGCGGCGGCCTGCCGCGCGTGATCGCCCTCCGAAGCGGCGATCAGCGCCTGCGCCAGCAGCCCGAAGGGGGTGGTGTCGGCGGCGAGGGCCGCAGCACAGGCTTCCGAGACCTTCGCACCGGTGAGGTAGGCCCCGAGGAAGGCATAGAAATCATAGCGTGCCGGCCGGCCGACGCTCAGCGCGATCGCCCGCTCCACCAGCGGCAGCCCCTCCTCGGCCCGGCCGATTCGGATGAGAACCGACCCCAGATCCGACAAGATCTCGGGATCGTAGGGGTTTCGCGCCAGCGCTTCACGCCCCCTCTGCACCGCCTCCTCGGACGCGCCCCGCAGGAAAAGGACCTTCATGACCGCCTGATCGGCGCGCGCGCTCGCAGGAGCGAGGCGGACCGCCGTGAAAGCTGCAGCCAGCGGACGATCGAGCGGGGGGCTCCCGGAAGCCTCGGTGCTCTGCGGAGCCTGCCGCTCCTGGCCCGATCCGCCCTCGCCGAAAGTCAGGAGCGCGAGATGGGCCCAGGCGGGGTAGAAGCCCGGATCCTGCTCGATCAGCTGGCGCAGGCAGCTCCGGGCCGCCGCGAAATCGCCCGGCAGCATCGTCCGGCGCGCGTCGAAGCCCTTGAGAATGCAGTTCACAGCGGGCGAAGGCGACGATTGCCGGGCATCGGCATTGATGATGCCAAACGGCTCCGTCAGCCGGGTCGCGAGCCGGCGCGCCATTTCGGCGAGCTTGGCCTCCTGCAGGATCTCGATCGACGGCTGCCCGGACGACGTCGTCCAGACGATGCGGCCGTCCTTCACAGAACGCAGGCGGCCTAGTCCCTCGGCGCCGCCATCGACGACCTGGATGCTCATCTCGAAGACGTAATCGACATCGTCGCCCGCAGGCGTGCCGGGCGGAGGCGCCTTGATGGTGACCAGATCGTCGAAACGGGCCATGGCATCGACGAGCAGCCCGGAGAAGCGGTTCAACAGATCCACCTGCTTCGGATCGACCGGCAGGACGGGGTTCGCGATCGCGACGCGGATCAGCTGCGGCGCAACGAGGGCAGGTGGCTGCGCCCCGGAGAGTTGCGGTAGCGAAACAGATCTTTCCGCGACCAGCTCCATCAGCGACCCGCCAGACATCAGGAGCCACCAGGACAGCGCGAGCAGCCCGAGGGTCAACGCAGTCACGGACGCGACGACCCAGCGAAGAGCGGCGCGGCGGTCTGCAGGCGGGGCCGGAGCAGGCGGGGCAGACGGTGCGGGCTCCGGCGCCGGACCCGCCCAGGGCGTCTCCTCCCGCCCCTCCTCGTCCCCATCGGCGAAAGTGAAGACCGGAACATAGCCGCCGACCGGCATCGATAGCTGGATCGGGTCCGCCTGCCCGTCGCAGGCATAATACTGAGCCAGGGCACGGCGCAGCCGCCCGGCCTCGACGCGCACGATCGGGTCGATCTGCGGATTGAAGTCAGGCGGGCGACCGAGCGCCTCAACGGCGATGGTATAGCCCTTGAGCTCGGCCGCGCGCCCCTCGACCGTGCGCTCGACGACGAAGCTCAGGAAGGCGGAAAGCTGAGGCGCCGCGCGAAAGGCATCGGAAGCAAGAACACGGTCGAGCTCCGCGCGAATGCTCGCGGCAGCGCGCTCGTCCGGCCATCCGACCTCATCGTCGCCTTCTACCATCGGGGTCCATTCAGTCTACGCCCCATCGGGGAGATTACGCCATCGGCGACGCAGCGTCACTTGCAATCGCGCATGACGCCGCCATCCGCCGGCTGCAGGCATGCCGTGCCATGATGGCGATTTACAGTCCGGTTTCGCCTGCTAGGCTCAACAAAGGTTAATCCACAGGGGCCTTCGATGACCTTCTCGTCCTCCGCCATCGCCACGCCGAACGATCTCGAAGCCTTTTGGATGCCGTTCACGGCGAACCGGTCGTTCAAGAAGAACCCGCGCATGGTCTCGCGCGCCGAGGGCATGTTCTACTACACGCCGGACAGCAAGCCGGTGATGGACGGCACGGCCGGCCTGTGGTGCTGCAATGCCGGCCACGCCCGCGAGCCGATCATCCAGGCGATCCAGGCGCAGGCGCGCGACCTCGATTACGCCCCCTCCTTCCAGTACGGCCATCCGAAGGTGTTCGCCGCCGCAGCGCGGATCGCAGCGCTGGCGCCGGGCGACCTCGATCATGTCTTCTTCGCCGGCTCGGGCTCGGAAGCGGCCGACTCGGCGCTCAAGATCGCACTCGCCTACTGGAACGTCTCGGGCAAGGCCGCCAAGACTCGCCTGATCGGCCGCGAACGCGGCTATCACGGTGTCGGCTTCGGCGGCATCTCTGTCGGCGGCATGTCCAACAACCGCAAGTTCTTCGGCTCGCTCCTCACCGGCGTCGACCACCTCGCCCACACTTATGACCGCGAGAAGCAGGCTTTCAGCAAGGGCGAGCCGGAATACGGCGCGCATTTCGCCGATGATCTCGAACGCATCGTCGCGCTGCACGACGCCTCGACCATCGCCGCCGTGATCGTCGAGCCGATGGCGGGCTCGACCGGCGCGCTGCCGCCGCCGAAGGGCTACCTCAAGCGCCTGCGCGAGATCTGCGACAAGCACGGCATCCTCCTGATCTTCGACGAGGTCATCACTGGCTTCGGCCGCCTCGGCTTCGCCTTCGCGGCCGAACGCTACGGCGTCATCCCCGACATGATCACCTTCGCCAAGGGCGTGACCTCCGGCACGGTGCCCATGGGCGGCGTGATCGTCCGCAAGCACATCTACGACGCCTTCATGGGCGGCCCCGACAACGTCATCGAGCTGTTCCACGGCTACACCTATTCGGGCCACCCGCTGGCCGCTGCGGCTGCGCTCGCCTCGCTCGACATCTACCGTGAAGAAGGCCTGTTCGAGCGCGCCCGCGCGATGGAAGGCGCCTGGGCCGACGCCGTGATGAGCCTCAAGGGCGAGCCGAACGTCGTCGACATCCGCACGCTCGGCCTGGTCGGCGCGGTCGACCTCGCTCCGCGCGCCGAAGGAGCGGGCAAGCGCGGCTACGAATTCATCGAACGCGCCTTCCACGAGGAAGGGCTGATGATTCGCACCGCCGCCGACACCATCGCCTTCTCGCCGCCGCTGATCATCACGGAATCGCAGGTCGACGAACTGATCGGCAAGCTACGGCGGGTGATCCGGTCGGTCGCGCACTGAGGCCCACTGTTTCGATGGCCCGTGTTGAGAGCATTGAGATCGGTCTATCAGAAGGAGCCCTTCACCCAAGCACCGTCCGTGCACGTGTGAAAGTTTTTGGGGATGGGACCAGAGGCCCCATCATTCAAATCGATACATTTGGCTCTGCGGATCGCGAAATTCCCGGAAAGCTCAGTCAGACGATCCAATTCGACAGAGATACCGGCCAACAACTGCTAGCGATCCTGCAGCGGGCATACGGGAACGAGTAGCCGCGGCTTGCGACTGCCCCTATTCCCGCCGCAGCTTGTTGTAGCGGGCGGTCAGCCTGTCGCGCTTCAGCCGCGACAGGCGGTCAATCCAGAAGATGCCGTCTAGCTGGTCGATCTCGTGCTGATGGCAGACGGCGCGGAACCCGTCGGCCGCCTCGATCCGCTCGATGCCATCGAGATCCTGGTAGCGGATCGTCACGCGCGCCGGTCGCTCGATCTCCTCGGTCACGCCCGGCATCGAGACGCTGCCTTCGACATGGCGGATCGTGTCGGCGGAAGCCTCCAGCACCGACGGATTGACGTAGACCCCGACCTTCCCCGGCGCCAGT
>JBDHTM010000081.1:0-11345 GCA_039808685.1 Allobosea sp. | reverse complement strand
AAAGCGTAGCCTGTCGACCGTGTCGTGGGCGTCGCCCAGGTCGGATCGATCAGCGTCGCCTCGATGGTGCGCAGGAAGTCGAAGATGCCGACGATGGTGACCAGCGTCGTATCCTTGAACAACCCGATGAAGGTGTTCACGATGCCCGGGATCACGATGCGCAGCGCCTGCGGCAGGATGATCAGGCGCATCATCTGCCAGTAACCGAGGCCAAGCGACATCGCGCCCTCATACTGGCCCTTTGGCATCGCCTGCAGGCCGCCGCGCACCACCTCCGCCATATAGGCGGCGGCGAAGAGCGCGACGCCGATCAGCGGACGCAGCAGGCGGTCCGGCGAATATTCCTGCGGCACGAAGAGCGGCAGCATGGTGTTCGCCATGAACAGCACGGTGATCAGCGGCACGCCGCGCACGAACTCGATGAAGATCACCGAGAGCAGCTGGATCGCCGGCAGCTTCGAGCGGCGGCCAAGCGCCAGGAGCACGCCGAGTGGCAACGAGAAGACGATGCCGACCGCCGAGATCAGGAAGGTCACGGTCATGCCGCCCCAGAGGCCGGTATCGACGCGCGGCAGCCCGATCCTGTCGGCGAGGATCGCCAGGATCCCGAAGATGACGAGCGCCATCAGGATCAGGCGCTTGGGCCGGTAGAAGCGCTGCCAGGCCGGCATCGCCTGCTCGACCGCGAGCTGCCCCTCGCCAATCCAGAACTTCATCAAGCCCGGCACGAAGGAAAGCACGAGATAGAGCACCGCCAACGCGAAGCTGACGATGATCAGGAAGCGCAGGAAGCTCTCGGCGCGCGGGCCGCCGAGCAACAGGATGAAGGCGCTCGCCGGCAAGATGACGAAGAAGAAGAAGACACCGACCTTCTTCAGCGGCGCCTTGTTCCAGAGCAGCCAGACCACGCCGAGCGCGAACATCACGAAGACGATGTTGACGCGCCAGCGCTCCGTCACCGGATAGGAGCCGTAGATGAAGTACTGGGTGCGATCCGCGATATAGGCCCAACAGGCGCCGACCGGGCGCCCGATCTTGTCGGCGAGGCAGGCGTCCCGGTTCGCCCCGCTCCAGACCGCGTCGAGGAAGTAGAAGCGGACGAGCCCCGGAACCGTGTCGATCACGAGCCAGACGCAGAGCAGCGTCAGGATCGCGTTGAGCGGGCTGGAGAACAGGTTGGTCCGAATCCAGGCCAGCGGACCGGCGACGGAGAGCGGCGCCGGCTCCTGCTGCAAGGTTTCGCGGCGGACGAAGGCGTAGGGTGAATTTTCCGTCGTTGCGTCGGTCATCGCGCAGCCCTCACCGTTCCACCAGCGCCATGCGCTTGTTGTAGATGTTCATGAACAGCGACGTCACCAGCGAGATCGTCAGATAAACGGCCATCGTGATCGCCACGACCTCGACCGCCTGGCCGGTCTGGTTCAGCACCGTGCCGGTGAAGACCTGGACGAGATCGGGATAGCCAATCGCCACCGCCAGCGACGAATTCTTGGTCAGGTTGAGATAGTTCGAGGTCAGCGGCGGGATGATCACGCGCATCGCCTGCGGAATGACGACGAGCTTCAGCGTCGGCCCGTTGCGCAGGCCGAGCGCATGGGCGGCCTCGGTCTGCCCCTTCGAAACCGCGAGGATGCCGGCGCGCACGACCTCGGCGATGAAGCCGGCCGTATAGGTCGTCAGGCCGATCAGCAGCGCGACGAATTCCGGGAAGATCTGGATGCCGCCGCGCAGGTTGAAGCCGGCGAGCTCGGGATAGACGAAGGAGATCGGCCGCCCCGTCACGAAGTAGATCGCCGCGGGCAGAACCACGATCAGGCCGAGCGCAACCCAGCCGATCGGATATTGACGGCCGGTCGCCTCCTGCTGCTTGCGGGCCCAGGAGCGGAAGACGAAGGTCGCGACGAGCCCGATCAGGAAGGCCCAAAGGATGAGGCTGCCGCCGGGTCCCAGCTGCGGGTCGGGAATATAGAGGCCGCGATTGTTGAGCAGAAACCCGCCCGGCAGCGCGATCGACTGGCGCGGGTTCGGCAGCGGCTTCAGCACCGCGTTGTACCAGAAGAACAGCTGCAGCAGCAGCGGGATGTTGCGGATGACCTCGACATAGATCATCGCGAGCTTGGAGATGACCCAGTTGTGCGACAGCCGGGCCACGCCGATGAAGAAGCCGAGCAGCGTCGCGAAGACGATGCCGAGCCCCGCGACCAGCAGCGTGTTCAGCAGGCCGACGAGGAACGCGTCGCCATAGGTCGAGCCGCCCGAGGCCGAGAACGGGATCAGCTTCTGGTTGATGTCGAAGCCGGCCGCGTTGTGCCAGAAGCCGAAACCCGAGGCGATCTTCTGCGCGCGCAGGTTCTCGATCGCGTTCGATGCCGCCGACCAGATCAGGAAGACGACGATCGCCACCAGAGCGGCCTGATAAACATAGCCCCGGATCTTCGGGTCGTAGAATAACGACGCCTTGCCCGGTGATACCTGTTCGCTGGGGATGCTCGACACCTGTCACGCCCTTTTTGCTTCGCTTGTCGTGGCCGGCGATCCTGCGGCGGTGCGATTACGCCACGGTCGTCTTGTTGTCCGCGCCACTCTTCTTGCCTGCGGATAGCGCCCGGCCGGCAGGCCGGCGCCCTTCCCTCAGCACCCGGCTCCGAGCGGGGCCATGCGCTGCGATGGGTATCCGGCCCCGGCCGCCGCCGGCACGATGACGATCTTCATGCACTTCCCCTGTTCGGAGCGGGTTTGTCCCACCCTCCGCTAGAGAGCAAGTCCCGGGCCAAGCGCCCCGGACCTTGCCTCGATTCCCTCGTTTCTCGCAGGGCCTTCCGGCCCCGTTTCATTTTTCTTCGAACCAGGTCCCCGCCGGCCATCATCAGCGAACCGGCGGAGCGCATCGCAGGCCGCTCCCCCAAAGTCCACCGCGCATTCTGGCCACGTTAGACCTTCAGAGGCGAGTCCCTTCCGAAATTTCGTTCAAAAGATTCACCATCAATGCCGGCATGATGGACGATGCGATAGGTCCAATCGCGGTTCAGGCCAAGCGGCTCGCCGAAATCGCCATCGAGAGGGAACGATCGGCGGGTCTCCAACCGTTCGGCGCCCCCTGGAATCAGCACGACCCCGCCTGTTCCCGGCGGCCGCGGTATCGAGCATGGCGAAATGCGTCCCTATGGCCGGGCCGAACCCTCGGGCTTCGCCCCGCTGGATGGTCGGACCGAGCAGCTCCCTGGAGAACGTCAGGCGAGATGACGCGCTGGAGCGGCGCCGCAGTTCCAACCGCCAGATCGCGAACCCTGCCCTATGGAGGCCGCGGGCATCGCAACCGGCCTCTGGCAAAGGCACCAACTCTCTCCACGCTGCCCCTTCGAGGCGGCTGGGAAAGAGGTCGGCCATCGAGCTCGGCCGCTTCAGCGCGCGGACGGGAAACGGGGCGCCGGCCGGACCGGCGCCCCGCAGGACTCCTACCGAACCGGCGGAGCGTATTGCAGGCCGCCCTTGGTCCAGAGACCGTTCTGGCCGCGGGCGATCTTGAGCAGCGAGCCCTGGCCGACATTGCGCTCGAAGGATTCGCCGTAATTGCCGACATGCTTGACGATGCGGACGACCCAGTCGGCGGTCAGGCCGACCTGCTCGCCGAACTTGCCTTCGGTGCCGAGCAGTCGCTTGATCTCAGGGTTGTCGGACTTGGTCTTCTCATCGACATTCGCCTGGGTCACGCCGAGCTCTTCGGCGTTCAGCATGGCGAAATGGACCCATTTCACCAGGTTGAACCATTGCGGGTCGTTGTTGCGGACGGCCGGTCCGAGCGGCTCCTTGGAGATGATCTCCGGCAGGACCTGATGCTCGTCGGGGTTCGTCAGCTTCAGGCGCTCGGCATAGAGGCCCGAGGCGTCGGTGGTGAAGGCGTCGCAGCGGCCGGCGTCATAAGCCTTGACCGTCTCGTCCGAGGTCGCGAAGGCCACGACTTCATATTTGAGGTTGTTGGCGCGGAAGTAGTCGGCGAGGTTGAGTTCGGTCGTGGTGCCCTGCTGGGTGCAGACCGAGGCGCCGTTGAGTTGCAGCGCCGAATTGACGCCGAGCTTCTTGCGAACGAGGAAGCCCTGGCCGTCATAGTAGTTCACGCCGGTGAAGAGCAGGCCGAGCGAGGCGTCGCGCGTCATCGTCCAGGTCGAGTTGCGCACGAGCACGTCGACTTCGCCCGACTGAAGCGCGGTGAAGCGGTCCTTGGCCGAGAGCGGGATGAACTTCACCTTGTTGGGATCGTTGAAGATCGCCGCCGAGATGGCCCGGCAGAGATCGACGTCGAGCCCCTTCCAGTTGCCCTGCGCATCCGGCACGCCGAAGCCCGCGAGGCCGGTGTTCGAGCCGCAATTCAGGATGCCGCGCTGCTTCACCTGCGCCAGCGTGGCCTGAGCCGAAGCCCCGGTCGCGGACAGCGCCATGCCGATTCCGGCCGCAAGGGCGGCTGCAACAAACTTTTTCATCGGTACTCTCCCGTTGGACCCCGTTATCCGGCAGATGCCGGAAGATATATCTGGTCCCGCCGCCGGCGGCATTTTCACCGCTCGGTTCGTCCCGCTTGCGCGCGGCGTCCCCATATCCTCGCGTCGATTGCCAGAGCGTCCCATGAGCGTCAAGCAACCGCCATACGCATGAGCCGCCCCTTGTTCCCTGCATACATCACATGCGAGTTTGTGGGGAGTGGTCAAGCCTGACCACAATTTTCCCATTTTTTGGCCGTGCCGTCCCATGAAAAAGCTGACTTCGCCTGAATTTGCACGCCTCGGCGAGCGCACGCGCCTGGTGCTGGCCGGTCGCGACCCCGCCGACAGCTACGGCTTTGTCAATCCGCCTATCGTACGAGGCTCGACGGTGGTCTATCCGAACACCGAAGACTTCCTCGTGCGCAAGGCGCGCTACAGCTACGGCACGGACGGCAATCCGACGATCGACGCGCTAATGGCCGCCGCCAACACGATCGAGGGCGGCGCCGGCGTCGTCGTGACGCCGTCCGGGCTGATGGCCTGCACGCTTGCCTTCCTGACCCTGCTCTCGGCCGGCGATCACGTCCTGGTAACGGACAGCGTCTATCGGCCAACGCGGATCTTCTGCGACACGTTCCTGAAGCGGATGGGCGTCGAGACGACGTACTACGATCCGCTGATCGGCAGCGACATCGCCAGGCTGTTCAAGCCGAACACGAAGGCGATCTGGACCGAGGCGCCAGGCTCGCAGACCTTTGAGATGCAGGACATCCCCGCGATCGTCGCCGCGGCGCGCGAGCGCGACATTCTGGTCGCGATGGACAGCACCTGGGCGACGCCGCTCTTCTTCGACAGCCACAAATTCGGCGTCGATCTCTCCGTGCAGGCCGGCACCAAGTACTATGCCGCCCACTCGGACGTGCTGATCGGCACCGTCTCGGCCCGCACGCCGGAGCTGTTCAAGAAGCTGCGCGCGGCCTGGAACCAGCTCGGGCTGATCATCGCGCCGGAAGACGCCTTCCTGACCTTGCGCGGCATGCGCACGATGGCGATCCGCCTGAAGGAGCAGATGCCGGCCGGGCTTGCCATGGCCGAATGGCTGCGCGACCGGCCGGAAGTCGCCCGCGTGCTCCACCCCGCCCTGCCGGGCGCGCCGGGGCACGAGATCTGGAAGCGCGACTTCACCGGCGCTTCCTCACTGTTCACGATCGAGCTGAAGCCGGTCTCGATGAAGGCTGTCGGCACCATGCTGGATGGGCTGACCCTGTTCGGGATCGGCGCCTCCTGGGGCGGCTACGAGAGTCTCGTGCTGCCCTTCGATTGCAAGGACTACCGCACGGCGACGAAGCCGGACTTCAAGGGGCCGACGATCCGCATCCATATCGGGCTCGAGGATATCGAGGACCTCAAGGCCGATCTCGACGCCGGCTTCGCGCGCTTGCGCGCGGTGGACTGAGAAAGCGCATCCCTTGTCATTCCGGGGCAGGCCGAAGGCCTGAGCCCGGAACCCATGAACACCGCATTCCCGTCATGGTCGGGCCTGTCCCGACCATCCACGTATTCCCTTGTCGGAAGTCGTGTTCAAGACGTGGATGCTCGCCACAGAGGCGAGCATGACGGCGACTGGAACAATGTCGTGTTCATGGGTACCAGGCTTTTCGCTGTGCGAAGCCCGGGAGTGACGGCGTAACTTAGCCCCCTTCAGAGCTTCCCAATCTCGAAATCGCGGCCGAGCAGCTTCGCGAGCTGCTTGAGCCGCCCCTCGACCCGCTCGCTCGCCAGCGCCGACAGGTCGTCGGGGAAGCGCAGCAGGAGGCGATTGTCGACGCAGGCCGCCGGGATGCGCGGCAGGATGCCGGCCATGCCGGCGGAGAGCAGATAGGCGACGCGGAAGATCGCGGCGATCAGCAGCGCCCGCGCCAGGATCGCCGGCGGCAGCAGCGTCTTCAGGCCGGCGGCAGCCGGCGAGCTCGCCTTCATGCCGGCATAGCGATGGAAGATCGTCAGCGCCAGGAAAGCGCGGCCGACATGGTCGATGCCGGTGAAATAGGCGTGAGCGATGACGTTCATGCTCTGCTCGCCGCGATAATCGGGATGGGCGCGCCAGCCGATATCGGAGAGCAGGCAGACGGTCTCGATCATCCGGCCGGAGGGCTCGTCCTGCGGCAGGCCGGCGGTTTCGAGGATGCCGCGGGTCCAGGCGATCAGTTCGGCCGCATGGCGCGGATCGCGGGCGCGCAGCAGGTTGTAGTCGCGCGCCGCCTGCATCAGCGGGTCGGCGCTCTGCTCCTCCGGCGAGAGCTGCTCATGCAGCAGGCCCTCGCGCACGCCCTGCGCCGAGATGATGATGGCGCGCGGCCGCCCGCGCTTGATCAGCTCGTCGAGCACCAGCGCACCATAGGCCAGCAATGGGCGGCGCGCCGAGGACACCGAATCGATCGCGTCGAGCACCGAGGCATCGGCCCGCTCGACCAGCTTGACGAAATCGGCGACGTCGCGCGTCGGCACGGAATAGCCGTGCATCACGTTCAGCGGATAGCCCACGCGATGCTGGTGAAGCGTGGCGAGCGCGCGCCAGGTGCCGCCGACCGCGAAGAAATCGCGGCCCCGCATCGCGGCGAGCTGCGGCAGCTTGTCGAGCTCGTCCTTGACGATCTTCTCCGCCGCCCGGAGCGACCCCTTCGAGCGATCGAGCAGGGCGAGGCCGCCGAGCGGGACGCTGGCGCCCTGCCCCACTGCGCCGTCCCTGACAGAGATCAGCTCCAGGCTGCCGCCGCCGAGATCGCCGACGACACCATCCGGATTGTCGAAGCCCGAGATCACGCCGAGGCCGGAGAGCACGGCCTCGCGACCGCCCGAGATCAGTTCGATCGGCTGGCCGATCGCCTCTTCCGCGCGGGCGATGAATTCCGGGCCGTTGCTGGCATAGCGCGCCGCGGCGGTCGCGATGACGCGGATCTCGCCGACATGCATGGCCTCGCAAAGGATGCGGAAACGCACCAGTGCGTTGATCGCCTTGGCGACGGCATCGTCGGCGAGCCGGCCGGTCGAAGCGACCTGCCGGCCGAGGCCCGCCATCTCCTTCTCGTTGAAGACTTGCGAGGGCGCGCGGGCCAGCATCTCGTAGACGACAAGGCGGACCGAGTTCGAACCGATATCGACGATGGCGATGGTATGGGACAGCGCGAGCCGCCCCGGCGCATGCCTGAGCTCAGGCCTTGCGTCCCCCTCGGCGCGAGAGGGAGCGGGGGCTTGAATTGGAGAGCGATTTTCCACGTCCGGACAGACTCGGGTTCGTCATGAAGTATTTATGCGCATTGAACGGCTCGTCGTTCGGCGCGGGGACAATGCGGCGCGAGCCGCCATCGGGCAATATCGTCCAGCTCTGCTCGTTGTCGAGCAGGTTGGCCAACATGATCTGGTCCAGCAGCTGCTGATGCACGGTCGGGTTCAGGATCGGGGTCAGCGCCTCGACGCGGCGGTCGAGATTGCGCGGCATCAGGTCGGCCGAGGAGATGTAGACCTTGGCCTTGGGGCCGGGCATGCCGTGGCCGGCGCCGAAGGCGTAGATACGGGTGTGCTCGAGGAAGCGGCCGATGATCGACTTGACCCGGATATTCTCGGAGAGGCCGGGCACGCCGGGCCTGAGGCAGCAGATGCCGCGCACGACGAAGTCGATCTCGACGCCGGCCTGGCCGGCATCGTAGAGCGCGTCGATGATCTCGGGATCGACCAGCGAGTTGCACTTGCCCCAGATCGCGCCCTTGCGGCCGGCCTTCACATGCGCGACCTCCTCGGCGATGTCGGCGAGCAGGCGCTGCTTCAGGCTGGTCGGCGAGACGGCCATGCGCTCCAGCCCGGCGGGCTCGGCATAGCCGGTGATGAAGTTGAAGATGCGGGCGACATCCTGCGCGATCACCGGATCGGCCGTGAAGAAGGAGACGTCGGTATAGATGCGCGCCGTGATCGGGTGGTAGTTGCCCGTCGCGATGTGGCAGTAGCTGACGAGATGGCCGGCCTCGCGGCGCACCACCAGTGACAGCTTGGCGTGGGTCTTGAGCTCGATGAAGCCATAGACGACCTGGACGCCGGCGCGCTCCATCTCCTTGGCCCAGCGGATATTTGCCTCTTCGTCGAAACGGGCCTTGAGCTCGACCAGGGCGGTGACCGACTTGCCGGCCTCGGCCGCCTCGGTCAGCGCCTTGACGATCGGGGAGTTGGCGGAGGTGCGATAGAGCGTCTGCTTGATCGCAACGACATTGGGGTCGCGCGCCGCCTGCTGCAGGAACTGCACGACGACGTCGAAGCTCTCATAGGGATGGTGGACGAGCAGGTCCTTCTGGCGGATCGCGGCGAAGCAGTCGCCGCCATGCTCGCGGATGCGCTCGGGGAAGCGGGCATTGTAGGGCTTGAACTTCAGGTCCGGCCGGTCGACGCCGACGAGCTGCGAGAGCTCGTTCAGGCCGATCATGCCGTTGACCTCGACGACCTCGTCGCTGTCGACCTTGAGCTCGCGCACGATCATCCGGCGCAGGTGGTCCGGCATGCCGGTCGAAAGCTCGAGCCGGATCACGACGCCGAGACGGCGCTGCTTCAGCATCGTCTCGAAGACGCGGACGAGGTCCTCCGCCTCCTCCTCGATGTCGAGATCGGAGTCGCGGATGATGCGGAAGGAGCCGGCGCCCTTCACCTCGTAGCCCGGGAACAGCTTGCCGATGAAGAGCGAGACCGCGTCATCGAGAGCGATGAAGCGGTGCAGTCCCTCGCGTGCCAGATCAGGCAATTCGATGAAGCGATCGATCTTGGTGGGCACGCGGATCAGCGCGTCGAGCTGGCGCCCGTCGCTCTTGCGCTCCAGCGCGAGCGCGATGGTGAAGCCGAGATTGGGAATGAAGGGAAAGGGATGCGCCGGGTCGATCGCCAGCGGCGTCAGCACCGGGAAGATGTAGTTGAGGAAATAGTCCTCCAGCCAGATCCGGTCCTGAGAGCCGATATCGCCGGGCTGGAGCAGGCGGATGCGGTTCTCGTTGAGGTCGTGGCGCAGCTCCGCCCAGCGCGCCTGCTGGTCGGCGGTCAGCGCCGCGACGGCCTCGCCGATGGCGACGAGCTGGCCGGCGGGCGTCAGACCGTCCTGGCTGCGGGTGACGACGCCGGCCTTGAGCTGCTCGCGCAGGCCGGAGACGCGGACCATGAAGAATTCGTCGAGATTATTCGCGGAGATCGAGAGGAAGCGCAGCTGCTCCAGCAGCGGATGGCTGCGATTCGAGGCCTCCTCCATGACGCGGCGGTTGAACTGGAGCCAGGAGAGCTCCCGGTTCATGAAGCGCTCCGGCAGCTGCCGCAGGGGCGCCGCATCAGCCTCGCTGGAAAGCTTCTCCGGCTCTTCGATCACGGTCTCGAGAGTCATGCGCTTCGCTCGCGTCCTGGTCATCTTCCCGCTCATGCCGCCGTTGAAGCCATTCTAGTGCGACGGTTCGATGACAGGCGACATGATTTGAAGCATGGGGCCTGCGCAGAGTCAGCCGGGATCAACCCGGCTCCTCCGGGAACAGTTCCGCCAGCACCTCCTGCACCAGCGGGCGCGTGACGCGCCGGCCTCGCTCAAGCGCCAGCCGGTCGAGCCGGTCCACGACCTGTCGCGCAGCGGCGAAGGAGCGCTCCATCCGCATGGCCAGCGCGTCGATCACGGTGATGTCCACCACGAGCTGACGGTCGATGAAGAGCTTGACCAAGAGCGCCCGCAGCAGGCCGTCATCCGGCGGCCCGATCGTCGCGGCCGGCGCCAGCCGGAGCCGCGAGAGCAGGTCCGGCACGCTCAGGCCCCAGAGATCGGGCGCGCTTCGCGCCGTCAGCAACAGGAAGCCGCCACGGGCCTTGATCGCATTCATCAGGTGGAACAGGGCGCGCTCGTCGAGGGAGCCTCCATCGCAATCCTCGATCACCAGCGCGCCGCCCGAGACGAGATGCGGCACCTGCGCCTCATTCAGCTCCTTGGCGGGAATGGTCCAGGCATGCGCGGCCCGGGCCCAGATCGCGGCGAGATGGGTCTTGCCGGCACCTTCCGGCCCGGTGAGGCGCAGCCACGCCTCGGGCCAGGCGGGCCAGCGCTCGATCAGGCCGTAGGCCGCCTCGTTGGAGGCGCCGACGAGAAAGTCCTCGACGCCGTGGCGGCTGTCGACCGGCAGGTCGAAGGCAAGCTGGCGCGGACGCTGGGGCAACTCGGACATCGACTCTTCAGCGCTCGATATCGATCGTCACATCGACCTTTGTCGGCTGCGGATGGATGCCGCGATAGAGATTGCTGGCGAGATATTGCCGGAGCGCGAAGCGGCAGAGCACGCCGATCACCGCCGAGAGCGGCACGGCCAGCAGCAGGCCGACGAAGCCGAACAGCGAGCCGAAGGCCAGCAGCGCGAACATCAGCCAGACCGGATGCACACCGATGGAATCGCCGACGAATTTCGGCTGGAAGATGTTCCCTTCGAGGAACTGCCCGGCCAGGAAGACGCCGAGCGTCGCCAGCGGCCAGGTCCAATCCGGCCAGAACTGCACAATCGCGACGCCGACCGAGAGCACGAGCCCGGTCAGCGAGCCGACATAGGGGATGAAGGATAGGAGGCCCGAGATGATGCCGATCAGCGCGCCGAAATTGACGCCGACGATGCTGAGGCCGATGGCGTAGAAGCCGCCAAGCAGCACGCAGACCAGCGCCTGCCCGCGCAGGAAACCGGCAATCGCCATGTCCATCTCATGCAGCAGGCCGCGGATGGTGTCGCGATGATCGCGCGGCAGCCAGCTGTCGACGGTCGCGACCATGCGGTCCCAGTCGACCAGCAGGTAGAAGGCGATGACCGGCGTCAGCACCAG
>JBDHTM010000080.1:0-11978 GCA_039808685.1 Allobosea sp. | reverse complement strand
CCCGGCCCGAGCCGGCGGTGGCGCGCCAGGCCGGTCCCCTGCCCGACCTCGCCGACGTCAAGGGCCAGGAAAGCGCGCGGCGCGTCTTGGAGATCGCGGCGGCCGGTGGTCACAACCTGCTGATGAACGGGCCACCGGGAGCCGGCAAGTCGATGCTGGCGAGCCGGCTGCCCTCGATCCTGCCGCCGCTCTCGCCGCGCGAATTGCTCGAAGTCTCCATGGTTTTATCCGTCGCCGGCCAGCTCGCCGAGGGCGCCCTGACTGACCGGCGGCCCTTCCGGGCGCCCCATCATTCGGCCTCGATGGCCGCGCTCGTCGGCGGTGGTCTGCAGGCACGTCCGGGCGAGGTTTCGCTCGCGCATCACGGCGTGCTCTTCCTCGACGAATTGCCGGAATTCCAGCCGCAGGCGCTCGACGCCTTGCGCCAGCCGATGGAGACCGGCGACGTCCTGATCTCGCGTGCCAATCACCGCGTCGTCTACCCTGCCCGCTTCCAGCTCGTCGCCGCGATGAACCCCTGCCGCTGCGGCCGGGCGACCGAGCCGGGTTTCGCCTGCCGCCGCCAGCCGAACGACCGCTGCATGGCGCAGTACCAGGCGCGCGTCTCCGGCCCGCTGCTCGACCGGATCGACATTGCGATCGACGTGCCCGCCGTGACCGCGGCGGATCTGATCCGCCCTGCAGCAGGCGAGAGCTCGGCGACGGTCGCCACCCGTGTCGCAGCCGCCCGCCGGATTCAGGCGGCGCGCTTCGAGAGTCTCGGCCTCGGACACATCATGACCAACGCCGCCTGCCCGGTCCCGGTGATCGAGGAGGTTGCGCGGCCGGACAATGCCGGGCTCGCGCTGCTGCGGGATGCCGCGGAAGCGCTTCGGCTGACGGCGCGGGCCTATCATCGCGTGCTCAAGGTCGCGCGCACCCTTGCCGATCTCGACGAGGAGGCGAAAGTCGGCCGACGTCATCTTGCAGAGGCCTTGTCCTATCGGGCGCGCGGGGAGGACCTCGTCCAGGCCGCCTGAGGCTTCTGAGCCGGACTCGAAAGTCGATTGGGTCGGCTCGGCGAGTCTTTCCGCCGCCCAGGGCGTCGCCAATCTTGCCAATACCCCTGGTATTGCCTGCGGTCGGCTCCTGCTGGATCGACGAAAATCCGGCGCCGATCCTCAGCCGTCGACTTTCGGGCAGGCTCTCAGGGTTAACCGATCCTGCCGTCCGATCCGTCGAATGCGCGGCTTTTCAAGGCGGCTTTTTCAAGGCGGGCTGCGTAGATCGGAGGGCATGGCTTCTTCGATCTGGTCATGGCTCGCTCTCGCCTTCGCGGCGCTCCTTCTCCCGACGGCGTGGGCCGTCTTCCGGCTTTTGCGCCAGCGCGACGACCTGCGTCGGCAGGTGGCGGCGCTCGCCCATGAGGTCGAGGCGCTCAATGACCGGCTGTGGAATCTCGCCGACAGCGAAGAGCGCTACCGCAGCCTGATCGAGGCGCAGGGCGATCTGATCGTCCGGCGCGATGGGGCGCGGATCGTCTATGCCAACCGCGCCTATGCGGCATTGTTCGGTGCCGGAGAGCAGGATCTAGTCGGCAGCGAGATGCTGCTGCCGCAGCTTGCCAGCCGGCCACTCGTCCTGCTGGAGGGCGGCGCGCGGAGCTTCGACGAATGTCTCGCGACCTATGAGGGCGAGCGCTGGATTTCCTGGATCGAGACCGCCGTGCCCGGGCCCGGCGGGCGCACGTTGATCCAGCGTGTCGGCCGCGACATCTCCGCGCGGATCGCGGGCGAGGATGCTCTGGTCGAGGCGCGGGCGCGGGCCGAGGCCGCGAACGAGGCGAAGTCGCGCTTCCTGGCGACCGTCAGCCACGAGTTCCGGACGCCGCTCAACGGCATTCTCGGCATGGCCGATCTTCTGACCGATACCGGCCTCGATGCCGAGCAAGCGACCTATGTCGCGGCCTTGCGGACCTCGGGCGAGGCGCTTCTGGCACTGGTCGACGACATCCTCGACTTTGCCAAGGTCGAGGCCGGCAAGCTGGAGCTGGTCGAAGCGCCCTTCGACATGGTCCAGCTCGTCGAGACCGTCGCGGAACTGATGGCGCCGCGCGCCCAGACCAAGGGGCTGGAACTTGCCGCCCATATCGCGCCCGATCTGCCGACGAGGCTCGTCGGCGACCGCGACCGCTTGCGCCAGATCCTGCTGAATCTCGTCGGCAACGGGGTGAAGTTCACCGAGGTCGGTGGCGTCGGCCTCAGCCTGGCGCGCGCCGAGGATCGCCTTGAGATCACCGTCGCCGATACCGGGCCGGGTATCCCGGCCGACCGGCTCGAGACCATCTTCGGAGAGTTCGAGCAGCTCGACCATGGCGCTGGCGCCGGGCAGGCCGGCACGGGTCTCGGGCTCGCGATCGTTCGTCGCCTCGCGCGCCTGATGGGAGGCGAGGTGCGCGCCGAAAGCCGGCCCGGCGAAGGCGCGATCTTTCGCGTCACCTTGCCGCTCGTGGCGGCGTCCGATGCGCCGGAAGCGCGGATTCCGCACTGGCCGCATCAGCATGTCCTGCTCGTCTCGCCAGCGCCTTTTGCGGCGCGCTTCCTGGCCGAGACGATTCGGGCGACCGGGGCCTCGGTCTCCATCGCCGGGACGGTTGAGGCCGGGCGGGCGAAGCTTGCCGGGGATAAACCGGTCACGCAGGTGCTGATCGACCATGCGCTCGGCGATCTGCCGGCGAAAGACCTCGCCGCGGCTGCTGCGGCAGCCGGTATTCGCGATTGCCTTGTCCTGTTGTCGCCGCATGCGCGCCGGCAGTTCGGCGTGCCGCGGGACGCTGGCTTCTCCGGCTTCCTGATCAAGCCGGTGAGGACGCGCTCGCTCTATGAGCGGCTTGGCAGCGGATCGGAGGCCGGGCCGTCGCCCGTCGACTGGCCGGCCACCCGTGCCGCGACACAGGCGCGCCAGCCCGGCACGGGCCTGACGATCCTGGTCGCCGAAGACAACGAGATCAACGCCCTGCTGGCGACGCGCACGCTGGAACGTTTCGGCTGCACGGCGATCTGGGCCCGTGACGGGCGCGAGGCACTGCGCCGGGTCGAGGCCAGCTTTGCCGGCGTTGCCGCGCCGCTCGCGCTGGCTCTGCTCGATGTCCGGATGCCGGTCATGACGGGGCTCGATTGCGCGCGCGCCGTTCGGGCCCTGGAAAAGCGGCTCGGCCGCGCCGCCGCGTTGCCGCTGGTGGCTGTCTCGGCCAATGTTTCCGCGGCCGACCGGGCCGCGGCTTTTGCCGCGGGAATGGATGATTGCCTGGCGAAACCATTGGAGCGCGAGGCCCTGCTGCGCTGGCTGGAACGGCTGTCACAGGGCCCGGCCGGCAGCCTGACGGCTTGACGGCTGTCATCGCTCCGACGCAGTTTCGTCGCGAAGTTGTAAGATCGACGGAGCAAGCCTACCTCATGCCCGTAGCGGCAGGAGATCAGAGAAGCGATGGCATTGCACGTTTCTGGAAGCAAGGACGCGCTGCCCAGCCGATTTTCAGCCGGCAATCCGTTCTCGCGCTTGGCCCCGTTGATGTTGATGAAGGGCGGAGCCATGCGCCGATCGGGCGCCGAGACCGATGAAACGCTGCCGCTGTCGGGCACACTCGGCCGGCTCGGCGCGCTCGAGGTTCGGCTCGCGCGCGGGCCGCGCGAGATCTGGCGGGCGCAGCGCCTGCGCTATCGTGTGTTCTATCAGGAAATGTCGGCCAAGCCCGATGTGATCTCGCGGATGTTCCGCCGCGATGCCGATCGCTTCGACAAGGCCTGCGACCATCTTCTCGTCATCGATCACGCCGCACGGGGCCGTTTCGGCGGCATCAAGCCCAAGGTCGTCGGCACCTATCGCCTGATGCGCCAGAGCGCGGCTGATCGGCTCGGCGGCTTCTATACCGAGAGCGAATTCGATCTGGGCCCGATGCTGGCGCTCCATCGTGAAAGCCGTTTCCTCGAGCTCGGCCGTTCCTGCGTGCTGAAGCCCTATCGCACCAAGCGGACGGTCGAGCTGCTGTGGTCGGGCATCTGGGCCTATCTCCAGCATCACCGCATCGACGCGATGTTCGGTTGCGCCTCCTTCGACGGCACCGACCCGGACGCCCTGGCGCTGCCGTTGAGCTTTCTCCACCACCACGCCCGTTCGGAGGGATCCTGGGCGGCGGCCGCGCATGCCGACCAGTTCGTCGGCATGGATCGCCTGCCGCCGGAGATGGTCGATGCCAAGCTCGCCCTCAAGCAGCTGCCGCCCTTGATCAAGGGCTATCTGCGGCTCGGCGCCCGCTTCGGCACCGGCGCCGTCATCGACCGCCAGTTCGGCACCACGGACGTGCTGGTGGTGCTGCCGGTCTCGGCGATCGACAAGCGCTATGCCGATTACTATGGCGGCGAAGGCCCGCGCCACGCCGCCTGAGCCGGCTTACTCTCCGGCCGCTGCCAGCGCGCGCAGCGCCTCGCGATAGGTCGGATAGCGGAAGGCATAGCCGAATTCGCGCTTCACCAGCGCGTTCGACACGCGCTTGCTCTCGCCATAGAAGCTCGCGGCCATCGGCGCGAGCTTGGCCTGCTCGAACGGGATTTCCGGCGGTGCCTCGAGACCGGTCAGCTCGGCCGCGAAGGTGATGACATCCTGTGGCGGGGCTGGCTCGTCATCGGTCACGTTGTAGATCGCGCCCTGGCGCGGCTTGGCCAGCGAGGCCATCAGCACGCCCGCGATATCGTCGACATGGATGCGGTTGAACACCTGTCCGGGCTTGATCAGCCGCATCGCCCTGCCTTCGCGCAGCTTGGCGATGGCGTTGCGGCCGGGGCCGTAGATGCCCGAAAGGCGGAAGACCTGCACCGGTTTGCCGCTGTCGCGGCCGAGCTGAAGCCAGGCTTCCTCGATATCGGCGCGCTGGCGCGTACGGGCATTGGTTGGGGCCGGCGGCGTGTCCTCGTCGATCCAGGCGCCGCCCTGGTCGCCATAGACGCCGATCGTCGAGAGATAACCGATCCAGCGCAGATTCGGCGCCGCTATCAGCGCGGCGCGCAAGGGGCCGAGCGCCGGATCGCCATCCTCGGCCGGCTGCACCGAGACCAGCACCGCATCGGCCTCGACCACCGCCTTGGCGAGCGCGGACGAGACCGCGAAGCCGCCGAAGACCAGCGTCCGGATGCCCGCGCGGCTGAGCTCGGCCGCCTTCTCGGCGGAGCGCACGGTGCCCGTCACCTCCCAGCCTCGCGCCAGCGCTGCGCGCGCGAAGAATCCGGCGGAGTAGCCGAGGCCGATGATCAGGATATTCATGCGGCGTCTTCCGTCAGGGGCAGGAGCGCTTGCCATTCGGCACGCACCTGCGGATCGGTCTCCTCATCGCGGCGAGCGATGGCGAGTTGCCGGCCCCGATCCGCATCGAGCCGTCCCAGCGCCCAGACCGCCATGGCGCGGACGAGCGGCGAGGGATCGGCGAGATGGGGCAGGGCGCTCTCGACCAGTTCGATCCGGCCGCTATTGCCGATGGCGATCAGCACGTTGCGGAGGAAGCGGTCGCGCCCGGTGCGTTTCACCGGCGTACCCGCGAAGAGCGTGCGGAAGGCGGGATCGTCGAGGCGGGCAAGCGCAGCGAGGTCGAGCCCGTCGAGCTCGTCCTTGAGCGCGAGCCGGGTTTCCTGCGCCGCCGCCGCGAACTTGTTCCACGGGCATACGGCAAGGCAGTCGTCGCAGCCGAAGACGCGGTTGCCGATGCCGGGCCGCAGGGCCGCATCGATATGGCCCTGATGCTCGATCGTGAGATAGGCGATGCAGCGGCGCGCATCGAGCTGGTAGGGCGCGGGAAAGGCATTGGTCGGGCAGATGTCGAGGCAGCGCCGGCAGGAGCCGCAATGGTCGCGCTCGGCCGTATCGGCAGCCAATTCGGCAGTGGTGTAGATCGCGCCCAGTAGCAGCCAGGAACCGTGCTCGCGCGAGACCAGGACTGTGTGCTTGCCTTGCCAGCCGAGCCCGGCCGCCTGCGCCAGCGGCTTCTCCATGACGGGCGCGGTATCGACGAAGACCTTGACGTCGGCGCCGCCGCGCGCGGCGAGCAGCGCCGCGACGCTCTTCAGCTTGCCCTTGATGACGTCGTGATAGTCGCGCCGTCTCGCATAAAGCGAGATCGCCGCCTTGTCGGGCCGGGCGAGCATGGCGAGCGGATCGCCCTCGCCGGCATAGTTCATGCCGAGCATGACGACGGAGCGGACCTCGCCCCAGAGCCGCCGCGGATCGGCGCGCTGGTCGCGGCGTTCTTCCATCCAGCCCATCTCGCCCTGATAGCCCTGGGCGAGCCAGGCTTCCAGACGCTCCGGTGCCTGCGGGATCGCATCGGCCTTGGCGACGCGCATCACGGCGAAGCCTTCGGCCAGCGCACGCTCGGCAACGGCGTGCTTGAGCTTCCCGGCGTTCAAAAATCCAGATTGTCGTAATGGGCGCTCGGAGCCATGCCTGGCACGCGGTCGCTCAGGAGCGGCCGGAAGCTCGGTCTCGACTTGATCCTCGCATACCATGCGCGAGCCGCCTCATCCTCGTCCCAGGGCACGTCGCCGAGATAGTCGACGCAGGACAGATGCGCCGCCGCCGCGAGATCGGCATAACTCAGCTCGGCGCCCGCGAGCCAGTTCCTCTTGGCCAGCAGCCAGGAGATGTAGCGCAGATGATAGCGCACATTGGCGCGCGCCGCGCGGATCGCGCTCATCTCCGGTGGGCCGCCGCCCTCGTCGCGGCTCATGAAGCGCTTCATCACCTTTTCCAGCACGAGCGGGCCGGTGATCTCCTCATGGAACTTGAGGTTGAACCAGTCGAGCAGACGGCGCACCTCGACGCGCTCGCCCGGCCCTTCCGGCAGCAGGCGGCGGTCGCCGAGCGCAAGCCCGCGGGTCTCGTCGAGATATTCCGCGATCGGCCCGGCGCCGGGCACGGCGAGGCCATTCTGCTCCTGGAACACGGGCGTCGTTCCCGCGGTGTTGAGCTCGATGAATTCCCGCCGGCGCTCCCAGACGCGTTCCTCGACCAACTCGGCCTCCATGCCGAACTCGCTGAGCGCGAGGCGGATGAAACGCGAATGCGGGCATAGCGGATAATGATAAAGGGTCGCCATGGCACTCATGAGGACTGTGAAGCAGGCAAAATGCGACGGAAGCAGGGCCGCCGGGCTTGCAGCGACGCGATCGGCGACGGCGGCCTGCTATAATCATGCCGGAAAAACGCCACAACCCGCCATGATGGCGATCTCCGCAATTTGCGAAGGCTGCTTCGCGAAGTGGTAACCAATTTGCAAAGAGCTGGGCGTAAGCCGGCGGCAGGCCGGTGCGGGCTCTCTGCGCGCCGCCTGATTCGCGCGAGGAAAGCCTTCCATGCACAACCTGATCGAAGCCTTCATCCTCGGCATCGTCGAGGGCTTGACCGAGTTCCTGCCGGTCTCCTCGACCGGTCATCTGCTGCTGCTTGGCCATTTCCTCGGCTTCGAGTCGAACGGCAAGACCTTCGAGATCCTGGTCCAGCTCGGTGCGATCCTGGCGATCCTACTCGTCTATTTCCGCCGCCTGCTCGACATCGCCTTGCGCATCCCCCGCGATCCCTCGGCCAGGCGCTTCGTCATCGGCGTCCTCGTCGCCTTTCTCCCGGCGGCGGTGATCGGCGCGTTGCTGCACGGCTTCATCAAGGGTGTGCTGTTCAACCCCTTCATCGTCTGCTGCACGCTTGTTGCCGGTGGCCTGATCCTGCTCGTCGTCGATGAGCTGGAGTTGCAGGAGAAATACACCGACGCCACCGCCTTCCCGCTGCCGATGTATTTCAAGATCGGGCTGATCCAGTGCCTGGCGATGGTGCCCGGCGTGTCGCGCTCGGGTTCGACCATCGTCGGCGCCATGCTGCTCGGCGCGAGCAAGCGGGCGGCGGCCGAGTTCTCCTTCTTCCTGGCGATACCGACGATGGCAGGCGCCTTCGCGTATGACCTCTTGAAGAGCTACAAGTTCCTGACCTTCGACGACGGCATCCTGATCGTCATCGGCTTCGTCGCGGCCTTTGTCTCGGCGTTGGTCGTGGTGCGCAGTTTCCTCGATTTCGTCTCCAAGCGCGGCTTCGCGCCCTTCGCCTGGTGGCGCATCATCGTCGGATTGGTCGGCTTCGCCGGTCTCTGGATCGTCGGCTGAAACGCGCTGCTCAGGCCGGCCGCGCCGGGTCGTTGAGAGAATCGGCGAGCGTCGGCGTTCGGCTCGGCGTCAATTGCGGCAATGAGGCCGTCTGCCGCTCGATCATGCGGTGGACCACCGGAGGGTTCGGGCCGCTATGCAGGGCGCGGACCTGCTCGCCGATCTCGGCATCGGCCTGGGTGACGCGCTGGTTCTGTCGGACATATTCGACCCAGGTCGGGCTGTCGTAGCGCTCGATCCAGAGCGTCGGGTCGGTCAGGTCGCGCAGCAGCGTCCAATGCCGGGCGCCGTCGCGTCGCCGGATGCGCCGGCGCTCTGCCATCACCGTCAGGAAGGCGACGACGTCCTCGGGTTTGATGATGTATTCGATGGTGACGATGACCGGGCCTGAGCGCGGCTCGATATCGACGGCGACCTTGGGCTCGCGCCAGCGGCTGAGCGGGTCGAGATTGAGCTCCTCGAGCGGCGGAAGCCGGTAGCGCAGGCCCATGATCGCACCGGCGAGCAGCGTGACGGCCGACATCAGCAGCGCCTTCTCGACGCCGAAATGCTGGGCTGAGCGGCCCCAGGCCCAGCTGCCCATCGCCATGCCGCCGAAGGTCGCCATCTGGTACATCGCCAGCGCCCGGCCGACGACCCAGCGTGGCGCCGAGAGCTGGACCGTCGCGTTGAAGGTCGAAAGCGCCAGAACCCAGCAGGCGCCGCAGATGCACAAGCCCGCCATCGCCAGCCAGATTGTCTTGCTGAAGGCGATCAGCGTGACGCCGCAGGCATAGGCGATGAAGGTCGAGCGCACGAGCGCTTCCGTGCTCATCGCCCGGCGCAGCCGCGCGCTCATGAAGGCGCCGGCGACCGCGCCGGCGCCGAAGGCCCCGAGCAGCACGCCATAGGTCAGCGGGCCGCCGTGGACGAGGTCGCGCGCGATCAGCGGCAGCAGGGCGAGGCCGACGATGGCGCCGAAACCGTAGACGAAGGCGCGTAGCGTGACGGTGCGGATATTCGGGGACATCGCAACATAGCGGACGCCCGCGCTCATCGCGATGAACAGCGTCTCGCGCGGCAGCAGGCGCTCGACCTTGGGCGGCGACCAGCGCGCCAGCACGACCAGCAGCGGAATATAGCTGAAGGCATTGATGATGAAGGCGGCGACCGCGCCGGCCGCCGCGACGATCGCGCCGCCGATCGCCGGCCCGACGCTGCGGGCGATGTTGAAGGCGACGCTGTTCAGCGTCACCGCTGCCGGGACGTCGCGGCGCGGGACCATGTCGCCGACCGAGGATTGCCAGGCGGGGTTGTTCAGCGCGGTGCCGCAGCCGATCAGGAAGGTGAAGGTCAGCAGCAGCCACGGCGTGATCAGGCCGAACCAGGCGCTGACCGCGAGTCCGATCGAAACCAGCAGCATGAAGCCCTGGGCTGTCAGCAGGATTTTGCGCCGGTCGTAATTGTCGGCGATGGCCCCGGCCGCGAGCGAGAACAGCATCACCGGTAGCGTCGTCGAGGCCTGGACGAGGGCCACCAGCTCGGCCGAAGGCGAGATCGAGGCCATCATCCAAGAGGCGCCGACCGCTTGGACGAGACCGCCGAAGTTGGAGACCAGGCTGGCGAACCAGACGGCGCGGAAGATCGGCTGTTGCAGCGGGACGAAGGGCGAGACCCGCGCCTGGGTAGGCTTGATGCCCTCCGAGGCGAGCTCGGCTTCTACGACATCGGCCGTGGGCTGGGCGTGCTGGTCGTCAGGCATGTCATAGGGTTAGAGCATGAGTGCTGGAGGGGGAAACCCTTTCCATCTGGAAGATGTCGAAACTTGGAAAGTTTTTCTCTCACGCCGCGCGAGCGGCTGCCGTCTCGCGCGCTTGCCGCGGCGGCCGCGCCTTGCGGGCGCGCAGGCCGTGGCTGAACGCCACCGCGAGGCCCGCGAGCGCGACCCAATGCGCCGGCCGGATCGAGGCATAGTCCTGATAGGTCAGGATGTCGGCATTGGCCTGAAAGACCAGCCAGGGCGAGACGCCCGAGGTTGCCCCATACCAGCTTGCTTCGAGGCAGGCGGTGAGAAACCCCGCGAGAAGAGCCGTCCCCGCAAGCGTTGCGATCGAGACCGGCAGCTTCGAGCGATACAGGCCGCGATAGAGCATCAGCAGCAGGAAGAGTCCGCTCATCAGCACCGCCTCGGTGACGTCGATCTTCGATTGCAGAGCGAAATGCAGCAGCGCCAGCATCGCGATCGGATAGACGAGATTGTGCAGGCGCTGCCAGTTCTTGCCGAGCCGGCGGATCATGCCGTCGGTCGAGGTCGCGCCCAGCGCGACGAGGCCGATCAGCGCAACGAAGCCGATGGTCAGATAGAAGCGCTTGACGATCTCCGAGACGATCAGCCCCCAGTCGAAGGCCATATCGATGCAGTAGAGCGTGAGATGCCCGAGTGCATAGGCCATCACGCCGAGGCCGAGCATGCGGCGGATGCCGATCAGCTTGCCCCAGTCGAACAGCCGCCGGAACGGCGAGACCGCAAGCGTGGCGATGAGGATACGCACCGTCCAGGTCCCGGTCTGGTGGATCGCCTGCGTCCACGGCTTCGATCCGAGCTGGTGCATCCAGGCGGCGTAGAGCAGCATGAGTGCCGGCACGAGCAGCAGCGCGAAGGCCACTGCCCGCAGGCCGGAAAAGCGGCCCTGCCGGTCAGTCCAGGGCAGCCAGGTTCGGAAGCCGCCATTCGCGGTGCGCGTGCTCATGACCCCGGCATAGACGATGGGGTCCACCCCTGTCTCGCACATCTGGACACAAGGGCGTGAATGGGTTGTCCTGCCCGCCCTTTCAACCGGGTCCGATCATGGCTTCCAGCGCTCCCACCGTCGTCTTCGATGTCGGCAATGTCCTGCTGCGCTGGGATGCGCGATTGATCTATCGCTCGCTGATCCCCGAGCCCGAGCGGCTCGACTGGTTCATGCAGAACATCTGCACCGGCGACTGGAATCTGGAGCAGGATCGCGGCCGGAGCTGGGAGGAGGGCGTGGCGCTGCTGGTCGCGCGCCATCCGGAATGGGAGCGCGAGATCCGCGCCTTCGACGAAAGCTGGCATGACAGCGTGCCCGATACCATCGCCGACAGCGTCGCGGTGCTGGAGGAGCTGAAGGGGCAGGGCGAGAAGGTCTACGCCATCACCAATTTCTCGCGCGAGAAATGGGCGGAATGCCTGATCCGCTTCCCGTTCCTGCAGAGCTTCGACGGCGTCGTCGTCTCCGCCCATGAGCGGCTGCTGAAGCCGGACCCGGCGATCTACGAGCTGCTGCTCGCCCGCTACGGCCTGAAGGCCGGGGACTGCATCTTCGTCGACGACAGCGAGAAGAACGTGGTGGGCGCCCGCAGGATCGGCATGCAGGCCGTCCATTTCGTCGAGCCCATCGACCTCCGCGCCGAACTGCGCGGCCTGGGCGTCAGGCTCTGACGGGCGGAGCCTGTTCGTTGTTCACGGAACCGCGCCGTCATCCGGACGAGCGTCGAAGCCGTGCTGATCCGGGATCCATCGTAGAACGCAACGCCCTGCGATGGATCCCGCGGCAAGCCTGGGATGACGGCGCATTTCCCGTTCTCAGCAACAGCGCTCAGGCCGCGCTCTTGACGGCGACGGACGGGACGAGGCCGGCGGCGTCGACGCCGCGGGCTTCGCCGACCAGCCGGGCGCCGGCCTTGGTCGCGAGGAAATCGGCGAGCACGGCGTCTTCCTGGCGCACGAAGCCCTTGGCGGGCAGCTTGCCGGCGAGGAAGAGCTCGACCATCGCGACGCAGCCGGCGGCGGTGGTGAGCTGG
>JBDHTM010000079.1:0-12675 GCA_039808685.1 Allobosea sp. | reverse complement strand
GGATGCCCGGCAGCGGCAGGTCGAAATCGATATGGTTGTTCGGCAGGCCGGTCAGCGAGGCCGAGGCGACGGTGACGCCGTGATAGCCCTTCAGCCGCGAGATGATCTTCTTCTTCTGCGGCCGGCCGAGCGCGTTGTTGAGATACCAGACGATCTTGACCTGGGTGTCGTTGGCGTCGGAGCCGGAGGCGCCGTAGAACACCTTGGAGATCGGAACCGGGGCGATCTCCTTCAGCTTCTCGGCCAGCTCGATCGCCGGGTCATGGCTGCGCCCGCCGAAGATATGGGTGAAGGGCAGCTTCTTCATCTGCTCATAGGCGGTCTCGACCAGTTCCTGGTTCGAGTAGCCGAGCGAGGTGCACCAGAGCCCGGCCATGCCCTCGATATATTCCTTGCCGGCGGAATCGTAGACATAGATGCCCTTGCCGCTCTCCAGCACGAGCGGGCCCGTCTGCCGATGCGTGGCGAGGTTGGTATAGGGATGGACGAGGGTTTCGATATCCCTGACCGCAACGTTCGACAGCATGGAGGCCTCCCGGTCCCTGTTAAAGATATTTTCCACTCTAGGCTGAATTGACCGCAAATGTTGAGCGATTTTGGCGCAGGGCGCGCCAGACTCTGCCGCAGGACGAGCGAAACGGAAAGGGTTCGCGCCGAACGGGTGCTGCGGTCTTTCCAGGCAGTCAACCAACGGCCACAGGTGGCGTGAAACGCCCGCCCAACTCCTCCAGCATAGCGCCGACGGCGATGGCCGTGCGGTCCTCGCCGAAGGGTGCGATGATCTGCACGCCGAGCGGCAGGCCCTCGCGCGACCGCGTGACCGGCGCCGACAACGCGGGCAGGTCCGCTCCCGTCGCCAGCGACGCCCAGAGCAGGAAGTCGAGATAGGGGCGCGGCTCGCCATTCACCATCAGGCGGCGGGCATGGATGTCCGGTCCGTGGTCATGCGGGATCGCGGCGACAGGCGCCGGCGGACAGAGCACCACGTCGCAACGCGCAAAGAAGCTGGCCCATTGCCGCTTCTGGGCGCGGCGGCGCTGGTCGATCTGCTGATAGAAGCCGGGTGTCATCCGCGCACCCCGCGCCTGCAGGGCCTGGTGTGACAGGTCGTTCGGGCTGAAGCGCGAGGCCTGAGCCTGGATGCGGGCGCGCACCTTGGGCGGCAGGCCGTAGGCGACGACGGCGTGGTTCAAGAGCGCATAGACCTCGAACGCGTCGGCGAAGCGGACAGAGGGGCGCGCCGTCTCGTCGACGATCGCACCGGCTTCCGCCAGGCGGCGGGCGGCGTCGCGCACGGCATCCGCAACCTCGCGGTCGACCGGCGCGAAGGGATCGTCGGCCCAGAGCGCGACGCGCAGGCCTTTCGCGCTGATCCGGCGCGGCTCCGGCAGGGGCGCGGCGGGCAGGGCGGTGTCACGCGGCCCGGCGATCACCGGCAGGATCAGGTCGAGATCCTCGGCGGCGCGGGTGATCGGGCCGGCGACCATCAGGTCGACATTGCGGAGCGTCCGCCGTTCCGGCGGCGGCGGGATCGCGCCCCAGGTCGAGACCAAGCCCCAGCTCGTCTTGAGCCCAAACACCCCGCAGGCATGGGCCGGCCAGCGGATCGAGCTGCCGAGATCGGAGCCGAGCTCGAAGGCGCTCATGCCGGTCGCGACCGCGACCGCAGCCCCGCCCGAGGAGCCGCCGGGCGAGCGTGCCTCGTCCCAGGGGTTGTTGGTCACGCCATGGGCCGGATTGTAGCTCTGGAAATCGCCGGAGAAGACCGGGACGTTCGTCTTGCCGATGATCACCGCACCAGCGGCCCGCAGCTTGGCGACGGCCGCTGCGTCCTTGGTGGGCACGCGCTCGCGATAGGCGGGCAGGCCGCCGGAGGAGGGCAGGCCGGCGACGTCGAAGGCATCCTTGATCGTGATCGGCAGCCCTTCGAGCGGTCGCGCCGTGCCATCGGCGAGGCGCGCGCCGGAGGCCTTCGCCATGGCGCGAGCGGCCTCGCGGTCCTCGGCCACGATGGCGTTAAGGCGCGGGTTCAGCGCATCGATACGGGCGAATGTCGCTTCGAGCAGGTCCGTCGCCCGGAAGCGGCGGGCGAGCAGCGCCGCGCGCAAGGCAGTGGCGGAGGCGGTCAGGTCGATGCCGTCGGCCATGACCGCTCACTCGGCATCGGCAGCGCGGGCAAGATCGCGCCAGAGCAGCACGAGCCGGTCGAGCTCGGCGAGATCGTCCGGCTTCAGCTTGCCGAGCGTGCTCGCGACGAATTCGCGCTGGGTGGCGATGCCGGCTTCGGCGAGCCGGCGGCCTTCCGGCGTCAGGTGCATCGCATAGGAGCGGCGGTCGCCGGCGATGGCGCGGCGCTCGACGAGCCCGGCCTGGACCAGCCGGTCGACCAGCCCGGAGACATTGCCCTTGGTGACATAGAGCCGCTCGGCGAGCTCGCTCTGGCTGATGCCTTCCTGCTCGGTGAGCGTCGAGAGCAGGTCGAATTGCGGGATCGAGAGCCCGAGCGTCCGGATGCGCCCGGTCATCTGCATCAGCATGCGCTGGTGCAATCGCATGAAGCGGAACCACACCCGGTCCGGTTCCGTCGGGGCGTGCGGCACGATCTTCGGTGCTGACATGGCGTTTCCCCCGCTCTTGAACGATCAGACCTAAACCATCTCGCGCGCGCAGGCGAGCCTTCGATGGGATGACTTCCCTTTCGCGGAGGCCCGTCGCTATCCTCCGTGATAAAATGCTCTCGGGAGGACAAGCGCATGCTCGGCCTGATGCAGGACTGGCCCCTTCTGCTCCATCGCATCATCGACCACGCCGCCGTCCAGCACGGCACCCGCGAGGTGGTGAGTCGCGCCGTCGAGGATGGTGCGTTGAGGCGGCGCAGCTATGTCGAGATCCGCAGCCGTGCGCTCAAGGTCGCGAAGCGCCTGCAGCGCGAGGGTGTCGTGTTGGGTGACCGCGTCGCGACGCTCGCCTGGAACACCGACCGGCATCTCGAGCTTTGGTATGGGATCAGCGGCGTCGGCGCGATCACGCATACGGTCAATCCGCGGCTGTTCCCGGAGCAGATCGCAGGAATCGTCAACCACGCCGAGGACCGGCTGCTCTTCCTCGACCTGACCTTCGTGCCGATGATCCAGGCGATCCAGGACAAGCTGCCGACGGTCGAGCGTTACATCATCCTGACCGATGCCGCGCATCTCCAGCAATGCGGCCTGAAGCACGCCGTCGCCTATGAGGATTGGCTGGCGGAGGTGGACGACGATTTCGCCTGGGGCCGCTTCGACGAGAACACCGCGGCCGGGCTCTGCTACACCTCGGGCACGACCGGCGGGCCGAAGGGCGTGCTCTATTCGCATCGCTCGAACGTGCTGCATGCGCTCGCCTGCGCCGCGCCGGATTTCATGGGCCTGTCGGCTCGCGACACGGTGCTGCCGGTGGTGCCGCTCTTTCATGCCAACAGCTGGTCGCTGGCCTATTCCGCGCCGATGACCGGCGCCAAGCTGGTCATGCCTGGCGCGAAGCTCGATGGCGCCTCGCTGCACCAATTGCTGGAGGAGGAGGGCGTGACCATGACGGCGGCGGTGCCGACCGTCTGGCTCGGGCTTCTCCAGCATCTGGAGGCGACCGGCGGCAAGCTCTCGACGCTGAAGCGCGTCGTCATCGGCGGCTCGGCCTGCCCGCGCGCGATGACCGAGGTCTTCGAGCGTAAATACGGCGTCGATGTCGCCCATGCCTGGGGCATGACCGAGATGAGCCCGCTCGGCTCCTTCTGCTCGATCAAGCCGGTCTATCAGGGGCTGGCAGGCGATGCGCTTTACGATCTCAAGGTGAAGCAGGGCCATCCGCCCTTCACGGTCGAGTTCCGCCTCACCGACGATGCCGGCCGCGACCTCCCCTGGGACGGCAGGACCTTCGGCCGTCTCAAGGTGCGCGGGCCGGCGGTGGCCGGCGCCTATTACCGCAGCGAGGACGATATCCTCGACGATCACGGCTTCTTCGATACCGGCGACGTCGCGACCATCGATCCCGCCGGCTACATGCAGGTCACCGATCGCTCGAAGGACGTGATCAAGTCCGGCGGCGAATGGATCTCCTCGATCGATCTGGAAAACCTCGCCATCGGCCATCCCGATGTCGCGGAAGCCGCGGTGATCGGCGTCGCCCATCCGAAATGGGACGAGCGGCCGCTGCTGGTGATCGTGCCGAAGCCCGGCCGCACGCCGGGCAAGGACGAGATGCTCGCCTTCATGACCGGCAAGATCGCGAAATGGTGGCTGCCGGACGATGTCGTGCTGGTCGAGGCCATCCCCCATACCGCGACCGGCAAGATCCAGAAGACCAAGCTGCGCGAGATGTTCCGGGATTACCGGCTGCCGGGGTGATCGGAGGGGTTTTCCCTCAGCATCCCCACAAAGAGCGCGTCATCCCGGACGGAGCGCACGGAGATCCGGGATCCATGCCGGAGCGCTTCTGATGAAGGTTCAGGCATGGATCCCGGGTCTCCCTGCGGTCGCCCGGGATGACCGTCTTGTTTCAAAGCGTAATCGAAGAGCACTGGGCTGAGGCCGCAAACGCAAACGGCGCCCTTTTGGGGCGCCGCGCGAGGGATGCTCGAGTCGTTCGGGGGCTGTTTGGCCTCAGAACTCCTCCCATCCGGAATCGCTGGCCCGTCCGCCATTGGCGGCCTTGCGCGGGGCGGGCATCGCCTTGGACTGGACGAAGGCGGCCTCCGCCAGCTGGCGCAGGCGCTCCGGCTCGCCGGATGTCGCGGCGGCAAGGGTCGGCCGGGCAGTCCCCCGCATCGGCGCTTTCGCCGCACGCGCAGCCATGGCGACCGGCTGGGCGTAAGCCGCCTGGCCCATCGGCTCGCGCCGGGTCTTGAAGGCCGCGACCAAGGCGTTGAGCTGCTCGATCCGGCCCGACAGCGAATTGGCCGAGGCCGCGCTCTGCTCGGACAAGGCCGCGTTCTGCTGGGTCATCTCGTCGAGATGCGCGACCGCCTGGCTCATCTCGTCGATGCCGTTGGCCTGTTCGCCCGAAGCCGCCGAGATGTCGGCGATGGTCGCCGCGACCTTCTGCGAGGCTTCGAGGATGCGCGCGAGCTGGTCGCCGGCCTGCCGCACCAGCTTCACGCCCTCGCCGACCTCGGCATTGGACGAGGAGATCAGCCCGGAGATGTCCTTGGCCGCCTCGCCCGAGCGCTGCGCCAGGGTGCGCACCTCGGACGCCACCACCGCAAAGCCCTTGCCGGCCTCGCCGGCGCGGGCCGCCTCGACCGCCGCGTTGAGCGCCAGCAGGTTGGTCTGGAAGGCGATGTCGTCGATGACCCGGATGATGTCGGAGATCTTCTGCGAGGCCGTCTCGATCCGGGCCATGGCGTCGACCGCCTGGCCGGCAATAGTGCCGCCGTTCTGCGCCGCCTGCATCGCCTCGTCGGCGATCCGGGCGGCATCCTTCGAGGCCTGGGCCGAGGCCTTCACGGAAGCGGCGAGCTCCTCGGTCGTGGCCGCGGTCTCCTCGAGCGAGGAGGCCTGTTCCTCGGTGCGCTTCGACAGGTCGTCGGCGCCCATGTTGATCTCGCGCGCGGCGAGCCCGACATCGGCCGAGGTGGTCTGGATCGTCGCGACCGTGTCCGACAGGCGATCGACCGTCTCGTTGATCGCGCCCTTCAGATCGGCGAAGCGGCCGCGATAGGCCGTCTCGACCCGGCTCGTCAGGTCGCCGCCCGCAATCGCCGACAGAGCCCCAGCGAACTCCGTCGTCGCACCGTCGACAACCGCGTTGATCTCGTTGATGCCCTCGATGAGCTCCTTGAGCGGGCCTTCCATGTCGCCGACCTCGGCCCTGCCGGAGAAGTCGCCGTCGCGCGCCGAGGCGACGATGACCGAAACTTCGCCGAGCAGCGCTTGGACTTTCTGCGCCTGCTCCGCATCGGCCAACATCGCAAGCTCGCGGTCGCGCCGGTTGTTCTCGAGCGCAAGCGCGTTTTCGCGGTAGGTTTCCAGGGCGCCGCTCAATGCGCCGATCTCGTCGGGCGAGGGCGGCGCGGGGATGGCCTGGGTGAAGTCGCCCTGCTGCATGCCGTCGAGCGCCGTCTTCAGGCCGGCGAGAGGCCGGCCGACGCGCCGGCGCACACCCTGCCAGCTGGCGATGCAGATGGCCAGAAGCGTGAGGAACAGCGCCGAGATGACGCCGAGGCGCAGCCAGGCCGCGGAGAGCTTGCTTTGCGTGACCGTCACCATGTCGTCCAGGGACTGGGTAACGGCCGCGATGATCGTCTGGAACGGGCCATTGCAGAGCTTGGTGAACTCGGCAGGCGGCATCACGGGCCCGGCCGCCCCGCCGAGCTTGCCGACGATGTTGTCGAGCTGTGCATTGGCGGCGTTGACCTCGGGGGTCATGATGCCGACCTTCCGGACGAGTTCGCCGCCGACGCCGGGCCGCGCACTGAGCTGGGCGAGCTGGGCGAGGGCTGCGTTCGAGATGCCCCGGAATTCGCCGAGCGTGCGCAGCTGTGCCGCATCGAGCGTCTTGCCGGACGCGACGGCCGGCCGCAGCAGCGAGCATTGCGAACCATAATTGGCGCGGACGCTCCAGCCCGCTGCCTTGAACGCCTGCAGGTCGGCGAGGTCGGGATCGGCCATGCGGGCTGCCGTCGACGTTGCGGACGACGCCTTGAGGATTGAATTCTCGACGATGTCACCGACGGCATCGTACCAGGGCATCGTCGCGGCGAGGCCGCGTTGCGCCTTCGGTTTCGCCGCCTCGGCGTAGACTTGGGCGAGCTTGTCCTGCGCTGTGGCTTCCTGCTTGCGTACTGCCTCGACCAGGGTTGCGCGGTCCGGCAGGTCCGTGGCCTGAAGCCGCGTCATCGCTTGCGCCAGTTCGGTCCTGGTGGCTTCCTCGATCTTGCGGATCGCCGGCGTCGCATCTTCCTGCGTCAGGATCGCGGTCTGAGCCTGGCCGCGATTGTTGCGGATGACATTGCCGGCGAGCAACAGCGCTCTGTCGGCCTCGACCAGTTCGGCCAGCCGCATGTTGCTGCGCACTTCCACGATGGATTGTTCCGCCATGTAGCCCAACGCGCCGATGCCGGGCACGCACAAGCAGGCCATGGTGGCGACGAGATAGTTCTGGATCGACGAGGGGAAGAATTTCACGGCGGACTCGAACGTGACATGCGGCGATAAGGCGGTGGCGAAGGCCGCGAGGCAGGCCATGGCCAAACCTCGTCATGCCCTTTTATTGCCGATTTGATTAAGATTGCGCTTAGCGCGCGGGGTGACTTGCCTTCCTCGGCTGCGGCGGGCACGTAAGGGAGATGCACCGCCGTCTCGTCTTCGAGGAACCGGTTTCGCGCGCCGCCGTCTGGAGCCGGAGGCTAGCGTGGTTCTCCTGCGCGGTGCTGCTGCTCTCGCTGCTGCTGGTGCGCTTGCGGGAGCCGAGCATCGAAGGGTTGGCGCCGGTTGCGGGCGCCTATGTGCTGGTGCTCGCGGCGCTCGGCCTCGCCATCCTCGCCTTCATCCGCATCTGGCATTCCGGCCATCGCGGCGTCGGCATGGCCGCCGGCGCGATGGCGCTGTCGCTCCTCCTGCTTGCGCCGGCCGGCTATGTCGGGCTGCGGCTCGTGACCAGGCCGGCCCTGGCGGATGTCTCCACCGATATCGACGATCCCCCCGCCTTCAGCCGCTCGCAGGTCGCGCTGGCCGCACGCGCCGGGCGCGTGCCGCCTGATGTGCCGGCCCAGCGCCGGCGTCTGCAGCGGCAGGCCTATCCCAAGGCGGTGCCGATCCTGCTCGAACTGCCGGCGGAGGCCGCCTTCGATCTCGCCAGGCGGGCGGCGCTCGGCCTCGGCTGGCAGGTGCTGGAAACGGCCCGGCCGGGCGGGCGCAGCGGCGCCGGGCGGGTCGAGGCGATCGCGCGGGATCGCATCCTGCGCTTTTCCGAGGATATCACCATCCGGGTCAGGCCACGCGTCGATGGCAGCCGCATCGACATCCGTTCGGCCTCGCGCCTGGGCAGCCACGATCTCGGCGTGAATGCCGCACGCGTCGCGGCCTTCACCGATGAGATCGATCTCCTGATGGATAACCGCTGAGGGCGCGGCGTCAGGCGAGCTTGTAGCGGCTGGCAAGGGCCGGAATGGCGTCGCTCGATTGGACGGCGCCGCGAAGGACGAGATCTTCGAGCTGCGCCAGCACCGAAAGAGCGGCCGCGCCGTGCAGGGCAGGGGCCAGACCCTGGTAGATCACCGGCACCATGGCGGCGATGGTCTCGTCGCCGGCGGCGAGCCGGTTCAGGATCGCGGCCTCGCGCAGGCGGCGATGCTGGACAAGGCCGCGCAGGAACCGCTGCGGCTCGCTGACGGGGCCGCCATGCCCGGGCCAGTAGCGGGCATGGTCGAGCCCGCGCAATTTCTCGATCGAGGCCATATAGGCGGCCATCGAGCCGTCGGGCGGCGCCACGACCGAGGTCGACCAGGCCATGACATGGTCACCGGAGAACAACGTCTCTTCCTCGGCGAGCGTGAAGGCGAGGTGATTGGCGGTGTGGCCGGGCGTCTCGACGGCGGCAAGGCTCCAGCCGGGGCCCGAGACCGCGTCGCCGTCGCGCATCGCCCAGTCCGGCGCGAAATCGGTATCGGCGGCGGCATCGAGCACGCGGCCTTCGCCTGGTCCGAGCTGCCGCGACGGCCGGTGCGGCCCGCAGCCTACGACTGTCGCCCCCGTCGCCGCCTTGAGCGCAGGCACCGCCGGCGAGTGGTCCCGATGGGTGTGGGTGACGACGATATGGCTGACGGTCTCGCCGCGAACGGCGGCCAGCAGGCGCTCGACATGGGCGGAATCGTCCGGGCCGGGATCGATGATCGCGACCGTCCCGCGCCCGACGATATAGGAGCAGGTGCCGGTGAAGGTCATCGGCCCGCTATTGCCGGCGATGATCCGGCGCACCTGTGGGGACAGGACCGCGATGGTGCCGGCTTCCGTCGTCGCGCTGCGGTCGAACTCGATCTCGTCGCTCATCTCGGACGACATGTCTTCAGTTGGTCAACCTGGTCACTTGGTCGGCTTGCCGCCGCAGCTCTTCGTGTCCGACATGCCGAATAGCGGGCCGAAATTGCCGCATTTGTCGCAACCGGAGAGGAACACGGCCAATCCGAGGATGCCGGCAAGAAGAGTGATGCGCTTCATGGCCCAACCGTTCGATTCGATCGGGCGGCACTCTAGAGGCTAAATCCGGTGATGGAAACGCGCGCTCAAAGGGCCAGATCGGCAAGCCAGCCCAGGATGCAGAGCGCCGAAAGGGCGATCAGGGCGAGGGTGGCCTTGGCGTCGGGAGGGCAATCGCGCAGCATGTCCGGTCTCCGTTTGGGCGCCGAGGCAATAGTCGTGCCGTTTGACGGATGGGTGACAACGGCCTCGGTCGGGCATGCACCGTCGGTGCCGGCTCCTCGTTTCCGTACGGCAGGCGAGGCGGGTCGGCCGGGCTGGGGGCATTTTCTTTACGCTGCGCCTTAGCCACGTATTAACGCATGCCACTTCATCCTTGCCGTCGACGGGACAGAGGTTCCGGGTTGACCAGGGATGGTACGATGCTCACCGCGATGACGATCGTCCTTGGAGGTCTGGCCTTCTTTCTCGAACTGGCTGACCGCGCGCCCGTGCTCGATTGGCACGATTGAGGCCCGGCTCGTTGTCACGCATCGCGTGTTTCGACGACCACCCCGAACCGCCAGGGGGCGGAAGGCCGCGAACGGGCCGGTTGTGAATCGATCAGCCGGACAGCGGTCGTCGTCGGCGAAACTCGATGACGTTGGACTCGCTCTCGGCGTGCTGGACCTTTGACAAGGCGGTCAGCACGGTCTCGATGCTCTTCCTCAGCTGATCGTCTTCCGCCGTTGTGCCGGAAAGGCAGAAAAACGCGCTCAGCAGATGAATGCTGCATTCGTCGAAGTTCGAGGCGGAGCGCCCCTGCTTGGCCCTGGACGACATGATGATCCCCCGCGACACGGAGATGTTTCAGTTTGGGTCGGCATAGGCATCGCATGGCAGGGAGCAGCAAATTGCCGGCCAGCCGATGCAGCAGCTGGCGCAAGCGCGGCGCTTTGCACGCGGCGGACACGCGAGGCCCGCCCGCTCGCCGCAAGGCAGGTCTCGATCGGGAACAGCGTGGCGGCGGGGATGAAGCGGCCGCAACTCTGCTCGAAAAAGAAAATGGCCCCGCAGGGCCATATCTCTAGATATCTGAGATATCTCGGGAAATTTTGGTCGGAGTGGCAGGATTTGAACCTGCGACCCCCTCGTCCCGAACGAGGTGCTCTACCAGGCTGAGCCACACTCCGATCCGCTGGTGGCCGGCTTATAGCCAGCACGCGGGCCCGGTGCAACAGGCACTTTGCAGGTTGTGGAGGAAATCTTCGGGGAAAGGGCGCGCGAGGCGGCTTCGTGGTTGCGCGCCGCGTTCCCGCGTTCTAGAAGGCGCCGCACATTGGGGCGTCGCCAAGTGGTAAGGCAGCGGTTTTTGGTACCGCCATTCCCAGGTTCGAATCCTGGCGCCCCAGCCAAGTGCCCGCAGGCCGTTTCGGTCGGGTTTGTTTTGAAATTCAATTTGTTGTGGTCGGCCTGACGCAAGGCAGCAGCCTCTGGTCGGTATCTGCCGTCGGCGGCGTCGGCCCATGGCTTTGGTATACTGCGGCCTCCGCCTTGTGCCGCATCCTCGCCCCAATCGGGCACTCAAAATGCAGCTGGCCGCGCATCGACGCCCCGCGGCCCTGCAATTTGGCGGCAATCGGATCTTGATGAACGGAAGCCAACAGCCCGGTTCATGAACCGTTGGTTGGTTGGCGCGTTTAATACGGTCGGTTCAAAGGAGAAGACATATGCGAAAACTCTTCATGCTCGCGGTTCTCGGCGTCGGTGTTGCGCTGGCGGCCCCGGCGAGCGCCTCGGAAGAAATGCCGGCCGCGATGGCCCGGCGCCTGGACAAGCAGGCCGCGGAATACACCTGGTCGGCGGCGGCCGAGCGGCGGCACATGATCATGCGCGAGACAATGCGCCAGCAGCGTTATGGGCGCGGCGGCTATGGTCCGCGCGGCGGCTATTACGGCCCGCGCAGGGGATACTATGGTCCGCGCGGCTATTATGGTCCGGGTGGCGGCCGCCAGTACATGGGGACGCCCGGCTACGGCGGGCCGCCGATCTATCGCTGAGCGATCGTCCCCTCCATTCGTCCACGATGAGCGGCCCGGAAACGGGCCGCTTTTTGCAGGCGGGCCCGCGCTGCCGCTTGCGGGTTGGCTGCACATCGCAAGGAAGGCACGCTGGGCAGCGAGCGCGACCTGGCTGTTTCCGGGGCGATACAGGTCGGCTGGCTCGGTCTGCACCTACGGGTGGTGTATCAGCTCGTCGGCACGGTCCGACTCGTCGCGAATGCCGGCTCCGGCGAACCGGGCGGTGCCGCCCCGGCGACACAGCTTGTCATGCTCCTGGCGGACGATCTCGCCGACCTGCATGAAATGTTCCGCAAGCGGGTTCGTCTTGCGCCAGGCCAGGCCGATGCTTCGCCGCGGACGCGGCTCCGCCAATCGGGCGATGCTGACCTCCACCGCCGAGGTTTCCGCCGCCACCGCCATTTCCGGGATCAGTGTCACACCCATGCCGGCGCCGACCATGCGGACCAGCGTGGCCAGCGAACTACCCTCCATGGGATCCTGTGCCAGCCCCGGCGCCATGGTGCAGAAGGCCAGGGCCTGGTCGCGTAGGCAGTGGCCCTCTTCCAGCAGGAGCAGGCGCATCTCACGCAGGTTCTCGATGCCCGGCGTCGGCTTGCCTCGGTCGGCCAGCGGCCGGACCAGGACGAATTCCTCGTCGAAGAGCGGATAATTCTGCAAGGACGGTTCCGAAGCCGGCAGGGCCATGACGGCGATGTCGAGCCCGCCGGTGATCAGGTCGTCCGTCAGCTTGGCGGTCACCGCCTCGCGTGGGCGCAGGTCGACCGCCGGAAAACGCTCGGTCAGCCGTCGGATCACGGCGGGCAGGAGATAGGGCGCGACCGTCGGGATCATGCCGATGCGCAGCCGGCCGCCCAGCGACGGACTGGAGGCCCTGGCCAGATCGGCCAGTTCGTCGACGGAATGCAGGATCTGCTGCGCCCGTCGGGCGAAGGCCTCGCCGAGGCTGGTCAGGCGGATCTGTCGGCGATCGCGCTCGACCAGCTGCGCGCCGAGCAGGTCCTCCAGATCCTTGATCTGCAGCGACAGCGCCGGCTGGCTGATGGCGCAGGCATCCGCCGCGCGGCCGAAATGGCGATGCTGCGCCAGGGCGACAAAATAGCGGAGATGCTTGATCGATATCATTTGAAAAAATTATCGTAATGATTTGAAAATTCAAGTTCTCATTATGATTTGTTTTTCCTAGAACCAAACGGATGGAACGGCGCGGCGTCTGCCTCGGGCGGATGCGGGACGTAGCCGTGCTCCCGCGTGAGGCGACAGGCGCCTTCCGGAAAAACTTGAATTCGGCAGGCTCCGAAGGGGGATGATCATGAGCGGTGGTGACGTGAAGACGGCCGGCAAGTGCCCGGTGATGCATGGCGCGATGACCCAGGGCGGCGGCTCCGTCACCAGCTGGTGGCCGAACGCGCTGAATCTCGACATCCTCCACCAGCATGACGGCAAGA
>JBDHTM010000078.1:0-12993 GCA_039808685.1 Allobosea sp. | reverse complement strand
CGGTCGCCGGGGCTCAGGCCGCCGACCTTCCCTCGCGGAAGGCCGCTCCGGTCGAATACGTTCGTGTCTGCTCCGCTTTCGGCGCCGGCTTCTTCTACATCCCGGGCACCGACACCTGCCTCCGCGTCGGCGGTCGTGTCCGCGCCGAGTACCTCGTCCAGCAGCGCTTCAACGGCATCGGCGTCGACACGCAGGACGCGTACGGCTTCCGCGCCCGCGGCCGTATCTACATCGACGCTCGTAACCAGACTGCCTATGGCACGCTGCGCACCTTCGTCCGTGTCGACACCACCGTCTCGAACGGCTCGTATGGCCAGGGCGTCAACTCGACCGGCCCGCAGTACACCGCCACCCAGGGCGGCGCTGGCTCGACCTCGGTCGGTCTCGATCGCGCCTTCATTCAGTTCGGCCCGATCACGGCCGGTCGTTCGCAGTCGTTCTTCGACTTCTACGCCGACGCTCTGAACTACGGCCCGATCCGTGGCTCGGATAACGTCGTCAACCTGCTCGCCTACACCGCCACCTTCGGCAGCGGCTTCTCGGCGACGATCGCCCTCGAAGACTCGAACGAGCATCGCGTCACCAACGGCAACTTCATCCAGGGTGGCTCGGACTATCCGGATCTCGTCGGTTCGTTGAACGTCACCCAGGGCTGGGGCTCCGCTCAGCTGTCGGCTGCCGTGTTCCAGCGCAAGACCACTCTGAACGTCGGCGTCAACTCGGGTGACAAGACCGGCTTCGCCCTGCAGGCTGGCGTCAAGATCGCCCTGCCGATGCTCGCCGCTGGCGACGAGCTCTGGCTGCAGGCTGCTTACGCCGAAGGCGGTCTCTCCTATCTCGGCTACGGCGGCAACAGCGCCGGCTCGACCTGGGGTCTCAACACGAACGTCGGCCGTCTGCTGATCGCGAACTCGGACGCCAACGTCGACGTCTTCGGTTCGGTCAAGCTGACCAAGGGCTATGCCCTGACCGCCGGCTTCCTGCACTACTGGACCCCCACGATCCGTCAGGCCGTGTATGGTTCGTACTCGAAGCTCGACTACGCGAACAACATCGGCGCTCTGGGCAACACCGGCCTGGATCCGGAAGAGTGGCGCGTCGGTTCGAACCTGATCTGGTCGCCGGTCGCCGGTCTCGACATCGGCGTCGAGGTCCTCTACGCCAACGCCCGCGTCAAGAACTTCGTCCAGGCGGCTGGCCGTCCGGCCGGCATCCTGACCAAGTCGGACGACGCCTGGAGCGGCCGTCTGCGCATCCAGCGCGACTTCTGATCGGTTTCCGATCTCTAGTCAGGAAGCCCCGGGGAAACCCGGGGCTTCTTTTTTATGTGGGTTGTCCGGCCTCGCTGTTGACGGGTCCCCATTGCTCGCGGCCATGATCGCGCACCGAATGCTCTGGCCTCCGCCCCCAGGGAGCGGCGTCTGGCATTGCTGAATCGATATCTGCGGATCGCTCAATAAGCCTTTGAAAAAACGAGAGCGTTCTCGATAATGGGCTGCGCGGGACCTTGCGGTCCGCGCGGGCAGGGGGCTGTGCATGTCTCAACCGGCGCGTTGGCTCTGGGGGCTGGTCCCGCTGGGCCTGCTGTGGGGAGTTGCAAATATCGCGCTCGATGCCGCGCTCCAGCGTGATGTCGGTCAGCGCGCCGAGCGAGCTGTCGCGGCGGTGGCCGGCACGCCGGCGGGTGCACGCCCGGTCGTGGCCCAGGTCGACGGCCGCGACGTCACGATCGGCGGCGAAGTCTTGTCCTCCGACGGCGCGAACAAGGCGATGGCCCGCCTGCATGGCGAGTTCGGTGTCCGCCGCACGCTCGGCGGACTGTCACAGGTTGTCGCCCAGAAGCCTTATTCCTGGTTCGCGAGCCGCCAATCGAACACGGTGACGCTCGGCGGCTTCGTGCCCGATCTCGAAACGGCAGCGGCCAATATGGCGGTCGCTGCGGCAGCCCTGCCCGGTCTGCGGATCGATGACCGCCAGGCGGTGGCCTTTGGAGCTCCGGACGGCTTTGCGGCGATGGCAGTGGCAATGCTCGCCGAATTGCCGAAACTGGCCGCTGGACGTGTCGCGCTCGACGACGGCCGGTTCTGTATCGAGGGGAAGGCTGCCAGTTCGGATGCGTTCCTCGCTCTCGAAGCAGCCTTGGCGCAGGCCGAGCGGCCGGGTTTTCGCGCGGTCCGATGCGATGTCGAGCCGCCGACCGTGGCGCCCTATAGCTGGAGCGTGGAGCACGAGGCTGGTGGCGGCTTGGTGATACGCGGCCACTATCCGGATGCGGATGTCCGCGGGCGGATTCTCGCCGCGGCACGACAGGCTTTCGGAGCCGGTGCAGCTCTTCGTGACGAGATGAAGCCTGCGCTCGGGGCGCCTTCGGCTTTTCTTGCAAAGGCGACGCGCGCCCTTGGGGATCTGGCGCGGTTGCGCGAAGGAAAGGCTGAACTCGATGGGGATGACTACGTCCTGAGCGGAAAGGGACCCGAGGGCTACGAAGCCTGCCAGGCTTTGCGCCTGCAGATCGCCCAGATGGACGGCCCGGATTCGGTTGCGCGCGCCACGATCGCATGTCCCCCGCCACAGCCACCGGCGCCGGTCGTCGTGCCGATGCCCGAGGTTCCGGGGCTGATCCTGGACGATGTCCTGCCGGCTTCGCCGAGGCCGGAAAATCCCATGCCGCCTCCGGCGCCGCAAGGCGCTGCCGCCACGCCCTCGGCCGGTACGCCGGCTGGGCTCCCCCGCGCCATTGCGCCCGTGCCGCTCGAATGGAGTGCGGTGCGCAGTGAAAGCGGTCTCCGCCTGAACGGAACGCTGCCGGATGATGCCGCGCGCACGACCATTCTCGCCGTGCTGCGCGATCTCTTCGGCCAGGCGGCTGTCGAGGATCGCATGGTGGTGGAACCGGCGCTGCGATCCGATCTCGACCTGCAAGCGTCGACCGCCTTTGCCCTGGAGGCCCTGTCCAAATTGAAGGCGGGGTCGGTCGGCCTCCGCGAGAGGACCTTCGTCATCGCGGGTGAAGTCGCGGATATCGCGAGCTTGGCGGCGTTGCGCGACTTCCTTGCCCGAAGGGCTCCGGCCGACCTGACGGTAGCCGAGCTGCCGGACGATGTCGTCGTGCGGCCCTATGGCTTGTCGCTTTCGGCGGATCGGACCGGCTTGCGCCTCTCCGGCTATCTGCCCGATCAGGCGACGCAAGCGGCGCTGCGCGCGGTGGTCATGGAGTCCCCGCTGAAGGATCGATTCCAGGATGCGACGACGCTGGTTCCCGGGGCTCCGATCGGCTTTGCCGAAGCGGCTCGTACGGTGCTCGCCGATCTCCTGCGCCTCGACCTTGGAGCGGCATCGGTGGTGGACGACAAAGTCGCGCTGCGCGGCCTGACCTGCCGCGATCTGATCAAGAGTGAGGTCGAAACCAGCGCCGCGACGGGCTTGCCGCCGGGCTTCAAGGTCGATGCGGTGGTAAGCCTGCGCCAGACCGGTTGCGTGGTGGATCCGCCGGCGAGCTGCCAGAACGATCTGGACGGGTTGACCAGGCGCAACACCGTGCTCTTCGGTCAGGGAACTTCGGTCGTCGAACTCGACGCGACGACCGAGCGCGTGATCAGCGAGGCCGCTGCCATCCTGCAGAAATGCCCGGGTTCTCCCGTCGTGATCGAAGGGCATGCCAACCGCGACGGCGAAAGGCGCGGCTTCGACAATAGGGATCTGTCACTGCGCCGCGCCCTGCGCGTGCGCGACGAGCTGGCCCGGCGCGGCATCGATCCCGGCAAGCTCGCCGTCAAGGGTTATGGCAGCACCCGTCCGCTCGTGCCTCATGAAGCGCCGGAAGCCCGCGCGATGAACCGCCGTGTCCAGTTCACGGTGGCGAAGTAGGAGGCGGTCAGTCATGCTCTATCTCGCCAGTCAGTGCGTCTGGTTCCTGCTCGCCGCCTTCGGTCTCGGCTTTGCGATGGGCTGGATCAGCCATGACGGTGGCAAGGCCCGCTTCTGGAGCGGCATTTGGAATGTGCTGGCCGCGCTCTGGATCGCCGGGGCGACCGTGACTTGGTTTCAGTTTTTGAACGGCATGGCGGCGACCTGGGTCGAGACGGCGTTGCTGTTCACGGCTGTCTACTGGGCGGGCTGCGTCTGCGCCGGCCTCCTGCGCGGGCCGGGGGCTGCGCAGATCGCAGCCAGGCCCGCGACGGCGCCTCAGGCAGCGGCCGCCGCCAGCGCTTCGCCGGCAGGGGGAGCTGCGGAGGCACAGACACGACTGCCGCCTGTCGAGAACGAAGCCGATCTGCCCGGCCGGCGCCCGGCGGGGCTCGCGGCGGCCCGTGGCGACAAGGCCGACGACCTGAAGCTGATCAAGGGCATCGGCCGGCAGAACGAAGGCCGCCTGCACGGCCTCGGCATCTGGCATTTCGAACAGATCGCCGGCTGGACACCCGCGAATGTCGAATGGGTCGGCGGCTATCTCGCCTTTCCCGGCCGGATCGAGCGCGAGGACTGGGTCGGGCAGGCCAAGCTTCTAGCGGCCGGAACCGAGACGGAATTTGCCAAACGCGCCGAGGCCGGCGAGGTCGAGAGCTCGCGTGATGACGGCACGGCCGGGCAGGAAAATGTCGCCAAGGTCGCTGCGGAGAAGGCCGAGGGCAAGCCTTCGAAACCCTGATCGGATCAGGCGGCGCGGCGTTCCGCCCGGGCGATCAGCTTGCCGATCCGCCGGATCATGTCCTTGGTGCCGAGCAGCGGGGCATGGCCCTGTCCAGGCACCGTGTAGATCTCGCAATCGGGATGGCGCTCCGCCATCTCCTCCAGCGTCTTTTCGGCGAGGAGGTCGGAATTGGCGCCGCGGATCGCCAGCATCGGCACGGTCCTGAGCGCATCGAAATAGGTCCAGAGCACGGGCAGCGGCGCCTCGAGTTCGAGCTCCTCCAGCACCTTCATCAGCTTGACGTCGTAATCGGGCCTGAGCGTGCCGTCCCGATCCGTCCAGGTCCGGCGCGCCATCATCTCCCATTCGGGCTCGCTCAGCGCTGGGAAGTGCTGGTCGGAGAGCCGCTTCAGGATCTCGGCGCCCTCCTGGAAGCTGCGCGGAGTCGGCAGCTTGCCGACATAGCCGCGGATACGCAGCAGGCCGCGCGCGTCGATCACCGGGCCGACATCGTTGAAGACGACGCCGCGGATCAGGGCGGGCCGCGCCGCCGCCAATGCCATAGTCAGGAGGCCGCCGCGCGAGGTCCCGACGAAGGCCGCCTGCTCGATGCCTCCGGCAACCAGAACCTGGATGAGATCGTCGAGCTCAATGCGGATGTCGTAGTTCTTCCAGTTGCGGTCGAAGTCGGAGAGCCCGCGCCCGCGATAATCCAGCGCCAGCACGCGGCGCGGCTTGGCCTCGTCCTGCGCCAGAGCAAGTGCCAGTTCGTGAAAATCGGCAGCGGTGCGGGCAAGGCCCGGCAGACAGATGACCGGCAATGTGGTCGCCGCGAGAGGGCCGTAATCGCGAAAGTGCAGCTTGAGCCCGTCGCTGGCGCTGACGAAGCGGGACGTGAAACCGGACTCGGGCGTCATGATGGACTCGAAGGCTGAGCAGGCGGCGGGAGCGCACCTAACCATGGTCGTGCCGCCCGTGAAAGCCGGCTTCGGCTCAGGAAGCTCCCCAGCGGCGTAGCTTCTCGATATAGCGGTTGAACTGGGCGAGCTCTTCCGGCGTCAGCACCGAGAGGAAATCGCGCTCCATCGCCTGACCCAGCCGATCGGCCTCCTGCCGGATCGATTCGCCCTGCGCCGTCAGATGCAGGGCGACGCGCCGCGCATCGGCGCTTTCCAGTTCGCGCCGGACAAGACCGGCGTCGACCAGTTTGCGCAGGTGTTTCGAGACTAGCGTCTGCTCGATGAAGGTCGCTTCCGACAAGCTCCGGGATGACAATCCCGGCTGGTCGCCGATGGCGCGCAAGACCCGCAACTCGCGGATATTGAGGCCGAGCCGCTCCTTGTAGACCTGCGAGGCCTTCGCCATCGCGGTCTGGCTCAACTGGTCGAGCCGGAATGTCAGAAAGGAGGCGCGGGCCATCGGGCTCCCCGGCGAGGCTTGCGGATCAGTTCGGTGCACGCGTCCTGCCGGCCAGGCTCAGCGCAAGCAGGGAAACTGCCGTACAAGCGAGGAGATAATAGGACGGCATCATGTCTGAGCCCGTCTGGGCCACGAGCCAGGTCAGGGTGAACGGCGCAAGTCCGCCGAACAGCAGCACCACGACATTGTATGCGATCGACATGCCGGTCGAGCGCACCTGCGTCGGGAACATGCCGGCGAGCAGGCCGGGTGTCGGCGCCCAGATCGCGGCGATCGAGAGCGCGCAGACCGCCTGCGCCGTGAGCAGCCGTTCGAAGCCCGGCTGCGCCACGACATAGGCGAGCAGCGGGTAGGACAGCAGCGCGAAGCTCAGCATGCCCAGAAGCCAGACGCGGAAGGCGCTCCAGCGGTCGGCGAGATGGCCCATGATCGGTACGAAGATGAAGAGCAGGATGCCGCCGATCAGCGAGCTGAGCATGGCGCTGGTGAAGGGCAGCTTGAGCTGGCGGATCACGTAGCCCGGCAGGAAGATGAACCAGACATAGTTCGAGGCCGTGCCGGGGATCATGATGCCGAAGCAGCGCAGCAGTGCGTTGCGGTGCTCGGCAAGCACAGCGCGGAAGGGCGTATGGGCTTTGCTCTGCCCGCTATCCTTCTCGTATTCCGGGGATTCGTCGACGAAGCGGCGGATATAGAAGCCGAGCGGCGTGATCAGCGAACCCAGCAGGAAGGGAATGCGCCAGCCCCAGCCCTGCAGGTCCTGAGGCGCCAAAAGGGTCGCCAGCGCGTAGCCCGAGAAGGCCGCGAGCGCGAGCGCCAGCGCCTGCGAGCACATCTGGAAGCTGCCGAACATCATCTTCCGGCCCGGCGGCGCATATTCGACCAGCATGGCGGTGGCGGAGGCGAATTCGGCGCCGACCGAGATGCCCTGCAGGATGCGCGCGATGATGACGAGGATCGGCGCCAGGATGCCGATCGTCGCATAGCCCGGCGTCAGGCCGATCAGCACGGTCGAGAAGCCCATGATCAGGATCATCACCGTCAGGATAGGCTTGCGGCCGAAACGGTCGGCATAGGTCGAGAGCAGCACGCCGCCGACCGGCCGGACGAGGAAGGAGATCGCGAAGGTCGCTGCCGTCAGCAGCGTCGAGACCAGCGGATCGGAGGTCGGGAAGAAGACCTGCGCGATGATCGTGGCAAAGAAGCCGTAGACCAGGAAATCATACCATTCGAGGCCGTTGCCGATCACCGAGGAGATCACAGCGCGGCGGACCATGGCGGAAGAGCGCGGTTCGGCGCTCGGGATCGCTGCTGCGGTCATGCGTTGGCTCCGGTCTGGCGTTCGACGAGTCGGCACAGGATGCTGGCGCCGACCGGCAGCAGGCGGTCGTCGAAATCGAAGGTCGGGTGGTGGCACATCGCGCCGGGCTGGCCGAGGAAAATATAGGCGCCCGGCCATTGCCGCAGCATCAGCGCGAAGTCGTCGGAGAAGGGCAGGGGCGTCAGATCGGTCTGTACATTGGCCTCGCCGAGCACCTGTCCTGCCGCTGCGGCCGCAGCCGCAGCGGCGCGCGGGTCGTTGAGGCAGGGCGGGCAGCTCGCCTTCTTCGTGCAGGTGATCGTGCAGCCCGACATCAGCGCCAAGCCCCGGCAGATCGCATCGAGCTTGTCGACGATGCGCGCCTCCGTCTCGGGGTTGTAGGTGCGGATCGTGCCGCTGAGCTCGGCCGAGTCGGGGATGATGTTCGAGGCTGTGCCGGCGACGAGCCTGCCGAGGCTGATCACGGCCGGCTGCATCGGATCAATATGGCGGCCGACGATCGAGGAAATCTCGGTCGCCAGCCGGGCCGCGACCTGCAACGGGTCGACGGTGGTGTGCGGCGCGGCGCCATGGCCACCGACGCCCTTGATCGCGATCTCGAACACGGTCGTGCCGCTCAGAGTCGGGCCGGGCCGCACCGCAGCGGTGCCTTCTTCGTAGAGCGGGATGGTGTGGAGCGCGTAGACCTCGGAGCAGGGAAAGCGTTCGAACAGCCCGTCGGCGATCATCCGCTCGGCGCCCTGGCCGATCTCCTCGGCCGGCTGGAAGATCAGGTGGACCTTGCCGCGCCTCGGTGGATTGGCGGCGAGATGGCGCGCCGCGGCCAGCAGCATGACGGTATGGCCGTCATGGCCGCAGCCGTGAAACTGGTTCTTGGTGGTCGAGCGGTAGTCGAGCCCGGTATCCTCCTCCATCGGCAGCGCGTCCATGTCGGCGCGCAATCCGATGGTCGGCCCTTCCGACGCGCCCTTGATGACGCCGACGAGGCCAGTGCCCCCGAGCCCGCGATGCACTTCGATGCCGAAGGAGGCGAGCGTCTTCGCGACGAAATCCGAGGTCCGGAATTCCTGGAAGGCGATTTCGGGATGGGCGTGAAGGTCGCGGCGCCAGGCCTCTAGCGTGGGCGCGAAATCGGCAATGTCCTGCAGCATCGAAATTCCTCCGCTGACGACGGCAAGTAATTGAAAATTTCAAATATTGCAACTGGCAAGGAAGATCGTTGCGGGCTTGGAAAGCGTGGCGCTCTAACTGGAAAGAAGGCACGTCATTCCGGACGAGCCGCGAAGCGGCGCTGATCCGGAATCCATCGTAGGGCTCTGGCGCTCTGCGATGGATTCCGGGTCTCCGCTTCGCTCCGCCCGGAATGACGGCGCCGTGGTCGGGTGGATTGACGGCTAGTCCCGCTTGCCGCCGCGCTTCAGGTCGTGGTCGATCAGATAGGCCGTGCGCTGGTTCAGGCGCTCGCGATAGACCTGCAGGTTCTCCATCACGCGCTGGACATAGTTGCGCGTCTCGGAGAAGGGGATGCGCTCGACCCAGTCGACGGCGTCGACCTCGGGATCCCGCGGGTCGCCATAGGCGGCTATCCATTTCTTCACATTGGGCGAGCCGGCATTATAGGCGGCGAAAGTCAGGATATAGGAGCCGCGCCATTCCTTGAGCAGGTCGTTGAGGTGGGCCGCGCCCATCCGCGCGGCGTAGAGCGGGTCCCGCCCCAGCTTCTCCCAGTCGAAGGGCAGGCCGGCGCGCCGGGCCGTCTCGCGGGCCGTGGCCGGCATCATCTGCATCAGCCCGCGTGCGCCGGCGCCGGACATCGCAGTCGGATCGAAGGCGCTCTCCTGCCGCGCGATGGCATGGACGATGGCGCGCTCCATCGGGTCGCCGAGCACGTCGAAATCCGGGATGCCGTTGACCGGATAGGCGGTCATGTCGAGCGGGAAGCCGCGCTGCAGCGCAGCCTTGCCGATGCCGACCTGCGCGCGCGCATCGGTCTCGCGCCGGGCGATGGCGGCGATGGCTTCCAGGGCCTCCGTTGTATGCAGGCGCAGCGCGAGGTCGTTCAGCATCAGCGTGGCGAGATCGCGCTCGCCGATGCGATAGAGCAGGCGCACGGCCTGGTGCCCCGGCAAGGTGTCGAGGCCGGCCGCAACCGTGCGCCGCAGCGGCAGACCGGAGAGCCCGAGCTTCGCCCGTGCCAGTTGCCCGTAATAGGCGACCGGCTGCTCGGCGGCCTTGCCGAAGGCGGTCTTGGCCTCCTCGGCCTTGCCGAGTTCCTCATAGGCGCGGCCTTGCCAGTAAGCGGCACGCGCGATCGAGATCGGCGTCTCGGCGATGCCGGCGGCAGCATCGAAATGCTTGAGCGCGACATCCGGTTTCTTCAGGAAGCGCAAAGCGACGAAGCCGGCATGCCATTCGGCCTCGATCCGCTCGGCCGGATCCTCCGCGCCATGGCCGGACGCGACCTCATAGGCCTTCTGCGGCTGGCCGGCGTCGAGAAGCTTGCGTGCGATGATGCGTCGTTCCTGCCACCAGCCATCGCCGTCGCCGAGCAGGGCGGGATCGCGCGGGATCGCGACCAGGGCCTTTACTGCCTCGTCGAGCTTGTCGCCACGGCGGGCCTGCTGGGCCTGCAGGAAGGCGAAGGAGACATCGCCGCGCAGTGAAGCCGGCACGGCCGAGATCAGCTTTTCGGGGATTGGCCGGCGCGCCTTGGCACTCGCGAGCCGCGCCCTGGCCAGCACGACATAATCGGTCGAGACGCGGGCGGCATTGCGCAAGGCCGCCTCGCCATTCTCGCGGAACAGGAAGCGCTCGGTGCGCAGGCGGTGGTCGTCCTTGGTCAGCACGGTTTCGAACGCAGCGAGCGCGACCTTTTCCAGCGGCTGTCCGAACAGATCCTTGCGCCAGCTCTGGCGGATGAGGGCGTTGGCTTCCTCGGCCTTGCCTTCCTCCTTGAGCGCGATGGCCAAAGCGATCCGCCCGGCCGGCGAGATCGGCTGCTGGCCATGGAAGAAGGCGCGGACGATCGCTGGGCTCTTCTTCTCGGCGATCAGCGCCTCCTCGGCGCGGCGTCGAAAACGGGTGGTGGCCGGATAGTTTGGGTGCTCGCGCAGGAAGGCGTCGATCCGCAGGAAAGGCACGGCGCCGGCATTGGCATGGATCGCCACCCATTCGAGCAGCGAGCGCGTGGAGCGGTCGTCGATACGCGCGGTAAGTTCGTCGCCTTCGGTCAGCGCGCCGCGGCGGTAGGCGGCCACGGCCGTCTTCACGGCTTCGACATTGACCGTGCTCTCGCCCCGCAGGGCGTCGGCCGGATAGGGCAGGGCACCTGTGGTTTCGACATCGCCGAGCATGGCGAGCTTGCGCTGGCTCGTAAGCATGCCGTCGTCGCCCGCCAAGGTCGACGAGGCGGACAGCATGGCAGGCAGCAGCAGGCCGATCAGTCTTCTCACGGCGGCAGGCGAAGCCATGGCGCAGCTCCAGGCTCGGATCATCGGGGAATGGTCGGGGAAGGCGGTTTATGAAGGCTTAACTATGAGGCCACGCATTTTCATGGCTTGCCGGCTTTGCCTTGGCGGAACGACGGTTTATGTGTGGCGGCCCTGTCACTCGTTTTTCGCCCTAGGATCGTCCCATGACCAAGCACATTGCCTTCACCGGCTCGATGCCCGCTCTGGTCACGCCGTTCAAATCCGGCAAGGTCGACGAGGAGGCGCTGCGCGCGCTGGTCGAATGGCAGATCGGCAATGGCTCGACAGGACTCGTGCCGGTCGGCACCACCGGCGAGAGCCCGACGCTGTCGCATGACGAGCACAAGCGCGTCGTCGAGATTGTCATCGACCAGAACAAGGGCCGCGTCCCGGTCATCGCCGGTGCGGGCTCGAACAACACGATCGAGGCGATCGACCTCGCCGTCCATGCGGAGAAGGCCGGGGCCGACGCCGTGCTCGTGGTTACGCCCTATTACAACAAGCCGACGCAGGAGGGCATGTACCAGCACTTCAAGGCGGTGAACGATGCGATCGGCATCCCGATCATCATCTACAACATCCCGCCGCGCTCGGTGGTGGACATGTCGGTCGAGACGATGACACGGCTCTACGAGCTGAAGAACATCGCCGGCGTGAAGGATGCCACCGCCAACCTCGCCCGCGTCTCGCAGCAGCGCCATGCCATGGGGCCGGATTTCATCCAGCTCTCCGGCGAGGACATGACCGCGCTCGCCTATATGGCGGCGGGCGGCCATGGCTGCATCTCGGTCGTCGCCAATGTCGCACCGCGCCTCTGCGCCGACCTGATGGAAGCCGTCCGGAAGGGCGATTATGCCGGCGCGCTGAAGGTGCAGGACCGCCTGGTGCCGCTCCATGATGCGATCTTCAAGGAGCCCGGCCTCGCCGGCGCCAAGCACGGTCTCGCCTTGCTCGGCCGCATCGAGGAGGAAGTCCGCCTGCCGCTGATGCCGGTGACCCCGGCGACCGGCAAGGTGATCCGCGAGGCCATGGTTTTCGCCGGGCTGTTGAATGCCTAAATAGGTGGGGTGGCTGCGTCGACGGGCGCGGTCATCTGCTTGTCGATCGCGGCAGGCGGAATAATGATAAGGCCGGCCTTTTCAGAGGCTTGGGCGCCGATTCCGAATCGGATTCTCAAGCGCCGACAGGGCTGGTCGGACAAGATGGATTCAGCGGAACGGCATGAAGAAACCCGATCCGGAGCGCTATCGCCTGGCGGCAGATAACCGCAAGGCGCGCTTCAACTACGAGATCAAGGAGACGATCGAGGCCGGCCTTGCCTTGCAAGGTACGGAGGTCAAGGCGTTGCGCGGTGGCCGCGCCACGATCGGCGAGAGCTATGCCGGCCCGATGGGCAATGAGCTCTGGCTCTTCAACTCCTATATCCCCGAATATCTCGAGGCGAACCGCTTCAACCACGAGGTCCGCCGCCCGCGGAAGCTGCTGCTGCACCGCCGCCAGATCAACAAGCTGATGGGCGCGATCCAGCGCGAAGGCTTCACCGTCATTCCGCTGAAGGTCTATTTCAACGAGAAGGGCCGCGCGAAGATCGAGCTCGGCCTCGGCCGCGGCAAGAAGCTTCACGACAAGCGCGAGACCGAGAAGACCCGCGACTGGAACCGCGACAAGCAGCGGCTGCTGAAGACGGGCGGGTAGGACCTCGACCTATCCCTCCGCCGGCTCGTCGCCCTGGCGGATGCCGTAGCGGCGCTCCAGCGACGGGTTGCCGGGCGCGGCTGGTGCGCCCATGCCGCCGCGGCTCGCCCGCTCGGACGGGTCGCGGCCGATCTTCTGCATGAGCTGGGCGAGATCGACGAACTCGTCGCACTGCCGGCGCAGTTCGTCCGAGACCATCGGCGGATTGGTCGAGATCGTCGAGACGACGGAGACCTTCACGCCCTTACGCTGCACCGCCTCGACCAGAGGCCGGAAATCGCCGTCGCCGGAGAAAAGATAGATCTGGTCGAGATGCGGCGCGAGCTCGAGCATCTCGATCGCCAGCTCGATATCCATGTTGCCCTTGACGCGGCGCCGGCCGGTGGCATCGGTGAACTCCTTCGCCGCCTTGGTGATGACCCGGTAGCCGTTGTAGTCGAGCCAGTCGACCAGCGGCC
>JBDHTM010000077.1:0-13480 GCA_039808685.1 Allobosea sp. | reverse complement strand
CGGCCCGATCGGGCCCTACGCCTTCGGGAAACCCGGCCATGACGTCCAGCTCCGCCCTGCTCGCCCCTGCCGCCGCGCTCGACCTCGACGCGCGCGCCACCTTCTGCGTGGCGCTCGCTCGATCCGCCGGAGAGATCGCGCGCGAGGGCTTTGCCGCCCGCGCCGCCGCCGGGCCGGATGCCGGTATCGGCATGAAGGGGCCGCAGGATTTCCTGACCGAGACTGACACGGCAGTCGAGCGCCATATCAAGGCACGATTGGCCGAAAGCTTCCCCGAGGATGGCTTTCTCGGCGAGGAGACCGGCGGTACCGTCGAAGGCTCCGTCTGGGTGGTCGACCCCATCGACGGAACCGCCAATTTCGCCCGCGCAATCCCGCATTTCTGCATCTCGATCGCCTTCGTCGCCGGTGGCGAGATCGAGATCGGCGCGATCTACAATCCCGCGCTCGACGAGATGCATTTCGCCCGCCGGGGTCAGGGCGCGACGCTGAACGGCCGGCCGATCCGCGTTTCCGGCACCAGCGCCTATTCGGCCGCCTGCGTCGAGCTCGGCTGGTCGAACCGCCTGCCCAATGCGGCCTATCTCGCCGTGCTCTCCGATCTGCTGGAACGCGGCGCAAATGTCCGGCGCGCGGCCTCGGGTGCGCTCGGCCTCGCCTATGTCGCCGACGGTCGCTCGGACGGCTATGCCGAACTGCACATGAACCCCTGGGATTGCCTGGCCGGGCTCTTGCTCGTCGGCGAGGCCGGCGGCCACGTCGGCCCCTTCCTCGCCCTCGACGGGTTGGCGAAGGGTGGTGGCGTTCTCGCCGCCGCGCCCGGCATCGCCGACGGCATGAGCGCGGCGACCGGCATCCCGCTCGAACCCCGATGACAGGCCAGGCCGCGATGCATGACGAGAGCCCGCGCTACGAGCGCCCGCCGCTGAGCCTGATCGAACCGAATGTCACGCCCTATGGCGTCGAGCTCTATATCGGCGGCATGGAGGCTGCCGGCGACGTCGCGCTGCTGAAGCGCCACGGCATCACGACGGTGGTCAACTGCGCCGTCAATCTCGACATCAACTATGCCGTGCAGCCATTTCCGGATACGCCGCCCGGCAGCCTCTATGGCGGCGGGGCGCTGCGCTACTACAAGATCGGCCTCGTCGACGGCGACGGCAATCCCGAGACCATGATGCTCGGCGGGTTCTACGTGCTGCGCGGCGCCTTCGCGCAGGTCCTGCCGAACCGGCCGACCTATCCGCTGCGCGAGCGCGGCAACGTCCTCGTCAATTGCCGCGCCGGCCGCAGCCGCTCGGTCGCGCTGGTCGGCCTGTTCCTGCATGTCGAGATGCCGGAGGTCTATCCGACGCTCGAGGCAGCCTATGCCCATGTGCGGGGCCGGCGCGAGCTGCGGCCGGACGAATGGCACGAGACTCCGAAGCCGATGCTGGCGGCAGCCGCGGCGCGCGCCGCCGACTGGATCCGCCGGATCGACGCCGCGCAGGACCAGAAGCCGGCATGACCCGTATCGCCGTCATCGCCGACCCGCATTTCCACGACGTGGCCTATCGGGCGGGCAGCACGCGCACGCCGCGCGCGGCCGTGCGCAGCCTCGCCGACACCGTCGCCTCGACGCGCGTGTTCAACGAGAGCTATCCGGCCCTGCCGGCCCTGCTCGACGACATCGTGGCGCGCGGCATCGAGCTCGTCATCCTGGTCGGCGATCTCACCGATGACGGCCAGCGCTCGACCACGGCCGCAGCGACGGCCGTGCTGCAGAACTATTCCGACCGCCATGGCCTGCGCTTCCTCGCTACGCCCGGCAATCACGACCTCTATGCCATCCATGGCCGCCACCAGTCGAAGCGCTTTCTCGATCCTGACGGCAGCCATGTGCTGGTGACGAGCGACCCCGCCGCGGAAGCCGAGGCCTCGACAGCCCGCATCGTCAGCCCCGACATGCACTGCGGCGGCTACGACACCGCCATTCCCGCCATGGCCGAGTTCGGCTTCTTCCGGCGTCCCTGGCACCTGCACTGGGAAAGCCCGTTCGGGCCGGACGATGCACTCGAGGCCCGCAGCTTCGAAATCCGCTCGGCGGATGGCGGCACCGTCCGGCGCATGATCGACAGCTCCTATCTGGTCGAGCCGGTCTCCGGTCTCTGGGTGCTCTCGATCGACGCCAATGTCTTCGAACCGCGCAATGGCGACGGCGATCCGGCGCTTGAGAAGAGCTATATCGACAGCACCGACGCCGGCTGGAACGCGATGCCGCGCAACAAGCCCTTCGTGCTGGCCTGGATGCGCGATGTCGCGGCGCGCGCGAAGACGCTCGGCAAGAAGCTGCTCGCCTTCTCTCATTATCCGGTGCTCGACCCACTGAATGGTACCACCGCCGACGAGGCCAGATTGCTGGGCGATACCTCCTTCGTCCGCCGCGCGCCGACCGCGGCCACGGCCGAGGCCGCAGCCGCGACCGGCGTGCGCATCCATTTCAGCGGCCATCTGCACATCAACGACACGGCGCGCGTGTCGCGCGGTGACGATTGGCTCATCAACATCGCGGTTCCCTCGATGGTCGGGTTCCCGCCGGCCTACAAGATCGCGACCGTGGCTGACGGGCGTCTCGACGTGGAGACGGTGGTGCTGGCCGAGGTGCCGGGCTTCGACCTCGCCTTCGGTCTCTACACCGCCGAGGCCGAGCGGACCGGCGAAGACGATGGCGGCATCGCCGCGACGCGTAGCCATGGCGACTTTCTCAGCACGCACCTCGCCGAGATGGTGCGCCGCCGCTACCTGCCGAAGGAGTGGCCGGCCGATCTCGCCGCACTGGTGCCGTGCCTGACGCTGGCCGACCTCGACCGGCTGGCGGGTATCGCCACGCCGCTCGCGCCGGCCGATGTGACATCGATGGCGGCCGAAGGGCAGGCCCTGCCCTTCTTCGAGCTGGTGGTGGACTGGTACAGGCTGCGCAAGGGCCGGCATATCGCACTGGACTTCATCGCGCCCGAGCGGCTCGACGCCTATCGTGCGCTCGCGACGCGCTACCGGGCGGGCAACTGGCCCGCGACGAGCGTGCAGGCGCGTATCGCCAGCTTCCTCGCCATCCTCGAAAGCTACCTGGCGAGCCTGCCCTCGCGGGATTTCTCGATCGACCTCACGACCGGCACGGTCGAAGACCGGTTCATTTCGGCCTGACGGTCCGGCGCCAGACGGGCGTGACCGGGAAAGTCGTGACTGCCGGGGTGCTGACGCCCGGCTCGCCAGCCGCGAGCTTCGCGATGATATGGTCGGCCATCAGATCGATCGGCTGGCGGAAGGTGGTGAGCGCATAGGAAGCCCAGCCGGCCTGCTCGATATCGTCGAAGCCGACGACACAGAGCTCGTCGGGCACCGCCATTCCGAACTCCGTGCGGGCACCGTCGAGGAAGCCACAGGCGAGCAGGTCGGTGACGCAGAAGGCGGCGTCCGGCCTGTCCGAGCGTGCCAGCAGCTGGCGCGCCGCCTCGTAGCCGGAGGCATAGGCCGTCGGCCCGGCGCGCGCGACGGTGACCTCGATATCCTCCGCAGCCGCGGCGGCACGAAACGCCTCCTCGCGCCCGACGATGCTGGGCGTGCCTGCGAGCGAGGAGACCACCGCGATGCGCGAGCAACCGGCCCGACGGAACATGTGGAACGCTTCGCGCGCGGCCGTGACGTTATCGACGACGATGTTCTCGGGGCCCGTGACCGGATCGTCGCGGTTGATCAGGATGACATGCTGGCCGCTGGCCACGCAGGTTTCGATCAACGACGCCGGCGGCGCACCCGAGAGCACGATCGTCGCCTGGGCGCGATAGTTCAGCGTCTGGCGCAAGGCCTTGGCAACGCTCTCGCCGTCGCCCGAGGTGTTGATCAGCATCGCGACCTGGTTGATCGCCTGCAGGCGGCGCGAGATCGCGTCGAGCATGCGCGACTGGTAGGGCGTCGCGACATCGCCGACGATCAGGCAGACAATACCGCTGGATTCATTGATCAGGCCACGCGCCAGATGATTGACATGGTAGCCAAGCGCCTGCGCAGCCTTCAGCACCCGCTCTCGCGTCGCCTCGGAGACACTGGCGCCGTCCGTGAAGGTACGCGACACGGCCGACCGCGAAACACCCGCGAGTTCAGCGACCTGCTGTGCGCTGACGAAAGAGCGGCCCCGCTTCGCGCCCGTCATTGCCCCTCCATGGCGATGCACGGAATGTGCACCGTGGCACATCCGTGCAAAATTACCTGCCAAGGGGTCTTAGGAGAGTCCAGATCGCCTTGCAATTGCGGATATCCCGGGCGTGCATGCAGCGGATTCTCGCCAGCACCCGGGCGGTCAGGACAGCCGGCGGTCTTGGATATCCTCGATCCGGTCAAGGATGCCGCGGTGCTCTGCCAGAAGCTCCTGCAACGGACCGATCGGCCGGAAGGCACGCGGGTCGTGCTCCTCCTCGCCTTCATGCCACCATGCCTCGATCGCGGCCTCGGCCGCGACGAGATGCTCCTCCGACAGCGCGCCGGCCACTGGCGTACCCGCCTCCTCGGCGAGACGCTCGGCGATCCTGCGGCGTAGTGACCGCTCGCAGGCGATCACTGCATCGAGTTCATCGGTGCGGCGCATCGCTGCCGTCTCAATGCACCGTCGCCAGATCGTCCTCGTCGGGGTCGATCAGCTTCGCCAGGCCGAGTTGCTCGACCCCGTCGGTGAACTCCGCGAAGGCTTCCGCGTCGGTGGCGAAGGAATCCTGCCAGACGGTGGAGCCGCCTTCGGAATCGACGACCTCGAGCGTCCAGCCTTCCGTGCCGTCGACACGGTAGATCTCGACCCGGACGGTTATGCCGTCCTGCGTGACGTCCTGCGAGAGGGGCGAGCGAATGATGTCGGGAAAATCGGTCATGCCATACCCTAGCAGGCTGCGGCCCGGCACGCAGCAGGCGATCGCGCGGAAGCTGTGCCTCGTTCCCTGCCGGACCGGCGCCGCCTCAGTCGCCCCGGTCGCGGGGCGGGGGAGCCTCCTCGGCCTCGTCAACCGGCTCGCCCGGAATGACATAGCCGCCCTTCAGCCAGCGGCCGAGGTCGATATCGGCACAGCGGGAGGAGCAGAACGGCTTGAAGCGCGCGACCGCGGGCTTGCCGCAGATCGGACAGGGCCTGGCGGCCGGCGCGGGCTTGTCGGTCTCAGTCATATTTGAGCGTGATGCCTCCATCAACGACGAGTTCGATGCCGGTGACATAGCGCGCCTCGTCGCTGGCGAGGAAGAGGGCCGCGTTGGCGACGTCCCAGGCCTCGCCCATATGCCCCATCGGCACCTGCGCGGCGCGCGCCGCCCACATCGCCTCGATGTCACCCTCGCCATAAACCTGGGCGAGACCGGCCGAATGCTCGACCATCGGCGTCTTCATCAACCCGGGCAGGATCGCGTTCACCCGAATCTTCTGGGGCGCATACTGCACCGCAGTCGTGCGGGTGAGCTGGTTCAGGGCGGCCTTGGTCGCCGAATAACTGGCATAGGGCACGCCGGTATGGCGGATCGAGGCGATCGAGGAGATGTTGATGATCGAGCCGCCCTCGCCCATCTCCTCGAACTGGCGCTGCATCACCGGGATGACGTGCTTCATCGCCAGGAAGGCACCGGTGAGATTGACCCGGAAGACGCGGTCCCAGACCTCTTCCGGCAGATCGACCACGCTGCCGACTTCGGCGATGCCGACATTGTTGTCGAGGATGTCGATCCGGCCGTAGCGGCCGAGCGCATGGGCGACGAGTGCGGTGATCTGATCGGCCTTGGTGACGTCGGTGCGGATCGCGAGGGCCTCTCCACCCTCGTTGCGGATGATGGCCGCCGTCTCCTCCGCCGCGTCACGATTGATGTCGGCGCAAACCACCCGAGCGCCCTCGCGGGCGAAAATCGTCGCCGTCGCCTTGCCATTGCCCCAGCCCGGGCCGATCGATCCGGCGCCAGCCACGATCGCGACCTTGCCGCTCAGCCGTCCCGTCATGCCTGCCTCCCCCGTCAGCGCCGCAGCCCGGCGCGATGCGAGGATCGGGCGCCGGCCGCGAACAGGCAAGCCCTCGGCCAGCTCAGGCTGCGTTCATCCAGCCGAAGCGGATCGGGAAGCCTTCGCCGCCGAGCAGATTGACGGTCTCGTAGAGCGGTAGGCCGACGACGCCGGTATAGGAGCCGACCAGCTTGACGACGAAGGAGCCGGCAATGCCCTGGACCGCATAGCCGCCGGCCTTGCCGCGCCATTCGCCGGAAGCGAGGTAGTGCTCGATATCCTCGGTCGAGAGGCGTTTGAAGCGCAGACGAGTTTCGACGATGCGGTCGCGGATCGCACCGGAGGGCGTGACCACCGCGACACCGGTATAGACCCGGTGTGCCCGGCCCGAGAGCAGGCGCAGGCAGGCGGCAGCCTCATCGACGATCTCGGCCTTGGGCAGGATCCGTCGACCGACGGCGACGACCGTGTCCGCCGCGACAACGTAGCAACCCTCCAGATCTGCACGCGCCTTGGCCCCCTCCCGCGCGGCCTCCGCCTTCTCCCGTGCCAGTCGGCGCGCGAGATCGCGCGGTCGCTCGCCCTTGTGCGGGGTTTCATCGAGATCCGCAGGCAGCAGGGCATCGGGCTTCAGCCCCGCCTGCTCGAGCAAGGCGAGACGGCGCGGCGAGGCCGAGGCCAGAACCAGCATCGGCCGCCAACCGGGATGCTTGGGGGAGGAAAAGAGACTCAACTGGACTGCCCGACGCCTGTTCGAACGCCGAGAAGCCGGCGCCGGTCCAGCCTTAGAGCATTTCGCCAGCCCGATAAATCCGCAACCTCAGCGCGCAAAACGCATATCGAACGCCAATAATAACGCACGCCCCGCATCCAGCGCATGAAACTTAGGTGGAAGAACTAGTATACCACCAATTGCAAAGCCCGGCCGGCGACGGCAGACTTCGCGTCCCACGGCATATCGCCGCATCATCGACGTTCCCGGAGTTCTTCCATGCCGCATTCGCGCTGGTCATCGCGCGCCTCCGTAACGGCGGAAACGGATGCACAGCAGCTCGCCACGCGCGTTCTGACCATGCAGGCCGAAGCCGGATTCACCATCGCGATGCGAATGCCGATGCTGTTCAAGGGCGCCCTCGGCGACAGGCGCGGCCAGCGCGAGGCGACCAAGGCCATCGTGGAGAAGGTCTCGGCGGTAGCAGAAAGCGGCATGGCCGCGACGCACGCCGCCACGACGCTGTGGTGGAGCCTTGCACTCACTCCGGCGTGTCACTTCGATTTCGCAGCCGCGGCAGTCAAGGTCGCGGACAGCACGCTCGAACCCTTCGCCCGGCGCACCAGGGCCAATGCCGCCAGGCTGGGCGGCTCCCGACGCTGAAGCCGGGCCTCTTCCGGCAGCGCCGTCTCAGACGGCGCTTGGCGGAACCTCCCCGGCCGGAGCCGGCTGGCTGTGGGCGCGCTCGAGCTTGCGATAGCGCGCCACGCTCACCGGGATGAGCGCGAGATAGGCCACGACCACGAAGGTCAGCACCTCGAAGGGATAGGCGAAGAGCAGACCCGTCACGATCACTACCGCGACGAAAATCGGCAGCACCCGGTCGCGCGGCACGCGGGTGCCTAGCGTCTTGCCGGCATAGCAGGGAATGCGCGAGATCGTCAGGAAGGCGATGAACAGGATGTAGAGGCCGACGAAGAGCGCGCCATACTCCTGCACGGGAACGCCGATGATGTGCAGATAGACCGGGAGCATCGCGGTGATCGCGCCGGCCGGCGCCGGCATGCCGACGAAGAAGTCCTTCTGCCAGTCCGGCCGGTCCGGGTCGTCGATCATGACGTTGAAGCGGGCGAGGCGCAGCGCCATCGCGCAGGCCAGCGTCAGCACGATGATCCAGCCGAACGACTTCAGGTCGTGCAGCACGAAGATCCACAGCACATAACCGGTGGCGACGCCGAAATTGACGAAGTCCGAAAGCGAATCGAGTTCGGCGCCGAAGCGTGAGGTGCCCTTGAGCAGGCGCGCCAGGCGACCATCGACGCCATCGAGCCCCGCCGCGATCAGGATACAGATCGTCGCCGTCTCGAGCTTCCCCTCGACGACGAGGCGCATCGCCGTCAGGCCAAGGCAGAGCGCCAACAGCGTGATGACGTTCGGTGCCAGCAGCCGGAAGGGAATAGGCTTGAAGCGGGCGCGCTTGGACTCGACGCGCTCAGGCTCGAAGGGGGGAAACAGGTCGCTCATGCGAGCCGAAATACGCGGTTTCTCGGGCGGGCGCTAGCGGCGCCTGGGGAGAGCGACGCCGGGGCTCGGCCCGGATCTCGCTCGCGGAGTGCCTCTCCCGCCCATGCTCCGGCGAGAATATCCCGGGCTGCCCTTGCGGGCGCCCGCGAAGAAGGGCCCTGCCCTCAGATGCCGCGGAAGCTGCGCGCCACCGCCTCGTTGCCCGCCATATCGGCCAGCACGGTCTCGCCCGCGATCGCGGTCTGCCCCTCACCGACCAGCGGCACGATATGGGCCGGCAGATAGACATCGACGCGCGAGCCGAAGCGGATCAGGCCGAAACGCTCGCCGGTCTCCAGCACGTCGCCCTGCTTGACGAACGGGACGATGCGACGGGCGATCAGCCCGGCGATCTGGACGACGCCGACGGTGCCGGAAGCGGTCTCGATCGCCAGCGCGTTGCGCTCATTGTCGTCACTCGCCTTGTCGAGCTCGGCATTGAGGAACAGGCCCGGCGTATAGGCGATCCTGGTGATGCGGCCGGGGACCGGGGCGCGATTCACATGGCAGTCGAAGACGTTCATGAAGATCGAGATGCGGGTCATCGGCTCGGCCGGGAGTTCGAGCTCCGGCGGCGGCAGCGACTGCGCGATCTGGCTGACGCGGCCGTCGGCGGGCGAGATCACCAACCCTTCGCGCTGCGGCGTGACGCGGACGGGATCGCGGAAGAAATAGCAGATCCAGACCGTGATGATCGCGCCGATCCAGCCGAAGGGCGACCAGAGATTGGCGAGGATGATGGTCGCCACCAGCCCGATCGCGATGAAGACATAGCCTTCCTTGTGGATCGGCACGATCACCTTGCGGACGGAATCGACGAGAGACATGGGCGGGATCCGTTGGTCTAGCTGGCGCGGCGGCTGCGCATGTGGCGGCAGCCTGCGGCAGAGTTGCGGCTGCAAGCTTTGGCTGTGTGATTTACGGGGTTCGGCGCGCGGGGGAAAGGGGTGTGCGGCAGCTTGTCCTCCGAAGCCGGGGACAGAGCTTCGCGAAATCCTCAGGTGCGCGCCCGCGCATCGCCAGGTCGGGCCGCTGGAGACGAGGCTTTCGCTCATCAATACGATCAAGCCCCCGGCAGCAGCACTCCCGGGCGGAAACCCGGCCCGGCCGATGCAGACCTTATCAGGGCTGAGCTTGCAGCGGCCTGCTGAGCGGCGTCAATGCGGCCCGCCACTCCGGAGGTCCCGGCTGCTCCAGCTCGGCAGGAAAGGCCGGCAGCAGCGTGAAGGCGAGCGGCCGACCGGGCTTGTCGTTCTGGATCACAAGCGTGTCCGATCTGAGCAGCCGGGCCGAAACCCGCGGAACGACGCCGCCGGCAGCCACCACCATGCCGCCGACGCTCAGCACGAAGCAGGAATCGAGAGGGTGCCAGGCTCTCTCCTGCAATGGGCCAGACGCGTTCCCCGCCCCCGATTGCACCAGTTGCCCGCCCTGCCACCGGATCGTCAAAGCCTCGTCGAGCCTCAGCGGAGCATGGGGAGACATGAGGGCGGCGGGCGGCGGCCATGCCAGCCCTCTCGGCATAGCGCAGGCTGTCAGGAGGCCGGGGCGGCTCGGTCGCTGGACCCAGAGCGACCAGCCCTGCCTCGGCTGGGCATCAAGCGGGCCGACTGCGGGGCAGACCACAAGCCAAGCCCCCAGAAGCATCTCCAAGAGGCGCAGGCGCTTCCACATCTCGTTAACCGCCTCAACTGGAGTGATTAGGTCAGACCTATGACCTGCCCGGGCCGAGCATAAGGTGGGATCGGTGTCGCCATGCATCCGAGGCAGCTGCGAGCGCGGCCCGTTACCGGCGCGCGCCTGCCGATCAGTGGCAGGCGCTGAACCTCCAGCGTGGTGGCGTCTCGCCCTAGATGAGCCTCGGCATCTGGACGAAGCGCACGGCCGCCTTCCAGGTCAAGGTGCCGAAGACGAACAGAACGAACGCTTCCGCGATGGCGAAGGCCGGCTCGGACTGGGTCGGCGCCAGCGCCCGCAGCAGCGGAATCTTGGCGAACATCTGCGCCACCAGCACGAAGACGAGCAGGTAGAAGACCATCATCGCGGTGATCGCATAGGTCCGGCGCCAGGGCCCTTCCAGCCTGCGCCCATACAGCGCGAAGGCCGCAATCCCGACGAGCACCAGCGAAATCGCTCCGACGATGTGAGAAGGCAGGATGCCGTTGAATGGGAAACCGAATCCGGTCGCGCTGGTGGCGAAGGCGGTGGACAGGAATACCCCGGTCCAGCGCGGCCGCGTATGCCCCTGAAGCAGCCCCGCCGCCACCGGGAAGCCGGCAACGATGGCGACCAGGCTGAGCCAGGTATGGAAACCCAAGAACGTCGTCGGATCGAACATGGCAGCCGCTCCCCGATGCCTTTGCCTGCCGCCGGAGAATGCAGGAAACGGGCCGGCGTTGCGAGCGGCTCTGAGCGGGCGAGGCGGCAAATGACGACAACGTTTCCGTCATCGTCAGGCCTTTCCCGGTCATCCAGGCTTTCCCGGTCGAAGGCCGCAGAACACGCATGCTCGCCACAGGGGCGACCATGACGATGCGTCGGCCTTGTTCCCACTAGCTCAGGCTGACCCTGACGCTCTCGCCCTCGGCCTCGGTTGCGCGCTGGAGCGTGGCCTTGGCCTCGTCGACCTCGCGCTGGCGGTTCCACATCGCGGCGTAGACGCCGCCGGCCGCAAGCAGGTCGCGGTGGTGACCGCGCTCGACGATCTGGCCCCTGTCGAGCACGATGATCTCGTCGGCATTGACCACGGTCGAGAGCCGGTGGGCGATGACCAGCGTGGTGCGCCCCTCGCTGACCCGGTCGAGCGCATCCTGGATCTCCTTCTCGGTGAAGGAATCGAGCGCCGAGGTTGCCTCATCGAGAACGAGCACCGGCGGCCCCTTCAGGATGGTGCGGGCGATGGCGACGCGCTGCTTCTCGCCGCCCGAGAGCTTCAGGCCGCGCTCGCCGACGGAGGTGGCGTAGCCTTCCGGCAGCAGGCGGATGAAGCGGTCGATCTGGGCGAGGCGTGCGGCCTCTTCGACCTCGGCCATCGTCGCCTCGGGGCGGCCATAGAGGATGTTGTACTCGATGGTGTCGTTGAACAGCACCGTGTCCTGCGGGACCATGCCGATGGCGGCGCGCAACGACACCTGCTGGACATCGGCGATCGGCTGGCCATCGATCAGGATGCGACCGGCCTGCGGTTCGTAGAAGCGGAAGAGCAGCCGCGAGATCGTCGATTTGCCTGCGCCGGACGGGCCGACGATGGCAACGGTCTGGCCAGGCAGAACCTTGAACGAGACGCCGCGCAGGATCGGCCGCTCGGGCACATAGGCGAAATGCACGTCCTCGAAGGCAACCTCCCCGGCCGGGACCGCCAGCGGCAGGGCGCCGGGCTTGTCCTGGATCTCGGGATCGCGGCCGATCAGCGAGAACATCTGGGCGATGTCGAGTGTCGCCTGCTTGATCTCGCGATAGACGGTGCCCATGAAATTCAGCGGCAGGTAGAGCTGGATCAGCATGGCGTTGATCAGGATGAGATCGCCCACCGTGTTGGTGCCGGCCTGGAAGCCGCGCACCGCCATCACCATCGAGAGCGTCAGCCCCACCGCAAAGATCGCGGCCTGGCCGAAATTGAGCCAGGCGAGCGAGGTGTAGGACTTGATCGAATTGCGCTCGTAGCGCGCCATCGACTGGTCATAGCGCGCGGTCTCGCGGGCCTCGGCGCCGAAATACTTCACCGTCTCGTAGTTCAGCAGCGAGTCGATCGCCTTGGCATTGGCGTCGGTATCCGACTCGTTCATCGCCGAGCGGATGGCGATGCGCCACTCCGTCGCCTTGATGGTGTAGGTCATGTAGGCCGTGACCATCGTGACCAGCACGACGACATAGCGCCAGTCGAACAGATAGAGCAGCACGGCGATGATCAGCGCGACCTCGATGATCACCGGCACGAGCTGGTTGAGGCCGAGGCGCACCATCTCCTCGATACCGTTGCGCCCGCGCTCCAGCACACGCGTAAGCCCGCCCGTTTTGCGCTCCAGATGGAAGCGCAGCGAGAGATGGTGGAGATGGCCGAAGGTCTGCAGCGCGAGCGTGCGCACCGCATGCATGAAGACCGGCGCGAAGATGGCATCGCGCATCTGGACGAAGGCGGCGGCGCCGATGCGGGCGAGCCCGTAGAGCACTGTCAACGCCAGCGGCGCGCCGACCAGCCAGGGCAGCCATTTCTCCAGATTCGAATAGGTGCCGGCCAGCGCATCCGTCACCCATTTGAAGGTGAATGGCACGCCCATCAGCACGAGCCGTCCGCATAACATCAGCGCGAAGGCAGCGACGACGCGCGCGCGCAGATCGGCCCGTTCGGCCGGCCAGAGATAAGGCCAGAGCGCACGGAAAGTGGCGAAGAAGCCGGACCCGGGCTGGATCACGGCAGAGCGATGGAAGCTCGGCGCCGGAGGCGGCGCTGACGGCGCGGGCATGTTTCGAACGATTCCAGTTGGCGCATTCATATAGGCCCAATCGCGCGCCATTGCATGGGAATGTCGTTGCATGGGCGGCATGTGACGCGGCTGCCCGAAAGCGGCCTTGCCATCGCCCCATCACGGGTATCTGATCCCCGACCAGAGCGCGCAACGCTCGTGATCGGGGAAGGAAATGTCATGAAAGCTCAACAGCTTGTCGCCTCCGGGATCAGCATCGCCGCCAGCCTCCTCCTCGCGCTGCCCGCCGTAGCGCAGGGCTCCCGGCCGCACCCGCAGATCACGATCACCAACCAGCGCGCCGTGCCGCTGAGCAACTTCGCGATCACGACACCCGGCGACCAGCCGCGCCTCGTCGCCAAGCTCGCCAAGCCGCTGGCGCCCGGCAAGAGCGTTGCGCTCAAGCTAAACAAGCCGCAGGGCTGCGCCTACACGGTGCAGGCGAGGTTCGACGACGAAGCCGAGAGCGACGCCGATATGGACCTGTGCAAGGACCGTGTTATTCGCCTGACGGAGTGACCGGCAAAACGCCGTCATGCCCGCCCCTGTAGCGAGCATGACGGCTTGGACAGGACCGTGCGTCGATGAAGAGGTGGATGGTCGGGACAAGCCCGACCATGACGTCACCAAGCCTCAAGCTGTCGCGCCGGCCTTGACCAGCTTGTAGGTGATCGAGTCGACCAGCGCCTGGAACGAGGCGTCGATGATATTGGCGCTGACGCCGACCGTGGTCCAGCGATC
>JBDHTM010000076.1:0-13491 GCA_039808685.1 Allobosea sp. | reverse complement strand
GCGGGCACTGGCCGCCGAAGGGCATCGAGACCTTCGACCCCTGGCACCTGCCGCTGCTCAACACGCTGATCCTGCTGACCTCGGGCACGACCGTGACCTGGGCGCATTACGCCCTGATCAATAACGACCGCGCCGGCCTGAAGCAGGGCCTGTGGCTGACCGTGATCCTCGGCGTGCTGTTCACGATCTGCCAGCTCTATGAGTATGCGCACGCCAGCTTTGCCTTCAGCGGCAACATCTATGGCGCCACCTTCTTCATGGCGACCGGCTTCCACGGCTTCCATGTCTTCATCGGCACGATCTTCCTGGCGGTCTGCCTCTACCGGGCCTATCTCGGCCACTTCAAGCCACAGCAGCATCTCGGCTTCGAGTTCGCCGCCTGGTACTGGCACTTCGTCGACGTGGTCTGGCTGTTCCTGTTCGCCGCGATCTATGTCTGGGGCGCCGGCGTGCCGGCCGCCGGGCACTGAGCCGGCACCTCACCGCGTCCCCGCGGTTCTCGTCTGACGAAAGGCGGCCGCGAGGCCGCCTTTCCTGCTTCGGAGGCTGCCATGGCCGGTCCTGAACCCAAAGCCCCCTCGCCCTACAAGACGGGCCTCGCAGGGCGCTGCCCGCGCTGCGGCGAAGGCGCGTTGTTCGACGGCTTCCTCACGCTGAAGCCCCGCTGCAGCGCCTGCGGGCTCGACTACAAATTCGCCGACGCGGCCGATGGCCCGGCCGTCTTCATCATGCTGATCGCCGGCTTCGTCGTCCTGGGCGCGGCACTCTATGTCGAGATCGCCTACGAGCCGCCGATCTGGCTCCACCTGCTGATGTGGCTGCCGCTGGCCGTCATCCTCTGCCTCGCCCTGCTGCGGCCGATGAAGGGACTCGCGGTGGCGCTGCAATATGCCAACAAGGCCGAGCAAGGCAGGCGCGAGACGTGAGCGCGCAACCCGACGCCAGGCCGCGCCCCGGGCTGATCCTGCCGACGATCCTGACGGTTGTCGGCATCGCAGTCCTCTGCGGGCTAGGCACCTGGCAGCTCCTGCGCATGGCGGAGAAGCACGCCTATATCGACCGCCTGCAGGCAGAGGCGGCCGGCGAGCCTGCGGCGATGCCGGCAAGCAGCAGCTGGCCGCAGCTCGACGCCACCGCACTCGACCTGACCCATGTCGTCGCCCGCGGCAGCTATATCGACGGCCCCATCGCCGGCGTACGCACCACGATCGCGTCGGGACCGCCCGGCACGCGCCAACTCTCCGGTTTCGGCCGCTGGATTTTCCAGGGCTTTCGCCTCGAGGATGGCGGCGTCATCCTGGTCAATCGCGGCTTCGTGCCCGAGAGTCGACTCGGCCAGGTCGGCCCGGCCAGCGGCACCGATGTCGTGGAGGGCTTTCTGCGTGCGCCCGAGGGCCGCAACAGCTTCACTCCGGCGGATCTGCCGGCAGTCCGCGAATTCTACACGCGCGACCCTGCCGCGATCGCGGCGGCGCTCGGCCTGCCACCGGCCCCGTTCTACCTGGAGGCGAAGCGGAAGGGCGACGGCCTGATGCCCCCGGCCGGCGTCGACGTGCGCGAGCTCATCGCCCGCATCCCCGACAACCACCTCCAATACGCCCTGACCTGGTTCGGGCTGGCGCTGACGCTGCTCGGCGTCTTCGTGGCCTATCTCTGGCAAAGCCGGGCGAAATCCACGGCCTGACCCGGAACGGTTTTGCCGAAAACGGCGGACCGGCCTATAGCATCAGACTGATATCACCGAGGCCAAGACCGTGCTGCATGTCTCCACCCGGGGTGAAGCCCCGGCGCTCAGCTTTTCCGACGCGCTGCTGACCGGGCTCGCCCGCGACGGCGGTCTCTATCTGCCGCAGAGCTGGCCGACGCTTTCCGCCGGCGAGATCGCCGGCTTCGCCGGAAAGCCCTACGCGACCGTAGCCGAGCGGGTGCTCGGCGCGCTGAGCGACGGCGACATCGAGAGCGGTGCGCTCTCCGGCATGATTCAGCAGGCCTATGCCGGCTTCCGCCATCCCGCCGTCTGCCCGCTGACGCAGATCGGCGACAACCTGTTCGTTCTGGAGCTTTTCCACGGCCCGACGCTCGCCTTCAAGGACGTGGCGATGCAGCTGCTCGGCCGGCTGATGGACCATGTGCTCGGCCAGCGCGGCCAGCGCGCCACCATCGTCGGCGCGACATCGGGCGATACGGGCGGGGCCGCCATCGATGCCTTCAAGGGGCTGAAGAGCGTCGATGTCTTCATCCTGTACCCGCAGGGCCGCGTCTCCGACGTGCAGCGCCGGCAGATGACCACGGTCGATGCGCCGAACGTCCACGCCATCGCGGTCGAGGGCACCTTCGACGACTGCCAGAACCTCGTGAAGGCGATGTTCAACCATCACGCCTTCCGCGACGAGATCGGGCTGTCCGGCGTCAATTCGATCAACTGGGCCCGCATCGCGGCCCAGGTGGTCTACTACTTCACCTCCGCGGTTTCGCTCGGCGCTCCCGGGCGCAAGGTCTCCTTCACCGTGCCGACCGGCAATTTCGGCGACATCCTCGCCGGCTGGGTCGCCAAACAAATGGGCCTGCCGGTCGAGCGACTGGTGATCGCGACCAACAACAACGACATCCTGGCGCGGACGCTCGAAACCGGCGCCTACGAGATGCGCGGCGTCGCGGCGACGACCTCGCCCTCGATGGACATCCAGATCTCCTCGAATTTCGAGCGGCTGCTGTTCGAGGCGCATGGACGCGACGGCGCCGCTGTCCGCCGGCTGATGCAGTCGCTGCAGCAATCCGGCCGCTTCGAGATCGCGGCCGAGCCGCTCAAGCGCATCCGCGGCGAGTTCGACGCCGCCAGCCAGAGCGAGGAGGAGGTCGCCGCCGAGATCCGCAGGAGCTGGACCGAGGCCGGCTACCTGCTCGACCCGCACACCGCGATCGGCGTCGGCGCCGCGCGGCGGGCGCTCAAGCGCGATTCCGCGACACCGATGATCGTGCTCGGCACGGCCCACCCGGCCAAGTTCCCGGCGGCGGTCAGGGCCGCGAGCGGCGTCGAGCCGGAGCTGCCGGCCCATCTCGCCGACCTGATGGAGCGCAGGGAGCGGCTGACGCTGCTGCCGAACGACCTCGGCAAGGTCGAGGCCTTCGTGCGCGAGCATGCGCGCGCCGTCCGCGGGGCCGCAGCGTGAGCGCGACCGGGCCGGCCGAGGCCACCGATCTCGCCGCGCCCGCCCGGCCGGAAGGCGCGCATGATCCCGAAGTCGGGCTGACCACCCTGCCCTCGGGCCTGCGCATCGTCTCGCAGCGCATGGGACATGCGGCGACCGTCTCGCTGGGCATCTGGATCGGTGCCGGTTCGCGCGACGAGCTGCCGCACGAGCACGGGCTCGCCCATATGCTGGAGCACATGGCCTTCAAGGGAACGGCGCGTCGCAGCGCACGCGCGATCGCCGAAGAGATCGAGAGCGTCGGCGGCGATCTCAACGCCGCGACATCGGTCGAATACACCTGCTACACGGCCCGCGTGCTCGGTGCCGATCTGGGCCTCGCCGTCGACATCCTCGCCGACATCATCACTTCGCCCGCCCTCACCGAAGAGGAGCTGAAACGCGAGAAGGGGGTGATCCTGCAGGAGATCTCGGCCGTCCAGGACACGCCGGACGACCTCGTCTACGACCGCTTCCTGCAGGCGGCCTTCCCGGACCAACCGATCGGCCGCCCGATCCTCGGCACCGCCGAGACGGTGAAGAGCTTCACGCCCGACGCGATCCGCGCCTATCTCGCGCGGAACTACCATGCCGGCAACCTGGTGCTCGCCGCCTCCGGCGCCGTCGAGCACGAGGAACTCGTCGCGCTCGCCCACCAGCATCTGTCAAAGCTGCCGGCCAGGCCCGCCAGCCTGCCGAAGCGCGAGCCCGGGGAATATCGCGGCGGCGAAGCCCGAATCGGCAGCGACGAGGAACAGGTCCATCTCGTTCTCGGCCTGCCGGGAAAGCCCTTTGCCGACGGGGCGCATTATCCACTCCAGATCTTCGCCTCCGTCCTCGGTGGCGGCCTGTCGTCGCGCCTGTTCCAGGAGGTTCGCGAGGAGCGCGGCCTGGCCTATGCGATCGACGCCTTCCACTGGCCCTTCTCCGATTGCGGCGTCTTCGGCATCGGCGCCGGCACCGCGCCAGAGGATGTGAACGAGCTGATCGAGGTCGCGCTCGCCTGCCTGCGCCAGGCGGCGGAGGATGTCAGCGAAGTCGAGGTCGCACGCGCCCGCGCCCAGATGAAGGTCGGCCTGCTCGCTTCGCTCGAAAGCCCCGGCGGCAAGCTGGAACAGATGGCGCGGCAGGTGCTGATCTTCGGCCGCGCGATCCCGCGCGAGGAGCTCAGCGCGCGACTCGATGCGGTAACGCTCGAGGATGTGCGCGCCGCCGGCCGCTCGCTGCTCGGCCACCAGCCGACCATCGCCGCGATCGGGCCGATCCATGGTGTTCCTCCGGCCAAACGCCTGCGCCAGGCGGCCCGGGTGGCGGACTGAACGGCGATGGCGCTCTTCCGTTTCCCGAGCGAGCCGCCGAGCCGCCCGCTGATCCGGACGCCCAATCTCTATCTGCGCGCGCCACAGGCCGGCGACTACTCGGCCTGGGCCGTCCTGCGCATGGAAAGCCGCGACTTCCTGACCCCCTGGGAGCCGACCTGGAACGAAGACGACCTGACCCGCTCATCGTTCCGGCTGCGCGCCAAGCGGGCGGCCCGGGAGATCGCGAGCGACGAGGCCTATTCGCTGTTCATCTTCGAGGCGCATTCGGAGATGTTGCTCGGCGGGCTGACGCTCGGGCTGATCCGCCGCGGCGTCGCCCAGGCCTGCACGCTCGGCTACTGGATGGGCCGGCGCCACGCCGGCAAGGGCCACATGACCGAGGCCGTGCGCGGCGCGGTGCGCTTCGCCTTCTCCGATCTCGCTCTGCATCGGGTCGAGGCCGCCTGCCTGCCGAACAACGAACCGTCGCGGCGCCTGCTGGAGCGCGTCGGTTTCCGGCATGAAGGCCTGGCTCGCGCCTATCTCAGGATTAACGGCGCCTGGGCCGACCATCTGCTCTACGCGATGCTCTCCACCGACACTCCACCCGGAGGCAGGTCTTGACGGTGGCGGTTGACCACAGCCGCGCGCTGCCTTGCCCTTGCCATGAGCCGCCAATAGGGATTTTCGTTCAAAGTCGAATGATCGTCTCCCGCCTGATAGCCGAGCACAGCTTGTCCATTTCCGAGCGCATCCTCCGGATCGGCCTCGCCGTCGCCGGCCTCGCCCTGTGGCTCAGCCTCGCGGGCGTGACGCCGGCCAGCGCCGTCGACGCGGTGCGCGTCCCGGTCGACGTGCCCGTGATCGACCTCACCAATGTCGTCGAGCGCAACAAGTCCGACGGCGACGTCATCCAGATTTCGACCGCACCCGGCCCGGACGGCATCGTCCGGCGCATCGCGGTCAGGGCCCGCGAATCCGGTGCGCGGCCCGACTGGATCGTCTTCGCGCTGACGAACGATTCCGACGAACAGATCGACCGTCTCCTGGTCGCGCCCTTCCACCGACTGATCGGTTCGGGCGTCATCTGGCCTGATCTCGGCGACAAGCGCATCGAGGCGGTGACGGCCAGCCAGGGCCTCTCGCCGGACCGCGAGCCGAGCCCCGACGCCGACGTCTTCCTGATCACGCTCGATCCCGGCACGACCGTGACCTTCGTGGCCGAGCTGAAATCGCCCAACCTGCCGCAGCTCTACCTCTACGAGTCGGAAGCCTATCGCCAGAAGACCAACGGGCTGACGCTCTACAAGGGCATCATCATCGGCATCGCCGGCCTGCTGGCGCTGTTCCTGACGATCATCTTCGTGGTCAAGGGCGCGGTGATCTTCCCGGCCGCGGCAGCGCTCGCCTGGGCGGTCCTGGCCTATGCCGGCCTCGACTTCGGCTTCTTCCAGCGCCTGTTCCCGCTGACACCTGCGATCGAGCGCATCTACCGGGCCGGCGCCGAGGTGGTGCTGGCGGCGACGCTGCTCGTCTTCCTCTTCGCCTATCTCAACCTGTCGCGCTGGCATGTGCGCTACAGCCATGTCACCGCGATCTGGATCCTCGGCCTCGCCGGGCTGATCGGGCTTGCCGTCTTCGACGCGCCGATGGCGTCGGGCATCGCGCGCATCTCGATCGCAGCCGTCGCCGCCGTCGGCTTCGTGCTCGTCGTGCATCTTGCGACCCATGGCTACGAACGCGCCGTGATGCTGATCCCGACCTGGTTCCTGCTCGCGGTCTGGGTCACGGCCGCGAGCTTCACCGTGACCGGGCAGTTCCAGCGCGACCTGGCGGCGCCCGCGCTCCTGGGCGGCCTCGTGCTGATCGTGCTGCTGATCGGCTTCACGGTGATCCAGCACGCCTTCGCCGGCGGCGCGATCTCGCAGGGGCTGGTCTCGGATACCGAGCGGCGTGCGCTCGCGCTCTCCGGCTCGGGCGACCTCGTCTTCGACTGGGACGTCAGCTCCGACAAGGTCTTCGTCTCGCCGCAGATCGAAACCCTGCTCGGCCTGCCCAAGGGCGCGCTCGAAGGCTCGGCCGCGCGCTGGCTCGAGCACATGCATGTCGCCGATCGCGACCGCTACCGCGTGACGCTCGACGCCGTGCTGGAGCAACGCCGCGGCAAGCTCAATCTCGACCTCAGACTCCGCGCCGCGAGCGGGGCCTATCACTGGTTCAACGTCAAGGCGCGGCCCGTCCTCGGCTCGGACGGCGAGGTCATCCGCGTCATCGGCACGCTCTCCGACGTCACCGAGCAGCGCACCGCGCAGGAACGCCTGCTGCACGACGCCGTCCACGACAACCTGACCGGCCTGCCCAACCGCAAGCTGTTCCAGGACCGGTTGGGGGCGATCTTCGGCTTCACCCGCGCCGACGACAACATCCGCCCGACCGTTCTGGTCATCGATGTCGACCGCTTCAAGCAGGTCAACGAATCCGTCGGCTTCTCGGCCGGCGACTCGATCCTGCTGACGCTCGCGCGCCGGCTCGGCCGCCTGCTGAGGGCGCAGGACACGCTCGCCCGGATCGGCGGCGACACCTTCGCCATGATCCTGGTCTCGGAGCGCGACCCGGAGCGGATCCTGGCTCTGGCCGAGCTGGTGCGCCGCGCCGTCTCGACCCCGATCACCTATGCCGAGCGCGAAATCGTGCTGACGCCGTCGATCGGGCTCGCCTTGTTCGACCCCTCGCCCGCCGCGCGGAAGGACGATGCTCTGAAGAATGCCGAGCTCGCCATGGCCCATGCCAAGCGCCAGGGCGGCAACAAGATCGAGGTCTTCGTCCCGGCGATGCGGACGGACCGGAACGACAGGCTCGCGCTGGAAAGCGACCTGCGCCGGGCGATCGAGCGCGGCGAGATCCAGGTGATGTACCAGCCGATCGTCCGGCTGGAGGACCGCACGATCGCCGGCTTCGAGGCGCTGGTGCGCTGGGACCATCCGCGCGAGGGCCGGCTGATGCCGCAGGATTTCCTCGCCATCGCCGAGGAGACCGGGCTGATCGTCGATCTCGGCGTCTATGTCATGGACAAGACGGCGCGCGAGCTCGAGGCCTGGCAGGCGGCACTCGAGGTCGATCCGCCCATCTTCGCAAGCGTCAACGTGTCGAGCCGCCAGCTGCTGCGCCACGACCTGCTGCATGACGTCAAGACCGTGCTCGGGCGCCGGCGCGTGCTCCCGGGCACGCTCAAGCTCGAAATTACCGAGAGTCTCGTCATGGAGAACCCGGAATATGCCGCGCAGATGCTGCAGCGCATCCGCGATCTCGGCGCCGGCCTCTCGCTCGACGATTTCGGGACGGGCTATTCCTCGCTGTCCTATCTCCAGCGCTTCCCCTTCGACACCATCAAGATCGACCAGAGCTTCGTGCGACAGATGGGCAATGGTCGCCCGCCGGTAATCCTGCGCTCGATCGTGCAGCTCGCCTCCGACCTCGGCATGGACGTCGTCGCCGAGGGGGCCGAGAGCGAGTCCGATGCGATCGAGCTCTACCAGCTCGGCTGCCAGTACGCGCAGGGTTATATCTTCGGCCAGCCGATGACCGCGGCCGAAGCGCGGCGTCTGATGGGCGCTGCGGCTGCGGCGGCGACTGAAGCGGCGTAGCCTTGGCGGTCACCCCCGGGCCACACGAAAACGCCAGCCCCGAGAGCTTCAATCACGACGCCGCTCCAGAAGTGTCATGTTCGCCCTTGTGGCGAGCATCGACGCCTCGCACATCGCCCTTCGGCAACGAAGAGGCGGATGGTCGGGACAAGCCCGGCCATTTCGTGCCTCGCCGGCGCCAAGCCCGAAATGACGGGAGCCGGCGGCTCAGGCGTGGCCGGCGTCGCGGGAGAGGAAGGCCGGATCGATGCCGATCTTGTTCAGCGCGCGCTGGTACTTCGTCTCGACGCTCTCGTCGAAGAGCAGCCCCGGATCGGCGGCGCAGTGCAGCCAGCCATTGGACTGGATCTCGGCCTCGAGCTGCCCCGCGGCCCAGCCGGCATAGCCGAGCGCCAGAACCGCGCTCTCCGGGCCACTGCCGACGGCGATGGCACGCAGTATGTCGAGCGTCGCCGTCAGGCAGATGCCATCGTCGATCGGCAGCGTCGCCGATTCCAGGAAGAAATCCGCCGTATGCAGCACGAAGCCGCGCTTGGTCTCGACCGGGCCACCGCGCAGCACCTGCATCTTCTCCGCCCGGCTCGGCAGGCGGATGATCTCCTCCGACGGGATGACGTCGAGCTGGACGAGAAGATCGGGAAACTTGGTGTCGCCGGCCGGCTTGTTGACGATGATGCCCATCGCCCCGTCCTCGGAATGGGCGCACACATAGACGACACTGCGGCTGAAGCGCGTGTCGGCCATCCCCGGCATCGCGATCAGGCACTGCCCGTCGAGATAGCTGCGACCATCGAGCCGTGGTTGAGAGCCGATTTTCATGACGACATGCTAGATGTTGTCGGGCCGGATCGGCAAGACTTCGATGAAGGCCCCTCGCCGCCGCCGGAAAGATCATGCGGCGACCCCCGCCCTCGTCCGGGCGGAGTGTCGGCGCCATTGCGGCGCGGGCAGCATCGTTATTGCGCCCCATTCCTGCGCAAACCTGCATCGCGGGGCAACAGGTGCCATCGCAGGAGATGCAGGTTTTGTTCGCTTTTCGGCTTCGCAATGGATAAGGCAGGGCCGTGAACCGCGTTCTTCCCATGCTGGCCCTGGCGTCCGTTGCGTTCGGCCCTGCTGCGCTTGCGCAGGAGGAAGCCGCGGTTTCGCCCTGGTCGACGAGCGAGCATGCGAAGCTGCGCCTGATCGCCGGCCCGACCACCCCCACCGGCAAGCAGCGCGTCGGCGTCGAGATCGTGATGTCGCCGGGCTACAAGACCTATTGGCGCAGCCCGGGCCAGTTCGGCGTTCCGCCGAGCTTCGACTGGACCGGCTCCACCAATATCGGCGGGCTCGACGTGCGCTGGCCGGTGCCCGAGCGCTTCCAGGATTCGGCGGGCTACTCGATCGGCTATGTCGGCGAGGTGGTGATCCCGATCTCGGTCCAGCCGGTCGATCCGTCGCGGCCGGTCATGGTCGTCCTCAAGCTCGACTATGCGGTCTGCGAGAAGATCTGCATCCCCGCCCAGGGCGAGGCAAGCCTCTGGCTCGAGCCGGGTGTGACGACAGTGACCTCGGCACGGCTGGAGAGCTTCGAGGCGCGCATCCCGGTTTCGGCCAAACCCGGCCCCCACAAGGAGAAGACCGCGATCGTCGATGCAGGGCTCGACGACACCGTGGTCGATCCCGGGCTCAGACTCGTGCTGCAGCCGCCGCCGGAAGGCAAGATCGAGGACATCTTCGTCGAGGGCCCAGGCACATGGTCCTTCGGCAAGTCCCGGCTGACGCCGCAAGCGGACGGGACCGTCCTCGCCCAGATACGGATCGACGAGCGGCCGAAGAGCGCCGCCGGCCCGATCCCGCTGATCTTCACCATCCGCGGAACACCCAAGCCAGTCGAGATCCGGCTCGAACTCGACATCCCCGCCAGCAAGCCCTAATCCCTGAGGCGAAGCGGCCTTCGCGCCGCGGGCTTCACGGAGAACAGCCGATGACGATCAAGGTGGGTGACAAGCTTCCGCAGGCGACGTTCCGCGTCATGACCGCCGATGGCCCGGCCGCCAAGACGACGGACGATCTGTTCAAGGGCCGCAAGGTCGTGCTCTTCGCCGTGCCCGGCGCCTTCACGCCGACCTGCCACAAGAACCACCTGCCGGGCTATCTGGCCAAGGCGGCCGAGATCAAGGCCAAGGGCGTCGACGCGATCCTCGCGACCTCGGCAAACGACGTCTTCGTGCTCGACGCCTGGTCGAAGGCCACCGGCGCGGCCGGCATCCTCGAATTCCTCGCCGACGGCAATGCCGACTTCGCCAAGGAGATCGGACTGTCGATGGACGGCTCCGGCTTCGGCATGGGCACGCGCTCGCAGCGCTATTCGATGCTGATCGAGGACGGCGTGGTGAAGTCCCTCAACGTCGAGGAAGCGCCGGGCAAGGCTGACGCCTCCGGCGCCGAGACGATGCTCGGCCAACTCTGAGCTGGCCTCCCCTCTCCCCCTGTGCCCAGGCCCGCGCGATCACGTCGCGCGGGCTTCTCTATTGGGCCATGAGCGTCAAGCTGCCCGACGTGACGAATATCTCAGTTGGGTCGGAAGCGACCCCGCTTATGGGCGCCCGATGCCCGATAAAACTGCGCTGACCAGGCAGAAGACCCCAGCCAATACAGCGGCAATGGCGAGAGCAGGCACCAAGGAAGTAAACTACCTGCGCCGAAGCCAGATGGATAACGGCGGGCAAAATAGCCAACGGCAACAAGTATCATGATCGCGCCACCGATCAAGCTTGCGCCAGCAATATTGTATGCGTGGGCTGTCATAGCCTCAGTCGTAGCCGTGCCTCTTGGCATCCTGACGCGATACTATCGTTGCCGCACTGGGCTTCGCAACGGGTCGTGAGTTTTCAGTCCCGCAGGTCTCTGGCTTCTCTCCGAAGTCGGCGCTTTGGCCGGTTCATGGTTGGGTCCGACGAGTGGTGGATCACGCTTTTTCGCGGAGTGACCTTGCAGTCCCCAACCCGCCCTCGATCTCACCGCCCTTCGGTCCCTGGGGGACATCGCTCCGCCCTGCGACGGATCTCGAAAGGGCTGTTAATGGGTCAGGCTTGAGCCGGCTCGTCAGTCCAGCGGAACGGCACGCGATCGACCCACATCCGGTGCAGGACGACGGACAGACGCCGCGCAACCGCGATCATCGCCTTCGCCATGCCCCGGCGCTTAGCGACCCGCAGCCCCACGCCTTCAGCGCCGAGGGCTTGGCCTGCGGTCGCAGGAGGACCATCGGTGTTGTTGTCGTGCCAGCAGACATCCAAAAGCACCCGATAACCGGATATTGTCGTGCGCCGTAAAACTGGCGGTTTTTTTGCGCCGCCAGTTTCGTGCCTCAGAGATGTTCCTTGTAGAACGGGATTAGCTTCTCAAGCGCCCGCCCAACTGGTTCAGGCTTGTCGTAGAGGTCGTAATGCGACCAGCCCTCGACGACGACCAGCTCCTTCTTCTTCGAGGCCGCGCGTTCGATGATCTCGCAGCCGTCACGATAGGCGCCGAAGGCGCCGACCTGATCGCCGACGACGATGCACAGCGGCTGCGTCAGCAGGACTTCGGCAAGGTGGAACGCGTCCCAGCCGACCGCGGCAGCCTGATGCGACAGGAGCGAACGGTTCAGGCCATTCGGCTTCTGCCCACGAGGCGTCCGATAGTAATCCGTCGCCTCCAACGGGTCGCGATCGGTGACGCCGGCCGCACGGGCTTCTTCGACAGAGCTCGCCAGAAGATTGTCGACGTGGAGCGCTGCTCCACGAGCCTCAGCGGTCCGCTGTTTGGCCATCGCCTCCAGCGCGCCGATCGGATTGAGGGCGGTGAAGTTGCCGCGCATCAGGCGGCCGTAGTTGGCGCCGGTGACGGTGCCCACGGCCCTGATGCGGCGTTCTGTCATGGCGGCATTGATCGAATAGCCGCCGCCGCCGCAGATGCCGAGCACACCGATGCGATCCTCGTCGACATAGGGCAGCGTCACCAGGTAGTCGGCGACATGGCGGAAGTCCTCGACGCGTAATGTCGGGTCCTCGATGAAGCGCGGCTCGCCGCCGCTGGCACCCTGGAAGCTGGCGTCGAAAGCGATGACGACGAAGCCTTCTCGGGCCAGCGCCACGCCATAGACGTTGCCCGAGGTCTGATCCTTGCAGCTGCCGATCGGGTGCGCGCTGATGATCGCCGGGTACCTCTTGGACCTGTCGAAGCCCGGCGGGAAATGAATGTCGGCAGCGATGTGCCAGTACATATCCGGATTCTTGATCTGCACCGTTTTCATGGCTGCATTCTCCATATGAAATTGCGATGCTCCGAAAATAGGGCGGTTACGCAGCTCTAAAAATCGAGGCAAGCTTCACTCAGTGTGAAGCTCAGCTTCAAGGTGCTCCGTGTTCGACCGTAACCTGCTCCCCGCCATCGTTGCATTCTCGGCGGTCGCCCGGGAAGGAAATTTCACGCGTGCCGCCAGACAGCTCGGCATCTCGCCTTCGGCGCTATCCCAGACGATACGAGCCCTGGAAGAGCGGCTGGGCGCTCGCCTGCTGCATCGCTCCACCCGTTCGGTCTCCGCCACCGAGGATGGTCGGCGTTTCCTGATGCAGATCGATCCCGGGCTCGCACTGATCTCGCAGGGCGTCGACTCGGTACTCGATCGCCAGGGAACGCCCGTGGGCGACGTGCGCATCAATACCTCTAGGATCGCAGCCGATCACTTCCTGAAGCCGCATCTCGGCGAATTCTCCCGCCGGTATCCGCAAGTGCGGCTGGAGATCATCATCGATGACGGCTTCGGCGATATCATCGGCGAGGGCTGCGATGCCGGGATTCGCCTGCGCGAAAGCGTCGTCGGGAGCATGATCGCCGTACCGATCAGCCCTCCGGTCTCGCTGGCCGTCGTCGCTTCGCCCGCGTATTTTGCGAACTGCCCAGCCCCTCATACGCCCCACGATCTTGGGCGGCACAATTGCCTGCGGTTTCGTCATGGCCGGAATGGTACGGTCTCGCCATGGGAGTTCAGTGATCCAGTGGACGAGAGCTCCTTCATCGTCGAACCGAGCGGGAACTTCCTGACAAACGGCGACGAGGTGATGCTGGGTGCCGCCCTGCAAGGTGTCGGCCTCGTCATGCATATGGACTTCGCCGTTCAAGAATATATCGACCGGGGATCACTGGTTCGAGTGCTCCAGGACTGGTGTCCGCCTTTCGATGGGTTCGATCTCTACCTGCCTTCGCGAGAGCAGATGCCCGGCAGGTTACGTGCACTCGTCGACTTCCTCGTCGAAAAACGAAAAGCGAGATTGGAAAATCAGACAGGTTCCCCCTGATCGAAAAAGCCGAGGAGCGCTTCGCGGCTAC
>JBDHTM010000075.1:0-13886 GCA_039808685.1 Allobosea sp. | reverse complement strand
TATTTCTTTCGAGTCGAGGTTTCCCGATGAACGGCGCCGACCGCCTTTGCGACACGCTTCTGATCAACGGCGTCGATACCTGCTTCGCCAATCCCGGCACCTCGGAGATGCATTTCGTCGCGGCGCTCGACCGCAAGCCGGAGATGCGCTGCGTGCTCGGCCTGTTCGAGGGCGTGGTGACGGGCGCTGCCGACGGCTATGCCCGCATGGCCGACAAGCCGGCCGCGACGCTGCTGCATTGCGGACCGGGCATGGCGAACGCACTCGCCAACATGCACAACGCGCGGCGCGCCCGCACGCCGATGATCAACGTGGTCGGCGACCACGCGACCTATCATCTCCAGCATGACGCGCCGCTGACCAGCGACATCGAGAGCCTGGCCGAGCCGATGTCGCATTTCGTCCGGCGCATCGCGACGCCGGAGGATGTCGGACCGGCGATCGGAGAAGCCTATGTCGCCTCGCTGACCTTGCCCGGCGTCACCACCGTGATCCTGCCGGCGGACTGCGCCTGGGGTAGCGTCGAGCCCGCCACGCTGAAGCCGACCGAGCTGCCGGCGCTGAAGAACGTCGACGGCGCGACGATCCGCGAAGTCGCTGCCGGCCTGCGCAAGCATGGCAAGCGCGGCGCGATCATGCTGACGGGCCTGGCGCTCCGCGAAAAGCCGATGGAGATGGCCGCGCGCATCTGCGCGGTCACCGGCGCCCAGATCTTCAGCCAGATGTCCAACGGGCGCATCCAGCGCGGCGCCGGCCGCGTCGCCATGCCCAAGGTGTTCTATCCGATCGACAAGGCGCTCGAGCAGCTCAAGGACGTTGACTATCTCGTGCTCGTCGGCGCGCAGGTTCCGGTCGGCTTCTTCGCCTATCCCGGCAAGCCCGGCCGCCTGATCCATGACGGCTGCGAAGTCGCCAAGCTCGCGATCCCCGGCGACGACCTGCCGGCCGCGATCACCGCGCTCGCCGAGGAGATGGGCGCGACCAAGACCGCGGCGCTCTACATCGCCCCGCCGCGCAAGGAGCAGCCCGGCCTGCCGACCGGCAAGCTCGACGCCGACAAGGCCTGCGCTATCGTCTCGGCCCTGCTGCCGGAAAATTGCATCGTCTGCGACGAGTCGGTCTCGTCCGGCCGCAGCTTCTATTACGATTGCCACAGCGCGCCGCAGCACGACTATATCCAGCTCACCGGCGGCGCGATCGGCGAAGGCATCCCGCTCGCCATCGGCGCCGCCGTCGCCTGCCCCGACCGCAAGGTCATCGGCATGCAGGCCGACGGCTCGGGCATGTACACGGTGCAGGGGCTCTGGACGCAGGCGCGCGAGAATCTCGACATCGTCACCGTCGTCTTCGCCAACCGGACCTACCAGATCCTGCATGGCGAGATGCGCGCCGTCGGCGTCAACGATTTCGGCCGCAACGCCACGCTGATGCTGAACATCGACGAGCCGGCGCTCGACTGGGTGATGATGGCCAGGGGCATGGGCGTGGAAGCGGCGCGGGCGACGACGGCGGAGGAGTTCGCGAGCCTGTTCAAGGCGGCGCTCGGCCGCAAGGGGCCGTTCCTGATCGAGGCTGCGATCTGAGGCGCATTGAAGGATGTCATCCCGTGCGCGCTGCGGCATGCAATGCCGCTGCGCAGACACGGGACCGCATGACGAGAAGGCGCCTTTTCCGGGGGGCGGTCCCATGTCTGCGCCGCAGCGTTTCACGCTGCAGCGCGCACGGGAAGACAGGCGGTAATCCCAGAGAGGACAGGCGTTACTTGAACCCGCCCAGGAACGCGTCGAGGCAGTCGCCGATCGCCTCGATGGCGTAACCGCCCTCCTGCACCACCAGCGTCGGCAGGCCGAAGCCCTTCACCTGCTGGCCGATCGTGCCGAAATCCGAAGCCTCCAGCTTCAAGACGCCGATCGGGTCGTCCTTGTGCGCGTCGTAGCCGAGCGCAATCACCACGACCTCGGCGCCGAAATCACGGATCGCCTTGCCGGCCTCGGCGACCGCCGCCTCCATCGCGGCACCGCCCGCACCATGGGCCAGGGGCAGGTTGAGGTTGAAGCCCTCGCCCGGGCCGTTGCCGCGCTCGTCGGCATAGCCGGTGAAGAACGGGTAGTAGTTCGACGGATCGGCATGGACCGAAATCGTCAGCACGTCGTTGCGGCGATAGAAGATCTGCTGCGTGCCGTCGCCGTGATGGGCGTCGACATCGAGGATCGCGACCTTGCCGAATTTCGAGCGCAGGCGCTGGGCCGCGATCGCGGTGTTGTTGAGATAGCAGAAGCCGGTGGCGCGATCGGCGCGGGCATGGTGGCCGGACGGTCGGCAGAGCGAATAAACAGCGCGCTCGCCGCCGAGGATCGCGTCGGCTGCGGACACCGCCGTTTCGGACGAACGCAGCGTCGAATGCCAGCAATGCTCGCCGATCGGCACCGAGAGATCGCCAAGATACCAGCCGAGCTGGCCGATGAAACCGGTCGGACGGCAGGGCGGGCGGACATCCTCATCCGGCCGGCCGCTCCAATAAGGGAAGGTACTCGGCCAGACCTCCGGTCCGCGCTCGGCCGGCAGGTCTTGCCAGCGTGCCCAGGCGGTCTCAAGGAACTTGACGAAGCCGGCATCATGGATCGCCAGGACCGGGTCCGTGCCATGCGCCGCCGGCCGCTCCGGCGTGATGCCGTGCTTCCCGAGCGCGCCGAGCAGGCGCTCCGTCCGTTCCGGCAGGTCCTTGGGAGCGACGACCTTGCCGAAGCGCATATATTGCTGGGGATCGTGAAGGGCTTGGTCCGGGTGATAGAAGGCGCGCATCGGGCGAAGAATCCTCGTCAGATCGCGAGGCGACCGTCAGCCCCGCTGCGGGATGCTAGCAATCGCCGGAGCGCCGGTCAGCCATGACGATGCCGCCCGCCCCTGCGCTAGAGGCGGGGCAGGTTTCAGTGCGGCGAGAGCAGCGCCACGAATTCGCGCGCCAGCGCATCGATCGAGTGGCGCTCCGGCCTGTACCAGTCGGTCGAGCCGTTGAGCGCGCCGAGCAGGAAGAGCCTGAGCACATCGGGCGAATTGCCGGCGGGCATCCCGCCCGCTTCCTGCCACTCGGCGATCAGGCGGCGCCAGACATCCTCATAGGCGCGGCGCACGGCGCGCACACTTTCCGGCACGGGCGCTGCGCCGAAGGTGAAGACCTTGATGCTGGCCGAGGTGTAGTCGCCGTGGCCGTGCAGGGCGGAAAGATGCGCCCGGATCGCCGCCTCCAGCCGCACGCGTGGCGAAGCGCCTTCCTCCGCAGCGAGCGCGGCGACGACGGCCTCATGGACGAAGCGCACGCCGTCATTGACGACGGCCTCGACGATCTCCTCCTTCGAGCCGAAATGGTAATAGAGGCTCGCCTTGCGGATGCCGACGGCCTCAGCGATCTCGCGCAAGGTGGTCTGGTGGTAGCCGCCGCCGCGCAACAGCCGCGCGGCATGGTCGAGGATCAGCCGGCGCGAGCCGCCTTCGGTGGCTGGCCGTATCGTTGGCGCGCCACTCATAGGGTGTCATCCCGTGCGCGCCGCAGCGTGAAACGCTGCTGCGCAGACACGGGACCGTCCTCCGGAAACGCGCCCTCTCGTCACGCGGTCCCGTGTCTGCGCCGCGGCACTGCGCGCCGCAGCGCGCACGGGAAGACACTCTATGAGTGACGCTCCGATCACAGCCGCTTCGCCACTTCCTCGAGCATGACCTCGGTCGCGCCGCCGCCGATCGCCTGGACGCGGGCGTCGCGGGTCATGCGCTCGATCGCGCTTTCGCGCATGTAGCCCATGCCGCCATGGAACTGCAGGCAATCATACATCACTTCGTTGACCAACTCGCCGCAATAGGCCTTGGCCATCGAGACCTCGCGGGTGGCGTCGAAGCCCTGCGCGTCGAGCCAGGCGGCGTGGTAGACGAGTTGGCGGCCCGCCTCGACCTTGCCTGCGAGCTCGGCCAGGCGCTGGCGGATCACCTGCTTCTCCCAGAGCGGCGCGCCGAAGGCCTTGCGCGTCCGGACATAGTCCAGCGTCAGGTCGATGGCGGCCTGCGCCTCGCCCATCGCCATGGCGCCGATCACTGTGCGCTCGTTCTGGAAATTGCTCATGATCGCGTAGAAGCCGCGGCCCTCCTGCCCGAGCAGGTTCTCGGCCGGCACCTTGCAATCGACGAAGGAGAGCTCGGCCGTGTCCGAGGAGCGCCAGCCATGCTTGTCGAGCGCGCGCGAGACCGAGAAGCCCGGCGTGCCCTTCTCGACCACGAAGATCGAGACCGATTGCGAAGGTTTGCCCTGCGGGTCGGTCTTGGCGGCGACGCAGTAGAGATCGGCATGGACGCCGTTGGTGATGAACATCTTGGCGCCGTTGAGCACGTAATGATCGCCCTCGCGTCGTGCCGTGGTGCGGATGCCCTTCACGTCAGATCCGGCATCGGGCTCGGTGACGGCGACTGCGACGATCTTTTCACCCGCGATGATGCCCGGCAGGTACTTGTCCTTCTGCGCCTGGCTGCCGGCATTGGCGATATGGACGGAGGCCATGTCGGTATGGACCAGCGCCGTGATCGCGACGCCGGAGAAGGTCGAGCGCCCGAGTTCCTCGGCGAGCACGACGGTCGCCAGCGTGTCCATCTCGGAGCCGCCGTACTCGGCGGGGTAGCGGATGCCGAAGAAGCCGAGCTCGCCCATCTTGCGCAGCACCTCGCGCGGAACGAAGCCGTCCTCCTCCCATTGCAGGGCATGCGGCTTGATCTCGGTCTCGACGAAGCGGCGAACCTGGTCGCGTAGCGCCTCATGCTCTTCCGTGAAATAAGGCGAGCGGCGCGCGCCCTCCGCAGCAAGCTTTCCGCCGGATGACATCGCCTTCTCCCGCTTGTTCATCGCGCCACGTGGAGCTACCTTCCGGACGGTAGGTGAATGGCGCACCGAGATCAAGCTACTCTTGTCCGGGCGGGATGTCAGGCAACGCCTCATCGGCGGATGCATGGCGGCAGGCTCTAAAGAGCCGTCGGCCCGATCCCAGATATGTCTCAAGGATCGCGGCGCCTGCCCGGCCTGCAACGAAAAGGGGCTGGTGGATGCCAGCCCCGCTCCGGTTTCCGGATTGATGGTCGAGCGCTTGCGATCAGTTGCAGCCGCAGCCGTGACCGAGACCGCCAAGCAGGCCACCGACGATACCGTTCTTGCTGACGATCGCCTTCACCGGCGCGACGATGCCGATCTTGTTGCCGTTGGCGTTGCCGCTGAGGACGCTGACATTGTTGAGCGCATTGACATGCACACCGGATACGGCGGTCGTCACCGGGGCGACGATGCCACCGATCAGCGAACCGCCACGTCCGCCGGCCATGGCCGGGGAAACAGCGAAGGCTGCAACCGTGGCGAGAACAAACGCGTATTTCATCCTGCTTCTCCCTGTCTTCGCTTCCAGGTTGGGAGCGATAAGACACGTATAAGTTGCATAAATCGAAATAGACAACCTTGCCTCGACATTAACCATACCAGGTAAAGTTAACTCACGAGCGAAAGCATACTCCAGATATCAATTCGAAATCATTCCATGTGTATTTATGTACACCTGAATACATTTTCCAATAAAATTAGTGTTATTCGTCAATCGTTAACCAATGTAACCGATGATCTAAAAAGAATCGGTGAGACAATGGCGATATCGGCGCGCATCATTATCCTTTCAACCCTGGCGATACATGGTTCATTTCCCTTCGCAGCGGAGAAAAGCACCGCGGAGCAGGAGAGCTCGATCGCCGTCATCGGGCTTCGCGGCGGCTTCGACAGCAATCCGGCCGGCATCCAGGGGGCGAACGGTTCGCCCGTCGCCACAACCTATGCAACCTGGGATTATCTGCACGGGACATTGCAGGACGGCTACGGACTGAACCTCTCGCTCGCCGAGACGCAGTACGATCCGCGCACGCTGGCCTCCGCCCGCGCCCATTCGCTGACGTTGAAGCACGGCTTCAGCCTCGGCGACGCGCGTGCGATCCAATCTTCACTAACGGCCGGTAACGAGCAGAGCTGGTCGCGTCGGAAAAGCAGCCTGGCCTGGCGCGAGCGCCTCGACCATGGCATCGGCCCGTTCCGCCTCTTCGTCAGTGGGGAGGCACGCCTGACTGCGCTGAACGAGCGGAATGTCTTCAATCTCGGCAATTTCCTCCCCCGCGACGAGAATTTCGGCACGCTCGGGCTGGCGACCGGCGCCGCCTGGCGCTCGGGCGAGACTGAAATCGGCGTCTCCTTCAGCGCCTCGCGCGTCCATTACATCGAGGGCGTCGACTATCTCGGCTTCCGGCGCGACCATAACCGGCTGCAGCCCAATCTGTTCTTCTCGACGGTGCTGGGCGGGGCCGCGATCGAAGGCTCGCTCTCGCCGTTCCGCGCCTATTTTCCGGAAAAGGAATTCGATGCGGTCGAAAGCCTGCTCTACACCGCCAAGCTGCGTGTGCCCTATCAGCGCTTTACGCTCGATCTCGGCTCGGCCCGCACGGTGGAAGACACCACCCTGCCCTTCTCCGTCATCGATGTGGCCACGGCGCATGAAGCGAAGCTGACCGCGCGGATCGACGACGACAACGCCGTCATTCTCTCCGCCCGGCGCAAGACCGACGATTATGTCGGGCTCGACGCCCGCTCAGACCAGAAGGTCCTCGGCATCGACTACCAGCGCAACCTCGGCAAGGGCCTGACCGCTACCGCAGCCGGAGCCTGGCGCAAGACCAAGGAGACCGGACTCACCCCGGTGACCTCCTTCAGCGTCATGCTCGGCCTGCAAAAGCAGATCGATCTCAGCCGCATCGGCAAGCCGGAAAAGAGCGACGTGTAGAGGCTGTTACAGAAACCGCAGTGTCGATCCAAGCGCTCACGCGACGAAGGGCCTTGAAGCCATCGGCTCGTTTCGCCTTCCCGCCCGCGCCTCCAAGCTGCCTCAGCATCCGTTCATCATGACCCGCCTAGGAGACAATGAAAGGCTTCGTCCGGCCCGCTCGCCGGCGTGGATACGAAAGGAAGGCCCATGCTGCGTCGCCAGCTCACGATCTCGGCTCTCGCCTGCGCTGTCCTGCTCGGCGCCGTCCCGGCCCGCGCCCAGTATTACGGGAGCCCCTATCGCAACCCGCCCGTCTATGACGATGAGGACGACGATCGTCCACCGCCGCCCCGGCGCTATTATCGCCGCGACTACGGTTACGAGCGTCCCTATTACCGGCCACGCTATGGCAATATATGCGTCACCGGCCGGGGCGATTGCCCGACGCCGCCGCTGCCCTACGGCTCCAGCTGCGGCTGCGACATCCCCGGCTTCGGCACCAAGCGCGGCATCGTCCAGTAGACGCCTCAGTAGCGGCGCATGCTCTCCGTCCCGAGATAGCAGATGCCCTCGCCGGGCTTGGCCTTGGGATTGGGGAAGATGATGAAGCCGTCGCGCGGCATCGTCAGGACGCTGCCGTCGGCGCGGCGGGCGATCGGCGTGCCCTTGGCGACGCGGTCGCCGGTCTTCCACGAACCTTCGACACGGTCACCTTCCGCCTCGCAGATGACGAGGTCGTCCATATGGACGACGACCCTTTTTTCAGGCGCCGGCGGTGCCTCGTCGGTCAGCCCGAGATGGGCGAGCGCGTTGCGGATCGCCTTGTAGCCGACATCGACGGATGCCGGGTCCTCGTGGCGGCCGCATTCGAGCGTCACGCCATAGCCGCCCGCGAAGCGCATGAACTCGGTGGTGCCGAAGCCCTCGGTCACGGCGAGCCGCGGCAGGTTCAGCCGCTCGCGCGCCGCGATCAACCGGACATAGATGTCGAGCCAGCCATGGATCATCAGGTCGACGCCGAGGCAGGCGGCGAAGGCGGCCTCGGCCGCGCCGTGGCGAAAGGGCTCGAGCGTGTCGCGATTGTCGTCCGGGCCGAAGAAAACGAAGGGCACGCCCTCCCCGGTGAAGGAATGGACGTCGAGCAGCATGTCGTGCTGCCGCAGGATGGCCGAGAGGCGGTTACCGATCCTGTCCTCGTTGTCGACGGGCTGCGGCCGCTCGCGCAGGTCGCGGTTGAGGTTGCGGTCGCCCTCGCGGGTGTTCTGCCTGAAGGCCTTGGGGTTGGCGACGGGTAGGAAGGTGACCTCACCGCGCTGGATCGAGACACGGCCGGCGCGGCAATCCTCGATCACGCGGGCAATCGCGTTCGGCCCGCAGGTCTCGTTGCCGTGCACCGCGCCGAAGACGAGGAGCTTCGGCCCCGCCTTCAGCCCGTGGAAGCGGATGGTCTCGAGCGGCGGATCGATCGGGTCTTGGGTCATGTGTCTACTGTCAGGCTTTGCGGAGCTGGGAATGCGGGTCGAGGATGTCGCGCAGGCCGTCACCCAGAAGATTGAGGCCGAGCACCGTCATGAAGATGGCGAGACCCGGAAAGACCGAGATCCAGGGCGCCGTGGTGATCTGGTCGCGCGCATCGGAGAGCATCGAGCCCCAGCTCGGGAAGGGCGGGCGGATGCCGAGACCGAGGAAGGAGAGCGCCGCCTCCGCCAGCACGGCGCCGCCCATGCCGAGCGTGCCGATGACGATGATCGGGCCGGCGATATTCGGCAGGATCTGCAGCAGCATGATGCGCAGGTTGCTGGAGCCGAAGGAGCGCGCCGCTTCGACATAGCCCTGCTGCTTGATCGACAGCGTCGCGGCCCGCGACAGCCGGCAGGTATAGGACCAGTTGGTCAGGCCGAGCGCGATCAGCAGGCTGGTCAAGCCCGGCTGAAGGATCGCCATGATGGCGAGCGCGAAGACCAGCGAGGGGATCGACAGCATGAGATTGGTCAGCCCGTTGACGAAATCGTCCCACCAGCCGCCGAAATAACCGGCCGACATGCCCAGCGCGACGCCGATCACGGTGTTGATCAACTGCGAGACGATGCCCACCGTCAGCGAGATGCGCGCGCCGTAGAGCACCCGGCTGTAGATGTCGCGGCCCTGCGCATCCGTGCCGAACCAGAACTCGCCGCCGGGCGGAACTTCGGCATTCATCAGGTTGGCGTCCATGACGGGGTCGGTATGCGCCAGCCAGGGCGCCAGCGTCCCGCCGATGACGACGGCAGCGAAGAGGACGCCACCGATCCACAGATTAGCCCGGAATTTCATGCCCCGCCCCTAGGTATACTTGATGCGCGGATCGATCAGAGCGCAGAGCACGTCCACGATGATGTTCACGACGAGAAAGAAGAGCACGAGCAGCAGGATGCAGGCCTGGACGACGGGAATGTCGCGCAGCGACACGCTGTCGACCAGAAGCGAGCCGATGCCCGGCCAGGCGAAAAGCTTCTCGATCACGACGGCGCCGCCCATGATCGAGCCGAACTGCAGGCCAAGCGTCGTCAGCACGATGACCATCGCGTTGCGTGCCACATGCCAGCGCATCACCCGGACTTCGCTATTGCCCTTGGCGCGGGCGGTGCGGACAAAGTCCGCATTCATCACCTCGAGCACGGCGGCACGCGTCGTGCGGGCGAGCAGGGCGAGCGGCGCGACACCGAGCGCGACCGCAGGCAGCACGATATAGCGCGGATTGCCGTCGCCGTAGCCGAAGCTCGGGAACCAGCCCAGAACCAGCGCGAAGGCATACATCAGCATCAGGCCGAGCCAGAACTGCGGCAGCGACAGGCCCGACACCGCGACGAACATCGACTGCATGTCGAGCCAGCCGCCCGGCCTCAGCGCCGCCAGGAAACCCAGCGGAATGCCCAGCGCGATGGCGAAGGCCATCGCGGCGATGGCCAATTGAAGACTGGGCCAGATTCGCTCGAGCAGGGAATTGATCACCGGCTGGCGGGTGCGGAACGAGGTGCCGAGATCGAGCGTCGCAAGCTTCATGGCGTAGTTCGCGAAACGCACATGGACGGGATCGTCGAGGCCGAATTGCTTGTTCATGCGCGCGACCTGCTCGGCGTCGACGACCGAGCGGCCGTCGGCCATCTGGGTCGAAGCGAAATCGCCGGGGATGACGCTGAACATCACGAAGACCAGTCCGGCTACCGCAAGCAGAATCGGAACAGCCTGCAGCAGGCGACGGACAACATAGGGCAGCATGGTCAACTCCTGATCGCCGCCGCAGGGCGGACTCAGGTCGAGGCCCGAAAGCCTCCGTCACCCCGGACGGGCGGCGTGGCCGCACCGGTCCAGGATGACGGAGGTCATCGAGTTGGCGGGAACCTCCGCGAAGGCGCGCTTACTTCGCCGCGGGCGAAGACGCGTCGACCCAGAGGTCCTCGTAGCGCTGGAGCGCAAGCTCGGTCGCGTTGGGCTGGAGGCCGTGGAGCCAGGGCTGATAGGCCATCACCGCCTTGTTGTAGTTGAAGAACCAGACCGGGGCCTCTTCCTGCAGCAGCGCATTGGCCTTCTTCATGAGCTCGACCTTCTTGCCGGCATCCCGCTCGGCCGCCGCCTCTTCGAACAGCTTGTCAAAAGCGGCGCTCTTGAAGGTGGTGTAGTTGCAGGACGAGCGCGGCGTCGCCGAGTGGAAGCACTTCAGCGCGGTCAACGGATCGGGCCCCGAAGTGTTCGACCAGATATAGGCCTGGAAGTCGCCCTTCGCGATGACGCCGCCAAGCGCCGAGGTCTCGACCGGCTTGACCTTCACCTTGATGCCGACCTTGGCGAGCATGGGGATCGTCGCCTCGACGATCGGAATGCCCCAGCTCTCGTTCGGCGTCGCAGTCCATTCGAACTCGAAACCATCGGGATAGCCGGCCTCGGCCAGGAGCTTCTTGGCCTTTTCCGGGTCATAGGCATAGGGCTTGGCGTTCTTGTCGAAGGCCGGAACCGAGCTCGGCAGCCAGCTCACCGCGCGATAGGCCTTGTCGCGGACGAGGCGCTTGATGATCAGGTCGCTGTCGATCGCGTAATTGATCGCCTGGCGCACCCGTTTGTCGGAGAACGGCTTGAACTCGGGATTCATGCCCATGTTGCGGGTGAAGACCTCAGCGACCTCCAGGATGCCCTTGGAGAGGTTCGGATCGGCCTTGTAGGCGACATACTGGGTCGAACCCAGGATCGAGACGTCGATCTCCTTGTTGCGGAAGGCGACGTCGCGCGCAGCCGCCTCGCCCATGGGCGAGATCACCAGCCTGTCGGCATAGGGCTTGCCGGGCTTGTAGTATTTCTCCCAGCGCTCGAAGACCATGCGCGAGCCGGGAACGTGCTCGACGAACTTGAAGGGCCCAAGCCCGATCGGCTTGTTGAAGAAGTCCGGCTGCTGCGCTTCCTTCGCCGGCATGATCGCCGTGGTGGCGGCGTAGAACAGGAAGCCGGGATCGGCCGGATCGGTCAACGTCATCTCGATGGTAAAGTCATCGATCTTCTTGAGGCCGGAAATCTCCTTGGCCTCGCCTTTGCGAACGGCCTCGGCGCCCTTGATGCGCACGACGCGACTCGCACCCGGATAGTTCTTGGAACCATCGACAAGACGCGTGAACGACCAGATCACGTCGTCGGCCGTCATCTTGCGGCCGTTGTGGAAGTAGGCGTCGTCGCGCAGCTTCAGCGTGTGCGTCAGGCCATCCGCCGCGGTGGTGAAGCTCTTGACGAGCTCGGGCTCGGGCTTGCCCGCCTTCGAATCCCAACGGAACAGCATGCTGTGCAGCGCATAGCCGTAGATCTCGTCCTGGATCTGGTTCGAGACGTGGCTGTCATTGCTGACAAAGGACGCGCCATAGGGCGCCGTGAAGCGGATCGTCCCGCCGCGGCGCGGCTCCTGGGCCTGCGCCGAGATGGTAAAGGCGGCCAGCGTCAGCGCGGTTGCAAAGGCCAATTTCTTCGACAACACGATCATTCCTCCCGTTTATCCGCTCCGGCTGATCCGGAGTTGTTTGCTTCCCAATGGAACCATAACGGCTTTGCCGCGCTTGTCTTCCCCCGCGCGGTCAAATCCACCCGAGTCGCTTCGCAATTCAGAAGATTGCGGAGCCAATTCGGATTCTTTTCGCATTTTCTTCGCTCAAATGGATCCTCTGCGCTCGAAAATGCTCTGGCTCAAGCCCGCTCGTAGACGACCTCACCGCCAAGGATGGTGAGGTCACAGCGGGTGTCGTTGAGGATATCAGCCGGATCCGCGGTCAGCAGATCGCGCGAGAACACCGCGACATCGGCCAGGAAGCCCGGCGCGAGCTTGCCCTTCACCTTTTCCTGCTTCTGCGAGAAGGCGCCGAATTCGGTATAGGCCTGCAGCGCTTCCTCAATCGAGACGCGCTGGGTAGCGTCCATCACCGTGCCCTTCCAGGTCTCACGGGTCAGCATGGTGTGGAAATTCGGGAAAGGGTTGGGGTCGCAGACCGGGGCGTCGCTGCCCGTCGCCGGCTTCAGGCCAAGGTCGAACCAGGTGCGGAACGGATAGCTCGGCAGCGCCCGCTCGGGGCCCAGCACCTTCACATAGGCATCGCCGAAATCATGGATGAAGACCTGCTGCGGGCAGGGATAGATGCCGGCCTTGACCATGCGCTCGTGCTGGGCCGGGGTCGAGAAGCCGCAATGCTCGATGCGGTGGCGCCGGTCCGGATCGGGGTAAGCCGCCAGCGCCTTCTCATAGGCGGTGATCAGCTGCTCGATCGCGGCGTCGCCGATGGCGTGGCAGACGAGCTGATAGCCCTTCTTGTGGGCGTCCAGGACCATCCGCTCGAGTTCGGCATCCTCCCACATCCAGACGCCGGTGGTCTTGTCCTCGCCGAGATAGGGCTCGGTCATCCAGGCGGTGCGGCCGCCGGCCGAGCCGTCGAGGAAGAGCTTGACGCCGCCGATCATCAGCATCTCGTCGCCGGTGCCGGAAATCAGCCCCGCCTCGTAGCATTGCGGTACGATCGAGCGACCATCGTCGCCGAGCAGGGTCAGCCAGGTGCGGACCGGCAGGCGGCCGTCGCGCTTGGCGCGGTGATAGGCCGCGATCTCGCGGAAGCCACCCTTCTGGCCGACGGCAGCATCCATGCAACTGGTGATGCCGAGCGAGAGCAGATACTGCCCGCCACGCTCGATGCCGGCGATGATATCCTCCTCGGTCGCCGCGGGAATCGCAGCCTGAACCGGGGCGCGGGCGTTCTCGGCGAGCAGACCGGTGAGCCGTCCGTTCTGCTGCTCGATCAGGCCGCCCTGTGGCGTCGGCGATTGCTCGTCGATGCCGCCGAGGCGCAGCGCCTCGGAATTGCAGATCGCGATATGGCCGCAGGCACGCACAAGCATCACCGGGTTGTTCGGCGCGGCGCGGTCGAGCTCCTCGCGATAGGGATGGCGGCCGGTGTCGAGCTTGGTCTGGTCGTAGCCGCGCGACAGGATCCATTCGCCCGGCTTGGACTGCGCGGCACGAGCTGCGATGGCACCGAGCAGCGCCTCCAGCGTGGGCGCGCTCTCCGGCTTGGAATCGACCCAGCCCATGGTCATGCCGAGCGACACCAGATGCAGGTGGGAATCGTTCAAGCCCGGCGTTGCCAGCCGGCCCTTGAGGTCGATGACGCGGGTCTTCGGCCCGGTCAGCGGCTTGATCTCGGCATCGCTGCCGGCGGCCAGCACCTTGTCGCGGAAGATCGCCAGCGCCTCGACGACGCCCTCCTCGCGCCCGCACCAGATCGGCCCGTTGCGCAATACGATATCGGCCTGAATCGCCATGGTGTTCTCCTCAAGTCCAGTCATCGCCGGCGCTCGCGCGCGGCGATCAGATATCGTCGAGCGGGAAGATCGGGCGGCGGACCTTCCTGTAGGGCCGCTCCTTGAAATTGCGGGTCGAGAGTGCGCCGGTATCGACCTCCAGCACCTCGCGCGCGATCGGCTCGAAGGCGGCGCGGAAATGCTGCATCGACTTGACGATCACCGTCGACTTGCGGGTCGGATCGACGCCGAGCGAGGTGAACT
>JBDHTM010000074.1:0-14824 GCA_039808685.1 Allobosea sp. | reverse complement strand
CCGGACCGGCCGGGACCGCTGCCGGGCGCCGCTCCAAAGGGCGAGAGGCCGTCATTCGATCCGGCACAGGATTTGTAGCAATCGTTGTACATGCCGTTGCACATTACCGAGCACCGATTGTTCTGGGCCGCGGCCGGGAACGCCAGCAGAAGCGCCGCAGCGACGGCCGCGCTCGCGAGGCAAAACCGGGTGATCATGGACATCGCGATACCCCCTGTGAGAACCTGAAATACCGAGCGATCGACTGGACCGCACGATGCCGCGTCGAACCGGAGGAGAGGCCGTCAAGGCCCGAAGAAATCCGCCGCGGCGTCGGCGACCTGCCGCTTCGGATGCGCCCGGCAATAGGCGATGATCGCGGCGGCGATGCCGTCCGGGCCCGCGAAGCGCTGGTGAGGCTCTCCGGCGCCCGACTGGACGCGGCCGGTGAGGTAGCCGAAGCTCCATTGCAGCGCGGCGCGCCCCTCCGGCAGACGCGCCTTGGCGGGGGAGTCCAGCACATGGCAGGACAGGCCGCCCGCGCCGTTGAGGCGCAGCACAGCGCTTTGGGCGGCCGCCGTCGGGCAGAGGAGGCACAACGCCAGTCCGGCTCGCGCCATCGATCGGTTGAGTCGTGGATGTCTCGGTGTGGTGATCGACATGGTCCCTCGGTCGATCGAAGACGATCGCGTTTACTTTTGCCACCGGGCCGGCATCTGTCGATTGCTTCCGGTTGCCGGGCCTTGCCGTAGGAGAAGCGCCTCAGCGGGCGCGTGCCGAAGAACATGGCGGCTTTGAGGAGATGCGAGCGCACCCTTCTCCGCGAATCCTGTCTCGCGGGGGTCCCCGCAAGCCCGCGCAAGCGGGCGCAATCCTCGCCGAGCGATCAAAGCTGTATATCCGAAAAACAGATCAGAGGTCGCCACGGACCGATCCGGTTAATCACATCATCAGCGCGGAGGAGAACGTCATGGATCTTCAGCAGAACCCCGGGGCCGAGCCCCCCGCCGCGCCGAAGGAACTCGGCTGGACCGGAAACCTGCTGTTCATCGTCTGCGGCGCGATCTCGATGGCGGCGGGCCTCTGGATCGCCAGGGCGGCGACCGACTTCCTCTTCCCGGAACCGTGGCTGAAGCCCGGCGCCCCCTATCATCCCTCCGTCGCGTGGCTCGTGCGGGATTTCCCGGAGCCGCGGCCGCCGCAGAACCACTGGGACATCGTGCAGGATGTCGGCTTCGCCGCGTCCTGGCTCGCTCATGAGCTCGCAGCGACCGTCGCAAGCGTGGTGATGGTCTGGCCGGGCATCGTCTTCGGCTGTCTCGGGCTCTTCATCTTCTTTCTGTCCCTCTTTGTGTCGTGGAGGCTCGTTCTGGAGCGGATCTTTGATGGGCGGCCGATGGCCAAGTAGAGCATCGTGACCGGCACAGATCATTCGATCTATGGCGTCGGGCCGCCCGGTCCGGCGCGCCTCGCCGGCGGCAGCTGGGCGAGGATGAGTCGGCGCAGTTCGTCCGCGGGAAGAGCATCGGCCTCCTCGCGCCTCTCGCCGCCGATGAAGAGGACGGGCTGAGCCTTCAGCCCCGTCGCCGACATGATGTCATCGTGCTGACGTTGCAGCGCCGCCCGAGCCGTACCGTTTCGAAGGCATGCGTCGATGTCGACGGATAAGGTGTCTCCCTCACTCAGGACTTCGGCAAAGGCCCGTCTTCGCTCTGCCTCTTCGGGGAGGCTTCCCCACCGGGCGGCGCCGGCCACGAGCTTGCGAAACCGAGCGAAACGCGTCTCGGGGGCGGCGCAGACAGCGATCATCGAGGCCTCGACGCTCGCATCGGCAGGCGCCCTGAGCGGCACGACGAAGAGATGGGCGTCGCCTCTCGCCAGGAAGGGTTCGACGACCTGCATCAGCTTCTCCAGACCGCAGCTGGCGCAGGACGGAGATATCGCTAGCGTCAGAGACACGGGGGCATCCGGACGCCCGGCCGTGATGGCGAGCGAAGGATCGAGCACCCGCTTCAACGCGCGCTCGGTCGCGATCCGGTCGAGTTCCCCGCGCGCATCGAGCCCGATCCGCGGTTCCGGCGTCGCTCTGGCGACATCGCGTAGCAGAGCCTCGGCCTTGGCCGGATCGCGCAGGGCGGGATCGCCGTAGAGGTAGAGCCGGGCGAGCGCGAACCGGCCTAGCAGATCCTGCGCGATCTCCGGCCGTTCGAGGAGCTCGACGGCTTTCTTCGGCTGCGGCGCGACGGGCGGCTGGCCATCGCGCCCGGCCCTCCCGTTCGCCAGAAGAAGGCCGAGATGCAGGATGGCTTCCGGCTGGCGGGCTTTCGCGGCGGCACGCAGCAGCGCGAGCGCCCGCTCGGGGTCGCGGCCATCGCCCAGATAGTAATCCGCGAGATCGAGCGTCGCGGGTGTGAAACCGGCCTGGGCGGCGGAAGCGAACAAGGCGAGCGTCTCCGGCGCGATGCGGTGCTCGCGACCGATGCGCTGGCGGGCCCGCCAGTAGCGTCCGACGGGGTCATCGCCACTCGCCATGATGCCGACGAGCCGTTGCCGCTCGTCGTTCTCCAGCCGATAGGCCGGATCCCTTCCCGCACGTTCGAGCAGAAGGCCGATCGCCGGCCGGAAGCCGGCCGCCGCCGAGCGGCGCAGCCAGAAGTGCTCCCGCTCCGGCGAGGCGAGTTCGGGAAAGCCGAGCGTGCCGCTGAAGGCATTTGCTGCATTGTAGGCGACTTCGCCCGAGGGGTCTTCGTCCTCGGCGCGGAGAAAAGCCTTGCTGACGGCGTCGAGGACGTCCGGGGGCACGCCTTCGAGCCCATTGCTGCGAAGCTTGGCCTCGATGACCGGCGCGAGGATTGCGGCGGCGAACACGCCATGGGCCGAGGCGCGTCGCATCGCCCGCAGAATGGCGGCAGGACCCATTTCTACGCGGACGATCGACGGCGCGAGAAGGAAGGGAGCGAGCTCGCCGACCGGCAGATCCGTGCGCGCTGCCCGCATGGCAAGCGCATAGGCCTCGCGGCTCCGCCTCTCCTTCGACTCGCCGGCGAGGCTCTCCGCCTGGCTGGAGGCGAGGAGCGCCGACAGGAAGACAGCCTTTGGATCACCGTCCCTGAGCCCGGCTGCGACCTTTTCGACCGTGCCTTCCTTGCGGACGAGCTTGTCCTCCATCCATTTCGGGATCGACAGGCACCAGTCGCGGCGCGTCAGCCCGTAGCGATCGGCCACTCCATCCCAGGGCCGGGCGCAGGTCAGATCATAGGCGGCCTTGTCGAGCAGCCCGGCGCGCAGCAGCAGGGTCGTGCGCGTTTCCGGATAGGCGGTCCACCATAGCGTTGCCGCCGCGACCATAGCCAGTGCCGCGATGCCGGCGGCGATTCGCTGCACGGCCTGCCGGCGCGAGAGCCGGAACGGCGGGCGCTTGCTCCAGTCGCGCAGCCGCTGCTCATCCGCCTTCGTCAGCGACAAGGGCGGCATGAAGCCTTCGCGATAGACGGCGACCGTCTGCTCGTCCTTGGTCCAGAGGCCGACCTTGGTGGCGACGTCGTCGATCATGTCTTGCAGGCGGCGGCCCGGGACGAGCAGCCCCGGCAACTCCTCGGACAGAGCCAGCGCGAAGGGGCTGTGATCGCCGAAGCCGTCGGCAGCACGTGCCTGGGCCGCCGTCGAAAAGACGAGTTGCGAGGGGCGCGGCAGCTTGGCGCGTGCGAGCCCCGCCGTGACGCCCGCCGCATCCGCAGTCGCATCCGTCACGACCTCGTCGCGGCAGGCGTCGACCGCGACGATGGTGGCGCGGCGCGGGCAGCGGGCGAGCTGTGCCACCGCCACGTCGAGCGGCAGCGACCGGGTCGCGAGATAATGCGGCGCCGGGATCCGGGCATCGACCGGCAGCAGGAAGTTGCTGCCCTCATGCTGCACGCCATGCCCCGCGAAATAGAGCAGCGCGACCGCATGCGCGCCGGCGGCGTCGAGCTCTTCGCCGAAGGCGATGACCGCGTCCTGCATCGCGGCCAGCGTCGCATTCTCGACGCGCCGCACGGAGAAGCCCATCCCTTCGAGCGTCCAGCCCAGCAGGCGCACGTCCCGGACCGGATTGGCGAGCGCAGCGGGGGAATAGGCAGCGTTGCCGATCAGCAGGGCGAAGCGCTGTTCCGGTTGGGACTTGGAAGGCCCGTCGACCCGAGGGGTTGCGGTGTTCGAAGCCGGTGTCGCATCGGCTTCACCCGCGCTCGCCGGGGAGGTGCCGGCGTCGCCCGAGAGATCGAACCAGCGGCTGCGCATCGGCGACGCTCCCTCAGACCGTCACGATGTACTCGGCGCTCGACACCGTCACGACCTGCGCGTTGCGCCGCTGCAGGCGGCGCAGATTGGTCAGGAAGCGGGCCGTCTCCTCCTCGTCGAGCGCGCCCGGTTCCGCATCTGCCCCTCTCGGATCGAGCAGTCTGCGACTGTCGGCTTCCCAGAGCAGCGCCGTAGTCGCCAGGAACCGTCCGGGCTTGGGCTGCACGGGCGCCGCTTCAGGCATCAGCAGCAGCTTTCCCTCGACAAGGCGCGGGCGAGACGGGGACGGTAACCACAGGATCGTTTCGGCCCAGCTCAGTTCCCAGCATCTGTGTCCGATCGGGCGCGTGTCGCGCGCCAGCAGCGTATAGGCCATGGCGGGCTCGCGATCGATGCCTTGCACCGCGATGCGGCCCTTGTGCCGGCCTGCTTCAAAAACCACAGGGCCATCGCCGCCCGACGGCAGAAAGCCGTCGAAGCTGCGATCAGCGGCGAATTTCTCGATGACGAGCCGCACCGTTCCCTGCGGATTGACCCCAGGTGCCAAGTCGCCGAGCAGCGCGTCCTGCGCCCGGTCGAGCGTTTCGCCGTCCTCGATCCGCGCTGCCGACTGGATGCGACGGATGAAGTCGTAGAGCGGGAGTGTGAACTCGGACGGAGCCAGCGGCTCCGCCAGTCCGGGCAATCCACGCGCTCGCAGGCTGACGTCGAGACGCTTGTTGACGATCTCGGCGAGTTCGGTGGCGGTATCGAGGGAGAAGCCGTAATCGCCGTAAAGCAGCTTCGAGAATTTCGGCGCGCTGCTCTCCCATTTCGTCTCGCCGAACAGCCGAAAGGCAATCTCCGCCTCGGGCATCGGCATGCCGACGAGCTCCCGAAAAGCGCGCCATTTCAGATACAGGCCCGGAGTCGTCGCCATATGGTCCAACCACCTGCGATGCGGTTCAGCTTCATTATGATGCTGTGCCGCAGCGGCGAAGACAATTGTCGTCCCGAATATCTGGTATCCGGCAAGCTCCCAATGTCGGGTTGTGGCGCCACTCGGCCTCGCCCTGACTTTCCGATGCAATACGAGGGGATTGGGCCAGCGGCAGACACCTGAGGACCTTTGTCGAAGCTGCCCTGTTTGCTGGTGCTGTCTCTGGCGCGGTCGTCATTCCGCCTTGGCCTCGGCGATCGGCTCGACGATCGCACCGAGCAGGTTGAGTCCCTTAAGCGTGATGTGGATTTCGTGGCGCCGCATCTCGGCGTTGTAGGTCTTGGTCAGAACCTGGTGGCCTGGGACGCGCCGTGACCCTTCGGCCAGGACTTCGATGTGCCGCATAAATTTTGCGTAGTTCAGCCCGGCCCGCTCCGCCAGGATCTTGGCGGAGGGTTCGTCAGCGCTGTTGGCGGCGACGTTCAAGAACGTCCGCATCGTCGCGATCGAGACGTCGGGCATGACGTCGTAGGGGCCGTCGTACATGGCGGCTGCGGTGCGCACATGCTGGGGATCGCTCGGCACGTAGAAGAAAAAGAACATCGGTTCCATTCGGCTCGTTGACGTCCGGACGATGCCATCGCGTGCGCCCGTTTGCAAATCAGCGAATCCTGATTACACTGTTATTCCGTGTTATCTGATTGGAGTGCAGTTGTGTCCCACCATGCGGACGAGTGGACGGCCGATTACCGGTCGCGCCGGCCCGATACCCCCGACACCGGGCTGATGAGCAACGGCATCGCCGTGCTCGTCGGCGACGGTGAGTTTCCCGATCACGAGATGGCCGAGCGCCTCCCCCCGGAACTGCGCGACAGGGCTGCGCGCCTGCGCGCCGAGTTGCGGCGCCTGCGGCAGGGATGGACGCCCTCAGTGGCGGAACTGGCCGAGGTGCCGGTGATGACCGATGCGGCGCTCGTCCTCGGAGACGGCGAAGATCTGCCGGTGCTGGTGGGGCTGATCGACGACGATCTCGTCGAGACCGACGCGGTCGCGGCCGTCGATGCGGAAGGCGGAGGTTGGGCGCGCACCGTCAGCCGCTGGGTCAGGCTCCAGGGAGCCTGCTGCCTGAAGGAAGGGGCATCGATCTCGCCGGCTCTTCTCGAGCGGCTGAAGGACTGAGGAGACGAGCCATGTCCGACGCGCCCGATTCTGGTCTCGCCAACACTCCCGTGCGGCCTTCGCTGCTCGCGCCGCACCGGTCCCCTATGCCGATACCGCGGCCGATCGCGCCGATGGCTATTCCCTCACGGGACCGGCCTGCTGCGGAGGATGCGGTGAGCACGCATCCCGCCGCGCCGGCCGTCGACCTTGCGGATCTCGGCGATGCGCTGCTGGCAGCTGACATCGCCAGGCTGGCGACCGGATATGATGTCCCGGCGGAGATGCCGCTGCTCAGCGTGCTGGTCACCTCGGCCACGGCGCTGGGCTCGCTGATCAGGGTCGGGCTCGGCGCCGTCCGGAGCGAACCGCCGGTACTGTGGGGAGCGATCGTCGCCACGCCCGGCGCGCGCAAGAGCGACATGACCGCCTTGCCCAAGATGCTGCTGGAGGCGGCGACCGTCGCCGAACGCGAGCGCTGGCGCCAGGATCACGAGGCGGCCCAGCGCGACAAGAGCCGGATCGAGCTGGAGTGGCGCATTTATCAGGCCGAGCAGCGCAAGGCGCTCATCAGGGATCTGCCGGATCCCAGGCCGCCGGCGCGCAGTCCAGACTCCGTGGTTGTGCCGATCCGGCCCGGCATCGTCATCCAGGATTCCTCGGTCGAGGACATGACCGAGATGCTGGCCGGCTCGCCCCGCGGCGTTCTCGCCCTGGCCGACGAGGCCGCGACGCTGCTCGGCCAGGGCCGGCAGATGCGCTCCCGGCTGCTGCAGTCGACCGGCGGCAGCGCGCTCAGGGTCGGACGGATCAGCCGGGAGAGCCGCGAGCTGCAGAGCTTGGCGGTCTCCATTTTGACCGGGACGCAGCCCGACAAGATCACCGGCCTGGTCGGCCGGCAGGACGATGGCCTGGCCGGACGGTTCTTCTGGGTCTGGATCGACGAGGAGCGCGACGCGCTGATCGCGCGAACCGCGCTGTCGCTCGACGGCCTGATCGAGCTCGTCGGCCGGCTGCGTGCGATGGGCCGGGTCGAGGATGTGACGACCATCCCGATCGAGGAAGCAGGCCTCGATCGGCTGGAGCGGGCGATGAGGGACTGGAGCGAGGCCGGCCGGCGCGCGGGCGGGCTGGTCCGCAGCTGGTATGCGAAGGCCGGCGGTCACTGCGGGCGGCTCGCCCTAGTCCTGGAGGCGATCGCCGCAGCCCGTGACGGCGACGCCCTCCCCCGGAGTGTGTCTCTCGCCCGGATCGAAGCGGCCATCGCGCTGGTCGACCGGTTGTTCGCGCCCGGCATGATCAGGGTCGCCCGGCATGTGGCGCAGGACCCGGGCGAGCAGATCCGGGAGAACCTGGTCCGGCACCTCATGGCCAGCGGGACGCAGCGTTTCCGGGCGCGCGAGCTGCGCCGTTCCCGCACCGGGCTGTTCGGGTCGCCGGCGGCGTTCGAGGACGTGCTGAAGGAGCTCGAGAGCGAGGACGTGCTCAGCCGGGCCGACCGGCAGCCGGGCGCGCAGGGCCGCAGCCCCGGCGATTATGTGGTCAACCGGGCGAAGCTTGCCGCGGCCCTGGCGGGCTGACCGAGGCAAGCGTTACCTCCGGAGTAACGGGGACATCCGACATGTCGCTCCCGGCAATCACACGTACGGCCACGACCGAGACGCGTTACCTCGACCGCTTCGGACAGCTCTGGCGGCGGGCTGGGACGGAGCTCGACCGCTCCATCCGCGTCCTCGACTTCGTGAGGCAGTTCCTGATCTGGGCGCCACAGTTGAGCGGCTCCTCGGTCCGCCAGTATCGCGCGACGATCCGGTTCGGGCTCGAACGCCTCGCGCGGCACAACCCGCATCTGCGCGCCGAGGTCGCCGAAGCCCTCACCTTGCTCGACGGTTCCCGACAGCAGGATCCCGCGCCAGCACCGCGCGGCAAGCCGAAAGCCTCCATCCCGCTGCGCACCTCGGCCAGCAAGGCGAAAGGTATTTCCGACGCCGACTTCGACCGCATCATCGCGGCCGCGCCCCTCTACCGGTCGCAGTACAACGAAGATCTCGTCGGCTTCATGCGAGCGACCATCGTGACCGGGCATCGTCCTATCGAGTGGCACGGAACGACGATCACCATCACTGGCGATACGCTGATCATGATCGTCCCGAATGCCAAGAACAGCAACGACAGGGCGCATGGCCCGACCCGAACCCTGATCTTCGAGAAGCTCGACCCCGTCAGTCGCGATCACCTGCTTGCCTGGACCGAACGGGTCAACAGCCTCTCGCGCAAAGACTATCAGGCTCTGCTCGAGCGGATCGAGGAACGCATGCATATCGTCACCCGGGCGCTGTTCCCGCGTCGCAAGCGCTGGCCGACGCCGTACTCGCTCAGGCACGCCTGCTCCGGCCGCCTGAAGCGTCACTTCATCGGCCATGCCAGAACGCAGGAGGAGCGTGATCTCGGCGCGGCCATCGTCGCCGCTCTCATGGGCCACGCCGCCGACGACACGGCGTCCCATCACTACGGAAGCTCGCAGGGGAGCGGCGGACGCAGCTACCCCATCCCCAAAGCCGACCCCGAAGAGGTCGCCCGGATCAGGCCAAAGCTCGCCGAAAGCCGCAACAGGATGCGCGTCATGATCGCGGCGCGGAGAACGCCCGCACCGCGCTGACAGGGCGGACAGGGTCGCTGCAGCAGAACGCGCACGGCGTTTTGGCATTTTGGCAGTGGGCTCATGACGATGGCACAAGTTCGCCAGCATGGCCGGTATCGATCTCAGAGCGCTGCCGGGGAGGCATTGATCGCAGCGTCCTTCATCACGGTGTCGATCTCGCCTTGGACCAGCACGCGCCGCTCGACGAGCGCGGTGGCGAGCGCGATGATCTCGCGCGTGTGTTGCCGCACCAGCATGATCGCCTCGTCCTGCAGCCGGTGCAGATCGGCTTCGACCGCGGCGGCGAGGGTTCGATCGGCGGCCAGCAGGCGCGTGTCGTCGCCGGGGCGCCCCCTGACCGTCAGCTGGCCACGCAGGCCGAAGGTGGCGTGGGCCGCCGTGACCCATTCGGTCGCCTTGGCCAGGTCGCTGATCGAGCCGGCGTTGGGGCCGTCACCGAGGACGATGTCGGCGGCGCGTCCGGCCAGGATCGCGACGACCTGGTTGTCGAGGCGATCGCGATCGGGAGCCCGGTCGACGACGAACTCGGCCCAGCCATCGGCACGACCTTCCGCCTGGATGGTGACGGAGCGGACCTCGAGCCCGAGGCTCCTGCCGACGACGACATGGCCGGCCTCGTGCAGGGCGACCGCCCTCAGTTCCTCCGGCGAGCGCGTATCGGCGGGGGTCATGACGGCCCGCAGATCGTCCAGGGCAAGCGGCCGGCCGGCGTTGAGCGCCCTGCGCCGTGCCTGCCTGATCCACTGCACGACGTTGGCTCCGGTAGCGCCCGGAACCTGACGCGCCAGCGGCAACAGGTCGGCACCCGGCAGATCGGTCCCCAGATGCAGCCGGAAGATGCCCGCCAGACCCGCCGCGTCGGGCGGCGGGATCAGGAAGGATCGATCGAAGCGGCCGGGGCGCCGGATCGCGGCATCGACCCTGTCAACGTGATTGGTCGCGCCGAGCAGGACCACGCCGCTCTTGTCGGCGCGGACCTGGTCGATCCGGAGCAGCACGCTGGTGATGACCGGCAGCCACCAGTCGGCGCCCCTCTGCGAGAGCTTCGCCCGGTCCGGCAGCGCGTCGAGCTCGTCGATGAACAGCACCGAAGGGGCGCTGGCGAGCGCGCGGTCGAACACGGCCGACGCCGCCTTGATGACGCTGTCGAGGTAGCCCGGGCCGGCCTTGAACCAGTCCGCGATGCTGGTCGTCTCGATCGGCAAGCCCGCCGCCTTCGCCACGGCCCTGGCCAGCGTCGTCTTGCCGGTGCCGGGCGGGCCGTGGAAGATCGCGCTCTCGAGCTGGGTCGGCTGGATCAGGCCGGCACGCATGCGCCGGACATCCTCGACCAGGTCGAGCGCCCAGTCGCGGGCCTCGCCATAGCCGGTGAGCTCCGCCAGAGGCGGGGTGTCGTCGCTGGAGCCGATGACGGTGGTCGCCGCCGATGCGCGCTGCAGGCGTCCGACGCAGGCACCGGGCGAGCTGCCACGGCGAAGGGCAAGAGCGAGCTCGTGCAGATCGAGACCCGCGATGTCCGCTCCCGAGATCGCTGGCGCCGAGCGGCCGGTCCAGCGACGGATCACCTTGCGCATCAAGGCCGGCGTCGGGCTCCTGACGATCAGTCGACGATCGGCCGCGCCGCGCAGGAAGGCGGGCAGGCGCTGGTCGGGATGGGCGGCGACCGCCACCACGGTGCGTCCTGCCTGCAGATCCTGGACGATGTCCTTGCCGATATTGTCGCGGGCCTTGATCTCGGGTCGGCCGGTATAGGTCACGATCTGCTGGTCGATGCTCTCGACGAGCCTGCCGAGCGGCTGCTCCCAGGCCTCCGTCGGAACCTGCACGACCATGAGCGACGCCGCGCCGGATGGCATCTTGCGCAGATCGAGCTTGGCAGCGCGGGCCTGCTCGTCGAAAGCCAGCTCGACGATCAGCTCGACGGGACTGTAGACCGACTGGACGGAACGACCGGCCGCAGTGCCGCTCTCGGGGCTGCCCGAGCTGCGGCTGGCGTCGTTCGGGCTGCCCTTTGCCTGCTCCGCTTCGGGACGCTCGGCTTCGAGGCTCCACACCGGCTCGCCATCGGGCTCGGCATCGACGTGGATCTCCTGCCCATCGGCCAGGCGGTGGCTCTGGGCGAAACGGGCGAGGATGCCAGAACGGGGCATATGGGCGGATGCCGCGCTCGACGGCTTGCGGTCGCAGGTCATGGCGGTCGTCCTGATCAGTTCTGAACGGAAGGGGTGCGGGCATCCGGAAGACGCCCGGCGGGCGGGCCCGCGTCACCGCACGGCGGCGACAAGGCCACCTCGACGGCGCGCTCGAGCCGGCGCCTGCGATCGTGGATACGCGCATGATCGAGGATCAGCTGGCAGGCGCCGTTCTCCCCGGCGTTGAGGAGCAGCGCCGTCATCGCCAGGTCGCGTCGCATGTCGTCGCCGTCGATGACGCCGAGGGCGAGCCTCGATGCCATCGCCGCATCGCCGCCGGCGGCCTCGGGAAGGCCGGGGACTCGCAGGATCGCGACCTGAGCCAGCAGGCGCCGCAGACGGGTCGCGACGTCCGGATCCAACGGCAGGGCGGCGGCCGTCCACAGCCGCAGCAAGGCCGGTGCGGCGGTATCGGGGATCGGCTGATTATCGGGCGTCATGGCAAAGCGGTTCCCTGCACGCGGACGAGGTCCGCGCGACGCGTGGTGACGAGGACGACGATGGGAGGGAGCGGCGACCTGCACCGCTCCCGTATCGGTTACTGGACGGTCGGCCGCTGCGGGCTGCTGCGGGCCTGCGCTCCCGCCGGGATCCGATCGCCGCAGACCAGCCGACGGGCGGACTTCGGCTTGACGGGATTGGCGAAGGGATGAGCCTGCAGGCTTCCGTCATCCGCGGCTCCCAGCAGGTTCTGGGCGACGGTCAGCAGGCGCGGCACCTCGCGCAGGATCTCGGCCCGGAGCCGATCCGTGACCGCATCGACGAGGTCGCGGACCGGCACGCCGAAGAGCGCGTCGATGCCCTCGCGCGTCACCGTCAGGCCGTCGGCGAAGCCGCTGCGCCCGTAGTAGTCGAGCAGCCAGCTCTCGAAGGAGCGCGGCTCGCAATCGAAGCGCGGCCGCAGGAAGGACGGCAGCTGCAGCCTGGCGCAGCGCAGGTCGCGCTCGATCAGGCGGCGCTTGCGGACCTCGGTGATGCCGCCGCCGCGCTTGATCTCGATGATCTTCGCCGCACCCGTCTTCAGGTGGATCGCGATCAGGTCGAAGAACGCGACCCGGCGGTACGGCCCGTGCGCCGTCGCCGTCAGCCCGGCGAGCGCCTCGGGCGTGTTGGTCGCCACGAGCGCCTCGGCGGCGTCCGTGATCGGCATCTCGACCTGACGCAGCACCAGATACTCGCCGCTGCGCTCCAATGCCTCGCAGATCGCGGCATCGATCAGGCCGCCATGCCGCTTGACGGCGGAGGAGAGGTAGGAGTTACAAACGCTGAGGCCCGGCCCCAGCAGCGGATCGGCGACGAAGTCGGCCTGCAGGGCGCCAGCCGCCGCCCGCTCGACGCTGGCGAGCAGGGATGCCGGCAACGGCACGACGGACGAGTTGGACGAGTTGGACGAGGTGAGGATGGTGCGATGATCGGCCTTGGCCATGACGATGAGCTCCGGACGTGGACGGGCTGTCCACCGGCTCCTATATCGACTCAACAACTCAATTTTGCAATCTGAACTCAATAAAATGGTTAACAAAGAGCAAGTCCGCGCTGCTCGCGTTTGGCTCGGCCTCAGTCAAAAGGAGCTGGCCGAACTCGCGATGGTCGCCCAAGGAACGATTGCATCTCTGGAGACCGGTAGCCGCATCCCGCACGATCGGACCCTGCGCGATATCCAGCAGGCTCTCGAGAGCCGGGGCATCGTGTTCCTTTTCGAGAATGGGAGAGGGATCGGCCTCCATATCCGCTCGTCCCAAGGCACAGCCGCACCGCCAGATCAAAGCGAGACCGTCTAGGATGTCCGCCTGATCGCAGGCAGGAACGCCCAGTCGAGCCCCTGCACGGCCTCGTCCAGATCGCCGATGTTGACGACGCGCGGCTTTCGCTTCGTGCCATAGCGCTTGGTCATCCCGCCTTCCGCATGCCCCATCAGCGCCTTCTTGACCTCGTCGGCGTGACCGGCGCCGCTGAGTGCATCCTGGAAGGCGTGCCGGAAGGAGTAGAGCGTCGTGCCCTCGCTCTCGATCGTGAGATCCTTGCGGGAGAGGTCGGCCCAGAACGACGAGAAGTAGCCCGAGACCCGCGTCACGTCGTGGTCATGGCGGGTCATCGCCGACCACAGGAACTCCCGGCCGCCGGCGCGGGCCGCCTCGACGAGATCGAGCAGGCCGAGATCGAGAAGCTCGCGTCGGACCGGGACCCAGCGGCGGCGGGCCAGGGTCTTGACGCGGCGGTCTCCCGCGTTCGTCACCACGAAGCAGAGAGTGTCCGGTGCATCGGGATGCGGCATGATGCTGTCGGGCCCGAGCTGGATGATCTCGGAGCTGATCATCCCGTGCAGGCAGGCGATCAGCGGCAGCCAGAACTGCAGTTCCTCGCAGGCCTTGACCTTGGTGAAGCGCTTGCCTTCGGTGAAGATCGGATGGGTGAAGATGCGCTTGAGCTCGGCGTCGCTGTAAGGCTCGCGAAAGTCCTCGTCCTCAGGGATTTCGAGGTAGATCTCCTTGCCGAGCGGCGTCTCGACCCAGCCGGCGTTCAAGGCCGTCGCCAGCAGCGCGGAGATGAACCCCACCTTCTTGTTGATGGTCTGGATCGCGTAGTTGTTGGCCGAGCCGAGGTGGTCGCGATAGGCAAGCACGTGCTTGCGCTTGATCTCTCCGATGTCCTTGACCCCGGAATGCGCCGTGAAGGCCAGGATGGCGTGCTCCATCTCGCGCAGATATTCCGGCCTGACCTGCTTCTTCGCCAGGCGCCGGTTCTCGCACCACTTGGTCGCGCAGTCGGCGAGCGTCTTGCCGACCGCCGTCGACGCGACCGACGCCTTCTGCACGGCAATGGGTTCGGGCATCCCGGGCTGCTCCGGACGCGCCTTGCGCCACGGGCCGGCGATCGTATCGGGATGGGCCGTGCCGAGGCCGCCAAGCCGGCTCTCCCGCTGACGGAAGACGTCGAGATAGGTCAGCTCCGCTTCGAGGCATGCGGCCATGAAGCGGTCGTGGTGCTGCGAGGTCCTGGACAGCGAGACGCCGAGCCTGCGGACATACCCCTGGACGAAGCCCGATCGCTCCGTCGCATACTCGCCGATCGTCATCGCGCGCAGAGTTCGCTCCCGAGCGAAATGCTCCTTGACGTCGGCATTGCTGCGCCGCGGCAGATCGGAGATCTCCGGCACCGGCGCGAAGGCGGAGCCCCTGACCTGACGAAGGCGCTCGCGCCAGTCGTCCTCCAACAGGCTCGCTCCGAACCAGCGGGACAGCGCCTCCCAGTCCTCCCAGCCCCACCCGGTGGCGTCGATGGACGGCAAATGGTCGGCAGCACTCGCCAGCCCGCGTCGCTGACGCGCCTCGGCGAAGCGGCGGTCCCATTCCAGATCCAGCGCCAGCGCCTTCTCGCGCGCCGCGCGCTGATCGCGCGTCTTCAAAGACAGCTGGACGCGCGCGAACGAGAACGCATCGCGCAGGTCCTCGGGCACGCGGCGCACATACTGGCACACGCCGTTCCGGGTGGTGAGATGGTTCGCAACAGGCACGTCGTCGTCAGCCATGTTATGCACGATGTTATGCATCCGGACGGGGTGCAACCCGCCCGAAGGGCTTGTCGACGTTGAAATTCAGGGAGATGGATAACCCCAATCAGGGGAGTGGCGCGCCC
>JBDHTM010000073.1:0-15114 GCA_039808685.1 Allobosea sp. | reverse complement strand
TGGCGAGCCCGGCAGGATTCGAACCTGCGACCGATAGCTTAGAAGGCTATTGCTCTATCCAACTGAGCTACGGGCCCGAAAGCGAGGACCTGCCTCGCTTGTCGGCATCAATGCGTCCACTGACCGACGCGCGTGAACTTGAAATTGTCGGAATAGGACACCGTGCGGCGCTTGGCCTCATTCGGCTGCTCGACGCGATAGGCGATGCCGTTGCGCGTGGCATAGGCGACAGCCTCGGCCTCGCTGTCGAACCAGAGCTGGAGCTGGCTCTTCATGTCCGAGGACGAGGTCCAGCCCATCAGCGGCTCGATCTGGCGCGGCGCCTCGGGCTCGTATTCGAGCAGCCAGCGCTCGGTCTTGGCCGTACCGGACTGCATGGCCGTGCGGGCCGGGCGATAGATGCGTGCGGTCATGAAAGCGCTCTGCCGTCACCAAACCTGTGCAGCTCGCGACGCGAACCGCTTCATGTATGTCTGGAATAATGGTCGGGGCACCAGGATTCGAACCTGGGACCCTCTGCTCCCAAAGCAGATGCGCTACCGGGCTGCGCTATACCCCGACGAAGCATTCCAAACGATGCGGTTCGCTATCATGCCACAGGCCGCGACGGCAAGCGAAAGCCAACCGCATGACATCCTGCCTGTGCAGCGGCGCTGCCGATCAGCGCTTGAACAGCGCGTGCTCGACCTTGTCGCCCGGCTTGATGCCGAGCTGCCTGCTGACGCCGCCATTGATCTCCAGCACCGACAGCACCGGCTCGCCCGAGGGAATCGTGCGCGTCGAGAGCGGCTCGGTGCGCTCGGCGATGTGCGCGATCGTGCCATCGGCCCGGATGAACAGCATGTCCAAGGAGATATAGGTATTCTGCATCCACATCGCCACGGGCTCGCTCACGGCGAAGTCGAAGAGCATGCCGCGATCGGCAGGCATGTAGTTGCGGAACATCAGGCCCTTCGCGCGCTGGTCCGGCGTGCGCATGACCTCGACCTGGAAGGCATGGCGCGTGCCGCCGCTGACGATGACGAGCGATTCGAGGCCGGCGCCTCCGGCAGCCGCCGGCTGCCCCTGGGCCCGCAACGCTGCCGGTGCCAGGGCGAGCAGCGCCAGCGCGACGGCGGCAAGAGCGGTTCTGACGGCGTGCATCACTTCTGGACTCCATAGCGGCGATCGCCGGTCTGCTCTAGGGTCTGCCGATGGCAAATCTTCGGCAGATGGCCGTGTTCGCCGCCTTTCGGTCAAGCCTTTCGTCATCATATGAATGGGGGATGCCATGCAGCGCCGGCTGACGGCTTTCTTTCGTCACCCGCTTGCGGCAGTTTCGCCGGACTTCGGGAATTAGGAGATATCCATGATCGTTGCGCGCCCTCGTCGGACGACGCACCTCGCCGGCACGGCCCTGGCGTTTGTTCTGATGTCCTTCGCCGCCCCGGCCTGGGCCGCCGATTTCCAGCTCGACAACGTCAAGATCGACCTCGGCAAGCTCGTGATCAACGCGTCGAAGATCGCAATCAAGGGCTCGACGCTGGAGAAGGACGCCTTTCTCGCGCTGTTCGCCGGTTCCGGCGCGGGCGAATCGGCTGCCGGGCGGGCGGCCAAGCTGAACGCGGCCGAGATCAGCGCGCCGGAACTCTCGCTGGTGCAGACGGTGGGCGACCAGAAGCAGACCACGGTCTATCGCGACATCCGCCTCACCGATATCCGCGAAGGCAAGATCGGCCACGGCGAATCGGCAAGCGGCAGCATCACCGCCGACGGCTCGGCGACCGGCCCGATGAAGGGCGAGCTGAAACGCACGGCCTTCGATGCCTTCGACCTGCGTCAGATCGCGCGCGTGCTGACTGAGAAGGCCGCCGCTGGCGCCAACGAGGCGATGCTGCCCGTTATCGGCAATTTCGAGCAGGACGGTTACAGCCTCGACATGGGCAAGGCCGGCAAGATGTCGCTCGGTCGCACGACGGCGCGCGGCTTCGCCGCCAAGGTCGGCCCGGAGCCGCTGCTCGACGTGTTCTCGCGCCTGGCCAAGGCGAGCGAGGAGGTCGAGAGCAAGCAGGGCGACAAGAAGGACAAGGATACTACCGAGAAGTCGCCCGCCAAGACCGATGCCGAACGGCAGCTCGGCCTGTCCATGCTCGCGCTCTTCGACATGTTCGACTATGGCAGCGGCGAAGCGCGCGACCTCATCATGAACCTCAGCGCCCCGCCGAAGACCGGAGCCAAGGCGGAAGCGGTCGACATGCGGATCGCCCGCATGGCCTTCGGCGAGAACACCCCGGCGAAATCCGGCTTCGCCATGGAAGGCTTCCAGTTCCGCTCGGGCGAGGCTAAGGGCGGCATCGATTCGATCGCCTATTCCGGCTTCAAGTTCGGTTCCGTCATCAGCGAGCTGCGCGCGGCTTTGAACGAGCCGGACAAGCCGCTCGAAGAGGTCGATTTCCGCCGCTTCATTCCGACGATCGGCACGGTCCGCCTCGCCGGCATCTCGATCGACGCGCCGGCGATCATCACTGGCAAGGAGCCGGTCAAGATCTCGCTCGGCACTTTCGAGATCAAGGCGGGCGAGCAGCTCAACGGCATCCCGACCAGCCTCGCGCTGACGATCGACAAGCTCGTCACCCCCGTCTCCGAGGCCACCGGCAACCCGGCCGCCAAGGACATGATCGCGATGGGCATCCGCTCGCTCGATCTCTCGGCCAAGCTGGATCTCGCCTGGGAGGCTGCGAAGAACGAGATCGCCATCCGCACGCTCTCCTTCGGCAGCGCCGGCCTCGCCCAGATCGAGGCCACCGGAACGCTCGGCAACGTCACCAAGGACCTCTTCGCCAGCGATCTCGCCCTCGCGCAGGTCGCCGCACTCGGCGCGACCGCCCGTAACCTACAGGTCAAGCTGCAGAATTACGGACTGGTCGAGAAGCTGATCGAGAACGAGGCGCGCAAGTCCAAGCGCAAGGTCGAGGAGGTCCGCCAGCAGTTCACGATGGTGGCGAGCCTCGGGCTTGCCGCGGTCCTGGGGCCATCGGACGGCGCCAAGAGCGTGGCGGCCGCCGCCTCGCGCTTCGTCGCCAAGCCCGGTACGCTGACGGTCCAGGCCAGCGCCAAGTCGACGACGGGCCTCGGCCTCGCCGATGTCATCACCATGACCGAGCCGACGGAGATCTTCGACAAGATCGACCTCAAGGCCGATGCGCAGTGACGACCAGGGCGCCATGGCGCCCGAGGATCGCGACTGGCGCCCGTCAGGCCTTCAGGCCTGGTGGGCGGGCTTGCCGCCCATCCCGCGCGGCTGGCTGCGCAAGCGGCTGAACCCCGATAACCAGACCCGGCTGCATCTCGCGAAGCTCGTCGCGCGGCGGCCGGGTCAGTTCGCCATTGGGCCGTATACCTATGGCCGGCCGAAGGTCCGCTTTCCCGAAAGCGGCGCCCGGCTGGTGATCGGCCGCTATGGCTCGATCGCAGACGGCGTCGAGATCCTGCTTGGCGGCAATCACCGCCTCGACTGGACGACGACCTATCCCTTCCCCGCCCTGCCCCGGCTCTGGCCTCAGGCCGCCGGGATGACCGGCCATGACACGACCCGCGGCGATGTCGTCATCGGTCACGATGTCTGGCTCGGCTCGCAGTGCATGATCATGTCGGGCGTGACCATCGGCCATGGCGCCGTGGTCGCGGCGCGCGCCGTGGTCACGCGCGACGTGCCGCCCTATGCGATCGTCGCCGGCAACCCGTCCCGTGTCGTCAGATTGCGCTTCGACGAGGCGCGGATCGCGTCCCTGCTCGAAACCGCCTGGTGGAACCGCCCTCGTGCCGAGATCGAACGATTGATCCCGCTCCTGCTTTCCGGGCGGATCGACGACGTGCTGGCTGCGCTCAGAAGCCCAGTTCGAACTCAGCCCTCATTCTGAGGAGCCGTGTCAGCGGCGTATCGAGGATGCTCCAGCTGGTTCCGGAGCCTCCTGGAGCATCCTTCGAGACAGCCTTTCGGGCTTCCTCAGGATGAGGCCGCGGAGATCCTTCCTCCGGGCTCCGAGGAACCGCCCATCAGGCGGCGCTTGAGCCCGAGCGCCGGCTTCTCGATCAGGTACCAGGACAGCGCCGCCACGATCAGCGTTACGGCAATCGACGGCCACAGCAGGGTCACTGCGCTGAGCATGGGGTGGAGTGCATGCAGCGCCTGCTGCACCGGCCAGCCGTAGAGATAGACGCCGTACGAGAGATCGGCCGGCGGCTCGAGCGAGCGTCGCGTCAGGACGGGTGCGAGTGCCAGCACGAGGATACCCCAGGCCGTCACGAGGAAGAGCGCCGCCTTGTAGAGCGGCGTGAAGGAGAGCGGCACCAGCGCCGCCAGCGCGAGCGCCAGCAGCGGCAGCGAAAGCGGCACCTTCTCGCGATAGAGATAGACGACACCGCCCGCGAGGAAGATCAGCGGCAGACGCAGCGCCGTCTCGGTACCCTTCGGGCCATGTGGCGCCAGCACCTCGCGCAGGACGACGGCAAGCGTCAACGCCAGCAGCGCTGCCAGCGCGATGCGCGGCCGGGCCAGAAGGCCCGTGCCCCCCGCAATGAGCACGCCGAGATAGCACAGCGTTTCATATTTCAGCGTCCACACCGTCCCCAGCGGGAACGGAAGGGGGTTGCTCTCGAAAACGCCGGGCAAACCCGCCGCACTCTTGAAACTCGTCAGCGTGCCCATGATGAAGCGCCACAGCCGGGGATCGCGGAAATAGGCGGAAACGTCCAGCGTCGTCATCGACGCCCCCAGCACGAGCGCGACGAGGAGCGTAGCCACGATCAATCCCGGCGCGATCCTGAGCAGCCGCGCGACGACATAGTCGCGCCAGCCACGCCTGACGAAGCTCATCGTCACCAGGAAGCCGGAGATCGCGAAGAAGCCGTTGACCGCATGCTCGCCCAGCGTGAACCCGGTCGTCTGGAACCAGGGCTCCTGTTCCACCCGCCCGTCGGTGACGCTGAAGGCGTGCGACACCACCACCGCGAGGGCCATGACCAGCCGGAGCAGGCCGAAATTGTTGTGCGGATTGGCAAGCGCCTCCGCGACCATGGGCCGGGTCATGGCCTCTCCCCCAGCCCTTCATGCGCCAATGCCGTCTCGCCGCGCCGCCAGGCGCGCGCGCCGGCGGCCGAGCCCGCATGCGCGAACATCTTCTCGCGCCTTAGCAAGAGCCCATAGCCCGCAGCCTTCCCGATATTCTCCAGCATCCGGATCGGAGCCGGCCCAGGAAGCCCGTATTTCCGGGCGATGTAATGCTCGGACCAGGCGAGATGCCAGCGTGCCTTGAAGCGCCGCTGCGGCGACGGCGCCGTCGAGCGGCCTCGCCCGTGCCGTGCCTCGGCGCCATGGACATGGATGAGCGCATGGCCGGCATCGCGCATGCGCCGGCAGAGATCGTCGTCCTCGTAGAACAGGAAGATCGCGGGATCGAAGCCGCCAAGCGCAACGAACAGCTCCCTTCTGATCAGCAGGCAGGCCCCCGACAGGAAAGGCAGGCAGGCATCGCCCTCCGGGATCGCCATCGTGCCGGAGCAATTGAGATGCGACGGGGACAAGAGCGAGCGCGGCTGCAGGAAGATGCGGCCCGATGGCTCGACGATGCGCGGGGCGAGCATCCCGGCATCGGGATAGCGCTCGGCTGCCTCCAGCAGGGCCGCAACGGCACCGCGCCCGATCTTCAGGTCCGGATTGACGATCAGCACATAGGGCGTCTCGGCTGCCGCGACGCCGATATTGTTGGCGCGCCCGTAACCTTCGTTGCGGGCATTCGCGATCACCCGCGCGCCCTTCGCCGCCGCGATCGCGCGGCTGTCGTCCCCACTTGCATTGTCGACGACCATGGCCGGCACGCCCTCTCCGGCCAGCGCATCGAGGCAGGCGGGCAGGACCTCGGCGCTGTCGTAGCTGACGACGATGGCGGTGATGGCGGTGATGGCGGCGGCGGGCATTGCCGCCTTGTGGCCATGTCGCGCCGCCCGAAGCAAGCGATTTCAGCGGCGTGCGAGCGCGCCGATCTCGCCCTTGACCCGCTCGCGCTCGGCGCTCTCGCAGCGGCGCGGCGCCTTGTAGGATTTCACGGCATAGCCGGCATTGGCCGCGATGAAGCGCGGCCGGTCCTGCCGATCGAGCCGTGCGATGATACGGCCGCGATCGACCAACAGGCCGCAATCATAGGCGCGCGAGACGGTCGCAGCGGCATATTCCACGGTGCCCGGCACCGGCCCGGCGACCGTGCAGGCGCCGAGCGCAGCGAGCGAGGCCGCCGCAGGGGCGAATTTCGAGATCGAGAGCATCGGTACGGCGGGCTCAGAGCGTGTCGAAATCCCCGGCCCGGATGCGGCTCATCCGCTCCTTCAGCTCCGCCCGCTCCTCGGCCGTGCAAGGCTGCGGGCGCACACCCTGATTGATCGTCTCAGCCTCCGAGATGCCGATATAGGCCGAGCGCGCCGCCGCGATCTGGTGCTCGTCGGCGCCACGCGCCTTCTCGGCCGCAAGGAAGCGGTCGAGCGTCGTGCGCTGCGGCGAGCCCGCCTTGCAGGCGATGGCGCGCGACACCGTCGTCGCGAGCGCCGAGGCGCGGCCGGAGCTGCTCTCGCCATAGGCGACGCAGGCACCGAGCAGCGGCGTCAGGAAGCAGGCGAGCGACAGCGCCCGCCCGATCGATAGCGAGGCCATGGTCGTCAGCCGTTCTTCTCGGGCAGGTTGACGCGCAGATGCGCCTCGCGCAGCTGCTTCGGCGTCGCCTCGGCCGGCGCCCCCATCAGGAGGTCGACGGCCTGCTGGTTCATCGGGAACAGGGCGACCTCGCGCAGGTTCGTGGCGCGCGCCAGCAGCATGATGATGCGGTCCACGCCGGCCGCCATGCCGCCATGCGGCGGGGCGCCGTACTGGAAGGCGCGATACATGCCGCCGAAGCGCTCGATCACCGTCTCCTCGCCATAGCCGGCGATCTCGAAGGCCTTCACCATCGCCTCGGGGCGGTGGTTGCGGATGCCGCCCGAGGCCAGCTCGAAGCCGTTGCAGGCGATATCGTACTGGAAAGCCTTGAGCGAGAGCGGGTCTTCCTCGTTGAGCGCCTTCAGGCCGCCCTGCGGCATCGAGAAGGGGTTATGCGAGAAATCGACCTTCTTCTCGTCCTCGTTGTACTCGAACATCGGGAAATCGACGATCCAGGCAAAGGCGAAGACGTTCTCGTCGATCAGGTTGAGCTCCTGGCCGACCTTGTTCCGGGCGCTGCCGGCGAACTTGTAGAACTTGTCCGGATCGCCCGCGACGAAGAAGCAGGCATCGCCGCCCTTCAGCCCCATCTGCTTGACGATGGCGGCGACCCGCTCCGGCCCGATATTGTTGGCGATCGGCCCCTGGCCCTCGCCGTCTTCCTTGACCATCAGGTAGCCGAGGCCGGGCTGGCCCTCACCCTGCGCCCAGGAGTTCATCCGGTCGCAGAAGGCTCTGCTGCCGCCGCCCGGCGCGGGAATCGCCCAGACGCGGTTCTTCTCGCCTTCGAGAATGCGGGCGAAGACCTTGAAGCCCGAGCCGCGAAAATGCTCGGAGACGTCCTGCATCTCGATCGGGTTGCGCAGATCCGGCTTGTCGGAGCCGTATTTGGCGATCGCCTCCGCATAGGGAATGCGCGGCCAGTTCTTCTGAACGGTCCGGCCCTCGGCGAATTCCTCGAAGACGCCGGTGATGACCGGCTCCATCGTCGCGAACACGTCTTCCTGCTCGACGAAGCTCATCTCGACGTCGAGCTGGTAGAATTCGCCCGGCAGGCGGTCGGCGCGCGGGTCCTCGTCGCGGAAGCAGGGCGCGATCTGGAAATAGCGGTCGAAGCCCGCCATCATCAGCAGCTGCTTGTATTGCTGCGGCGCCTGCGGCAGCGCGTAGAACTTGCCGGCATGCAGACGGCTCGGCACCAGGAAGTCGCGCGCGCCTTCAGGCGAGGAGGCGGTCAGGATCGGCGTCTGGAACTCGGAGAAGCCCTGCTCCTTCATGCGGCGGCGCATCGAGTCGATGACCTTGGTGCGCAGCATGATGTTGTTGTGCAGCTTCTCGCGACGCAGGTCGAGGAAGCGGTATTTGAGGCGGGTGTCCTCGGGGTATTCGAGATCGCCGAAGACCGGCAACGGCAATTCGGCAGCCGGGCCGAGCACTTCGAGCGCCGTGGCGAACACCTCGATCTTGCCGGTGGCGAGATTGGCGTTCTCGGTACCTTCGAGGCGGGCCTTCACCTTCCCGTCGATGCGGATGACCCATTCCGAGCGCGCCGCCTCGGCATCGGCGAAGGCCGGCGAATCAGGATCCACGACGACCTGCGTCATGCCGTAATGATCGCGCAGATCGATGAAAAGCACGCCGCCATGGTCGCGGATGCGGTGGCACCAGCCGGAGAGGCGCACGGTCTTGCCGATGTCGCTGTCGCGGAGCGCGCCGCAGGTGTGGGAACGGTAGCGATGCAGGGTCACAGGGTCGGTCTTTCGGAAATGCGTCGGAGGCCGGCGCAACGCGCCAGCCACAGCTCGCGGCTAACCACACGCGCGCGCCCGAAATGTCAAGAACGCCCGCGACATCCTGCGGCTCTCTCTGCTAAGACGACGACATCATGCATCTGATTTCCGATACCGCCGCGCTCGCCGCCGCCTGTCATCGTCTCGCGACCCATCCCTTCGTCACGGTCGACACCGAGTTCCTGCGCGAGACCACCTATTATCCCAAGCTCTGCCTGATCCAGCTCGCTTCGCCGGACGAGGCTGTGCTGATCGACCCGCTCTCGCCCGATCTCGACCTCGCCCCCTTCTTCGGGCTGATGGTCGACGAGAACGTGGTGAAGGTCTTCCACGCGGCGCGGCAGGATCTGGAAATCGTCTGGCTGCTCGGGCGCGTGCTGCCGACGCCCCTCTTCGATACGCAGGTCGCGGCGATGGTCTGCGGCTATGGCGACTCGGTCGGCTATGAGCAGCTTGCCAACGACCTTGCCAAGGCGCGCATCGACAAGTCCTCGCGCTTCACCGACTGGTCGCGCCGTCCGCTGACCGACGCACAGCTTGCTTATGCCGAGTCGGACGTCACGCATCTGCGCGACATCTATCTCGCCCTGAAGGCCGATCTCGACGCCAGCGGCCGCGAAAGCTGGGTCGCCGAGGAAATGGCGGTGCTGACCTCGCCCGCGACCTACGAGGTCAAGCCGGAGAATGCCTGGCAGCGCCTCAAGGGCCGTATCCGCAAGCCGCGCGAACTGCCGAACCTGATGGAGATCGCCGCCTGGCGCGAGCGCGAGGCGCAGACCCGCGACGTGCCGCGCCAGCGAGTGCTCAAGGACGATGCGCTGATGGACATCGTCCAGCGCGGCCCGCGTTCGGTCGAGGCGCTGGCCGAACTGCGCTCCGTCCCCAACGGCTTCGAGCGCTCGCGCAACGGCGCCGAAGTTCTCGCCGCGATCGAGCGCGCCGCCGCGATCGATCCCAGGACCCTGCCCCGGCTGGAACGCGAGCGCGGCCGGCCGACCAATGCCGCGGTGCTCGACCTGCTCAAGGTCCTGCTCAAGGCCGTGGCGGATGCCGAGCGCGTCGCGCCCAAGATCATCGCCTCCAGCGACGATCTCGACGCCATCGCCTCCGACGATCTCGCGGATGTCCCCGCCCTGCACGGCTGGCGCCGCGGCGTCTTCGGCGACAAGGCGCTGGCGCTGAAAAACGGCTCGCTCGGCCTGCGCATCCAGCGCGGGCGGGTGGTGGTGAGCTGAAGCGCGACTGAATCAAGCCCTAAAGACCTGCGCTCAAGCCGTTGATCTGACTCGCGATTGCGTGGCGGATCACCCGCCGCCGTAGCTCTTCACCAGCGAGCCCGCGACCAGCCCCCAGCCGTCGACCAGGACGAAGAAGATCAGCTTGAACGGCAATGCCACCGTTACCGGCGGCAGCATCATCATGCCCACCGACATCAGGATCGAGGCCACGACGAGGTCGATGATCAGGAAGGGTACAAACAGCAGGAAACCGATCTCGAAGGCGCGACGCAATTCCGAGATCATGAAGGCCGGCACCAGCACCTCGACGCCGACATCCTGCGGCTGCTGCGGACGCGGCCCCTGCGACATGTCGAGGAACAGCGCCAGGTCCTTCTCGCGGACATGCTTGAGCATGAAGGTCTTGAAGGGCACGACGCCGCGGTTATAGGCCTCCTGCGGCTGGATCTGGCCGGCGACCAGCGGCTGGACTGCCGTGGTGTAGGCCTCCCGCAAGGTCGGCGCCATGACGAAGCCGGTCAGGAACAGCGAGAGCCCCAGGATCACGGCATTCGGCGGCGCGGTCTGCGTGCCAAGTGCGGAGCGCAGCAGCGACAGCACCACCACGATCCGGGTGAACGACGTCACCATGATCAGGATCGACGGCGCCAGCGACAGCACCGTGATGACGGCGATGAGCTGCAGCGCCCGTTCCGCCACGCCGCCGCCCTGCCCGAGGTCGAGCGATAGCGTCTGCGGCAAGGCCGGCATCGTCTGGAGCGCGAGCAGCAGCACGGCAGCCGCCAGCGTGCGCCCGCCTCGAAAGCCTCTTGCTCGTCTGCCGATGATCGTCACGCGCGCCGCCACCGCCCGACTCAACCGATCAGGCCCGCCGAGGCTAGTCACGCGAAAACGCCGCGCAACCGATGCGCGGCGTCACAAGGCCTGATGGCCGACAATCCTGTTGATGGCGGCAACCTGTCGGCGACGGGCCTTCAGGCCACGGCTTCCTGTTTCAGGACTTGGCCTTGGGATCGCGGCCGAGCAGACGGGCGAACTCGGCTTCGATCGCGTCGACCGAGAAGGGGTCGATTTCCTTCGGAGCGGGCTCGGCCGGCTTTTCGGGTTCGGGCTGCGGTTTCGCGGCCTCGGCGGGAGCGGGCCCCTCCTCAACCTCATCCAGGACCGTCTCATCGACGGACTCGTCCTCTGCGATCGATTCCGGGGCGCGCGGCGGCTCCGGATGATGAATCTCGGCCTGCTTGGATTCAGGAGGTTTGGGTTCGAAAGACTTAGGTTCGAAGGACCTGGCTTCGACCGGCTTGGGCTCCGGCGCCTTCGAGAGGGGGCGATCAAGCGCCAGCCCCAGCGCCGCAGCCAGTTCAGCCTCGACATCGCTCGGGATCGGCTTCTGGCGTGGCGCGGCAGCGACCGGAGCAGGCGGCACGACCGGCTCTGGCTCGGGCACGATCTCAGGCTCGGGCGCGGGCGGTTCGGCCGGCGGTGCCTTTTCCTCGACGGCAGGCGCGGGAGAGAACTTCTGGGCCGGAGCCGGCGGCTCCACCGCGGGAGCTGGGCTCGCGGCCGGCGCCTCGTTCGCAAGGTGGGCCGGGCGCACGGCCGAGAACGGCCGCTTCAGTGCCTCTTCGAGCTGGCGGGTCATGTCGTCGAGCTCGCCGGCGCTGACGGCAGGCTGCGGTGCATGTTCGCGTGCGAAGCTGGGCGCCGGGCCGGTGGTGAGGGGCGGCGCCGGCATCGTGGGCGTCGCAGGCTTGACCGGAGCAGCGGCGGCCTCGGCGGCCGCGCCGACACCGAGAGCGGCGGCAACACCCGCGGTCGCGACCGCGGCGGGCGGCACAACCGGTTCCACCGGAACCGAAATGGGGCGGGTGGGCAACGGCGGCAGCAGTTCCGGCCCTTCGGGGACGAGGCCTGCACGCCGCGCGTCCTCGCCGGCCCGCATGGCGGGCTCACTGGGGGGAACCAGCGTCTCGAACGGCGGCAGCGGCCGGTCCGTCGCGGCGGTATCGACATAGCTCGGCGGCGCGGCCCGGCCTCCGCTGCGCATGATATTGGTCTCGACCACGACGTCGGAAGCACCGCCGATCATCAGCAGATGCTCGATATTGTCGCGCCGGATCAGGACGAGCTGGCGCTGGCGGTCGAGATCATAGGTATCGATGACGCCCAGGCGCGGCTGGCGCTGTCGACCGGCAGCCTGGCCGCGCAGGCGCAGGCGCCCGCCCTGGATCTGTCTCACGAACAGTCCGAGCAGCGCGAGAAGCACGAGAATGACGACAGAGGCGACGATCACCTTCTGCGCGGTCGAGAGTTCCAATCCGAACAAGCTCTGCAAGGTCTGCCTCTTACGCAACGGCCCGGACGGCCGCTAAGTCCCGTCCATGGTTCAACACCTTGCGTATAGCATAACGCTTTGGCTATCGGGAAACATGGTGAACGCGTGGTTAATCACACCCGCGAAACTCGCCCGTTTTAACCGGATGTTAACCATGCACCCGGCAGGATTTGCCCAGTCGTCCGGCATCGCCGGGGCGAAGAGGGGAAGCGGGAGCCATGGCGAACGACGGATTCAGCCTCAGTGGCGGCCTGATGCAGGCGCTGAAGACGCGCATGCAGTACCAGCAGTCGCGCCAGAAGGTCCTCGCCGTGAACGTCGCCAATGCCGACAGCCCCGGCTTCCGCCCGGTCGACCTGAAGCCGCCGAGCGTCGATCCGGCCCGCGCCGGCGTGGCGGTCGCCCAGACCAATGCCGGCCATATGAGCCTGACGAGCGCCAATGGCGGGTTCGACGGCGCCAGTGCCCCGCGCTTCGAGACCACGCCCAACGGCAACGCGGTGAACCTCGAGGATGAGATGCTCAAGGTCGCGCAGAACCAGTCCGACTATCAGCTCGCCGCCTCGCTCTACAGCAAGGGCCTCGGCCTGATGAAGATCGCGATCGGCAAGGGACGCTGAAGGATGGGTCGCTGATCATGGACCTGATCAAGAGCATCGCCGTCGCCGCCTCCGGCCTGCGCAGCCAGTCCGGGCGCATGCGCATCATCTCCGAGAATATCGCCAATGCCGATTCCGCCCCGGACCGCGCCGGCGCGGAGCCCTATCGCCGCAAGGTCCCGACCTTCCAGCGCCATTTCGACCGCACGCTTGACGCCCAGCTCGTCGCGCTCGGCAAGGTGCAGCGCGACCCGAGCGCCTTCAAGGTCAAGCACGAGCCCGGCAACCCGGCCGCCGACGCCAAGGGCGACGTGCAGATGCCGAACGTCAATTCCCTGGTCGAGATGGTCGACATGCGCGAGGCCCAGCGCAGCTACGAAGCCAATCTCAACCTGATCTCTTCGACGCGCCGGATGATCCAGCGCACCATCGATATCCTGCGCGCCTGAGGCGCTGTTCCAGAAAGGGACTGAACTGCCATGGCCACTCCGGGTTTCGCTGCGGGCGCCTACGCCTCCATCCAGGGGATGGGCGCCGGCAATCTGATGCGCAAACCGCTCGCCACGGGCGCAGCGGAAGCGGGCGGGCCGGATTTCTCGGCCCTGCTCGGCAAGGCGCTCGACGCCACTGCCGATGCGGGCCGCAAGGCCGATGCCCAGACGGCGAGCGTCGCCGGTGGCCGCGCCGACATCGTCAATGTCGTGACGGCAGTTGCCGAGAGCGAGGCCGCGATCGAGACGCTCGTCGCCGTGCGCGACCGTGTCATCGCGGCCTATGAGGAAATCATGCGGATGCCGGTCTGACGGCTTCGGGATCGGATAGAGACCATGACTTCCGGAGCCATTCTCGACATCGCCCGCGACGGCATCGTCGTGTTCCTCAAGGTCGGCGGCCCGCTGATGGTGATCGCGCTCGCGGTCGGCCTCATCGTCTCGCTGATCCAGGCCCTGACCCAGATCCAGGAGCAGACGCTGGTCTTCGTGCCGAAGATCGTCGCCGTCTTTGCCGCGCTGCTGCTGTTTCTCCCGTTCATGGGAGATGCGCTGGCGGGTTATATGGGGCGAGTCGCCGCCCGAATCGCCACGGGCGGATGAGCCCGCCGCGCCTGCTGCCAGCCTTCGCCGGCGCGGCTCCGCGGCGCACCCATTGGCGCAAAGGTGCCCGCGGCACGATGCAGATCGCGATCCTGCCCGAGATCAGCGCCATTTTCGTGCTCGTCTTCGCGCGGGTCGGCACGCTCGTCATGCTCATGCCCGGCATCGGCGAGCGCTTCATCTTCTCGCGGGCAAGGCTGTCGCTCGCCTTCTTCATCGCGCTGATGATCGTGCCCGTCGCCCGCCCCTCGCTGCGCGTGCCCGGGGACGTCTCGGGCGTCGTCGCGCTGCTCATCGGAGAATTGCTGGTCGGCCTCGTCATCGGCCTCTGCGCCCGACTCGTGATGGCCTGCCTCCAGACTGCCGGCACGCTCGTCGCCCAGACCATGGGTCTCGGCTTCGCCATGACGGTCGATCCGACCGGCGGCATGCAGAACCCCTCGATCGGCAATTTCCTGACGATGCTCGGCATCACGCTGATCCTGACCACGGACCTGCACCACATCGCCATCGCCGCGATCCATGAAAGCTACCGCCTGCTGCCGCCGGGCGGCGCCGTCGACCTCACCGACACGATGGCGCTGGCGATCCGCTCGACGGCGCGCGGATTTGCATTGGCCATCCAGATCTCCGCGCCCTTCCTCGTCTTCGGCCTGCTTTTCAATCTCGGCCTCGGCGTGCTCGCGCGGATGATGCCGCAATTGCAGGTCTTCTTCCTCGCCGTTCCCGCTTCGATCATGGGCGGCATGCTCGTGCTGCTCGTCGTGCTCGGCGTTATGATGAGCGTCTTCATCGACGATCTCGGCGCCTTCCTCCGTCAGTTCACCGGCTGAGGAAACCATGTCCGAGGAAGCCGAAAACGAAGACAGAACAGAAGACCCGACCCAGCGAAAGCTGGACGACGCCACCGAGAAAGGCGACGTCCCCAAATCGCAGGAGATCGGGACCTTCTTCGTGCTCTGCGGCTTCACGCTGGCCCTGATGGTGGCTGGCGGCTGGTCGGCGCGCGAGGCGATGCTGTCCTTGCGCTCCTTCCTGATGAACGCGCATCAGGTCCCGTCCGACGGCGCCTCCTTCATGCAGGTGACGCAGCGCGGCGTGCTGACCGGCTTCATGGCGCTGGGCCTGCCCTTCGCCTTCATCCTCTGCGCGGGCCTGGCCGGCGCCCTGCTCCAGCACAAGCCGCTCTGGACCTTCGAGCCGCTGATGCCGAAGTTCAATCGGATTTCGCCGATGGCCGGCGCCAAGCGCCTCTTCGGCAAGGAGGCCTGGGTCAATTTCGCCAAGGGCCTCGCCAAGACGCTGCTGATCGGCATCGTCGTCTGGTATACGCT
>JBDHTM010000072.1:0-15435 GCA_039808685.1 Allobosea sp. | reverse complement strand
CCCTGGCATTGAAGCCGTCGATGTTGCGCACCGAGAGCTTCGACATCTTCTTGTAGCGCTCCTCCATCTCGCGCACCGCCCATTTGAGGGCGACGACCGCCTTCTTGGGATCGGTGACGACAGGGGTGAGCAGATGCGGGATGCCGTCATAGACGGAGAGCTCCAGCATCTTGGGATCGACCATGATCAGGCGGCACTCCTCCGGCTTCAGCCGGTAGAGGATCGACAGGATCATGGTGTTGATCGCGACCGACTTGCCCGAGCCGGTGGTGCCGGCGACGAGCAGATGCGGCATGCGGGCGAGATCCGCGATCACCGGCTCGCCGCCGATGGTCTTGCCGAGGCAGAGCGCGAGCTTGTGCTTGGTCGCCTCGAAATCCTGGCTGGCGAGCAATTCGCGCAGGAAGACCGTCTCGCGGCGGGTGTTGGGCAACTCGATGCCGATCGCGTTCTTGCCCTGAACCACCGCCACACGCGCCGACACAGCGCTCATCGAACGCGCAATGTCGTCAGCCAAGGAGATCACGCGGGAGGATTTCGTCCCCGGCGCCGGCTCCAGCTCATACAAGGTCACGACCGGGCCGGGGCGCACCTGCGAGATCTCGCCGCGCACGCCGAAATCCTCCAGCACGCCTTCGAGCAACGTGGCGTTCTGTTCGAGCGCGTCGGTCGAGATGGCGTTGGCCGCGACCTTCTTCGGCTCTGCGAGATAGGTCAGCGGCGGCAACTCGAAGGTGTCGCGGTCGAGCAGGGAGGGCTGCGCCTCGCGCTGCATGCGCTTGCCGGGTTTCGGCGCGGCGCGCGGCATGGCCACGCGCGGGGCGTTGAGGTCGCGCAGATCCTGCGGCCCATCGTCGAGATCGAACGGCGCGTCATAGTCGGAGGCTCGATTCGGCCCCGTAACGGCACGTGCGCCCGGCCGCGGTTCGGGATCGAAATCGGGCAGGCCGTGGCGGCCGGTGGGCGCTTCGCCGAACTGCGGCTCGCGGCGGACGCGGCTGCTGTCGCGGGCCGGAACGACGCCCGTGTCGACCACGGGTTCCGGCGGATGCGGCAGGCGGCGCAGGATCGCCGAGCGCAGGGCCATCGCGCCATGGGCCAGCCAGCCGATCAGGATGACGGCGATTCCGGGCTCGTCGTCGCGGCGCTCCTCGCCGTCGGACCAGCTGTCCTCGGTCTCGTCGCTGTCGAGGGCCGGATCCTCGTCGCTGACGAAGCCGAAGCCGGCCGCCGCGGTGACGGCGAGAATGGCGATGCCGGCATAGAGGAAGCCGACAAGGCTGCCGACCGCGCTGCCGGCGATGCCCGCGATATTGCGCGTGCCGAACAGGAGGCCGTCGCCGATGACGCCGCCCATGCCGGTGGGCAGGGGCCAGCGCGGGGTTGCGGGCAGAGCGCTGGCGACCGCAGCCGTCGCGGCGACGCCGACGACCCAGAGGCCGAGTTTCAGCGCGCCGCGATCGAAGATGTGGAAGCGGACGAGCCGGAGCGCCCAGATCACGGGCGGGAAGAGCAGGGCGACGACGCCGAGCCCGATGAGCTGCATCAGGAGGTCGGCGATCATCGCGCCGGGGCGGCCGAGCCAGTTGCGGACGGCGCCGCTGGTGGCATTGTTGAGGCTGGGGTCGTCGACGGACCAGCTTGCCAACGCGATGGAGATCGCGACCATCAGCGCGACGAGGCCGAGGCCGCTGAGCTCCGAGGCGCGACGCGACAGGAATTCGCGCACCGGGTCTGGCAAGCGGTCCATGAGCGATTGGGAGCGGCGGATCGTGCGCATGCGGTTTCGGGTCTTGTCCGGACTGTCGGGCCGCACCATTCCGGCCATCCGCAGAAGGTTAGGAAGCCGAGGTTAAGACCCGCTTAACCTTGAACCATGTCGGCGGGCTCCTGCCGTCTCCTGTCGGGAGCGGATGGAACCGGGCCATGAGGACGTTCCTTCTTTCCATATCCGAAGGGAGGCATTCATGACCGGATCGAAGCCCGTTCAAGCCCGTATCGCCCGCATCTGGCGCGGCCGCACGACGCGCGCCAAAGGCGATGACTATGCCGTCTACCTGCGCAGCGAAGGCGTGACGCCGCTGCTGCGGAAGGCGTTGGGTGCCCAGATGTTCCGCGAGGACCGCGAGACGGAAACGGAGTTCGTCACGATCTCCCATTGGGAAAGCGTCGAGGCGATGTCGCGCTTTGCCGGGCCCGATCCGCGCCGCATCCACCATCTGCCCCGCGATGCCGAGTTCCTGATCGAACTGCCGGATGGCGTGCAGGTCCTGGAGATCGTCGTCAACGAGCCGAGCCGGTAACAAAAAGACCCCGGCATCGCTGCCGGGGCCAAGGTCGCCGGGAGGAGCGGCGGGTGGATCAGTTGTGATAGGCGCGCTCGCCATGCTCGGCGATGTCGAGGCCTTCGCGCTCCTGGTCGGTGGTGACGCGCAGGCCGACGATGACGTCGACGATCTTGTAGAGGATCGCCGAGCCGACGCCGCTGAACACGAGGGTGAACAGCACCGCCTTGACCTGCGACATGACGGCGGGACCGAACTCGTAGGCGCCCACGGCGAGTTCGCCGGGCTTGCTGGAATAGTCGGGGATGCCGGCGCCGCCGAGCGCGGTGTTGACGAGGATGCCGGTCGCGATCGCGCCGATGATGCCGCCGACGCAGTGGATGCCGAACACGTCGAGCGAATCATCGTAGCCGAGCGCGTTCTTGACCGTGGTGCAGAACACGAAGCAGACGGCACCGGCGACGAGGCCGAGCACGATCGAACCCATCGGGCCGGCAAAGCCGGCGGCCGGCGTGACGGCGACGAGGCCGGCGACGGCGCCCGAGACCATGCCGAGCATCGAGGGCTTGCCCTTGACCGCCCATTCGACGAAGAGCCAGGCCAGCGCCGCCGCCGCCGTGGCGACGAAGGTGTTGATCATGGCGAGAGCTGCAGTGCCGTTGGCCTCGAGGTTGGAGCCGGCATTGAAGCCGAACCAGCCGACCCAGAGGAGGGCTGCGCCGATCAGCGTCATGGTCAGCGAGTGCGGCGCCATCAACTCCTTGCCGAAACCGACGCGCTTGCCGATCAGGATACAGCCGACGAGGCCGGCGATGCCCGCGTTGATATGGACGACCGTGCCGCCGGCGAAGTCGAGCGCGCCCCATTTGAAGAGCATGCCGGCATCGGCGTTGACGGCGTCGAGTGCGGACTGCGCGGCGGCCTTGCCGCCCGCGCCGGCCTCGGCCAGCGCCTTGGCGGCGTTGCCGACCGCGTCAGGCCCGCCCCAGTACCAGACCATATGGGCCATCGGGAAATAGATGAGGGTGACCCAGAGCACGGTGAAAAGCAGCAGCGCCGAGAATTTCATCCGCTCGGCGAAGGCACCCACGATCAGTGCCGGCGTGATGCAGGCGAAGGTCATCTGGAAGCAGACATAGACGAATTCGGGGATATAGACGCCGTTCGAGAAGGTGCCGGCCACGGTGGTGGCGTCGACGCCCCTGAGAAAGGCCTTGGAGAAGCCGCCGACGAAGTCGTTGAGCCCTCCGCCATTGGTGAAGGCGAGCGAATAGCCATAGGTGACCCAGAGGATGCAGACGACGCTGACGATGGCGAAGACCTGCGTCAGAACCGAAAGCATGTTCTTCGAGCGGACGAGGCCGCCGTAGAACAGGGCGAGGCCGGGCACGGTCATGAGCAGGACGAGCACCGTCGAGCTCATCATGAAGGCGACGTCGCCCTTGTTGGGCACGGGCGGGGTGGCGGGACCCTGGGCCAGCGCAACACCGGCCGTGAACATCGCGAGCGCGAGGCCCGTCAACCCGGCCCGCAGGGAAGTCCTGAAATTCATCGTCGAAAACTCCTGGAGGATCGGGCTCAGAGGGCGTCGGTGTCGGTCTCGCCGGTGCGGATGCGCACGGCCTTTTCGATCGACGAGACGAAGATCTTGCCGTCGCCGATCTGCCCGGTGCGGGCCGCGGCGGTGATCGTCTCGATCACCCGGTCGACGAGTTCGTTGGAGACCGCGACCTCGATCTTGATCTTGGGCAGGAAGCTCACGGCATATTCGGCGCCGCGGTAGATTTCCGTATGACCCTTCTGGCGGCCGTAGCCCTTCACCTCGGTCACGGTCAGGCCGTGAACGCCGATGGCGGTGAGCCCATCGCGCACCTCCTCCAGCTTGAACGGCTTGATGATCGCCATCACGATTTTCATGTGCTGGGTTTCCCCGTCTGCGCCGCCCGGTTGTCAGCCCCGGCGATCTCGTTGCACCTCTCGCGCCTGCGGGACCGCAGTTGCGTCGCAACATGCAATTCAAGGGGCGTGCCAACCCGCTCCGGGCGCGGCCAAGCCGCTTCCAGAGGCGAATCACAGAAGGAGAAAGGAAAGGGGCAGGCAGATTTGCCCAAGAATCAGGCAAACGTCTGGATTCTACGCAACTGCCCGGATTTCAATCAGCCGCGATCGCCGCGCGGCCGAATCAATCCTTCCTGCGCGACGGAGGCGACGAGGCGCCCTTCCCGATTGAAGATTAGGCCGCGCGAAAAGCCGCGTGCGCCTGAGGTCGAGGGGCTGTCCTGCGAATAGAGCAGCCATTCGTCCGCCCGGAACGGACGGTGGAACCACAACGCGTGGTCGAGGCTCGCGGCCTGGATCTTCTGGTCGAAGACCGTCGCGCCATGGGCGATCAGGCTGGAATCGAGCAGCAGCAGATCGGAGGCATAGGCGAGCACGCTCTGGTGGAAGGCGGGCTCGTCGGGCAGAGGCTCGATCGCCCGGATCCAGACGTTGAATTTCGGCTCCAGGCTGCCGCCGCCGCGATAGCGTTCGAGCTCGACCGGGCGAATCTCGATCGGCCGCTTGCGCTGATAGAAGGTCTGGAGCGGATCGGGCAGGTGGGAGAGGAAGGTCTTGGCCATCTCCTCGCGCCCCGGCAGCTCTTCGGGCATCGGTACCTTCGGCATCGGCATCTGGTGCTCGTAGCCGGATTCGTCGACATGGAAGGAGGCGGACATGGCGAAGATCGCCTCGCCCTTCTGGATGGCGAGCACGCGCCGCGTCGTGAATGAACGGCCGTCACGCAGGCGGTCGACCTCGTAGACGATCGGCACCTCGGGATCGCCCGGCAGCAGGAAATAGGCGTGGAGCGAATGCGGCTGCCGGCCCTCGACCGTCTTGCAGGCGGCATAGAGCGATTGCGCGATGACCTGGCCGCCGAAGACGCGGGGCCAGGTCGATTTCGGACTGCGACCGCGGAACAGGTTGCGCTCGAGCGGTTCGAGGTCGAGAATCGCTGTCAGGGAAGCGCTGATCTGGGACATGGTCGGCGGCATCGCGGTCAGGTTGACGGAGCGGCCGGCGGCCCGCACAGGACAGCCGGTTTCGCTTGGCATCAGCACCGAGGCATCCCTTGGCGTCAAGTCGGCGCGGAGAGAAGGACGAGATGGCTATCGAAGAGGGCAGCAGCGCCATGCGCATCGTCATCGCCGGCGGCGGCATTGCCGGGCTGGCGTTGGCTCTGGCGCTGAAGCAGGGGCTGGGAGCTGATTTCTCGGTGATCCTGGCCGATCCGGCGTTGGCGGCCGCACCCCGGGCCGACAACCGCGCCTATGCGGTCGCGGCCGGCGGCCGGGCGATGCTCAAGACGCTCGGGATCTGGGAGACGATCGCCCACACCGCCCAGCCGATGCTGAAGATGATCGTCTCGGACAGCCGCACCGAAGATGCGATCCGCCCGGTCTTCCTGACCTTCGACGGCGAGGTCGAGCCCGGAGAGCCCTTCGCCCATATGGTCGAGAATGCGGCCTTGGTCGCGGCGCTGAAGGCGTCCTGTGAAGGGGCTGGCGTGGAACTGCGCAGCGCCGGCGTGCGGCGCTTCACAGCCGATGACGTGTCGGCGGCATTGGTTTTCAGCGACGGGACGCGCTGCGAGGCTGCCTTGTTGGTGGCTGCGGACGGCGCCCGTTCGAGATTGCGTGAGCAGGCCGGGATCGGCTGGGTCGGCTGGGATTATGGCCAATCCGGCATCGTCGCGACGATCGGGCATGAGCGGCCGCATGACGGGCGCGCGGTCGAGCATTTCCTGCCCTCGGGGCCTTTCGCCATCCTGCCGCTGGCCGATGGTGGCAGGCTCGGGCACCGGTCCTCGATCGTCTGGACGGAGCGGACGGAGAATGTCGAAGCGCTGCTCTCGCTCGACGCTCAGGACATGCTGGCCGAGATCGAGCGGCGCTTCGGGCTCGAACTCGGCGAGATCGCGCTTGAAAGCGCGGTCAGCGCGCATCCGCTCGGCTTCGGCGTGGCGCGTCGCTTCGTCGGCGAGCGGCTGGCCCTGCTGGGCGATGCCGCGCATCTGATCCATCCCATCGCCGGGCAGGGGCTCAATCTCGGCCTCAAGGACGTCGCGGCTTTGGCCGAGGCGATCGTCGATGCGGCGCGATTGGGGCGCGATCCCGGCTCGATCGATGTGCTGGAGGATTACGAGAAAGCGCGGCGCTTCGACACGGTGGCGATGGGCGCGGTGACGGATGGACTCAACCGCCTGTTCTCGAACGACGCGACGCCGCTCAGGCTGGCGCGCGATCTTGGGCTCGGCCTTGTCGACCGCTTGCCGGGGCTAAAGCGCTTCTTCATCCGCGAGGCTGCGGGCGTCGCTGGTGGACCGCCGCGGTTGTTGAGGGGCGAGGCGCTCTGAAGACCCCGCCTATAGGGGCCAATCTTCCTCACGCCAATCTCGTGCCATGTGGATGACGCGCAAGATCGCGATGACCTCGCGTCCGTCCTGGGATGCGATGGCATAGGCGAGGATATAGGGCAGGCGCGGGACCAGCTTCTCGTAGGTACCGTTCACGCGGCCGGGCCGCCCTGTCGCGAATTTGCCCAGATCGTTTCCAGCCTGCTCAATGGCATCAACAACCCGCTCGGCCGCGTCCGGGTTGTCCTTGGCGATATATCTGAGGATATCGAAGTAATCGTGCTGCGCGTTATCGGACCAGATGACCGGCTTCATCCGCGCCGGGCTTTCTCGCGCCGCGCCTCTGCAATGACCCGGCGGGCTTCGGCCATGGCCTCGTCATGCGGCACGACCCGCCCGGCCTCGACATCTGCCAGGCCACGCTTGATCCCTTCGATGATCTCAAGCTCGCGGTCGACATAGGCCGAAACCGCCTCGCCGGCGAGGAAGGACTTGCTGCGCCGGGTGCCGGCGGCGATGCGTTCAAGCTTGCGCTTGGTTTCGGCCGAAACTCGGATCGTCATCGTTTCCGTCGCGGCCATCGTCCCGGTTCCTGTGTTGAGATGTGTACATCCTAACACAACATCAGGGCCGGGCGAAACAGTCTCAATCCTCCAGCGGGCGCGCCTCTTCCGGCAGCATGATCGGGATGCCGTCGCGGATGGGGTAGGCGAGCTTCGCCGGGCGGCTGATCAGTTCCTGCTTCGCGGCATCATATTCCAAGGTCGCCTTGGTCAGGGGGCAAACCAGGATTTCGAGCAGCTTGGGGTCGATGCGGGTGGTCGTGTCGGCTTCGCCGGTCATCGGTGTTTCCGTTTCAAGAGCGGGTGATTTGCAGATCGAAACGTCGCCGTCATTCCGGACAAGCCGCGGTCGCGGCGCCGATCCGGAATCCATCATAGGCCTGGTGCTCTACGATGGATTCCGGGTCAAGCCCGGAATGACGGTGTGGTTCGTCGTCAAAACACCACGCCTTTTAGCGCTTGCGCGGCAGATCGGCCAGCATGCCGGCCGCCACCATCAGTTTCGGCAACGTGAGGCCGGAACTCGCGATGGCGTTGACCGTCGTTCGGGTGCGCTCCGCGTCCGCGCCGCGCTCGGTCAGCCAGCTCTCCAGCGTGCCCTGCCCCTTGGCCGAGGCCGCGACCTCCTGCGTCAGGTTGGACTGGGCGTCGTCGAGGGTCTCGATCGCCCGTTCGCGCGCGAGACGCTCGTAATCGTCCGTCGCCGGCACGGCCGCGGCCGCCGCCTTCAGGTTCGACAGGCCGAACAGCGCGTCGATGCCGAAATGGACGCGGGCGACGTCGCCGATCTTGCGCTTGCTGCGCTCGGCGATGTCGACGATGTCGGTCGCCTCGGCCAGAGCCGGGAGACTGGCGATGCGGGTGGCCAGCACCTCCGGCACGCCCTCTGAGGTCAGCACCGCGATGCGCGCAAGCCTCGCCTGCGAAGCCGCTTCCGGCAGCAGGGTGCCGAGCTCGGCCGAGAGTTCCTTCACGCCCTTGGCATAGCGGGCGATGGTCTGCTCGATCGTGCCGGGCTTGGCGACGCCGCGCCGCAGGAACCAGCCCATGCGGTTGGTGACGAGCTCCTGCGCGGCGCCATAGAGGCCGAGCTGGGTCCTGCCGGGGATCTTCGCATCGAGCGCGTCGATCTCGCCATTGAGAGCAATGAGATCGAAGGAATCGCGGGCGATGGCGTAGGCCGCGGCGATCGCCGGCGCGTCGGAGCGGGTCAGCGCTGCCAGCACCGGCACCAGCGCCGGGCCGCCGCGGTTAACGATGGCGTTGGCGAGCTGCGTGGCCACGATCTCGCGGCGCAGCTTGTGGCTGGCGATCGCGTCCGGATAGGCCTCGCGCAAAGCCTTCGGGAAATAGCGGACGAGCTCGCTGGCCAGATAGGGGTCGTCCGGCACCGAGGATTCGAGCAGCGCGTCGTGCAGCGAGAGCTTGGCATAGGCCAGGAGCACCGCGAGTTCCGGCCGGGTCAGGCCTTCGCTGCGCTTCTCGCGCTCGGCGAGCTGGGCGTCGCTCGGCAGATACTCGACCGAGCGGTCGAGCCTTCCGTCCTGCTCCAGCGTCTGCATCAGGAAGCGCAGGCCCGGCGTCGCGGCCGAGCCCTGCGCCTCGGTGAGCGATAGCGCCAGCGTCTGCAGGTAGTTGTTGCGCAGGACGAGATCGCCAACTTCGTCGGTCATCGCCGCCAGCAATTCGTTGCGCTTGTCTTCCTTGAGGCGGCCGTCCTTCACCGGACCGGCGAGCGCGATCTTGATGTTGACCTCGACGTCGGAGGTGTTGACGCCGGCGGAATTGTCGATCGCGTCAGTGTTGATCCTGACGCCCTTGCGGGCGGCCTCGATGCGGCCGCGCTGGGTGACGCCGAGATTGGCGCCCTCGCCGATGACCCGCGCCCGGAGATCGTTGCCGGTGATGCGGATCGCGTCATTGGCGCGATCGCCGACCTGCGCGTCGGTCTCGTCGGTGGCGCGAATATAGGTGCCGATGCCGCCGAACCAGAGCAGGTCGACGCGCGCCTTCAGGATCGCCGTCATCAGCTCCGGCGGCGAGACCTCCTTCTTGTCGAGATCGAGCAGCGCGCGGACTTCCGGAGAGAGCGGGATGCTCTTGGCCTGGCGCGAGAAAATGCCGCCGCCCTTCGAGATCAGGCTCTTGTCGTAATCCTGCCAGGACGAGCGCGGCAGGGCGAAGAGGCGCTGGCGCTCGGCGAGGGATTTGGCCGGATCCGGGTTCGGATCGAGGAAGATGTCGCGGTGGTCGAAGGCCGCGACCAGCTTGATCGCCGGCGAGAGCAGCATGCCGTTGCCGAAGACGTCGCCCGACATGTCGCCAACACCGGCGACGGTGAAGGGCGTGGTCTGGATGTCGATATCGACCTCGCGGAAATGGCGCTTCACCGCCTCCCAGGCGCCGCGGGCGGTGATACCCATGCCCTTGTGGTCGTAGCCCTGCGAGCCGCCGGAGGCGAAGGCGTCGCCGAGCCAGTGGTGCTTCTCGAGCGAAATCGCGTTGGCGGTGTCGGAGAAGGTCGCGGTGCCCTTGTCGGCGGCGACGACCAGATAGGGATCGTCGTTGTCGTGGCGAACGGTGTCGGCGGGGGGGATAACCGTCTCGCCGTCGAGATTGTCGGTGAGCTCGAGCAGGTTGCGGATGAAGATGCGGTAGCTCTCGGTGCCCTCGGCGAGCCAGGCGGCGCGGTCCGAGGCCGGCGGGAGCTGCTTCGGGAAGAAGCCGCCCTTGGCGCCGACCGGGACGATCACGGCGTTCTTGACTTGCTGCGCCTTGACGAGGCCGAGCACCTCGGTGCGGAAATCCTGCGGCCGGTCCGACCAGCGCAGGCCGCCGCGCGCGACCTTGCCGAAGCGCATATGCACGCCCTCGACCCGCGGCGAATAGACGAAGATCTCGTAGAGCGGGCGCGGCAGCGGCAGACCGTCGACCCTGGCGCAGTCGAACTTGAAGGTGATGGTCTGGCGCGGCTGGCCGTCGGGACCGATCTGGAAGAAGTTGGTGCGTAGCGCAGCATCGATCAGATTGACGAGACGGCGCAGGATGCGGTCGTCGTCGAGGCTGGTGACGGCGTCGAGCGCCTCCTCGATCTCGGCATGTTTCTGGGCCATGCGCTGCTCGCGCTCGGCGGCGGGAATGCGCGGATCGAATTTCGCCGCGAAATAGGCGACGAGTCCGGAGGCGATGCCGGGATGACGCGTCAGGGCATCGGCGATATAGCCCTGGGCATAGGGCGCCCCGGCCTGGCGCAGATAGCGGCCGAAGGCGCGCAGCAGCGCCGCCTCGCGCCAGGCGAGGCCGGCGACCAGCACGAGCTGGTCGAAGCGATCGGATTCCGCGAGGCCGCGGAACTGCGCCATCAGCGCCGCCTCGATGGTCGGATCGAGATGCTCGATGTCGATCTCGCCGTCGTCGGCTCGCTCCAGCGTCATGTCGTGCAGCCAGATGCGGACACTGTCGCCGTTGCCTTGCGGCATGACGTTGTAGGTCCGCTCGTTGACGACGCGGAAGCCCATGTTCTCCAGCAGCGGAACTCGGGCCGAGAGCGAGATCGGCGCTCCGCGCGAGAAAACCTTGAGATTGGCGCGCTTGGCGTCGTCGCCCTCGCGCCGGTAGAGATTGACGGCGCGGCTCCGCGCGGGCGTGAGCTGCTGGAGCATCTCGATATCGACGAGCGCATCGGCGGCCGAGAAGCGCTCGCGATAGGCGGCGCCGAAGGCCTCCGCATAGCGCTCGGCCAGCGCGCGGGCCGCGGGGCCTGCCTTCTCCTGGTCGAGCACGTCCTTCAGCCCGTCGCCCCAGGTGCGGACGATCGCGCTGATGCCGGCTTCGAGCGTCGAGCGCTCGACGCGCGGGGTTTTGCCCTCGTCGCGGCCGATGATGTAGTGGGTCCGAGACAGCGGCCCCTCGGGATAGGCGGGATAGGCTGCCGAGAGGCGCCCGCCATAGACCCGCGCCAGGAATTCGCCGACGCGCTGGCGCACCGTGGTGTCGTAGCGGTCCTTCGGAATGAAGACGAGGATCGAGACGAAGCGATCGAACTCGTCGAGGCGGGCGAGCGCCCTGATGCGCGGTCGCTCGGTGAGTTGGAGGATGTCGAGCGCGAACTGCTCCAGCGTCGTCACGTCGATCTGGAAGAGTTCGTCGCGCGGATAGGCGTCGAGCACGTTCATCAGCGCGCGTCCGGAATAGCTCGCCGGGTCGAAGCCGATATTCTTGGCGACGCGCGCGACCTTGAGGCGCAGATAGGGAATCGCGCGGGCCGAGCCGGTATAGGCGTTCGAGGTGAGAAGCCCGACGATGCGCAATTCGCCGTCGAGCCGGCCGTCCGGGGTGAACAGCTTGACACCGACATAGTCGAGATGGACGCGGCGATGCACCAGGCTCTTGACGTTGGCTTTGGTGATGATGAGCGCCTGGGGCTTGGCCAGGAAGGAGCGCAACTCCGGCGTGACCGTGACCAGTTCGCGGCCCTTGCGCAGCACCTTGACCGTGGGGTCGCGCAGGATGCCGAGGCCCGAGCCCTCGATCGGATCAGCCGCGACGTCGCCGCCCGGGAAGCGATAGGCACGGATGCCGAGCAGGGTGAAATTGTCGCCCGCGATCCATTCGAGGAATTGCAGCGCCTCGTTGATCTCGTCCTCCGGCAGCGGCGGCGGATTGGCGCGGTAGGCCTGGATCACCTCGGTGATGCGGCCGCGCATCGCGGCCCAGTCGTCCACGGCGAGCGCCACATCCTTGTATACACGCTCCAGCCCGGCACGCAGCTTCTCGCGGGCTTCCGGGGTGTCGATGCGCGGGACATGAATATGGAGCAGGCTCTCGCGGCGCGTGCCCTCGGGCGCGCGGCCGGCCGCTTCGCCGGCGAGCGCGGTGAACTTGCCCTTCGCGTCGCGGGCGACGGCGAGGATCGGATGGGCGACCAGGCGCGGCTCATGGCCCTTCTCCTGCAATTCGGCCAGCGTCGAATCGAGCAGGAACGGCTTGTTGTCGTTGACGACCTCGAGGACGGTCAGCTGGTTCTTGCGCTCGCCCTCGCCGAATTCCTCGTCGCGGAAGCGCAGGTTGATGGTGTCGGGTTTGCGCGGCTGGGCCAGATGCTCGAAGGCTGCGGCTGCAGTGCCGGCGAGCATTCCGGCCGGAAGAGCCTCGAGATCCTCGGCGACGGAGCGGCCGAAGAGCAGGCGGGGGAACTCGGAGGGCATCGAACTCTTCAGTCCGGTGGCTGCGGCCTCGATCGCTGCGATTGCACCCGCAGTCGCGTTCGTCACCCGTTTGCCCATGGTTCACCCCAGTTGTTTTGCCGCAGCGATGACATAGGCTGCGGAGCCTTTCAACTCGCCGTGCCCGAAAAAGCGGCAAACCGACGCGCCCCCCGACTCGACAGGACACACCATGGCAACAAAGCACGACAAACCCAAGGTCGGAGAAGAGCCGGCGCGCCAGGATTCGCCGCCGGCCGTGATGGCGCTGGACCTGAAGCCCGGGGCGCTCTCAGCCGAAAACCAGGCCTATTTCGCGAAATGCCAGGAAAAGCTCGGCTTCGTGCCGAATGTGCTCACCTCCTACGCGCATGACGACGCCAAGCTCACGGCCTTCGCCGCCTTCTACAACGACCTGATGCTGGCGCCGTCCGGACTGTCGAAGCTGGAGCGGGAGATGATCGCGGTCGCGGTCTCCAGCGTGAACCGCTGCTATTACTGCCTGACCGCCCATGGCGCGGCGGTACGTCAGCTCTCCGGCGATCCGGTGCTGGGCGAGCTCCTCGTGATGAATTATCGGGCGGCGGAACTATCGGTGCGGCACCGCGCCATGCTCGATTTCTCTGTCAAGCTGACGGAAACCCCTCATCTCATCGGCGAAGCGGACCGGGAAGCCTTGCGCAAGGCCGGATTCGGCGAGCGCGACATCTGGGATATCGGCGCCGTCGCGTCCTTCTACAACATGTCCAACCGGATGGCGTCGGCAGTCGATATGCGACCGAACGCGGAGTATCACGGACAGGTGCGGTGAGCGTGCGCACGTTTGTCATTCCGGGACGCGCGCAGGCGCGAACCCGGAACGACAATGGTGGCGCGCCGTGATCTCGGTGCCTGTCTCGGAAAAGAAAAACGGCCGGCATAACGCCAGCCGCTAGTTGGCCCCGACTCGGTGGCCCGGCTCCGCCCGAACTCCGGGGGGCTGGGGGGCTGACAAACCGGCGATCAGCGAAACCGGGCCGTCGAGGCAACGACGAGAGTTGAACGGCGCAACTTGGCGCTCGCTTGGCGCGTTCGCGGCGAAAATAGGGCATTTGCGGAGAGAGCCGCTGGGTCGCGCGATCCCTTGCCAGCGCAGGACCGCAGGCGCATCATCCCAGCAGGATTTGGTGAGGCCCCGATCAGGGAGGCGCCATGAGCGAAAGCGAAACGCCACAACCGCAATCCGCCGGGGCGGTCGTCCATTTTCCGGCGCCGACGCGGGCGGCGACCGTGACCTTCGACCGGCGCGAACTCAGCGAATTGCTCAATCTCTATGGCCGCATGGTCGCGGCCGGCGAATGGCGCGACTACGCCATCGACTTCCTGAAGGACAAGGCGCAGTTCTCGGTCTTCCGGCGCTCGTCGGAGATGCCGCTCTACCGGATCGTCAAGGATCCGGCGCTGGCGCGGCGGCAGGGCGCCTATTCGGTCGTCGCGGCGACCGGGCTCATCCTGAAGCGCGGGTCCGAACTCTCGCGGGTGCTCAAGGTGCTCGACAACAAGCTCAGCGTGGTGAGCTGAGCGCGGGCGGCTTTCCAGGTATCCTCGGTCATTCCGGGCAAGCGAAGCGCAGACCCGGAATCCATCGTAGAACGAGGCGCCCTTCGATGGATTCCGGATCGGCGCCGCTTCGCGGCTTGTCCGGAATGACGGTGTGACCTTCCGATCAGAACCCGGGCGGCGTGCGGTCGCCTTCGCCCAGCTCCTTCTGCATCAGCATCTGGTCGAGCCAGCGGCCGTGCTTGAAGCCGACCTTCTCGGCGACGCCGATCAGCCGGAAACCGGCGCGCTCATGCAGGCGGCGCGAGCCGATCGAGGCGCCGGTGCCGTCGCCGATCACCGCGATCATCTGGCGGAAGCCGCGCTCGGTGCAGGCCTGCATCAGGGCATCGAGCAGCAGGCTGCCGATGCCGAGGCCCTGCGCGCCCGGCGCGATATAGATCGAGTTCTCGACGGTGCTGCGATAGGCCGGCCGCGGCCGGTAGGCACCGGCATAGGCATACCCGAGGATGCCCCCCTCCCGCTCCGCGACGAGATAGGGATAGCCGCCGGCCAGGACCGCCTCGAAGCGTCGCTGCATCTCTGCCTCGCCCGGCGGCTCCAGCTCCCAGGAGGCGGTGCCGTGCAGAACCGCATGGGCGTAGATCGCCGCGATGGCGGGAATGTCGGCCGGCAGGCCCGGGCGGATCGAGGGCATGGTCATGCCCGCAGAATGAGCAACCGCCGTGCCAAAAGAAAAGCCCCGGCCGCAGGGCCGGGGCCCGTTCCGGGCATGACGCCCGTTATCGGTCGGCTCAGCGGCGGTCGCCGAGCAGGCTGATCAGCATCTGGAACATGTTGATGAAGTTCAGGTAGAGCGACAGAGCGCCGTTCACCGAGAGCTTGGCAGCCGATTCCGGGTCCAGGTTCGAATAGAGATACATCTCTTTCAGGCGCTGGGTGTCCCAGGCGGTCAGGCCGGCGAAGATCAGCACGCCCAGCACCGAAATGCCGAAGGACAGCGCGCTCGACGCCAGGAACAGGTTGACCACCGAAGCGATCAGAAGGCCGATCAGGCCCATGATCAGGAAGGAGCCCATGCCCGAGAGCGACTTCTTTGTGGTGTAGCCGACAAGGCTCAGCGCGCCGAAGGCGGCGGCCGTGATGAAGAAGACGCGCACGACCGAGGCGCCGGTGAAGACGACCAGGATCGACGACATCGAGACGCCCATCACCGCTGCGAAGGCGAAGAACATGGTGCGCGCCGACGCGGCGCTCATGCTTTCGGCCTTGAACGAGAAGAGCATGATGAAGGCGAGCGGGGCGAGCATCACGACCCATTTCAGCGGGCTGAGATAGATCGCCTGGCCGAGCGCGGTCAGGCCGGCGATCTTGCCGTCGGGCGTGTAGCCGGCGATCGCCAGCATGGAGATGGCGAGCGCGGCCAGGCCGGTGATGCCCAGGCCGAT
>JBDHTM010000071.1:0-15456 GCA_039808685.1 Allobosea sp. | reverse complement strand
CGGGGCGCTCGACGTTTTATTGCGAGAACTGTCAGAAGCGGTAGCTTTCCACGCGGTCATCCCGGACAAGCCGCACAGCGGTCCGGTCCGGGATCCAGGCCTGAACCGCTCCGGAATGGATTCCGGGCCTTCCTGCGGTCGCCCGGGATGACGGCGCAGATATGAGGCAGCGCGGATGCGTCGAACGCGCATGGACCGCCTCGTCGCCGCCCGCTAAAGCTGGCGGCACAGGAGCATTCGGGAGGCCGCCATGGCTTATGAGACCATTCTCGTCGAGACGAAGGGCAAGGTCGGGCTGATCACGCTCAACCGCCCGCAGGCGCTGAACGCCCTGAACGGCCAGCTCATCAGCGAGATCAATAGCGCGCTCGACGGTTTCGAGAAGGACGCCAACATCGGCTGCGTGGTCCTCACCGGCTCGGAAAAGGCCTTCGCCGCCGGCGCCGACATCAAGGAGATGCAGAGCCGCACCTTCCCCGGCACCTATCTCGACGACAAGTTCGAGGACTGGGACCGGATCGGCCGGCGCCGCAAGCCGATCGTCGCGGCGGTCGCGGGCTTCGCGCTCGGCGGCGGCTGCGAGCTCGCCATGATGTGCGACTTCATCATCGCCGCCGACAACGCCAAGTTCGGCCAGCCCGAGATCAATCTGGGCGTCATCCCCGGCGCCGGCGGCACGCAGCGCCTGACCAAGGCAGTCGGCAAGGCCAAGGCGATGGACCTGTGCCTGACGGGCCGCATGATGGGCGCCGAGGAAGCCGAACGTTCCGGCCTCGTCGCCCGCGTCGTGCCGCTCGCCGATCTGCTGACCGAGACGCTGAAGGCGGCCGAGGCGATCGCGGCCAAGTCCCTGCCTTCCGTGCTGATGGCGAAGGAATCGGTCGAGCGCGCCTTCGAGGTAACCCTTCAGGAGGGGTTACGGTTCGAGCGCCGCGTCTTCGCCTCGCTCTTCGCCACCGCCGACCAGAAGGAGGGCATGTCCGCCTTCGCCGAGAAGCGGAAGCCCGATTTCAAGAACGCCTGAGCAACCGTCGCTGGCCGCATGGCGGCGTGGAGCCGCGCCGCCTTGATGAAACGACGCTCCTGCTGGCAGATAGCTCCCGTCTTTCGCCAGCAGGATTTCCCGCGATGAACGCCCAGACTGGATTGTCCCTCCCGACTTATGCCGATGTCGAGGCCGCCGCCAGCAGGCTCAAGGGCGTCGCCCATCACACGCCGGCGATGAGCTCTGCCACCGCCAACCGGCGCACCGGCGCCAGCCTCGTCTTCAAGCCCGAGAATCTGCAGCGCATGGGCGCCTTCAAGTTCCGCGGCGGCTATAATGCGATCGCCTCGCTCAGCCTGGAGCAGAAGAAGGCCGGCGTCGTCACCTATTCCTCCGGCAACCACGCCCAGGCGATCGCCTATGCCGGCCAGCTTCTGGACGTGCCGACCACGATCATCATGCCGAACGACGCGCCAGCGGCGAAGGTCGCGGCGACCGAGGGCTATGGTGGGCAGGTCGTGCGCTATGACCGCTATAAGGAGAACAGGCTCGAGATCGGCAACAAGCTCTCGGCCGAGCGCGGCCTGACGATCATCCCGCCTTACGACCATCCGCATGTCATCGCCGGGCAGGGCACCGCGACCAAGGAACTGATCGAGGATGCCGGCCCGCTCGACATCCTGCTCGTGCCGCTCGGCGGCGGCGGCCTGCTTGCCGGCGCCTGCCTGGCAGCGAAGGCGCTGAACCCGGGCTGCCGCATCTTCGGCGTCGAGCCGGAAGCCGGCAATGATGGCCAGCAATCGCTGCGCAAGGGCGAGATCGTCGCGATCGGAGTACCCAAGACGATCGCCGACGGCGCCCAGACCGCTTTCCTCGGCGACCTGACCTTCCCGATCATCCAGCGCGAGGTCGAGGATATCGTCACTGTCAGCGACGAGGCGCTGGTCGACGCGATGCGCTTCTTCGCCGAACGGATGAAGCTCGTGGTCGAGCCGACTGGCTGCCTCGCGGCGGCGGCCGCCTTCACCGGCGCCGTGCCGGTCGCAGGCAAGCGGGTCGGCGTCATCCTCTCCGGCGGCAATGTCGATCTGGCGAGCTTCGCGCGCTTTATCGCCCCCTCCGCATGAGTTCGGCGACCTCACGGCAATTCCGGCGTTGACGTAGCGCCGGCAAGCGATTATAGCCCCACCACTCGCGGCGGCCCGCGCAAGCTTGGCCGCCGCGCACGTTTTTCCAGCAAGGATGCGGCCAGCCCCGCCGGCAATGACGCCAGGCGACCGGACGCGATGAAGAGACGAGGACGTTTCGATGGCCAATACGACGTCGGCCAAGAAGGCTACGCGCAAGATCGCCCGCCGCACCGAGGTCAACAAGGCGCGCCGCTCGCGGATGCGCACCTTCCTGCGCAAGGTCGAGGAGGCGATCGCCTCCGGCGACAAGGCCGGCGCCGCCGAGGCCCTGAAGGCCGCCCAGCCGGAAATCATGCGCGCCGCGCAGAAGGGCGTGGTTCACAAGAACACCGCCTCGCGCAAGGTCTCGCGCCTCGCTCACCGCATCGGCGCCCTGGCTTCCTGAGCCAAAAGTCTTAAGCGTTCCGACGACGAAAAAGCCCGGCTGCAAGGCCGGGCTTTTTCGTTGGCTTCATGGCTTCTGTGGCGCCCCCGCCACAGGCTTTCGAGGAACAAAACAAAGCGGCTTTCAAGCCATTTTCCTAGGCTTTCCACGCCTTTGCCGACTTGACTCTCGCGCGCCATTCAGGGCGCGAAATCGAGCTCCGCGCAGGACTCCGTCGCACATAAAAAGATGTGATTTTTCATCATCTTAGTGGGCAAAGGATTTTGGACGGCGGAATCGCGGCGACTCTGCGGCAGGGTTCCCGGCACCTCGAAAAAAAAGATTCGGCCGCCCCCCGGAGTCCGAGCGTGAAGAAAATCTTAAGTTCCCCAACCAATTGCGGCTGGCTCCCCTATGGTCAGGAACAGGCGCGCGACGGCGAGTCTCGGAAGCCGGCTGAAAGGGATGTTGCAGGCCGTCGAGAGCGCCTTGTAAGGTCCCTTTCATCGCCGGGCGGGCAGCAATGACCGCCGCGGGATTTCCAGAGATGATCAGCGTTTTAGCTCGCGACCATGGAGGTTGGAGGATGTGACCCTTTGTCTTTCTTGATTGAGATGAAGGGTGGCGTCGCCCCTCGGCGAGCCTTCCAAGCGTAATCAACAGAGCCGGAACCGAAGCCCGAAGCGGCGCCACGCGCCCGTCGGGACCGGAACCATTTTGACCGGAACAACAGCGCCGGAACGGAGGCCAGGAAGCGGCCGCCGAACCCTGTGCGCGTTCATTTTGAAGAACGGGGCCATTGATGTTCGAGCGGCAGAATTTCGGGGACACGGTCGAAACGACGCCGGTGGTGGTGACGATCGCCGCGGAGGAGACTGCAGCGGTTCGCGTCGAGGAGGTTTCGATTCAGGATGCATGGGAGCGCGTGCGCCGGCGCCTGCGGGCGGAGCTCGGCGAGGACGTCTTCTCGAGCTGGTTCGGCCGGCTGGAGATCGCCGGCATCGTCGAGGGCGTGGCCTATCTGACCGTACCCACCCGCTTCCTGAAGAGCTGGCTCGAGGCGCATTACACCGAGCGCCTGCGGGTCAACTGCATGGCCGAATTGCCGGCGCCGAATGGCGTAATGCTCTCGGTGCGCACGGTATCGCGTGACCCTGCGGCACAGCCGCAGATCGAGGCGCTGCGCAGCCGCCCGGCGGCGGCGGCGGGCCCCGTCCCGGCCGAGACCGGCCGCCCGGCTGTCGCGAGCGCGCCTCAGCCCGGCGAGAGCGACCTCGTCGATGCCTGCGGCACCGCGCTCGACCGGCGCATGAACTTCCAGAGCTTCGTCGTCGGCAAGTCGAACCAGCTCGCCTTCGCGGCAGCCGAGCGCATCGCCGCGGCGCCTGCGGGCCAGAGCCCCTATAACCCGCTCTATCTTCATGCCGGCGTCGGCCTCGGCAAGACGCATCTGCTGCAGGCGATCGCCCAGGAGGCGCGCCGCCAGGGCAAGCGCGTCGCCTATTTCACCGCCGACCGCTTCATGTACGGCTTCGTCGCGGCGCTGAAGTCGCAGACGGCGCTCGCCTTCAAGGAGAAGCTGCGCGGCATCGACCTGCTCGTCGTCGACGACGTGCAGTTCATCCAGGGCAAGTCGATCCAGCAGGAATTCGGCCACACGATCAATGCGCTGCTCGATGCCGGCAAGCAGATCGTCGTCGCCGGCGACCGCCTCGCCGGCGAGCTCGAGGCGCTCGACGAGCGCATTCGCTCGCGGCTCGGCGGCGGGCTCGTCGTCGAGGTCGGCGAGCTCGACGAAGCCCTGCGCGCCACGATCCTGGCGAGCCGGCTGGAGGCGCTGCGGAGCGCCCATCCGAATTTCCAGGTCAGCCCCGATGTCGTCGCCTATGTCTCGCGTGTCGTCGCGACCAATGGCCGCGATCTCGACGGCGCCGCCAACCGGCTGCTCGCCCATGCGACGCTGTCCGGCCAGCTCGTCACGCTGGAGACGGCGGAAGCGGCGATCCGCGACCTCGTCCGCACCCGCGAGCCGCGCCGGGTCAAGATCGAGGACATCCAGAAGCTGGTCGCGACGCGCTACAATGTCAGCCGTGCCGACATCCTCTCGGAGCGCCGCACCGCCGCCGTGGTGAAGCCGCGCCAGATCGCGATGTATCTGTCGAAGGCGCTGACGCCGCGCTCGCTGCCCGAGATCGGCCGCCGCTTCGGCGGTCGTGATCACACCACGGTGCTGCACGCCGTGCGCAAGATCGAAAAGGCGATCAGCGAGGACCGTTCGCTGCATGACGAGGTCGATCTGCTGAAGCGCATGCTGCAGGAGTGAGATGAACGACCATCGACATTGACTGCTGACATGAAACCAGGGTCATCCCGGCCGTAGCGAAGCGAAGAGCCGGGATCCATGCCTGAGCCTATCCGAAGGAAGTTCAGGCATGGATCCCGGGTCTCCCTGCGGTCGCCCGGGATGACCAGCGGTTTTTGGTTGTGGTTGCAAGGGGACGCAGGCCTTGCGCCTCCGCCCGGCGTCCGGCAATGTCGCTGGCCATTCATCGGCCCGGGCAACCACGCCAGGGCGGCTAGCGCCAGAAGACTAGACAATCATGAAGGTCACGGTCGAACGTTCCACGCTGCTCAAGTCGCTTGGCCACGTCCATCGCGTGGTGGAGCGCCGCAACACGATCCCGATCCTGTCGAACCTGCTGCTCTCGGCCTCCGAGAACGGACTCAGGCTGAAGGCGACCGATCTCGATATCGAGGTGGTGGAGACGATTCCTGCGGAGGCAGCCGAGCCCGGCGCCACGACCGTTCCGGCCCATACCCTCTATGACATCGTCCGCAAGCTACCCGACGGTGCCCAGGTCTCGCTGGAGACGACCGGCGACAGCGGCCTCGTGCTGCGCTCCGGCCGCTCGCGCTTCCAGCTCCAGACCCTGCCGGAAAGCGATTTCCCGGACATCACCGCCGGCGACATGGCGCATCGCTTCGTGCTGCCGGCCGGCGAATTGAAGCGCCTGATCGACAAGACCCAGTTCGCGATCTCGACCGAGGAGACGCGCTACTATCTCAACGGCATCTATCTCCACACGATCGATGTCGATGGCCACCCGGTGCTGCGCGCGGTCGCGACCGACGGACATCGCCTCGCCCGCGTCGATACCGCCGCGCCGAAGGGCTCGGTCGGCATGCCCGGCGTGATCGTGCCGCGCAAGGCCGTGGCCGAGATCCAGAAGCTGCTGGAAGATGGCGAGAGCGAGGTCGCGGTCGAGCTTTCCGGCTCGAAGATCCGCGTCGCCACGGCCAGCGTCGTGCTGACCTCGAAGCTGATCGACGGCACCTTCCCGGACTATCAGCGCGTCATCCCGAGCGGCAATGACAAGCGCCTCACCGTCGACAAGGGCGATTTCGCCGCGTCGGTCGACCGCGTCTCGACGATCTCGTCCGAGCGCGGGCGCGCCGTGAAGCTCTCGATGGCCGAAGGGCGCATGACGCTCTCCGTCACCAACCCGGATTCCGGCTCGGCGACCGAGGAGATCGAGGTCGATTACGAGGCGAGCCCGCTCGATATCGGCTTCAACGCCCGCTATCTCATGGATATCGCAGCCCAGCTCGACGGCGACACCGCGCTGCTGAAGCTCGCCGATCCCGGCTCGCCGACCGTGATCCAGGATCGCGAAGGGGCCTCCGCGCTCTATGTGCTGATGCCGATGCGCGTCTGAAGCATTGCTCGAAAAAGTGGGTACCGGTTTTTCGTCAAAGCAATGCTCAAGCATTGCAATCCGATCACTCTCGTCCGCGTTCGGACGCTCGCGTCCGAACGCGGCGTGATCGGGTGCGATCATGGCCGCCGTCGCGCGCCTGATCCTGCAGGATTTCCGTTCCTACGAGGCCCTCGATCTCCCGGTCGAGGGCCAAATCGTTGCGCTGATCGGCGAGAACGGAGCCGGCAAGACCAATATCCTCGAAGCGCTCTCGCTGTTCACGCCGGGGCGCGGCCTGCGCCGCGCCGAGATCACGGCGATGGCCCGGCAAGGCGGCGACGGCTCCTTCGCCGCCTCGATCACGCTTGCCGATGAGGCGGGCCGGCTCGGCATCGGGCTGGGCGCAATCGATGCGGAGGGGCGCCGTCCGCGGCTCGCCCGGATCGATGGCGCCAATGTCGGCTCGGCGCTCGCCTTCAGCGACTATCTGCGCGTGGTCTGGCTGACGCCCGATCTCGACGGCCTGTTCCGGGGCGCTGCCGGCGACCGCCGCCGCTTCCTCGACCGGCTGGTGCTGGCGATCGATCCGAGCCATGCCACGCGCTCGAACGCGCTGGAGCGGGCGCTGCGCTCGCGCAATCGCATCCTGGAAGAGAGCCCCAACCAAGGGCAATGGCTCGACGCGGTCGAGCGCGAGGTCGCCGAGCTTGGCGTCGCTGTCGCCGCCGCGCGGGCCGAGACGGTGGCGCGGCTCTCCGCCATCATTGCCGAGACGCGCGACGAGGCCTCGCCTTTCCCCTTCGCCGATGTCGCGCTTTCCGGTGAGATCGATGCGCTGGTTGCCCGCCTGCCGGCCGTCGATGCCGAGGACGCCTATCGCGACCTGCTGCGCCAGAGCCGCCATCGCGACCGCGCGGCCGGGCGCACGCTGGCGGGGCCGCAGGCTTCCGATCTCGAAGTCCGGCACGGACCGAAGGATATTCCGGCCGGCCAGGGCTCGACCGGCGAGCAGAAGGCGCTGCTGATCGGGCTCGTGCTCGCTCATGCCAGGCTGGTCGCGGCGATGAGCGGGATCGCGCCGCTCGTCCTGCTCGACGAGATCGCCGCCCATCTCGATCCGCGCCGGCGCGGGGCCCTCTACGAGGGGCTGACCGGGCTCGGCTGCCAGGTCTGGATGACCGGAGCAGATGCCGCTCTGTTCGGCGACCTGCCGGCCGGCGCTCGGCGTTTCGCGGTGACGCCGGGGCGGATCGATCCGCTCGCTTGATCGGTCAGGCCACGGCTTGCGATGGGACGCCCGCCGGCATTGCTACTAGTCTTTGTTAAGGAAACCAGGCCGTCATTCCGGGGCTTCGCGGCAGCGAAGAGCCCGGAACCCATGAACACGAGGCTTCCCGTCATGGCCGGGCTTGCCTCGACCATCCACGCCTTCGTTCGTCGAAGGCGTGTTCGTGGGTTCCGGGCTCGCTCCTGCGGAGCGCCCCGGAATGACGGTGTGGTTCCGGGCAAAACCGATACGCTCCACAGCAGAGACCGCACCATGGACATCTCCAGCCTTGCTCTATTCGCCGGCGTGTATTTCCTCGCCGTCGCCTCGCCCGGCCCGGCCATCGCGGCGCTGGTCGCGCGTTCGCTATCCTCGGGCTTCCGGCGCTCCTTGCCCTTCCTCGCCGGCATCGTCGCGGGCGATCTCGTCTGGTTCACGCTCACGGCGCTGGGCCTGAGCGTCCTCATGCAGAGCTTCCACGGCGTCTTCGTCGCGATCAAATATGCCGGCTGCGCCTATCTGCTCTATCTCGCCTACAAGGCCTGGACGGCGCCGGCCGAAGCGCCGAAGCCCTCCGCCGCCGCGCGCGGTGAGGGCGTGCGCCTGTTCCTCGGCGGCATCGCGCTGACGCTCGGCAATCCCAAGGTCATGGTGTTCTTCCTGTCGATCCTGCCGCTGGTCATCGATCTCAACGCGATGAGCACGCTCGCCTTCGTCGAGGTCGCCGCACTGATCGCCCCGATCATCACGGGGACGCTGATGGCCTATGCCTATGCGGCCGACCGGGCGCGGCGCCTCGTCGCGAGCCCGCGCGCGATGCGCTGGATCAACCGCACGACCGGCGGCGTGATGGCCGGCGCTGCCGCCGCGATCGCGACGCGGAGCTGATTTTCCCGGCGCGGCTTTCGCGGCGACCGGGATCCCGCGCGCTTCAGAAGCTCGTCGACACAAACCTTCGTCTCGAAAGGCTGGTCAAGCGCGCCCGGCTGCGGCACATCCCTGGTCCATGTCGCCATCCCGCGAATCAGACGCCCGCGCGATCCTCAAATCGGTCTGGGGCTATGACGATTTCCGCCCCGGCCAGTGGGAGGTGATCGCAGCCGCGCTCAATGGCGAAGACGTCTTCGCGGTGATGCCGACCGGCTCCGGCAAGTCGATGTGCTACCAGCTTCCGGCGCTGGTCACGGGCGGCCTGACCCTTGTCGTCTCGCCCCTGATCGCCCTGATGCGCGACCAGGTCGGACAGCTCGTGCGGGCCGGCGTCCCGGCCGCCTCGCTCAACTCGATGAATACCGAGGACGAGGCGGCGCAGGCCTGGGACAGGCTCAATTCCCGCGATCTCAGGCTGCTCTTCGTCTCGCCGGAACGGCTGGCCGGCGAGGGGCTGGTCGGCCGGCTGAAGCGCCTCGGCGTCACCCGGCTCGCGATCGACGAGGCCCATTGCGTCTCGCAATGGGGGCATGATTTCCGCCCGGAATACCGGCTGCTCGCCAAGACACGCGAAGCGCTAGGCGGCGTGCCGGTGACGGCACTGACCGCGACCGCCGACCGGCAGACCCAGGCCGATATCGCCCAGCAGCTCTTCCCGCAGCCGCCGCGTATGGTGGTGCATTCCTTCGACCGGCCGAACCTGAAGCTCGCCTTCGCGCCGAAGGAACAGCCGCGCCGGCAGATCGACGATTTCCTGCGCCGGCACCGCAACGGCTCCGGCATCGTCTATTGCTCCTCGCGCAGCAAGACCGAGCGGCTCGCCGCGGCGCTCAGCGAAAAAGGCTGGAACGCCCTGCCCTACCATGCCGGGCTGGAGCAGGCTGAGCGCAACCGCAACCAGGACATCTTCCTGCAGGAGGACGGCGTCGTCATCTGCGCCACCATCGCCTTCGGCATGGGCATCAACAAGCCGGATGTGCGCTTCGTCGTCCATGCCGATATGCCGGGTTCCATCGAGGGCTATTACCAGGAGATCGGCCGCGCCGGACGCGACGGCCTGCCGGCCGATACGCTGACGCTCTACGGCGTCGACGATATGGCGCTCAGGCGCCGCCAGATCGACGAGAAGCAAATCGACGACGAACGCCGGCGCATCGAGCACAAGCGCCTCAACGCGATGATCGATCTCTGCGAGAACGCGCTCTGCCGGCGCAGCGCCTTGCTCGCCTATTTCGGCGAGGAGACGCCGCCCTGCCGGCATGGCAACGCGGCGTTCCGCTGCGATCTCTGCGGTGCCGAGGCGCCGGCCCTGCAGGATGCGACGCTCGACGCGCGCAAGCTGCTCTCGGCCGTGATCCGCTCGGGCGAGCGCTTCGGCGCCGGCCATCTCGCCGATATCCTGACGGGAACCACGACCGAGGTGATCCGCCGCCAGAACCATGACGGCCTGAAGACCTTCGGCGTCGGCTCCGACAAGCCCAAGGCCGCCTGGATGGGGCTGACGCGCAAGCTTTTCGCCGCCGGCGCGCTCGCCGAGGCCAGCGTCGAGCATGGCGGCTTCAAGCTGACGCCGAAGGGCGAGGACATCCTGTTCGGCCGCGAGAGCATCGCGCTCCGGGCCGATCCCTTCGCCGAGCGCCGCTCCCGCCGCTCCGAGCGCGATGCGGCGCGGGCCGACGGGCTCGACGAGGGCACGGCCGGCCTGTTCGAGCATCTGCGCAAGCTGAGGCTCCAGATCGCCCGCGAGGAGGGCGTCGCGGCTTACATCATCTTCACCGACCGGACCCTGATCGCGATGGCGCGCGAGCGGCCACTCGGGCTCGACGAGATGAGGGCGATCGAAGGCGTGGGCGAACGCAAGCTCGCGCAATATGGCGAGGCCTTCGTCGAGGCGATCACGGAGTTCAAGGGCTAAGTCTCGCTCTCTCAGCCGTCATTCCGGGCGCAGCGAAGCGGAGACCCGGAATCCATCGTAGAGCACGGCGCCTTACGATGGATTCCGGATCGGCGCCGCTTCGCGGCTTGTCCGGAATGACGCGGGAGTAAGGCTGAAAACTTACACGACTCGCGCACGCACGCGTAGGCGCGTGAAAAAGCCATCGTCTCACCCTATATTGTCGTTTCGAATCAGGATCATCGCGGGCGCCGGCTCGCCCGTTCAAGGACGACTTCATGACCGATGCCGCGCTCAGCGCCCAGCCCGACGACTACGGCGCCGATTCCATCAAGGTTCTCAAGGGCCTGGACGCGGTCCGCAAGCGGCCCGGCATGTATATCGGCGACACCGATGACGGCTCGGGCCTGCATCACATGGTCTACGAGGTCGTCGACAACGCGATCGACGAGGCGCTCGCCGGCCATGCCGACCTCGTCACGGTGACGCTGAATGCCGATGGATCGGTCACCGTCAGCGACAACGGGCGCGGCATCCCGACCGATATCCACAGCGAGGAAGGCATCTCGGCGGCCGAGGTCATCATGACCCAGCTCCATGCCGGCGGCAAGTTCGACCAGAACTCCTACAAGGTCTCGGGCGGCCTGCACGGCGTCGGCGTCTCCGTCGTCAATGCGCTGTCGACCTCCCTGAAGCTGCGCATCTGGCGCGGCGGGCATGAGCACTACATGGAGTTCCGCCATGGCGACGCGGTCGCGCCGCTCGCCATCGTCGGCCCGCAGGGCGACAAGCGCGGCACGGAGGTGACCTTCACGCCGTCGCAAGAGACCTTCACCATGGTGGAGTTCGATTACAAGACGCTGGAACACCGGCTGCGCGAGCTCGCCTTCCTGAACTCCGGCGTGCGCATCGTCCTGACCGATGCCCGCCATGCCGAGGTGGTGCGCGAGGAACTGATGTACGAAGGCGGCGTCGAGGCCTTCGTGCGCTATCTCGACCGCGCCAAGTCGGCGGTGATCGAGAAGCCGATCATGCTGACCTCGGAAAAGGACGGCATCACCGTCGATGTCGCGCTGTGGTGGAACGACAGCTACCACGAGAACGTGCTCTGCTTCACCAACAACATCCCGCAGCGCGACGGCGGCACCCATCTCGCCGGCTTCCGCGCCGCGCTGACGCGCCAGATCACCGGCTATGCCGAAAGCTCCGGCATCTCCAAGAAGGAGAAGGTCTCGCTCACCGGCGACGATTGCCGCGAGGGCCTGACCGCGATCGTCTCGGTCAAGGTGCCCGATCCGAAATTCTCCTCGCAGACCAAGGACAAGCTGGTTTCCTCGGAAGTCCGCCCGGTCGTCGAGAACGTCGTCAACCAGGCGCTGTCGGAATGGCTGGAGGAGCATCCGGGCGAGGCCAAGACGATCGTCGGCAAGGTCGCGGAAGCCGCCGCCGCCCGCGAGGCCGCCCGCAAGGCGCGCGATCTCACCCGCCGCAAGGGCGCGCTCGATATTGCGTCACTCCCGGGCAAATTGGCCGATTGCCAGGAGAGGGACCCCGCCAAGTCCGAACTCTTCATCGTCGAGGGTGACTCGGCCGGCGGCTCCGCCAAGCAGGGCCGCGCCCGCGAATACCAGGCCGTGCTGCCGCTGCGCGGCAAGATCCTGAACGTCGAGCGTGCGCGCTTCGACAAGATGCTGTCGTCGGACCAGGTGGGCACGCTGATCACGGCGCTCGGCGCCGGCATCGGCCGGGCCGATGCCGAACAGGGCGGCTTCAACCTCGCCAAGCTGCGCTACCATAAGATCATCATCATGACCGACGCCGACGTCGACGGCGCCCATATCCGCACGCTGCTGCTGACCTTCTTCTACCGGCAGATGCCGGAATTGATCGATGCCGGCCATCTCTTCATCGCGCAGCCGCCGCTCTACAAGGCGAGCCGCGGCAAGAGCCATGTCTATCTCAAGGACGAGCGGGCTCTTGAAGAATACCTGATCGACTCGACGCTGGACGGCGCGACCTTCCGCACCAGCGAGGGCGTCGAGCGCGGCGGCGCCGACCTGCGCGCCCTGATCGAGGAAGCCCGCAACGTCCGCAACGCACTGGCCCAGCTGCATTCGCGCTACGACCGCCGCATCGTCGAGCAGATGGCGATCGCCGGCGTGCTGCACCCCATCAGCGAGGATGACGAGGCCAAGGCCAACGAGGCGGCTGCCACGATCGCGCGCCGGCTCGACGCGATCTCGGACGAGCTGGAGCGCGGCTGGGAGGGCAAGGTCAGCGAGGGCGGCTTCGTGTTCTCGCGGATGATCCGCGGCGTGAAGCAGGCAGCGACGATCGATGCCGGCCTGCTCGCCAGCGCGGAGGCCCGCAAGCTCCATGCCGCTGCGGCCTCGCTGCAGGAAGCCTATGCCAAGCCGGGCGTGCTCAGCCGGAAGGGCGACGACTTCACCGTCAACGGTCCGAGCGACCTGTTCGACGCGGTCTCGACCATCGGCAAGAAGGGCGTCTCGCTGCAGCGCTACAAAGGCCTGGGCGAGATGAATCCCGACCAGCTCTGGGAGACGACGCTCGACCGCGACGTGCGCTCACTCTTGCGCGTCAAGAATGACCAGAACGACGAGGCCGACGATCTCTTCGTCAAGCTGATGGGCGATGTCGTCGAGCCGCGGCGCGAGTTCATCCAGACCAATGCGCTGAACGCGACCGTCGATATCTGATCGTCGCGGCGTGTAGGGGCACCCTAAAGTTTGACTCCTAGGCCGGGTAGTCAGACTCAATTGTGCTGGAAGATCGACTCAGGGAGCAGTGACGCAGCTTGTTGGAGATAGTTGTGGCATCCGGCGCAGAGACAAGCCCGAGCGGTCGACAGAAGAGTTCCCGGGCACCACTTCCGGAGCAACTTCGGGGCGTGAGCACTCAAAGCCCGCGTTTCAAGGCGGAGGCTCATCGCCAAGCCCTCGCTGTGACGAAATCCGATCTTGCGAGTGCGGATCAGGCGTTTATCGATGCCATTTCCGACTACGCCTGCCTGGAAAGGGATTCTTGAATTGCCCCCCGAGGCAGACTTTTCGATTAAACTGACAGAGTCAGCGCTATAACGAGGCCCTTTCGCTTGATAGCGAGAGATCCTCGGAACATCCTTGCAAAACTGGAATCAGACTCCATGATTGCAAGGATGATTGAGCGACGCAGACGTAGCTACGCCCCGTCGAGCGCTTTCTTCGAAGCCTCAATGCCTACGATGCCGACGAGCTCTTGCGAACCGCTTCAGCGGGCAACCAACATGACATACGGCAGCGTGGGCGGATGGATCTCTTGGGTGCGAGACGGCCACCAAAAATTCGCATAGGAACCTTCGATCGCGCTGTTGGCAGAAGTGCTATCAAGCTGCGGCATGGCTGCTCAGCCAGCCCTATTGGATGGAACGAAAATTGACTGAGCGGTCGTCACAATCGCCAGACCAGAGGAAACCGGCTTTGAAAAAGCTGTCTTCGGTCGCGCTCACCCGAGAAGGTGAACGCAATCAGGCCCAGCTTGTCGATGCCAGCAAACAACGAGTCGACGAGCTGCGAGCGATGATGCGCAAACAGAAGCGGGTCAAAAAGGCGCCGTGAGCAGCTCGGTGTAGTTAGCCTTGGGCGTTGCGGGACGTTTCAGGCGAGGTCCCAACTACCCCGCTCATGCTCAGGCAGCGGGTCCTGGAAGCGCTCGTCGATGGCGATCTTGCCCTTGAGCGCACCAAAGCGTCGTTTGCCCCGTGGCGCAATGGGCGCCAGACGCGCCACCGGCACGCTGCGGCGAGTGATGACCACGTCTTCACCCGCCAGCGTCTTCGCAATCAATTCGGACAGTTGGATTTGTGCTTCGCGGACCGAGAACTGGGGCAAGGGCATATCCCTTCCAACTTGGCCACACCGCATCTCAGGAAGCTGACCAGCGCTTTTGGGTGAGGCCGTCCAATGCACGCAGAGCTTGCTCGCGATCGTAGATATAGCCCCCCAGCTCCGAGTACGGTGCGATGGGAGTCACGCCCAGCCGCTGCAGGGCGGCAACTGCGGTCATCGAGCCCTTTTTGCCGATGTACTCCGAGGCTTCGGTGGCGAGGATGTAGGTTTTTTCGAACCGCTCGACTTCCTGCAGGGTGAAGACGACGGAATGGCCGCGCTTTTCCCCACGAAGGATATCGGACCGGACCAGATTGGCCATAAGTTTTGAGACAATCCTAAGCCTTTCGCCCACTTGACGGGACTGGAGGACAGGGATTTCTGCGATACTCGCCTGCTTGTCCTGCTCGTCCTGACGCTCTCTTTCATACTGCTGCACCGCTGCGACGAACTCGACGCGGTCGAAAATGTAAGCCCTGATATCCGGAGGTCCAAAGGCGGGCTTCAACCCAAGGCGCTTCGAGAACCAAACTGGGTTCATCCCAGGATCTTTGGTGTTCGCCTCCAACGCCGCAACGACGTCCCTTCCGCCTAGATACCGATCGCGAAAGCCCGCGAGTTGGGTGGCGGAGAAATAGAACTGACCGCCCTGTCGAGTTGACGTGAGGAGCCCTCTTTTTTCGAGAAAGGTTATTGTATCGCGGTTGATGCCAATGAGCTCGGTAATCTGCGAAGCAGTGAGGTGCTCTTCAGGATCGAACTCGAAACGTGGCGCCTCCTCAATCACAACGGAGTTCAGGCGTTCGATCTCTGCCAGCGCGGGTTCTCGCTCGTAGAGATAACCCGAATAGTCCGGCGGACCGGCGACCAATTTCTGATCTCTGAGCAGATTGATTGCCTTTTGAGCAGTGCAACGGAGAAGCTCCCCAGCCTCGACTGTGGTGAGGAAGCGGGCGCGAAAATCGCTGACTGCATCCTCACTGACGCGTCGCCCTCGACTGTTGATCTCACTGGGCAGAATGCCGGCGCCGATAAGCTCCATTCCGAGGATGTATGGGACCTGGAGCTGACTGAGAGCATGTTTCGGTGTGAGCCAACCGCCCGCAGAATACGATTCGGCCTTGGTTTCGGACTGAGACCAGCTTCGGATCGCTTCTTCAGTTTCCCGGCGATAGTAGATGAACCGCTTGGCAAATTCCCGGTCGCCGACCGACTTGACCCCTATTGTTTTCAGGAGCTGATCA
>JBDHTM010000070.1:0-16108 GCA_039808685.1 Allobosea sp. | reverse complement strand
TCGACCACCCATCTCGCCCATCACGACGTGATGCTCTGGGCGATCTCGCGGGCGCCGATCGACAAGCTCCTCGCCTTCCGCGAGCGGATGGGCTGGAGCTTCCCCTGGGCCTCGTCCGGCCAAACCGACTTCAATTTCGACTACAACGTCTCCTTCACCGAGATGCAGGAGCGGACGCAGGGCGTCGACTACAATTTCCGCCATCAGCCGAAATTCGAGTGGCGGACCTCCGGCAACGAGATCGAGCGCTCGCTCGCCGGGATGGCCGGGGTGGATGTGCCGACCTATCACCGCGACCGGCCGGGCATGAGCGCCTTCATCCGCGAGGATGGTGCGATCTACCACACCTACTCGACCTATTCGCGCGGCGTGGACGGCATCTGGGCGATGTATGCCTGGCTCGACCGGGCACCGAAGGGGCGCAACGAAGCGCAAGGCCCGTGGTGGCTCCATCGCGACCGCTATGCCGCCCGCCAAGCTGCGTCGTGAACGCAAGCCTGACAGGTTGCGAGGCGGATTCCGTGTCCGGTCGGGAGATCGGGCGCGGGGCCGCGCTCATCTTCTTCGGAACGGTAGCCCTGCTCTTCGCCGCTGCTGCTGCCGTCACGATCCTGTCCGGCGCGGCGATGGAGACGATGGGCGCCGTGCCGATGGCTGGCGGCTGGCTGCTCTCGGGGATCTGGCTGCCGCTCTGCGGCCAGTCATGGCTTGAGACCGCCGCCTGCTTCCTCGGCATGTGGCTCGTGATGACGGTCGCGATGATGCTGCCTTCGCTGGCGCCAACGCTATGGCGCTATCGGCTGGCGGTGCTCGAAATCGGAGCCAGCCAACCCGGCAGGCTCGCCGCATTGGCTGGCTCCAGCTATCTCGCGATCTGGACCGGCTTCGGCCTCCTCGTCTTCCTCACTGGTGCTGGACTGGCGCAAGCAGCCGTGAACTGGCCCGCGCTTGGGCGCCTCGGCCCGATCGCAGGCGGCCTTCTTGTCCTGATCGCGGGGCTCTCGCAATTCTCCCGCTGGAAGGCGCAGCTCCTTGCGAGCTGCCACTCTACCTCCCCTCAGGCGTTACTTGAGCGACCCCGTCCGCTGGTGGCACTGCGGGCCGGCGCGCTCCTCGGCCTGCGCTGCTGCGCGTCCTGTGTCGGGTCCATGGCGGTTCTGATCGCGGGCGGCGTCATGGACCTGCCATTGATGATCGGCGTGACGATCGCCGTCACGGCGGAGCGCCTGCTGCCAGCGAAAGCCCGGATTGTCGAAGCGACCGGCACGGTCATGGCAGCGGCCGGCATTCTCCTGCTCGCGCAGGCCCTCCGATGAGCCCGAAAGCTCAGCCAGGCACCGGGACGGCGCAACTTTCCAGGCTGCCGGCAAAGCTCCTTGACGCAGCGCAAATTCGCTGCTTCATTCGTATAAGGCATCAAGCAAATAAGTTGATGCATGAAAGGGATTGCCATGGCCCAACCCGCCAACCCTGAGGCCTCTCCCTGGATCGGCGCCGCCGCATCGGCCGCCGCGCAATCGCACAGCGCTATTTTCGAGATGAGCCGGCAGGCCGAGAGCGCAGTCATCGACCCGCGCGATCCCGGCGGCTTTCCCTCCGAATGGCGCCGCGCCATCGCAGCCCGGATCGCGACCCTGAACGCGCTGCCTGAGCTTGCGGCGCATTATCTCGCCGGCGTGACCGATCCGGCACTGCGCGGCCTCGCCGATCCCAGCGCGGCCGGGCGCGACACCCGTGAGCGCAGCGTCATCACCTTCATGGACCGCGTCGCAACCCAGCCGCGCGCCGTCCAGGCCGAGGAGATCGAAGGGCTCAAGGCGGCCGGCGTCGCTGAGCCTGATATCGTGCGGCTTTGCGAACTCAACGCCTTCATGAGCTATCAGTGCCGCGTCTTTGCCGGGCTCGCGGCCCTCAAGGGAGCCTCAGCATGAGCCGGGTCGTGCATCGCTTCACCCGCAACGTGCCGGACTGGCAGCCGCGGGTGACACCGGTCGATCTCGCCAAGGCGAGCCCCGAGCAGCTCGACGCGCTGAAGGTCACGCCGTCGAACACCAAGGTCTCGGATTACGTGCTCGTACTGGCGCACGATCCGGAGACGCTCAACGTGCGCTCGCCGCTGTTCAACGCCATCATGTACGATCCGGGCGGGTTGAGCCGGGCCGAGCGCGAGCTGGGCGCGATCGGCGCCTCCGTCGTCAATCGCTGCATCTATTGCGCCGCCGTGCATGCCGCCCGCCATGCGCAGCTCAGCAAGGACACGGCCGTCACCGACGAGCTGTTCGCCAATGGCGAGAAGGCGAAGCTCGGCCCGCGCGACCAGGCGATCTTCGACTATTCGGTCAAGCTCTCGCAATCGCCGCCGGCGGTGACCGAGGCCGACACCACCCGCCTGCGCGAAGCCGGTCTGGACGAGGCCGAGATCGTCGATCTCATCCTGTCCACGGCCCTGTTCGGCTGGGCCAACCGGCTGATGCACATCCTCGGCGATCCCGTCCGCAAAGACGGGTGAGATGAGCCGCCTCAAGATCCTCGAGGCCTATCTGCAGGTCGCCTCGCTCGGCAGCGTGACGGCGGCGGCGAAGCATCTGGGCGTGTCCCAGCCTTCAGTCAGCCGCATGATCCAGGAGCTGGAGCGCGATCTCGGCCAGCCGCTGTTCGAGCGCGTCGGCCAGCGTCTCGTGCTGACGCAGAAGGGCATGGTGCTGCGCGACGATGTCGAGCGGGCGCTGGCCGGCTTCGTGAATCTGTGGGAGCGCGCCCGCGAGGTGATCGGCGAGGCCGAGCCGCCGATCCGGATATCAGCCGTGTCCTCGCTCGCCTTCGGGCTGCTCACCGATGCCTGGAACGGGGCGGATGCGCCCAGGCTGGCGATCGAGGTCGAGAATCCCGACCGCGTGCAGAACGCCGTGATCTCCGGCGATGCACAACTCGGCGCGACCAGCGCGCCGCTGCTGCATCGCGACCTCACGCTCGAATGGCTGGGCACCGCCCCTTGCGTCCTCGCCGTCCCCGAGGCCGACCCGCTCGCTCAAATCGAAGGACCGATCGATCTTCATGCCCTGTCGGGGCGGGACCTCGTCGGCATGTCGCTGCGCCGTGGCTTTCCGGCGCGCATCCGCGCGGCGCTCCACGCGGCCGGCGTCGATGTCCGAGTCAGGATCCGCACGACCTCGACCATGAACGTGCTCTCTTTCATCCGGGCCGGCGCGGGCATCGCCATCGTCGAGCCGTTGACGCTGACCGGAAACCCGACGCCGGGCATCCGCATCCTGCCGCTGGCAACCTCGATTCCCTATTGCTTCGGCGTCGTGACCGCGCGCGGCGTCGCCATCTCCGACAAGGCCCGCGAGCTGATCGCCGCGCTCCAGGCGAGCGCGCAGAAGCGCATCGCCGATTTCACCCTGATCCCGCCCGAAGAGCACCACGCGCTCCTCGCCTCGCTGACCAAACAGGAGACGCGGCTGTGACCACGAACCAGGCCGAAGCGCCGGAAGGACTGGCAGCGCTGAACCGCCGCGTCGCCCGCGAGCTCGAACTCTTGACCCTGCCGGCCGCGCCCTGGGTGCCGGAGCGGAGCGTAAATGGCGAACCGGTGCTTGACGTCGCGATCATCGGGGCCGGCATGGCCGGGCTCGCCGCGGCCGCGGCCTTCCGCAATATCGGCCTGCGCGCCGTCAATTTCGACCGGCGCCCGCAAGGCTTCGAAGGCCCCTGGGCGACGACGGCGCGGATGGAGACATTGCGCTCGCCGAAGACCTTGACGGGGCCGGCGCTCGGCATCCCCTCGCTGACCTTCCGTGCCTGGTTCGAGGCGCAGTTCGGCGCCGCCGACTGGGAGGCGCTCGACAAGATCCCGCGGCTGATGTGGATGGACTATCTGCGCTGGTTCCGCGAGGTTCTCGCTCTCGATATCCGCAACGGCCACGAGATCGCGATGATCCATCTCGGCCCCGAACAGGCGACGCTGGAGATCGACGCCGCCGGCAAGCGCCAGCGCGTGCTCGCCCGCCATGTCGTGCTCGCGACGGGCCGCGACGGGCTCGGCGGCCCGGCCGTGCCGGAGATCGCCGGGAGCCTGCCGCGCGAGCGCTGGGCCCATTCCTCGGACAATAACGACTACGCCCTGCTGCGCGGCAAGCGCGTCGCCGTCATCGGCGCCGGCGCTTCGGCGATGGACAGTGCCGGTACCGCGCTCGAAAACGGTGCGGCCAGCGTCGACCTGCTGATCCGCCGCCGCGACATCCCGCGCATCAATCGCGGCAAGGGCATGGGCCATCCCGGCTCGATCGCCGGCTATCGCCATCTGCCCGACGCCTGGAAATGGCGGATCAACAGCTATATCGCGCGCGAGCAGGTGCCCCCGCCGCGCGCCAGCGTGCTGCGCGTCTCGCGCCATCCCAACGCCTTCTTCCGGCAAGGCACCGCGCTGCTCTCGGCCCGGATGGAGGGCGACGAGATCGTGGTCGAGACCAGCGCCGGCACAATGCGCTTCGACTTCATCATCTTCTCGACCGGCTTCAAGGTCGACTGGGGCAGCCGGCCCTTCCTCAAGGAGGTCGCGGCCAACGCCCGCAACTGGGTCGATCGCGGCGTGCCCGATGATGCCGAGACCAGCCTCGGCGCGATGCCCGATCTCGGCCCGGCCTTCGAGTTCCAACCCAAGGTTCCGGGCACCTGCCCCGGCCTCGAGCGCATCCACTGCTTCTGCTACCCGGCAATGATGTCGCATGGCACGGTCTCCGGCGACATCCCGGCGATCAGCGACGGCGCCGAGCGGCTGTCGCAGGCGATCGCGTCGCGCCTCTTCCGCGAGGATATCGAGGTGCATTTCCAGCGCGGCCAGGATTATGCCGAGCCGGAGATATTCGGCGACGAATGGGTGCCGATCCTGCCCGAGCCGGCGAAGGTACCGGCCTGATGCTGGGGTGGCTGCTCCAGCGCGTCGCGCAGGCGCTTCTCGTGATTTTCGCCATGTCGCTCGTGGTCTTCCTCGGGCTGCATGCCGTCGGCAACCCCGCCGACCTCCTGCTGGCACCGGACGCGACCCAGATCGACCGGGCGGAGCTCGTGGCGCAGCTCGGTCTCGACCGGCCGCTCTGGGAGCAGTACCTCAACTTCGTCGGCAGCGCCCTGCAGGGCGATCTCGGCCGCAGCTTCGTCTATAACGTGCCGGCGGTGACGCTGATCCTGCAGCGCCTGCCGGCGACGCTGGAGCTAGCCTTCGCCGCGACGATCTTCGCGATCATCCTGGGCGTGCCGCTCGGGCTCTATGCCGGGCTCTATCCCGAGCGCGCCTTCTCGAAGCTGATCCAGACCGGCAGCATCCTCGGCTTCTCGCTGCCGACCTTCTGGGTCGGGCTCCTGCTGATCATGACCTTCAGCGTCTCGCTCGGCTGGCTGCCGGCGAGCGGGCGCGGGGAAACGGTGCGGATCTTCGGCGTCGAGTGGTCCTTTCTGACGCTCAACGGCTGGCGCCACCTGCTGCTGCCGGCGATCAACCTGTCGCTGTTCAAGGTCTCGCTCGTCATCCGCCTGACGCGGGCCGGCGTGCGCGAGGTGCTGCCGCTCGACTATGTCCGCTTCGCCCGCGCCAAGGGCCTGCGCCGCGGCCGGATCGTGATGATGCATATCCTGCGCAACATCATGATCCCGCTGGTGACGGTGCTCGGGCTGGAGCTCGGCTCGACCATCGCCTTCGCCGTGGTGACCGAGAGCATCTTCGCCTGGCCGGGCTCGGGCAAGCTCATCCTCGACAGCATCAACGCGCTCGATCGGCCGGTGGTGATGGCCTACCTGCTGGTGGTGGTGACGCTCTTCGTCATCATCAATCTCGTCGTCGACATTCTCTATCGCGTGCTCGATCCGCGCGTCCGCGAGGAGGCCTCGGCATGACCACGGTTCCCGCCGCCGCTTCCGCGCGCCGCCCGTCGAGCAGCGCGCTTCGCCGCTTCCTGCGCGCGCCCTCCGCCTGGATCGGTCTGGGCCTGATGACCCTGCTCGTCATCGGCGCCGTATTCGCGCCGCAGATCGCGCCGCAGAATCCGTTCGACCTCGCGGCGATCGACGTGCTCGATGCCCGGATGGCGCCGGGCTCAGCCTCGATGAGTGGGGAGATCACCTATTGGCTGGGCACCGATGGACAAGGCCGGGACCTGTTCTCGGCGATCCTCTACGGGCTCCGGACGAGCCTGACCGTCGGCGTCGGCTCGGCGGTGCTGGCGGGTATCATCGGCATCCTGCTCGGGCTGATCGCGGCCTGGAGCGGCGGCTTCGTCGACGCGCTGATCATGCGGCTCGTCGACCTCCTGATGTCGCTGCCCTCGATCCTGATCGCGCTCTTGATGCTCGCCCTCCTCGGCAAGGGCATCGGCAACGTCGTGCTGACGCTGGTGCTGCTGGAATGGGCCTATTACGCCCGCACCGCCCGCGCCCAGGCGCTGGTCGAACGCAAGCGGGATTATTTCGAGGCGGCGCGAGGCTTGGGCCTGCCGATCTCGCGCATCCTGCTGCGCCATGTTCTGCCGAACTGCCTGCCGCCGCTTCTGGTGATCGCCGCCCTGCAGGTCGCGCGTGCCATCACGCTGGAGGCGACGCTCTCCTTCCTCGGGCTGGGCGCCCCGGTGACCCAGCCTTCGCTCGGACTGCTGATCGCCAACGGCTTCCAGTTCATGCTCTCCGGCGAATACTGGATCAGCTTCTTTCCGGGGCTCACGCTGCTCGCGGCGATCGTTGCGATCAACCTCGTCGGCGACCGACTGCGCGAAGTGCTCGATCCGAGGGCGCTGAAATGAGTGCGCCTCTGCTCGACGTCCGCAATCTGCGCACCCGCTTCCGCACCGATCGCGGCGATCTCGACGCCGTGCGTGACGTCTCCTTCACCCTGCGGGCCGGCGAAACGCTGGGGCTCGTCGGCGAGAGCGGCTCGGGCAAGTCGGTCACCGGCTTCTCGATCATGGGGCTGATCGACCCGCCCGGTCGGATCGTCGGTGGCGAGATCCTGTTCCGCGGCCAGGACCTGACCAGGCTCGACGAGGAAGCCATGCGCCGCCTGCGTGGCAACCGCATCGCCATGGTCTTCCAGGACCCGATGATGACGCTGAACCCGGTGCTCCGGATCAGCACGCAGATGATCGAGACGATCCGGGCACATGAATCGGTCGACGACGCCACGGCGCGCGTCCGGGCGCGCGACCTGCTCGGCGCGATGGGCATCCCGAGCCCGGAAGCGCGGCTGGATGCCTATCCGCACCAGCTCTCGGGCGGCATGCGCCAGCGCGTCGCCATCGCGATCGCGCTGATCAACAAGCCCGATCTGATCATCGCCGACGAGCCGACCACCGCGCTCGACGTCTCGATCCAGGCTCAAATCCTGGCGGAGGTCCAGCAATTGACCCGCGAAAGGGGGACCGCCCTGCTCTGGATCACGCATGACCTATCGGTGATCGCGGGCATCGCCGACGAGATCGCGGTGATGTATGCCGGCCGCATCGTCGAGCAGGGCAGCGTCGATGCCGTGCTCGACCATCCGAGCCATCCCTATACCGCCGGGCTGATCGGCAGCCTGCCAGGGGCGAGCGCGCCCGGCTCGATGCTCGTCCAGATCCCCGGCACGACGCCCGACATGGTCGACCCGCCGCAAGGCTGCGCCTTCGGGCCGCGCTGCGCCCGTCGCGACGACGCTTGCGAGCGCCAGCCCGCCTTTACGGAGAGCGCGCACCGCCTGCGCTGCTTCCATCCTCTGTCCGGCCCCGCCTCCACCGCCGAGATGCCGGCATGAATATGACCGTCGCCCCCTCCGCTCCCGCGCTGGAGACGCGCCATCTCACCCGGTATTTCGGCCGCGCCGACGGGCTTGCGGTCAAGCTGCATCTGGCGAAGCGCCAGCCGATCATCCGGGCGCTCGACGGCGTCGACCTGACCATCCCGACCGGGGAGTTCGTCGGGCTCGTCGGCGAATCCGGCTCGGGCAAGTCGACGCTCGGGCGCATCGCCGCCGGCCTGCTGGCGCCAAGCACGGGTGAGGTCGCGGTCTTCGGGCGCTCGCCACAGGGCGACCGCTCGGTCCATCGCGACGTGCAACTGATCTTCCAGGACCCGCAGGCGAGCCTCAACCCGCGCATGCGGGTCGCCGAAGCGATCGGCGAGGCGCCGCTGGTCCACGGCATCGCCAGCCGATCCGAGATCGACGACTATGTCTGCGCGCAGATGCGCCGCGCGGGGCTCGACCCGGCCTATCGCCAGCGCTTTCCGCACCAGTTCTCCGGCGGCCAGCGCCAGCGCATCTCGATCGCTCGCGCGCTCGCCCTGCAGCCGCGCTTCCTGGTCTGCGACGAGTCGGTGGCGTCGCTCGACGTCTCGATCCAGGCGCAGATCCTCAACCTGTTCATGCAGCTCCGGCGCGAGCTGGATCTCACCTATCTCTTCATCAGCCACGACCTGCGCGTGGTCCAGCACATCGCCGACCGCGTCGTGATCATGTATCTCGGCCGCATCGTCGAGGATGCGCCGGCCGTCCGCTTCTTCGCCCATCCGAACCACCCCTATACGCAGGGGCTGCTGGCCGAGATTCCCGACCTGAAGCAGCGCCGGCGCGTCTATGCGCCGGTGAAGGGCGAGATCCCGAGCCCGGCCGCGCCGCCGCCCGGCTGCCATTTCCATCCGCGCTGCCCGGCCGCCTTCGACCGCTGCCGCGTCGAAAGACCCGCCCTGCGCGCGATCGCGCCGGGTCACCGTTCTGCCTGCCACCTCAACGACGTCGCAGCGGCCCCGGCCCGCGCGCAAACAGGAGAGATCGCATGACGACCAGATTGAGCACCTTCGCCCTCTCGGCGGCGCTGATCATCGCCGCAGGCCCCGCCCTTGCGGAAGACCTGCGCATCGCCTTCGGCGACCCGGTCTCGGCGATCGACCCGCAGCTCAACAACCATGCCGGCGACCATTCGGTCTCGCAGCATTTCTGGTCCCGCCTCGTCGCGCAGAAGACCGAGGGCGGGGTGGTGCCCGATCTCGCCGCATCGTGGAAGAACACCGCTCCCAATAACTGGGAGTTCAAGCTGCGCGAGAACGCGGTCTGGACCGACGGCAAGCCGGTCACGGCCGAGGATATCGCATTCTCCTACGAGCGCGCCCAGGCCGTGCCGGGCTCGGTCGCCAGCTTCAAGGGCTTCTTGCGCAATGTCGCCAAGGTCGAGGTCAAGGATCCGCATACGCTGGTGATCACCAGCCGCGCGCCCGATCCGCTGCTGCCGATCAACATCTCCAGCGTCTATGTGGTCAGCAAGCATATCGGCCAGACCGCCACGACCGACGACTACAACAGCGGCAAGGCGATGATCACCGACGGCCCCTATGCCTTCGTCAGCTACACGCCCGGCGACCGCATCGAGATGAAGCGCAACGACACCTACTGGGGCCCGAAGGCGGAGTGGGACAAGGTCAACTACCGCTACATCGCCAATCCGGCGGCCCGCACGGCCGCCCTGCTCTCGGGCGATGTCGACGTCATCGACAAGGTCTCCTTCTCCGATATCGAGAAGCTGGAGAAGAATCCCAAGGTCAAGGTCTGGTCCTATCCGGGCCTGCGCGCGCTGATCATGCAGCCGAGCTTCAACCCGAATCCGTCGAAATTCATCACCGACAAGGCCGGCAAGCCGCTCGACAAGAACCCGCTGCTCGATGTGCGCGTCCGCAAGGCGCTGAACATGGCGATCAACCGCGAGGCGATCGCCGACCGTGTCGCGCGCGGCGGCGTCACGGTCGCGACGCAGTGGATGCCGGCCGGCAGCTTCGGCTACGACCCCGACCGCTCGAAGATCGAGGTCGACCCCAACAAGGCCAAGGCCCTGTTGGCCGAGGCCGGCTATCCCAACGGCTTCAAGCTGACCATGCACGTGCCGGGCGAGCGCTACCCGCTGGCGCCGGAGACCGCGCAGGCGATCGCGCAGTTCTGGACGCGCATCGGCGTCGAGACACAGGTCGAGGTCGTGCCCTTCTCGGTCTATTCGGGCGCGGCCAACAAGAACGAATATGCGATGAGCATGATCGGCTGGGGCAACGGCACCGGCGAGGGCACCTATGCGATGACCGCGATCCTCGCGACCGTTGATCCCGCCAAGGGCCTGGGTGCCTCGAACTGGGGCCGCTACAGCAACCCGAAGCTGGACGAGGCCCTCGCCAAGGCCGGCGCCGAATTCGATGACGCCAAGCGCGAGGCGATCATCAAGGATGCGGTCAAGGTGGTGATGGACGATGTCGGGATCATGCCACTCTATCATTACAAGAACATCTGGGCGAGCCGGCCGGACCTGAAGGTCGTGCCCTGGCACAGCGACCGCACCGTCGCGATGCAGGTCAGCAAGGCCAAGTGATTTCCGAGCCTGACCCGCAAAGTCAGGCTGTGGAACCACGCCGTCGTCCCGGACAAGCTGAGCAGCAGCGCCGATCCGGGATCCATCGTAGAATTCCCGAGCCCTCCGATGGATCCCGGGTCAAGCCCGGGATGACGAGGAAGGTTCCGAAGGAAACCCACAACGATCCGAACGCAACGGAGACGGAAATCCTATGCCCGCCGCCTTCTCGATCAGTCCGGACATCGACCTGATCGACGTGCCCCGCCGGATCGCCTTGACCGGACTACCGGCGGGCGCGGAAGTGACCGTCGCTGCGGAGACCCTGCGCGACAGTCAACTCTGGCGGGCCGAGGCGGTTTTCATGGCCGGGGCCGACGGCAGCGTCGATCTCGAGCGCGATGCGCCGTTGCGCGGCGACTATGCCGGCGTCGCGGCGATGGGGCTGGTCTGGGCGCAGACCGGTCAAGGCGAGCTGTTCCCGGCCGACCTGTCGCACCCGCTCGAAACCATGCTCACGGCCCGTATCGGCGATGAAACGATCGCTTCCGGGCGCTTCAGCCAGGTCCTGACGGGCGAAGGCGTGACGCGCCATCCTCTCGCCGAGGACGGGCTCGTCGGGACGCTGTTCCTGCCGGCCGGCGAAGGCCCGCATCCGGCGATCATGATCCTCAACGGCTCGGGCGGCGGCATCAACGAGCCGCGCGCGGCGCTCTGGGCCTCACGCGGCGTCGCGGCGCTGGCCCTCGGCTATTTCGGCGCGCCCGGCCTACCGAAATATATCTCGAACACGCCGCTGGAATATTTCGCGCGGGGACTCGACTGGCTGCGCGCCAGGGTGCGTCCAAAGAACGATTTCGTCGCCGTCGCCGGTCAGTCGCGCGGCGGCGAACTCGCGCTCCTGCTCGGTGCGACCTTTCCCGAAAAGGTCTCAGGCGTGCTGGGCTATGTGCCGAGCGCCTTCGTGCATGGCGGACAGGCGGCGGCCGACCCGGCTCCGGGCCTCGGCCGCGATGGTCCTTGCTGGACGCTGGACGGCAAGCCGCTCGTCCATCAATGGCAAGACAATGCCACGGCAAGCTGGAAGCCCTATGACGAGGCGACCGACATGCGCCGCAATGCCGATGCGATGCGCACCGCGCTCGGCGACCCCGCCGCCATGGCCCGCGCTCGCATTCCGGTCGAGCAGATCGCCGGCCCTGTTCTGCTTCTCTCGGGCGGCGATGACGGCGCCTGGCCCTCCGACCTCTATTCGCTGATCGTGCAGTCAAGTCTGCTCGCGGCCGGGCATCCGCACGAGGTGCTCTGGAAGAACTGGCCTGCGGCCGGCCATTCCATCCTGTTTCCCTATACGCCCGCGACGCGCATCGCCCATCGCCACCCAGTCAGCGACATCGCCACCACGATGGGCGGCACACCCGCCGCCAATGCCGAGGCCAATGCGGGTGCTTGGGAAGCGGCGCTTGCCTTCGTCCGGCGCCATGGCGGGCAGGCGAGCTGAAACCGCATTGGAAAGTCCTGGTGCGAGGCTACACACAGGCTCGAACCAGCAAACCACAGGCACGGCTTGCAGCCTCTTGTGCGGGCGAGAATTTTAACGTCATGGTCGCGCTGACTCCGCGCTGGTGACAGGCTATTGCTGTGCCGGCTCACCATGACCTCGGCTCACCGGATCGCGAATGGTTTCTGTAGCGCTGAAGACGGTTTCGAAGACCTGGGGCGGCACCGCCGCCGTCGATGCCATCAGCTTCACCGTCGAAGGCGGCAATCTGGTCGCTCTGCTCGGTCCGTCCGGTTGCGGCAAGTCGACCACGCTGCGGCTGATCGCCGGACTTGAGGACACCAGCAGCGGCACGATCGAAATCGGCGGGCGAAACGTCACCCATGCCTCACCCTCGCAGCGCGGCATCGCCATGGTCTTCCAGAACTATGCGCTGTTCCCGCATCTGAGCGTCGCCGAGAACATCCTGTTCGGGCTCAAGGTCCGCAAGGTCTCGCGGGCCGAGCGTGACGAGCGCCTCGCCCGCGCCGCCTCGATCCTCGGACTTTCCGCCCTGCTCGAACGCAAGCCCTCGCAGCTCTCCGGCGGGCAGCAGCAGCGCGTCGCGCTCGGCCGCGCCATCGTCGCCGAGGCGCCGGTCTGCCTGATGGACGAGCCTCTCTCCAATCTCGACGCCCAGCTGCGCGTCGAGATGCGCCGCGAGATCCGTGAATTGCAGCAGCGGCTCGGCATGACCATGGTCTATGTCACGCATGATCAGGTGGAGGCGATGACCATGGCCGACCAGGTCGTGCTGATGCGCAACGGCCGGATCGAGCAGGATGCCCCGCCGGACGTGCTCTACGAGAACCCGGCGACGATCTTCGCGGCCCGCTTCGTCGGCACGCCGCCGATGAACGTGCTGCCGCTCGCAACCGTGCAGGCGCGCGGCGGCACGATCACCGCTCCTGATGGTCTCGATCCCGCGAGCCTCGCGCTCGGCATCCGCCCGGAGATGGTCGAGATCACCGAAAGCGGCGCCGCCGCCGATGTCGTCGCGGTCGAATATCTCGGCTCCGACACGCTGCTCGAAACCCGCATCGACGGCCATTCCTTCATCGTCAAGCGGCCCGGAAAAGTGCGGGCCACAGCCGGTGAACAGATCTACATCACGTTGTCACAATCGGCGCTGCACTGGTTCGACCAGGCGTCGGAACGGAAGGTGGTTCGCAACTGAACCGGCCGGAGCGTCGGGCGTGCGGACCATTCCAGCAAGGGAGAGAGGACATCATGGACAGGCGTGAATTTCTTGGCGGCACGGCCGCCCTCGCGGGCGCGACCGCTCTGCCCGGCATCGCCCGGGCGCAGAGCACCGAGCTCTCGTTCTTCTACCCCGTCGCCGTCGGCGGGCCGATCACCAAGCTGATCGACAACTACGCCGCCGGCTTCGAGAAGGACAACCCCTCGGTCAAGCTGAAGCCAATCTATGCCGGCACCTATCAGGAGACCATCGTCAAGGCGCTGACCGCGCATAAGAGCGGCACCCCGCCGGTGCTTTCGGTGCTGCTCTCGACGGACATGTTCACGCTGATCGACGAAGAGGCGATCGTGCCCTTCGACGATTTCATCAAGACCGACGAGGACAAGAAGTGGCTCGCCAGCTTCTATCCCGGCTTCATGGAGAACAGCCAGACCGGCGGCAAGACCTGGGGCATCCCGTTCCAGCGCTCGACCGTGGTTCTCTACTGGAACAAGGAGCTGTTCAAGGAGGCCGGGCTCGATCCCGAGAGGCCGCCAAAGACCTGGGCCGAGCAGGTCGAGTTCGCGCAGAAGCTGACCAAGCGCGACGCTGCCGGCAACACCACGCAATGGGGCATCCAGATCCCCTCCTCCGGCTTCCCCTACTGGCTGTTCCAGGGCCTGACCACGCAGGCTGGCGCGATCCTCGCCAACAGCGCCGGCGACAAGACCGATTATGCCAATCCGGGCGTGGTCGAGGCGCTGCAGTACTGGGTCGATCTCGCGCAGAAATACAAGGTCCACCCGCCCGGCATCGTCGAATGGGGCACCACGCCGCGCGACTTCTTCGAGAAGAAGGTCGCGATGATGTGGACCACCACCGGCAACCTGACCAATGTCCGCGCCAACGCCAAGTTCCCCTTCGGCGTCGCGGTGCTGCCGGCCGGCAAGAAGCCGGGCAGCCCGACCGGCGGCGGCAATTTTTACCTGTCGAAGAAGGCGACCAAGGCCGAGCAGGAGGCCGCCTTCAAGTTCGTGCGCTGGATCACCACGCCCGAGCGCGCAGCGCAGTGGAGCATCGACACCGGCTATGTCGGCGTGACGCCGGCCGCCTACGAGACCGAGGCGATGAAGACATACGTCGCCGGCTTCCCGCAGGCTATCGTCGCGCGCGACCAGCTCTCGAGCGCGGTGGCCGAGCTCTCGACCCATGAGAACCAGCGCGTCACCAAGGCGCTGAACGATGGCTTGCAGGCAGCGCTGACCGGCACCAAGGCGCCGCAGAAGGCGATGGAGGAGGCGCAGGCCGAGGCCGAGCGCATCCTCAAGGCCTATCGCTGATCCCGCCCAGATGACGAACCGCGCGACCGCGACGATCCATGGCTGGCTGCTCCTGCTGCCGGCCATGGCGTGCCTGGCCCTGTTCACGCACTGGCCCGCGGTCGCGAGCTTCATCGAGAGCTTCTACTCGACCCCGAAGGCGCGCCGCCCGGCGCGCTTCATCGGGCTCGACAACTACCAGCAGATGCTCGCCGACCCGATCTTCTGGAAGGCGCTGAGCAACAACCTCTGGTTCGCGCTCGGCACCATCCCGACCTCGATCGCGCTGGCGCTGCTGATGGCGGTCTGGGTCAATGACAAGATCGCCGGACGTACCCTCGTCCGCATGGCCTATTTCACGCCGACGATCCTGCCGATGATCGCGGTCGCCAATATCTGGCTGTTCTTCTACACCCCGCAATACGGGTTGCTGGAGCAGATCACCGGCCTGTTCGGCGCGCGCTCGACCAACTGGCTGGGCTCGCAGGACACCGCGCTCTACGCCATCACCGCGGTCGCGATCTGGAAGGAAGCCGGCTTCTTCATGATCTTCTACCTCGCGGCTTTGCAGGCGATCCCGCCCAGCCTCGGGGAGGCGGCGGCGATCGAGGGCGCCTCGCGCTGGACCTTCTTCCGGCGCATCCAGTTCCCGCTGCTGATGCCGACGACGCTGTTCGTGCTGATCAACGCGGTGATCAACGCCTTCCGCATGGTCGACCATATCGTGGTGATGACCCGCGGCGGCCCGGACAACGCGACGACGCTGCTGCTCTACTACATCTACCAGGTCGGCTTCGGCTTCTGGGACACGGCCTATGCCGCGACGCTCACCTGTGTGCTCTTGGTGCTGCTCGCGCTCGTCGCCTTCGTCCAGTACGGCTGGCTCGAGCGCAGGACGCATTATCAATGAGCGCCGCGCCCAACCCCGCCCCGGCCGCGACGCGCGCCGACCCCTACGCGCCCAAGGGCCTGTCGCTCGCGCTGGAATCCGCCGGTGCGATCCTGCTCGCGCTCATCTGGGTGCTGCCGCTGGCCTATGCCGTCTGGGCGGCGTTCCACCCGGCCGAATACACGACGCGCTTCGTGCTGACCGCGCCATTGACGCTCGACAATTTCACGCGTGCCTGGGCTGCTGCCCCCTTCGCCCGCTATTTCCTCAACACCTTCGTCCTGGTCACGATGATTCTGGTCTTCCAGATCGTGCTGGGCACGCTCGCGGCCTACGCGCTCGCCCGGCAGGATTTCTGGGGCCGCGACGTCGCCTTCGTGCTCATCCTGGCTCAGCTCATGATCATGCCGGATGCGCTGATCGTCGAGAATTACCGCACGCTCGCCAAGGTCAACCTGATCGACACGATTCCCGCGATCGCCCTGCCCTATATCGCCTCGGCCTTCGGCATCTTCCTGCTGCGCCAGACCTTCAAGACCGTGCCGAAGGAACTCGACGACGCCGCCCGTGTCGAGGGCGCGAGCCCGTTGCAGGTGCTGATGAAGGTCTATGTCCCGCTCGCGAAGCCGACCTATGTCGCCTATGGCCTCGTCTCGGTCAGCTATCACTGGAACAACTTCCTCTGGCCGCTGCTCGTGACGAATTCGGTGGAATCGCGGCCGCTGACGGTGGGCTTGCAGGTCTTCTCCTCCGCCGATCAGGGCATCGACTGGGCGGTGATCTGCGCAGCGACGCTGATGACCTCGGCGCCGCTGCTCGTCGGTTTCCTGCTGT
>JBDHTM010000069.1:0-16302 GCA_039808685.1 Allobosea sp. | reverse complement strand
TCATGGCGCTGCAGGAGCCGTTCGGCTGGTCGGAGGCGACCGGGGCGCTCCTGATGTTCGGAGCGGCCGCCATCGCGCTCAGGAGGCCCTCGGCCAGGCCCGCGAGGGCCTGAGCCCGGCCGCTCAGGGCGGCGGGGCGATGCGGGTGCTGCGCTTGAGCTGCGCGCGCTCGAATGCCAGCACGACCGGCAGCGAGAAGACCAGCGGCAGGATGAGGTAGAACAGCCGCCAGATCAGCAGCGCGGCGAAGACGGCGGGTGCCGGCACGCCCGGCATCACCGCCAGGAAGACGGCCTCCATCACGCCGACGCCGCCGGGAACCTGGCTCAGCAGCCCGGCCGAAAAGGAGAGCAGGAAGGCGCCGAGCACGATCAGGAAGCCCGGATTGCCCTGCTCGGGCAGCGCGAAATAGATGATGCCGGCGGCGCCCGCCAGTTCGAGCGGAGCGGCGAGATACTGCCTGAAGACGATGCGCAGCCGCGGGTAGATGATCTCGAACTTGCCGATCTTCAGCGGCCGGAAGCGCAGCCAGGAGCCGATCGTGTAGAGCGCGACGAAGGCGAGCATGCCGACGCCGATCAGGCGCGCCGTGCTGTCCCCGATCGCGAACCATTTCGACATTCGTTCCAGCGGGTGCAGGATCTGCGGTTCGTAGATCAGCACGAGACCCATCAGGAAGATCGTGCCGAAGGCGAAGGTGAAGGAGCAGAGTGCGACGAGCACGGCGACTTCGCCGGCCGTCAGGCCCTTCGCCGTATAGGCGCGGTAGCGCACCATCCCGCCCGAGAAGACCGAGGCGCCGATATTGTGCGAGAGCGCGTAGGTCACGAAGGAGCAGAGCGAGATGTAGAACCAGGAGATGCCCTTCTCCTTGCCGAGATGGAGCAGGGCGATGCGGTCGTACCAGGCGAGGGCTGCATAGGCGACGAGCGTCGCGAGCGCGGCGTGGAAGAAGGCCTCGGGTGGGATGACCGCGATCTTGTGGCCGATCCGGTGGGCGATGATCTTGATGCTCTGCCAGAGGCCGGCATCGGCGAGCAGCGCCTCGATGGCGGCGTCGGTGCCGGCTTCGGCCTTCAGCTTGCTCCAGAGCAGTTCTACCGACCAGACGACAGCGACGAGGCCGATGATCGGCCAAAGGTAGTCGAGATAGCGCTTCATACGGGCCGCGGGGGTGGGATTGGTGACGGAGGGCGGGGCGGCCCACGTCGTCACCGCTGCGGCGCGAACCTGTCTTCTCTGTGCCAGTGTGCGCGGGCGAGGGCAAGCGCCCGAAGGCGCCTGTCCTCGCCGGTTCCGGGGAGGGCTACCTGCCGCTCTTCTTCAGCCAGTCGCGCATCATCGCGATCTCCTTTTCCTGCTCGCGGATGACGCCCTCGGCGAGCTTGCGGATCTCCGGGTCCTTGCCATGGGTGAGCACGACTTTCGCCATGTCGATAGCGCCCTGGTGGTGCGGGATCATGCCGCGCACGAAATCGGCATCGGCATCGCCGGTGAAGGCGATGTCCATGTCCTTGTGCATCCTGGTGTTGGCTTCCCGGTAGGCCTTGGTCGCGGCGTTGTCGGCGGCCGTCGCGGTGGCCGGGGCACCATGGCCATGATGCTGCTGGGCCCGGGCGGCGCTGCCGAGCGTGGCGGCTGCGAGAAGGGCGGCCAGGGCGATGGCGGTACGGTTCATTTGTCTTGATCCTCGATCGATGGAGAACGCGGATCGCGCCGAGAAGCGGCCTCGCGATCCGCCGGGAATTCCGGTCAGCTTCTTCGGACGGATCGCGGCGGCGGTTCGGCCGGCTCGGTCGAACGCCCCTGGACAGAAGTGATGACGGGTGGCGAGACCCGCGACCAGATGGCCTGTTCGAGCAGCAGGGAAGCCATCGGCGCATCGGCGATCGGGCCGCAGCAGGGCGGCTTGGCGGATGCGGTGTGCTCCACGGAAGACGCCGGATGGCGGGGGGCGAGGGCCCGGTCCCGTTCGATAGCCGGGGCCGGCGTCGCCGCGGCGGGGTGGGCATGCGACGGCACGTGCATCGGCGTCACGCATGCCGCCAGGGCGCCATGCGGCAGCACGGCGAGGCACATCACGAGCAGGGCGAAAGGCCAGCCGGTCGGCCGGCTGCGCTGCTGCCGTCGCTTCCATCCGTCTGCGTCGTCACGCCGGGCATGCATCATCACGCGATGCTCTTTCGGCCGCGATCATGTCATGATCGCGGCGACGTTCATCCCTTCGAGACGCGACCTGCCTTTCATGTCCCAGAGCCTGACCATCACCCTGACCGGAACGACGGACCTGCCGCCGGGCAAGATCGCGACGATCGTGACCTCTCTGGAGATGTTCATCCGCCCGCCGGAGCGCCCCGATCCGGCCGGCACGGAGGGGTTCGCGCTCGATCCGATCGATCGTGGCGACGTCGAGCGCTATCTCGACATCTATCGCCTGCTTGGCGAGCGCTGGATGTGGTTCAGCCGGCTCACCAAGCCGCAGGCGGAGCTCGAGGCGATCTTTGCCGATCCGGCGGTGGAGCTCTACGCCGTCCGGTCCGAGGGGCGGGATGTCGGGCTGCTCGAGCTCGATTTCCGCGTGCCGGGGGAGGGCGAGCTCGCCTTCTTCGGACTCGACGAGCCCGTGCTGGGCAAGGGCGCCGGTCGCTGGCTGATGAACCGCGCGCTGGCGCTGGCCTGGGCGCGGCCGATCGGGCGCTTCTGGGTGCACACCTGCACGCTCGATCATCCGGGAGCGCTCGCCTTCTACCAGCGCTCGGGCTTCACGGTGTTCAAGCGCGGGGTCGAGGTCGACGACGATCCGCGGCTGGCGGGAAAGCTGCGCATCGACGCCGTCGCGCACCATCCCGTCATCGCATGAAAAAAGGCGCCGCCCCGGGGGCGCCGCCTTTTCACTGAAACCTTTCGGATTGATCAGACGCGCGTGCGCAGCCCGATCGCGTCCATCGTGGCCTGGTCGCGGGCCGCCTCGGCGGCGCGCTCGGACGCACGCTCGCGATCGTCGAGAATCTCGACCTTCTTCATGTCCTCGAAGGCTTCCTGCAGCTCGGCCTTGGCTTCCTCGAGCTGGCCCTGCAGGTTGTCGGCCGACTGGCGCAGGTTGTCGCGGCGGCCGAGCGCGGCCTTGGCATAGGTCGGATAGGCGAAATGGGCCGGATCGGCGATGCCGGCACGGGTTTCCTCGGCCTGAATCTCACGGTCGAGATCGTTCGCCATCCTGTGGAAGTCGGCGATCATCATCTCGATCTGGCTGACCCGGCGACGCTTTTCGTCCACCTGGAAGCGCTTCAGCCGCAGAAGCGTCTCTCGCGACTTCATCTCGTTTTCAACTCCTGATTACGCATTTTGGGCCGCCGCCGACCCCTCGGCAGGCGCCCCAACTCCATCCGCGAGACGAGGCGGAGCATGGCGCAAGGAGGTTGACCTTTCCTTACCGAAACGGGCTGCTTTTTCTGCATGATCAAGCCGCGTCGCAGCTCCTGCCACGACCTGTCCGGTTGATCTAGTGATCAGCCGCGTGGCCGTCCGGCCCATGCCCGCGGATATCCTGACTTGGCTGCTTCTCCACGTTTCGGCGGGCACGGCCCGCTGCTCTGCGGTCTCGCCCTCACACGCATCATCGGCTGGGGCTCGACGTTCTATTCTCCTTCCGTGCTGGTTTCGGGGCTCGATCGCGATCTCGGCCTGAATGCCGAGATCGTTTTCGGCGGCATCACCATCCTGCTGGTCACGGGCGCGCTGGTCGCACCGGCCGTCGGGCGCCAGCTCGACCGCGAAGGGACGCGCCGTTCTATGTGCGTGGGGGCGGTGATCTGCGCGCTCGGGCTCGCGGTCCTCGCGATGGCGCAGGGCCCGGTCAGCTATCTCGCGAGCTGGTTCGTCATCGGGATCGGGCATGCTCTGTCGCTCGCGAATGTCGGCAACGTCACGATCGCGCAGCTGATGGGCGACAGGACGCGACGCGTCATCGGCCTGATGATGCTGGTGACGGGGCTGGCCTCCAGCGTGTTCTGGCCGTTGACCGCCACGCTGATGGGGGCCTTCGGCTGGCGCACGACGCTCCTCGTCTTCGCGGCGATGCAGATCGTTATCGTCCTGCCGATCTATGCTTCGGTACCGCGCTTGCGCCCCGCGCCACCATCTGCACCGGGTGGGGCAGCCGCAGCGTCCTCGGTCGGCGAGAACGGGCGCGTCGTGCCGGATGCGCGCAGGACGGCGTTCTGGCTGGTCGCGCTCGCCTTTTCCGCCAGTGGACTGGTGTCCTGGGGGCTGCCGCTGCACCTGATCACGCTCTTCCAGGAGGCCGGCCTGACCCAGGCCGAAGCCGTCTGGATCGCATCCCTGAGCGGCCCGGCGACGATCGCGGCGCGCGCCGTCGACGCCACGGCCGGCGAGCGGCTGCCGGCCGAGAAGGTCGCGCTGTTCGGCCTTCTGCTCGGCCCGGTCCTTTGCCTCGCTCTGCCCCTGGTGCCGATGACGATCATGGTGGTGGGGGTCTTCGTCGTGCTGTTCAGCGCTGCCCTCGGCGTCATCTCGGTGGCACGGGCGACGCTGCCGCTGGCGCTCTTCGGCCGCAACGGCTTTGCCGCCATGCTCGGCAAGCTGACCGTGCCGCAGAACATCGCCTTCGCGGCGGCGCCGCTGCCGTTCGCGGTGCTGGTCGAGCGGTTCGGGGCGGATGCGACCCTGATCATCGCCGCCGTGATCCAGACGATCGGCTTCGCGGCGATGCTCGCGCTGGTGCGGATGCTGGCGCGGGCGTGAAACACCCGCTCCCTCACAGCTAGCCGGGTCAGACGCTCTCGCTCATGATCGCTGCCAGGCGCTGATAGCATTCCGGCAGCGGCGTCGCGTCGTCCTTGGCCTGCTTGAGGAAGGCTTCCAGCGCCGGGTTCAGGCGGATCGCTTCGTCCACCTCGGCGGAGGCGCCCTGGCGGTAGGCGCCGAGGCGGATCAGTTCCTCCATGTCGGCATAGGTCGCCAGCGTGGACCGGGCCTTCTGCACGATCGGGTAATAGGCCGGGTCGCAGGAGCGCGGCATGGTGCGCGACACCGACTTCAGGATGTTGACGGCGGGATAGCGCCCGCGCTCCGCGATGGAACGCTCCATGACGATATGGCCGTCGAGGATGCCGCGCACCGCGTCGGCGACCGGCTCGTCATGATCGCCGCCATCGACCAGCACGGTGAAGAGGCCGGTGATCGCGCCGTCGCTCGTGCCGGGGCCGGCGCGCTCCAGCAGGCGCGGCAGCTCGGCGAAGACGGTGGGTGTATAGCCCTTGGTGGTCGGCGGCTCGCCGGCGGCCAGCCCGATCTCGCGCATCGCCATGGCGAAGCGCGTCACCGAATCCATCAGGCACATCACCTGCAGCCCGCGGTCGCGGAAGAACTCGGCCAGTGCCAGCGTGGTCAGGGCTGCCTGCTTGCGCATCAGGGCGGGTTCGTCGGAGGTGGCGACGACGACGATGGAGCGGGCGAGGCCCTGCGGCCCGAGATCCTCCTGCAGGAACTCCTGCACCTCGCGACCGCGCTCGCCGACGAGGCCGATGATGTTGACGTCGGCCTGGGCATAGCGCGCCAGCATGGAGAGCAGCACGGACTTGCCGACGCCGGAGCCGGCGAAGATGCCCATACGCTGGCCGACGCAGCAGGTCAGGAACGTATTGAGCGCGCGCACGCCGAGATCGAGCGGCTTGCCGACGCGGCGGCGCGCATGGGCGGGCGGGGGATCGTTGCGAAAGGCGTAGAGCGTGTCGCCCTGCGGCAGCGGCGGGCCGCCATCGACCGGCCGGCCGAGCGCGTCGACGACGCGGCCGAGCCAGGCGGCCGTCGGGCGCAGGCCAGGCTGGGCGTGATCGACATGGACCGGGCAACCGCGGCGCACGCCGTCGAGTCCGCCGAAGGGCATGACCAGCGCCTTCTCGCCGGAAAAGCCGACGACCTCACAGGGCACGCGCGTGTCGCGCGCGATCTCGATGCCGACGCGCCCGCCGAGGCTCATCGCGCCGATCGGGCCGGCCACCTCGACGAGCAGGCCGCGGACGCCGATGACGCGGCCATAGACGCTCAGGCCGTCCAGCTGTTCGATGGCCGAGGCGAGGGCGGAAAGGCGGTCGGAGCCGTGCGAGGGAGCGGTCATGGAGCGTGTTCTATATCTGTCGGCGGCAGAGGCCCGGACAAGCCGGCAGCCGGCCCTGTGGAAGACTGGTAAGGATTCCTAACAAGTTGCGCGCATTTACCTTCCATTAAGCTCTGTGATTAACACTGCGGATTAAGGCGCGTCGCGTGTCGCAGGGCATTTTGGCCCTGTTTCCCGAGGCAACCCTTCGCGAAAGGGCGCTTTCGCGGGTGAGAGTTCACCGATCCGTGTCAAATTCGACTCACCTCGACAAGGATCGTTCACTTTCTCCGAGGAAGCGCTTGCGCTCGGGAATCACGGTTTGTTAACCAGTTCTACGTAGCGTGTCGCGTGGCGTTTCATTGGGCAAGTGCGTCGTCGCCGAGGGCCGGGAAGGCTCGGGCGAAAGCAACGGTCAAACCTGCCCTGCGGGCGAAATTGGGGACGTGGACATGCGGGTTCTGCTGATCGAGGACGATAGCGCGACCGCTCAAAGCATCGAGCTCATGCTCAAATCCGAGAGCTTCAACGTCTATACGACGGATCTCGGCGAAGAGGGCGTCGATCTCGGCAAGCTCTATGACTACGACATCATCCTGCTCGACCTGAACCTGCCCGACATGTCGGGCTACGAGGTGCTGCGGTCGCTGCGTGTCGCCAAGGTCAAGACGCCGATCCTGATCCTCTCCGGCCTCGCCGGCATCGAGGACAAGGTGAAGGGCCTCGGCTTCGGCGCCGACGACTACCTCACCAAGCCGTTCCACAAGGACGAACTGGTCGCCCGCATCCATGCGATCGTGCGCCGCTCGAAGGGCCATGCCCAGTCGGTCATCACCACCGGCGACCTGGTCGTGAATCTCGACACCAAGACCGTCGAGGTCGACGCTGCCCGCGTCCATCTCACCGGCAAGGAATACCAGATGCTGGAGCTGCTCTCGCTCCGCAAGGGCACGACGCTGACCAAGGAGATGTTCCTGAACCATCTCTATGGCGGCATGGACGAGCCCGAACTCAAGATCATCGACGTGTTCATCTGCAAGCTGCGCAAGAAGCTGGCGAACGCGTCGGACGGCAAGAACTACATTGAGACCGTTTGGGGGCGCGGCTATGTGCTGCGCGAGCCTTCCGAGGCCGACGAGCGCATCCCGGCCTGACGCAATTCCGTCGCCCGTCCGTCATCGGGCGGTCATGAAGCGACGCCATACAAGTTTCAGACCTGATCGTCGGATGTACACGACAGGTCGACGGGGACCCCGCCGAGAGGCGGGGTTTTTGTTTTGGCGACGGTGACCGGGCGCTCAGACCGGCCAGCCGGGGCGGCGCTCCCGGTGCATGCGCACATCGAGCGGCGGCGCGGCCGGGTGGCGGAGCAGGGCAGGGCCCGCGTGCCGATAAAGGCCGCGATGCTCGGGGTCGCAGGTGAAGCTGGTCGCCAGCCCGAGGACGGTTTCGGCGGCGCCGAGCACCAGCGCGCCGCCGGTTGCGAGGCGGGGAGCCAGCAGTTCGAGCACCTTCATCTTCGTCGGCACGTCGAAATAGATCAGCACGTTCCGGCAGAAGATCACATCGAAGCGCCCCAGATGATCGTTGCGCTCCAAAAGATTGTGGCGGCGGAACTCGACCCTGCGGCGCAGTTGTTCCGAGACCTGCCATTTGTCGCCGCTCTGCCCGAAATGCTTGAGCAGCATCTGGATCGGCAGGCCGCGCTGAATCTCGAACTGGCTGTAGCTGCCGGAGCGTGCCTTCTCCAGGACCTCCGAGGAGATGTCGGTGCCGACGATGTCGACCTTCCAGCCCTGCAGGCGATCGGCGGCTTCGTCGAGCATCATCGCCAGCGAATAGGCTTCCTGGCCGCTGGAGACTGCCGCGCACCAGATCCGCAGCGAACGTTTGGCGGCGTTGGCGGCCAGACGTTCCGGCATGATGACGTCGCGGAACAGGTCGAACGGCGCCCGGTCGCGGAAGAACAGCGTCTCGTTCGTCGTCATGGCGTCGACGACGGAATGCTCGAGCGCCGGGTCCCGGGCAAGCCGTAACTGGGACATCAGCGTCGCGATGTCGGCGATGCCGCGCCGGCGGCAGAGGATGCTGAGGCGGCTTTCGGCGAGATACTGCTTGTCGGCCGCCAGCGCGAGGCCGGAGCGCTGCTGAAGGAGCCGCTGCAGGAAAGTGAAGTCGGCTTCGGTCATGCCGGCTGCACTCCGCGTACGAGGCAGCGGATCGAGGCGCCGATCTCATCGAGGGCGACGATCGCGCTGGCGTGGCGCGCGCGCACCACGGAGCCCGGCATGCCCCAGATCGTGCTGCTGGGCTCGTTCTGGGCGATGACGGCGGCACCGGCTTGGCGCAGGGCGCCGGCGCCTTCGGTACCGTCGCTGCCCATGCCGGTGAGCACGAGGCCGAGCGCGGCGGCGCCGAGGTGGCGGGCGGCGTCGCCGAACAGCACGTCGACCGCCGGCCGGCAGAAGTTCACCGGCGCATCGTCGCCGATGCGCGCGACGATGTGGCCGAGGCGGCGATCGATGCCGAGATGGCGGCCGCCGGGGGCGATATAGACGGTGCCGCGCATCAGGCGCTCGCCGTCGAAGGGCTCGCGCGCGGGCACGCCGATATGTGTCGAGACCTGCTCGGCGAAGGAGGCGGTGAAGAGCGGCGGCATGTGCTGGACGACCAGAGTGGACAGGTCGTGAAGGCCCTCGCCGATGTCGAACAGCACCTTGGCGACGGCGCGCGGCCCGCCCGTCGAGGCGCCGATGACGAGGTAGCGTGGCATCACCGAGACCAGGGGGCGCAGATTGACCGGGCCGGCGGGTGGCAGGTCGACCAGGTCCACCTCGGGCGGCAGGGCGCCCGGCTTCACCGCGCTCTGCGCGATATTGCCGAGCTTGAGCAGGAATTCGCTGCGGAAGTCGAGCGACAGCGTCATGCCGCTGCGGCTGTCCGGCTTCGATACGACGTCCATGGCTCCCTTGGTCATGCATTCGAGAGCGATGCGGGTGTTGCGCTCGTTCAGGGTCGCGGCGAGCAGAATGCCGGTCCTGGGGCTTTCCCGGAGGATCTGGGGCAGGGCGGTGGCGCCGTCCATGCCAGGCATGTCGAGATCGAGCACCATCACGTCGGGCTTGTAGCGCGCGGCGTGCGCCACGGCGGTTTCGCCGTCCCCAGCGACCGCGACAACGTGGAAATGCCCCGCTTCCCCCAGCCAGCGCGCGAAGAGGCCGCGCACGACGACCGAATTGTCGGCGATGACGACCGTCTTGTGCCGCGACGGGGTCGGAACGGGAATGCGCGAGGCGATCATGCCGCTATCGTCAACAGGGGGCGAGCCCGCTCAGAGCAAGCCGACCTGATGGAATTTCGAGGCGACGATTTCCTTGTCGAACGGCTTCATGATGTATTCGTCGGCGCCGGCATGCATCGCGCGGGCGATATGGGCGATGTCGTTCTCGGTGGTGCAGAAGACCACCTTCGGCCGCTTTCCGCCGGGCATCTGACGCAGGGTGCGCAGGAACTCGTAGCCGTCCATGATCGGCATGTTCCAGTCCAGCAGCACGGCATCCGGCATCTCGCCCTTGCAGGCGTCGATGGCGCGCGCGCCGTCCTCGGCCTCGGCGATGCGGAACTGCAATCCCTCGAGAATGCGCCGCGCGACCTTGCGGATGACGGCGGAGTCGTCGACGACAAGACAGTACTTCATGATCGGTCTCCAAAAGCTCGGTCGCCGCCCGTCAGGCGGCCTTGTCAAGGTCGAGATCGAGGACGGCGTCGAGATCCAGCACGACGAGGAGCTCGTCGGCCAGGCGATGAACCCCGGTCGCCAGCCTTGCCCAGATCCGGTCGAGATGGACAGGCAGGGGGTCGAGGGTGGAGCGGTCCAGCCGGACCACCTCGCCGACGGCATCGACGATCAGCGCATAGGACTCGCCGCAGTGATCGATGCCGATCGCCGTCAGCTCGATGCTGCCCTGCGCGTCCGGTTCGAGCGGAGTCGGCCGGCCGAGGCGCTTGCGCAGGCAGATCGCCGTAACGATGCGACCGCGCAGGTTGAGCAGGCCGACGATCTCGTCCGGCGCGCGCGGCACCACGGTGATGCGATTGGCGATGAAAACGTCCTGGACGCGGCCGATCGGCAGGCCGAGCAGCTGGTCGCCGATGCGAACGGTCACGTAGTCCAGCGAATTGCCGAAGCCCTGTGCGCTCGCCGAGGGGGCGTCGTGGAGCGGAAGATCGTTCATGCCGCGTGCCTCGCCTCGCCGCTACCGGCGTTGAGTTCGGTCAGCAGGGCGCGGCGGTCGAATTTCCCGACGATGTCGTCGAGCCCGGCCTGTGCGGCGCGCAGGTGAAGATCAGGCGTGGCGCAGGTGGTCAGGCCGAGCAGGCGCGGACGTTCGCCGCGCGGCTTGTGCTGCCATGTCGCGGCAAAGGCGAAAGCGGCTTCCGCATCGCGATCCAAATCGAGCAGAACGATCGCGAAGCTCTCTTCGGCGATCGCCGACGCCGCGGCCGCGAAATCGGCGATCATGGTGAGGGCATGCCCCGAAGCCTTCAGGACCGGGCTGAGCATCTCTCTCAGGAAATCGGAAGGCTCGACCAGCAGGACCCGTTTCGCCGCGGCGGCAAACCAGCCCGCCCCGCTCATCGGCAGGTAGTGGGCGAGATCGACGATGTCGGTGGTGCGGCCGCGGATCACGGCGGAGCCGATGACGCCGCGCTCGTCCGGTGCCGCCATCTCCAGGTCGAAGGTTTCCTCGACGATGTCGACGATAGCCTCGACCGCGAGCGCGAGGGTCAGGTCGCCGTCGGAGACGATGACGAGCGGCTGGATGCCCTGGTTGCGGAGCTGGGTGTCGGCGATCGCAGTCACCGGTACGAGCCGGTTGCGATAGTGCAGCAGGGTGCGGCCGCCGCCGCGCTGGAACGCGTCGGCCTCGACCTCCTCGAGCCGGGTCACCAGCGAGAGCGGCAGGGCCTGGAGGCTGCCGGCGCCGGTGCGGAAGACGAGCATGGTGGTGCGCTCGCTGTTGCGGATGTCGTCCTGGCTGGCAGGCTGCTCCGTTGCCGCCTCGTCGGAGAGGGTTGCGCCGACGAGGCGGGCGATGCCGTTGGGGTCCACGATCAGGACGACCGCGCCGTCGCCGAGAATGGTGTTTCCGGAGAAGAGCGGGATGTGGCGAAGCTTGCTCGACATCGGCTTCACCACGATTTCCTCGGTGTGGAAGACGCTGTCCACGAGGATGCCGAACTGCCGCTCGCCGATCTGGGTCACGACGATGAAGCCTTCGCCGGCCGCCGCTCGCGGCGTGCCCATCAGCTCCGAGAGCGAAATGATCGGCAGGAGGCGCCCGCGCAATCGAAGGACAGGGGCGCCATTGATCTGCTCGATGCGGTTGTCATCCCCTGCCTTCACCCGCACGAGCTCGCGCACAGCTGTCTGCGGAATCGCATAGCGGTCCGTGCCGGCGACGACGATCAGGGCCGAGATGATCGCCAGCGTGAGCGGGATCTTGATGGTGATGGCGGTGCCGAGGCCGGGACGGCTGGAGATGTCGACCGTGCCGCCGATGGAATCCACATTGGCCTTGACCACGTCCATGCCGACGCCGCGGCCGGAAACAGCCGTGATGTTGTCGGCGGTCGAGAAACCCGGCAGGAAGATGAAACGGCCGATCTGGGCCTCGCTCAGCTTTTCGAGCTCGGCCTCGGTGGTGAGGCCGCGGGCGAGAGCCTTTCCGCGAATGCGCTCGATGTCGAGCCCGCGGCCGTCATCGGTGACCGAGATAGTGACCGAGCCGCCCTCGTGATAGGCGGCGAGCCGGATTGTGCCCTGTTCCGGCTTGCCGACGGCGCGGCGGTCGGCCGGGGTTTCGATGGCATGGTCGGCGCAGTTGCGCACCATGTGGATGAGCGGATCCTTGATCAGGTCGAGGATCTGGCGGTCGAGCTCGGTTTCGGCGCCCTCGGTGACGAGCTCGATGCGCTTGCCCAACTCGCCGCTGAGATCGCGGACGATGCGCGGCAGTTTCGACCAGGCGTTGCCGATCGGCTGCATGCGCGTCTTCATCACGCCGTCCTGGAGCTCGGCGGTGATCAGGGAGAGGCGCTGCAGCGGCGCTTTCAGCCCCGGATCCTCCTGGCGGCGCGAGACCTCGAGTAGCTGGTTGCGCGTGAGCACGAGCTCCGAGACCATGGTCATCAGATGCTCGATCGTGTCGACGTTGACACGGAGCGTGGCGGGACCGCTGGCGCGCGCCGCGCCGTGACTTTCCTCGGCATGGACGGGGACGTCGGCGGGGTCGATGCGGCCGTCGCGCCCCCGCTGCGGGCTTGGCGCGTTGCGGAAGACGATGTCCTCGGCGGTGGACGGTGCCGTCGCCTGGCCGTGGCGGGCGAGGTAGGCCGCGACGGGGTCCATCGGGATGTCCGCGGATGGTGTCTGAACGAGCTCCCCCCTGGCATGGTCGGCCAGGGCCATGAGTTCCCCGATCAGCGTTTCGTCGTTGCCTTCCGGCTCCTGCCCCTTCTCGGCCAGCTCGGCCAGGATATCCTTGATGCGGTCGATGGTCTCCAGGATCGCGGTGACCGCGATGGGCTTCACCGTGGCGCCGTCGCGGAACTGCCCGATCACGGATTCCGCAGCGTGGGTCAGCGCCTCGAGACGCGGCAGGCCGATGAAGCCGCAGGTCCCTTTGACCGTGTGGACCAGCCTGAAGATGTTGCGCAGGATGTCGCGGTCATTGGGATCCTGCTCGAAGCGTACGAGTTCCCGATCGACCGTGTCGAGATTCTCGCCGGTCTCCGTCAGGAACTCTTGCAGCAACTCGTCCATGCAGGAACATCACTCAACGCGATACGCTGCAGGAACTAAAGCAGGAGAAGGGTTTATGATCGGTTGAGATCGTCCTTCGACCTGTCACGCCTCACGCCTGACGGGCTGCCTTGATGGTCACCGTGTCGCCTTCGATGGCGATGGAGATGTCCATGCCGGCGGCACGGGCGACCATGCCGGTATAGACCGGCTGGACGGCGTGGGCGTCGATCGCGCCGCCCGGCGCGTTGCCGGCGAGCAGTTCCTCGACATGGGCCGGAATCCGGGCATGCGAGCCGGACGCGGTGATCTCGAAGCTGCCCTGCTCGCCGTCGACGGTGGCGCGCGAGACCAGCTTGCCGCCGCGCGGCACGGCCTGTGCCGCGATGATCAGCAGGTTCAGCAGGAGCTTGACCTGGTTCTTCGGCAGCAGGGCGCGGGGTGCGTCCCAGTCGAGCGAGAGTTTCTCGTCGTTGAGGAAGCCGTTGGCGACGTTGCCGGCGTCGCCGAGATCGATCATCGCGCCGGCCGATCCGGCCGCTCCGAAGGCCAGGCGGGCGAACTGCAGGCGGGCCGAGGCGTTGCGGGCGCTCTTCTTGATCAGCTCGAGCGCGAAGTCGCGCATCGAGGGGTCGTCTTCCTCGAGCACTTCCAGAGCGTTGACAATCGCTCCGACGGGGCTGATCACGTCGTGGCAGACGCGGCTGCACAGAAGCGCGGCCAGATCGAGCGAGTCGAGCGAGATGGCGGTCATGGAGGCGGATTCCTGGAAGCAGCGATGCGCCGGAAGAAGGGCGCCATTGCTGCCAGATATGCTGCCATCTTGGTTTTCATGTGGTTAATCGCCATGTCCGGGTCGAAAATTCAAAGGAAGGGCCGCCCATGACCGGCCGTGACGATCCGCGGCTCGGAGACCGCGACGGGCTGGCGCGGAAGTTGGCGGAGGCCGCCCGCATCAGCGCCGCCGTCCTGATGGCGAAACGCGCCGAGCGCGACGTGAAGCTCAAGCATGACGGCTCGCCGGTCTGCTCGGCCGACATCGCGGCCGACCACGCCGCCAAGGAGGCGCTGGCGCGGCTGCTCCCGGGCTTCCCGGTGATCAGCGAGGAGACGGCCGACGGCGCGACCGCCGATGCCGTCTTCATTCTGCTCGACCCGCTGGATGGCACGCGCGAATTCCTCGCCGGTGGCGACAGCTATTGCGTGGCGATCGCCGTCGTGTGCGATGGCCGGCCGATCGCCGGAGCGATCGCCGCGCCCGCCATGGGCCGGCTCTGGTTCGCCGGGGCCCACGCCTTTACCCAGGATTTCGGCGGCGACGGCTTGCCCGAGGGCGAGCCGCGCCCGGCCAGCGTCCGCGATCTCCCCGCGGCAGGCCCGGTCGCGCTGGTCAGCCGCTTCCACGGCGACACCCGCAGCGACGGCATCGCAGCGACGATGCGCTGCAGCGAAGGCATCCCGGTCTCTTCGGCGGTCAAGTTCGGCCTGATTGCTTCGGGCGAAGCCGATCTGCATGTGCGCTGCGGCCAGACCATGGAATGGGACATCGCTGCCGGCGACGCCATCCTCTCCGCTGCGGGCGGGATCATCCTGACGCTCGACGGAGCCCTGCTGCGCTACGGCGTGTCCGGTCGCCAGTTCCGCAACCCGCCCTTCGTCGCCGCTTCCAGCGAGGCGCTGGCCCGACGGGCGATCGCGGGCGATCCGGGTTGCTGAGGCGGCTTCAGCGGGCGACGGTGCGCAGCACCGAAGGCCAGCGCTTCTCGGCCAGGGCGAGAATCTGCGCGTCCCGCAGGAATTGCCGGCGGTTTTCGGCCGAACGGAACAGGAAAAGCCGCGTGCCGACGACGGCGAAAAGAGTGGCGTCGCTGTCGACGGCGACGCCGTCGGCCACGCCAGTCGGATCGAAGCCGCCGAAGGCGGGCGCATACACCTCCGGTGCGTCGCGGAAGGCTTCCAGATTGGCACGCGAGGCGAAGCGCCAGACGATGCCGTCATGGATCAGCTCATGCTCGACCAGGCCAGCCGAGGGCCTGCCCGCGAGCCGGTAGGAGACCGGATCGAAGCCGTTGATCGCGAGTCCGGTGCTCAGATCGCGCTGCATAACCTCACCCAGAGCGGGCAGGTCGGGCAGTCCGGCGGGCAGGGCCGGTACCGAGGCGGGCGCGGCGGAAGGCGCTCCCGCGAACGCATCGGAAGCGAGCGATGTCAACGCGAGTCCGGCGGCGAGCAAACTCAAGCCTCGCCTTGTTGCGGCCTTCATCGCGTAAAATCCTTGATTTCTCATCCCGGGCCGGTCGGCTCTCCGGAATCTTCACGCCTTGGATAGATTTACGGCATATCAAATCCGTTATCGAATTGATTCGAATTCGCCGGATGTCGCATTGCGACGACCGCGCGAACGGCGGACAGCCCAGGATCGGCCCGCCTTCCGGCCCGCATCGCCTCAGTCCGGCGCAGGTTGCATCGCAACCGGGACCGACGCGCAGCGGCCGGGCGATCAAACCGCCCTGGCGTCCGGCTCGCCCGGACCCATTGCCCGGAGATCTTGCTCATGAACCAGACCCGCCGCAGTCTCATCAAAGGCGGCCTCGCCGTTGCCGGCACTGGCCTCAGCGGCCTGTCCGCCCCGGCTTTCGCGCAGCAGAACTACGGTGACCAGCGCTCCTTCTCGCAGAACGAGCTCGTCTCGTCCGGCCACAAGTTCTTCGGCAATGTCTCGCGGGGGCTGGCGCTCGCGATCGAGGAGGCGGTGCGCCGCTGGGGCGAGCCCAATGGCTACGTGCTCGGCCAGGAGGCCTCGGGCGCCTTCGTCGGCGGGCTGCGTTATGGCGAGGGCCAGCTCTATACCCGCAATGCCGGCGACCGCCGCGTGTTCTGGCAGGGCCCGTCGATCGGCTTCGACTTTGGCGGCGAAGGCGCCCGCACGATGATGCTCGTCTACAACCTGCCTGCGGTCGATGCGCTCTACCAGCGTTTCGCAGGGGTCGACGGCTCGGCTTATTTCATCGGCGGCTTCGGCTTCACCGCGCTCACCGCCGAAGGGATCACCGTGGTTCCGATCCGTACCGGCGTCGGCTGGCGGCTCGGGGTCAATCTCGGCTACCTCAAGTTCACGCCACAGGCGACGTGGAATCCATTCTAGGGCTGTCCTTGCCGGAAACGGCGTGGCAGGTTCGGGGCAAGACAGTTCGGAGCAGGAGCCGTAGGTCTTGATCGAAGCCGCCATGCTGTTCGCGCTCGGCTTCCTCTGTGCGGGGCTGCTGGCGCTGGCTGCGGTGCCGGCGCTGTCACGGCGTGCCGACCGCCTGGCCCGCAAGCGGGCCGAGGCCGCCTTTCCCCTGTCCCTCGCCGAGATCGCCGCCGATCGCGACCATCT
>JBDHTM010000068.1:0-17075 GCA_039808685.1 Allobosea sp. | reverse complement strand
CCTATTTCTGCGGCGTCGCCGGCGCGATGATGATCTTCCTCTGGTACGGCGGCGGCGAGGCGGCGGACGTGTTCTCGATCCGCCTCTCCTTCAACATCCTGTTCATGGTCATCATCGGCGGCCTCGGCTCCCTGATCGGCTCCTTCTTCGGCGCGGCCTTCCTCTCGATCCTGCCGACCGCGCTGAAATTCGGCCTGCCGGCGCTGGGCATCCCGATCCAGGGCGCGGCCGCCGAGCATGTCACCTTCATGCTGGTCGGCGCGCTGATCATCACCTTCCTGATCGTCGAGCCGCATGGCCTCGCCAGGCTCTGGCAGATCGGGAAGCAGAAATTGCGGACATGGCCCTTCCCGTACTGAGGCGGGAGAGAGTCCAAGAAACGACCGGCACGCCAGAAGCGCCGGCGAGAACAAGACGGGACCGGCTGGAACCGGCCTCGGAGGAACCGAACGGAGGAAGTCCATGAAGACCAGCAATCTGTTGAAGGGCGCAGCCCTCGGAGCCCTGTTCGCGGCCGGTGCGCTCGCCCCGGCCCTGGCGCAGGACAGCATCTATTTCGCCAACAACGCCTATCGCACCGGCCCGTTCTCGGGCTCGGGGATTCCGATCGGCGACGGCATGCGTGACTACATCACGATGATCAACGAGCGCGACGGCGGCGTGAACGGCGTCAAGATCGTCTATGAGGAATGCGAGACCGGCTACGACACCAAGAAATCGATCGAGTGCTACGAGCAGGCCAAGGCGAAGGGCACCATCGTCTACTCGCCCTGGTCGACCGGCGCGACGCTCGCCGCGATCCCGCGTGCCCATGTCGACAAGCTGCCGATCCTCTCGATGGCATACGGCCTGTCTTCCTCGGCCGACGGCACCAACTTCCCCTGGGTCTTCATCCCCCCGCTCACCTATTGGGACGGCGCCTCGCTGATGGTGAAGCACATGGCGGCCGAGCTCGGCGGCCTCGACAAGCTCAAGGGCAAGAAACTCGGCCTGATCCATCTCGACGCCCCCTTCGGCAAGGAGCCGATCCCGGTTCTCGAGAATCTCGCCAAGAAATACGGCTTCGAGCTGAAGCTCTATCCGGTGGCCGCGGCCGACATGCAGAACCAGGGCTCGCTCTGGCTCTCGATCCGCCGTGACCGGCCGGACTTCCTCTACAACCAGGGCTGGGGCGCGATGAACCCGACCGCGGTCAAGGAAGCGGTGAAGAACGGCTTCCCGATCGGCAAGCTGGTCGGCGTCTGGTGGGCTGGCGGCGATGACGATGCCCGTGCGGGCGGCCCGGAGGCCAAGGGCTACAAGTCGCTGAACTTCAACGCGGCCGGCCAGAACTTCCCGGTGATCCAGGATATCCTCAAATTCGTCGTGGAGAAGGGCAAGAGCACGACGCCGAAGGAGAAGGTCGGCGAGAATCTCTACAATCGCGGCGTCTACAACTCGATGCTCGTCGTCGAGGCGATCCGGACCGCCCAGAAACTGACCGGCAAGAAGGTGATCAACCCGGAGGACATGCGCCGCGGTCTCGAAAGCCTGAATGTCGACGAGGCGCGCCTCAAGGAGATCGGCATGGCCGGCTTCGCCTCCCCGGTGAAGATCAGTTGCACCGACCATTCCGGCCATCACAAGGCCTATGTCGCCGAGTGGGACGGCACCAAGTGGACGCAGAAGGGCGACTGGATCGAACCCATGAAGGACGAGGTCCGGCCGCTGATCGAGGCCAACGCCAAGGACTACATCGAGAAGGCCGGCAATTGGCCGAAGCGCACCGAGTCCTGCGAGAAGTCGTCCTGATCTGACGGCAGCCGGCGGCGACATCCGCGCCGCCGCTCTTCCTTCTCCCCCAAGGGGAGAAGGTGTCTGCGAAGCAGACGGGTGAGGGCAGACCTGCTCAGCTCTCATCCGTCATTTCCCTCATCCGACCCGGCTGACGCCGGGCCACCTTCTCCCCCCGAGGGGAGAAGGAAGGAGCGTGAGATGTCGACCGCCACCCTCGAAAAGCCAGCCACAACGACCGCGGGCGACACCATGCTGTCGCTCAACAATATCGAGGTCATCTACGACCATGTCGTGCTGGTGCTGAAGGGCGTCTCGCTCACCGTGCCGCGCCGGGGCATCGTCGCGATCCTCGGCGCCAACGGCGCCGGCAAGACCACGACCCTGAAGGCGATCTCCAATCTGCTCAAGGCCGAGCGCGGCGAGGTCACCAAGGGCTCGATCGTCTTCGACGGCGAGCGCGTCGACAAGCTTTCGCCGAACGAGCTGGTGCGGCGCGGCTGCATCCAGGTGATGGAAGGCCGGCACTGCTTCGGCCATCTCTCGATCGAGGAGAACCTGCTCACCGGCGCCTTCACCCGCCGCGACGGCAATGCCGCGATCAAGCGCGACCTCGAGAAGATTTACACTCTCTTCCCGCGCCTGAAGCAGCGCCGCTCGTCGCAGGCCGGCTACACCTCCGGCGGCGAACAGCAGATGTGTGCGATCGGCCGGGCGATGATGTCGAATCCCAAGATGATCCTGCTCGACGAGCCCTCGATGGGGCTGGCCCCGCAGATCGTCGAGGAGATCTTCGAGATCGTCCGCCGGCTCAATGCCGAGGAGGGCGTCTCCTTCCTCGTCGCCGAGCAGAACACCAACATGGCGCTGCGCTACGCGACCTACGGCTACATCATGGAAACCGGCCGCGTCGTCATGGACGGCGAGGCGCAGATGCTGCGCGAGAACGAGGACGTGAAGGAATTCTATCTCGGCGTCGCCGAGGGCAACAAGAAGTCCTTCCGTGAGGTGAAGAGCTACAAGCGCCGCAAGCGCTGGCTGTCGTGACCACACGCGATCCGGCACCGCATCCGACAGACGAGACCTCGCCATGACAGAGCACCACGATGCGCTCGAAACCCGTTCGCCTGGCGCGCGCGAGGCCGATCTCTTCGCCCGCCTGCCGGCGGTGCTGGCCGCGGCCCTGAAGGCGCCGGCCTATGCCCAAAGGCTCGCCGGCATCGACCCCGCCGCGATCACCGACCGCAAGGCGCTGGCCGGTCTCCCGATCCTGCGGAAAGCCGACCTCCCCGCCCTGCAGAAGGCATCCTTGCCCTTCGGCGGCTTCGTCGCGGAAGGCCCCGGCTCCTTCGGGCGGCTCTTCACCTCGCCCGGCCCGATCTTCGAGCCGGAGGGCACCGGCAGCGATCCCTGGGGCGCCGCGCGCGGCCTCTATGCCGCCGGCTTCCGGGCGGGCGATATCGTGCTGAACACGCTGAGCTATCACCTGACGCCGGGAGGCTTCATCCTGGATTCCGCCGCCCGTGCGCTCCATTGCGCCGTGATCCCGGCCGGCCCCGGCAACACCGAACAGCAGATGGAGGTGATCGCCGCCTATCGGCCGAGCGCCTATGTCGGTACGCCGGATTTCCTCAAGATCCTGATCGAAGCCGCCGAGGCGCGCGGCGTCGATATCTCCTCGATCAAGCGCGCCGTCGTCTCGGGCGCCGCCTTCCCGCCCTCGCTCCAGGCCTGGGTGAAGGAGCGCGGCATCGACGCCTACCAGCTCTATGCCACCGCCGATGTCGGCGTCATCGCCTATGAGACCGCGGCCCGCGAGGGCATGGTGCTGAACGAGAACCTCATCGTCGAGATCGTCCGGCCGGGCACCGGCGATCCTGTCCCCGAGGGCGAGGTCGGCGAGGTCGTCATCACCAATCTCGACCCGCATCACCCCCAGATCAGGCTTGCGGTCGGCGATCTCACCGCCGTGCTTCCGGGTGCGAGTGCCTGCGGGCGCAGCAATACCCGGATCAGGGGCTGGATGGGCCGTGCCGACCAGACCGCCAAGATCAAGGGCATGTTCGTGCGCCCCGAGCAGGTCGCCGAGATCGCCAGGCGGCACGCCGAGATCGCCAAGCTGCGCCTCGTCGTCGGCCGCGCCGATGAGACTGACACGATGACGCTCAAGGCCGAGATCTATGCCGAGCCGGCCGGCTTCGTCGACGCGGTCTCCTCGACCTTGCAGCAGGTGACGAAGCTGAAGGGCGCGGTGGAAATCCTGCCGCTCGGCGCGTTGCCGAACGACGGCAAGGTCATCGCCGACGAGCGGCCTGTGGGGTGAACGTGGCGATCACCACCTGATCGCCTCTTCGCCCTGCTCTTCCAGCCAGGCATTCGCGCGGCTGAATGGCTTCGAGCCGAAAAACCCGCGCCGTGCCGACAGGGGCGAAGGATGGGCGCTGGCGATCACCAGATGCCGGCTCTCGTCGATCAGGGGCCGCTTCGCCTGCGCCGGCACCCCCCAGAGCAGGAACGCGACATGCGGCCGCTCGCGCGAGACCGCCGCGATCACCGAATCCGTCACCGCCCCCCAGCCCAGCGCGAGATGCGAACCGGCTTTGCTCGCCCCTTCCCGCACCGTCAGCGCCGTGTTGAGCAGCAGCACGCCCTGCTTCGCCCAGCGCGTCAGGTCGCCGTCCGGTGGAACGGGCGCGCTCAAATCCTCCAATCGCTCCCTGTAGATATTGACGAGCGAGCGCGGCAAGGGTGGCGGGCCGACATAGGAGAAGGCGAGCCCGTTGGCATGACCAGGCGTCGGATAGGGGTCCTGCCCGAGGATGACCGCACGGACCGTGTCCAGCGGCGTCAGGGCCAGCGCGGCGAAGACGCGTTCTGGCGCCGGTGCCACGACATGCCCGGCAGCTCGCTCGGCATCGACCGCGGCGCAGGCGCGCGCGGCCTCCGCTCCTGGGGCAAAGACCGACAGATCGCGCCAGCCCCTCGAATTCCCGCTCGCCAGGAAGGCCGCGAGCGCCTCGCTGCAGCTCACTTCAGGACCGCCCGCCCCTCGACCTTGGCATCGACCGTGCCGAGCTTGCGGACATAGACCATGACCTCGTTCGCCATCAGCTTGCCATCGGTGAGGCCGAGCAGCGTCCTGCCCCGGCCGAGCGCCGTGTAGCCGTCGCCACCCTCCAGCATGAAATTATTGGAAGCGACCGTGTATTTGGCGGCGGGATCGATCGGCTTGCCGTCGACCGTGACCGAAGTGACGCGCGAGCCTTGCGGCTGCTTCAGATCGGCTTCGAATTTGAGGCCGGACACCACCGGGAAGCGGCCGGCGCCCTGCGGTGCGTCGCGCAGCCCGTTCTCGATCGCGTCCTTGACGTCCTTGCCGGTGATCTCGACCATCACGGTCGCGTTGCCGAAGGGCAGTTCGCTCAGCACGTCGCGCCGCGTCAGCTTCTGCCCGGCCGCATATTGCTTGTTGGCGCGGATGCCGCCGGCATTGGTGATGGCGAGCTGGGCGCCGGTGGCCGAGCGGATCGCATCGGCGATCAGGTTGCCGATCGCGGTCTCCTGCGTGCGAATGACACCGGTGCGGGAATCGAGCGGAACGGCCAACGTCGCGATGTCGACATCGAGCTCCTTCGACAGCTCGCCCTCATAGCCCTTGACGATGGCGACGACCTCCGGGTCCGGCGTCGCCGAACGGGAATCGTTGACGCGAAAGGTCGGCGTCCATGACACCTGCCGCGCCGCGCCCTCTCCCTTGATGCTGACGGCAATGTCGATCGCGGTGACGTAATTGCCTTCCTCGTTCGACTCGACCATCACCACCTTGCCGTCATAGGCGATGGCGAGGTCGTGATCATGGCCGGTGAGCACGATGTCGACGACGCGCGAGCGCACGATCTCGTAATCCATTTTCCGGTCGGCATGGACGACGGCGACGAGGATGTCGGCGCCCTGGCCCTTCAGCGCCTTGGCCTCGCGGCTGAGCGCCTCCATGGTCGAGGAGAATTTCAAGTCGCCGGGATTGGAGAGCTGCGGCGTCGGATCGTAGGTCGTGCCGATGACGCCGACCTTGATGCCGCCGAGCTCGAAGATCTGCGAGTCCTTGTGGCCGGGCAGCACGTTGCCGCCGGCGTCGCGCAGGTTCGCGGCGAAGGTCGGATAGGTCTGCGCGGCCGTCAGCTTGAGATAGTTCTCCTTGCCGAAATCGAATTCGTGATTGCCGGGCACGAAGACGTCGAGGCCCATCTTGTTCTGCATCGCGACGATATGCGCGCCCTGGTCGAAACCCGACATCAGCGAAGGCGAGTAACAGTCGCCGGCATGGCAGAACAGCACCGGCACGCCCTTCGCACGCTCGGCCTTCGCGATGCCGGCGGCCCGCGCGAAGCCGCCGCGCCCCTTGTCGTCGCTCATCTTGTAGATGTCATTGACGAGCAGCAGCGTGAAGCTCGGCGCCGGCTGCTGGGCCATCGCGACGGGCGCGGTCGCGGCGAGCGTCGCCGGCGCCGCCAGAACGCCGAGAGCCTTGCGGCGGGTGAGCTTCGTCATGGCAGGCGCCCCTGATGTTTTGAGAACGGCTCCAGACTAGCAAGACCGGGGCCGGGCTGGCCAGAGGAAGGCGAAGCCGAAGGCAGCGTTGTCGCACCTCGACTTTCGGAGGGTTTCGAGGCTGGACGAAAGCGCGAACTCGTCTAAATCACGGGGCAGGCATCGGACCGAAAAGTGGATTGCACTTTTCGGAGAAATCCGCTGCTCACGAAAAGATAGATCGTCACCTTGCACCCGCCAGGGCGCGCGGCGATCTAGGGAGAGCTTGTGCTCATGACTGCTGACATCGCCACGGCGCCGGGCCGCGAAATCGCTTCCCTGCCGCCCGACCATCCGAAGGTGCAATACGGGCGCATCGGCGTGCTCCTGATGAATCTCGGCACGCCCGAGGGCACCGGCTACTGGCCGATGCGCGCCTATCTCAAGGAGTTCCTCTCCGATCGTCGCGTGATCGAGGAGCCCCGCTGGAAATGGTGGCCGATCCTCAACCTGATCATCCTGTCGACCCGGCCCGGCCGGAAAGGCAAGGACTACGCCTCGATCTGGAACAAGGAACGCAACGAAGGCCCGCTCAAGACCATCACCCGCTCGCAGACGGAGCAGTTGGCCGAGCGCCTGAAGCCGCTGGCCGGCGAGCGCGTCGTCTTCGACTGGGCCATGCGCTACGGCTTCCCGGATGTGAAGAGCCGCCTGAAGGCGCTGCTCGACCAGGGCTGCGACCGCATCCTGCTGGTACCGCTCTACCCGCAATACGCCGCCCCGACCTCGGCCACCGCCTGTGACCAGGCTTTCCGCGCGCTGATGCAGATGCGCTGGCAGCCTTCGGTGCGCGTTTCACCGCCCTATCACGACGACCCCGTCTATATCGGTGCGCTCGCCCGCTCGATGCGCGCTTCGCTGGCCAAGCTCGATTTCAAGCCGGAGGTCATCCTCTGCTCCTTCCACGGCATGCCGAAGGAATATCTGCTGAAGGGCGACCCCTATTACTGCCAGTGCGTGAAGACCTGGCGCCTGCTGCGCGCCGAGCTCGGCCTCTCCGAGGAGCAGTTCCCGCTGACCTTCCAGTCGCGCTTCGGGCCGGACGAGTGGCTCCAGCCCTATACCGACGAGACGGTGAAGGCGCTGGCCCAGGCCGGCAGGAAGTCGATGGCCATCGTCGCGCCGGGTTTTTCCGCCGATTGCCTGGAGACGCTGGAAGAGCTCGACGGCGAGAACCGCGAGATCTTCCTGCATAATGGCGGCGAGAAATTCGCTTACCTGCCCTGCTTGAACGATTCCCGCGAAGGCATCGACGTCATCGCCGAGGTTGTGCAGCGCGAATTGATGGGCTGGCTCTGAGCTAGGCTTCGCCTCCCCGCACACCGCAAAACCCGGCGCGCTTAGAGCGCTAGGATCACCCGCGCCACCGCATCGAGCGCTGCTTCCACCTCGGGGCAGGCCCGCGCGCCCTCGACCGAAGGCGCGCCTTCCAGCAGGAAGACCGGCCGCTTGAACTGCAGGGCGAAAGCGATCTCGGACAAGGTGCCGTAGCCGCCGCCGATCGCGACGAGGCAGCAGGCGGCGCGAGCGATCAATGCATTCCTGGCGACGCCGATGCCGGTCGCGAGCGGAACGGTGACATAAGGATTGGCCGCCTCCGGCTCGTCGTCGGGGAGCAGCCCGATCGACAGTCCGCCGGCCTCCGCCACGCCGCGGCAGAGCTCTTCCATCACGCCGGAGCGGCCACCGCACAAGACGGTGACGCCGTGCTCGGCGAGCCGCCGCCCCATCGCGATCGCCGCGGCGCTCTGGGAGGCCGTCGGCGTGCGCGTCCCGATCACGGCGACGGGCGCACGCAACGGCGTCCCGCTTTCGCGCTGGAGCCAAAGCAGAGCCCGCTTGGGCGAGACAGGCTCTCCCCACGCGGTCATCGCCGTCCTGCTCCAGCGCCGTGCAGCCGGATCGAAGATCCGGCCGTGCCCATCATGCAACCGCCCGTTCCTGATATCGAGTCGCAGTTGCAGGTCGGAAGCCATGGCTCAGGCCGGCTTCTTTTCCTCGCCGAAGGCCGAGATGCCCCCATGCTTGGCCGACCAGGTCGCGGGATCGTTAAGGAAGCTCTCCACCTCGGCCAGGATCTTCGGCTCGAAATGGCCGCTGTCCTTGGCGACGGCAAGCACGTCCCACCACGTCGTGAGATAGTGCAGGTTGATGCCGATTTCGGCCATCAGCTCGCGGCTCTTCGGGAAGATGTCGTAATAGAACAGCACGAAGCAATGCTGCACGTCGGCACCGGCATTGCGCAGCGCCTCGGCGAAATTGACCTTGCTGCGCCCGTCCGTCGCGAGATCCTCGACCAGCAGCGTGCGCGCCCCCTCGACGACCGAGCCCTCGATCTGGGCATTGCGGCCAAAACCCTTCGGCTTCTTGCGGACATACTGCATCGGCAGCGAGAGACGGTCGGATATCCAGGCCGCGAACGGGATACCCGCCGTCTCGCCGCCGGCGATGATGTCGAGCGACTCGTAGCCGATGTCGCGCACGATCGTCGTCGCCGCGAAATCGATCAACGTCGAGCGCAGGCGCGGATAGGAGATGATCTTGCGGCAGTCGATATAGACCGGGCTCGCCCAGCCCGAGGTGAAAAAGAACGGCTTGTCGCTGTAGAAATGCACCGCCTTGATCTCGAGCAGCATCTTCGCTGCTTCGCGCGCGATCACCGTCCTGTCGGTGGGGGTGAACAGGTTGGACATGGCGGTGTCTCCGGGCTGAGCGACGCCGCTCGCCGGAAAGGGCAAGGGGCGCAAGGGCAGGTCGAATTGGCAAACGGCCTCTTCTGATCGCGCTTGCCCGACAGGTCAATCCCTCCGCACGGCGATTTTTGGCACGGCGTTGAGCCTCTTTTCCGTCGCATAGTCCGGTCGATCGCCCGTCTGGCTGCGGCAAGGCCCCGGCGTTGCCGAAAAACGACCTTTGCCGCGTTTCCCACGACATCCACAGGCTGTCTCACCGGCGATCATTGCGCCGGCTCAGGCCACATGAGATGCGAATGATCCGAATTTGGGCGATGCCATGCCGGCATAGTCACTCCGCGGGGCTTGGCCGGAGCAGCAGCAAGGGGCTTTCACCATGAGCAATCTTCAAGCGACGGCCGCGGCGGCACCGACAGAGGTGGACAGCAAGGCGCGCAAGGCCCTGTGGGGCGCGGCGATCGGCTATGCGATGGACGGGTTCGACCTGCTGATCCTCGGCTTCATGCTGCGCGCGATCTCGGCCGATCTCCAGCTCAGCCAGGCCCAGGCCGCCTCGCTCGTCACCGCGACGCTGGTCGGTGCCGTGCTCGGCGGGATCGGCTTCGGCATGCTTTCGGACCGGATCGGCCGCGTCCGTGTGTTGACCTGGACCATCGTCCTCTTCGCCGTCTTCACCGGGATGTGCGCCCTCGCCCAAGGCTACTGGGACCTGCTGATCTACCGCACCATCGCGGGCCTGGGGCTCGGCGGCGAGTTCGGCATCGGCATGGCGCTGGTCGCCGAGGCCTGGCCGGCCTCGAAGCGGGCACGCGCCTCCTCCTATGTCGGGCTCGGCTGGCAGGTCGGCGTGCTCGCCGCCGCGCTCGTCACGCCGCTGCTGCTGCCCTCGATCGGTTGGCGCGGCATGTTCGCCATCGGCATCCTGCCGGCGGTCGCGGCCTATTTCATCCGCCACTCCCTGCACGAGCCCGAGGTCTTCGTCGCACGCTCGAAGGACCGGCCGCAGCAATCGGCGCTGCACCTGCTCGTCAAGGACGGCGAGACCGCCAAGCTCAGCCTCGGCATGGTCATCCTCTGCTCGGTCCAGAACTTCGGCTATTACGGCGTGATGATCTGGCTGCCGAACTATCTCGCCACGCGGTTCGGCTTCGCGCTCACCCAATCGGCTGTATGGACGGCGGTGACCATCGGTGGCATGGCGCTCGGCATCTTCGCCTTCGGCCATATCGCCGATCGCATCGGCCGGCGGCCAGCCTTCTTCGGCTACATGATCGGCGCCGCCGTGATGGTCGTGGTCTATTCCCGCCTGACCGATCCGATGCAGCTCCTCGTCGCCGGAGCGGTGATGGGCTTCTTCGTCAACGGCATGCTCGGCGGCTACGGCGCGCTGATCAGCGAGCTCTTCCCAACGGCAGCGCGCGCCACGGCCCAGAACGTGCTGTTCAATATCGGCCGCGGCGTCGGCGGCTTCGGCCCGGTCGTGGTCGGCGCTATCGCGGCGGCTTACGGCTTCCAGACCGCGATCGCCATGCTTGCCGCCCTGTACATCCTCGACCTCCTCGCCATGTGGCTCCTCATCCCCGAGAGGCGCGGCGCAGAGCTGGAATAGGCGCAGGGCGAAGAACAGCGCACACAGGCAGAGGGCGCTCCATGGCGCCCTCTTGCACTTCGACGACGCCGTGCGTGGCCGACCCGGGGGGCCACATCCGGTCAGGACGAGTTCGGGCATGATCTTGCAGGGAGTGCCGCAGCGGCGATAGCCGCGGCATCACGGCCTGCGGTGCGATCCGACCGGGGCCAGAGGCCCCGGGGGCACCGGGCGGGCTGCGCCCGCCCGACAATGTCACGATTTCATCATTCGATGACGTCGACAACCCGGCGGCTTTGCGGATCGACGATCAGCACGTCGTCGCCGATCAGCGTGTATTGGTAGCCGCGGAGCTGCTGGTCTCGCTCCTCGACTTCGGCGGGAAGCGGTTGGAGCCGGATCTCGCTGGAGAGGACGGCGCCGCGCAGACCGTCGGTTCCCTGGATCTCGCCGGGCTTGGCCTGGCTCAGGATGATCCGCGCGAGCTCATGCCGGTCATCCGAGGCTGCCTGCCGCGGTTGGCTCGGGGCCGCGCCGGCCGGCGCCGGAGCTGCCGATGCCGCGCGCGACGCATTCTTGTCGACGACATCGACGATGCGATGGCTTCGCGGCTCGACGATCGCGACTTCCTCGCTCTCCGTCATGACATACTGGTAGCCGCGCCATTGCGGGTTGCGCTCGACCACCTCGATCGGGAGGTCGTAATAGGGAGCGCTCGCCGGCAGGACGACGCCGGTCTCGAAGACGACCGTGGCGGGGCGGCGCCAGCGCCGGACGTCGCGCCGATGCTCGAAGGCGGCATAGATGTCGCCGGTGCCGGCGCGGCCGCCGCTCCGATCGATCACCTCGACAATGCGCCGGTCACGCGGATCGACGATGACGATCTCCCGGTCGGAGACCGTGAAGCGATAGTCGCGGTATTGCGGCCTGATCGCGGCGATGTCTCGCGGCAGCGGCTGAAGCCGGACACGGGACGGCAGGCGCGCGCCGACCGTCACCGAGGCGCCGAGATTCGGCTCGGGACGGATTTCGCGGCGCTCGACGCGGTCGCGGACCGTGTCGGCGATGCGCTGGTTGTCGGAGTCCGTCCGGGAGCGATCCGCCGTCTGGCTCGCCGGCGCCGTGCGGTTCTCGGCCGGCTGGCTGCCGGGCTGGGCCGGGCTCGGGCGCTGGGCGGTCGCGCCGGAGCGCTCTCCGTTCTGCTGCGAGGGCGCGGGCTGGGCGGTATTGGGCTGGCCCGGACGAGCGTCTGGCCGCTGCGGCTGCGCTGTTTCGGGAGAACGCGGGTTGCGCTCGTTCGGCCGGGCCTGATCACGGTCCCTGTTCTGGTCGGGGCGCTGGGCCTGTCCACGGTCCTGAAGCTGCTCCTGCTGCATGCGGGGCTGGGCGCGCTGCTCCGAAGGCCCGGTCGGGCGCTCGCGCTGGCCCGGCTCACGCTCGCGCTGCTGGAGATCCCGGCCGCGCAATTCCTCGCTCTGGGCGCCGCGTCGGTCGCGCGAGGGCTCCTCGGGGCGCTGCACACCGCGCCCGCTGCCTTCCGGCGCGCGCGGCGCCAGGTCGCTCGGGCCCGGCCGCTCTGCACGGTTGCGCGGCATCTCGTCCGATGGCCCGACGATGGCGGGTTGAGCCCAGGCTAAGCCTGAGCAGGCGGCAATAGCGATCGCCGCGATTCCTGTGAACCGCTTCATGGGATTCTCTCCCTTTCCTGTGACGGATGGTTACCAACCGGCAGCATGGATGACGGTTCCGCAATTACCGCGCGGATTGCCGCCCACCCCTTGGTGGCACGCGGCGGCCAGAACGTTTTTAAGCGGACCTGACGTCGGTCCGCGTGAAAATCTGCGGAACCTGATCACCATCGCCACGTTTCATCGCCTTGTGCGCAAGGTCCTCACTCTCACCAAAAGGAACGGCCCGAGTCCGTTACGCCACGGAACCCGGCCCGATTCACGCGATCAATGGAGCACGAGACGATGTCGGCTCCCTTCGATGCCCTCATTGTCGGCGGCGGCCCCGCCGGCCTTTCCGCGGCCCTGATGCTGGGCCGAGCCCGCCGGCGCGTGCTTCTTCTCGACGCCGGCGAGCAGCGGAACCGCTCCTCCCATCGCGTCGGCGGCTTCCTGACGCGAGACGGCTGCCCGCCGCGCGGCTTGCTACGCATGGCAAGGCAGCAGCTGCGCGCCTATCCGACGGTGGAATTGCGTGACGCTGTCGAGATCGTTTCGGCGAAATCCTGTACAGTCGACTTTCAGCTCTGCAGCCGAACAGGTGCAGTCTTTCTCGGTCGAAAGCTGCTGATCGCAACCGGTGTGACGGATTCTCCGCCCCCGATCCCCGGTGTGGAGCGCTTCTACGGACGAGGAGTGCTTCACTGCCCTTATTGCGACGGCTACGAGCAGCGCGGCAAGGCCATCGCCGTCTATGGAAATTCGCAAGAAGCTCTGGCGCTTGCCCTCGAGCTGACAGGGTGGACGTCTCGTCTGTGTCTGGTCAGCGACGGGGTGGGGCAGCTTCGGCCCGCTCAACGGCGCCGGCTCGCCGCAAGCGGCATCGCCTTGCGGGAGGAACGCATCACCGCGTTGAAGGGCCGTGGCGGGCAGCTGGAGCGCGTGATCTTCGCCGAAGGCAAGGACCTGGCCGTCGATGCTCTCTTCTTCCATTCCGAAGGGCACGCGCGTCTCGGCTTCGCACGGGAGCTGGGCCTCGACATCGGCCCTCGAAAACCGCTCAAGACGGCGGGCTATGGCAAAACGCGGGTGCCAGGCCTCTATGTCGCCGGTGACGCTTCCAACCACGTGCAGTTCGCGATCGTCGCCGCGGCGGAAGGGGCCTCCGCAGCTTTCGCCATCAACACTGAGCTGCTCAAGGAAGATATCGCGGGTTTGCCGCGCCGCCGCCGGATCGCGCAGCCGGAAGCGCTTTCGGCTGGCAAAGCCTGATCGGCCCTGGCGCGACGCAAGTCGCATCGCGACCTCGCCATACGCTGGGTGTGTCCCGCGCGGGCATGACGGTCGCGCTCGATGCCCTCGAAGGCGCCCGACTGATCGGCTCCAGGCGAACCCGCATCGAGCTTCTCGACGGCGAAAGGGCTTGTCGCCTTTCCTGCCGCAGCTTGCTGGGCGGACGCTGCTCGACAGGGCCGAAGCGCCTCAGCCGAAAGCCAGCTCACGGATTTGGCGAAGGTCCGCGACGAACGCCTCGAAGGCCTGAGCGCGATCCTTCTCCTGCGGCAGGCGCAGCAGAAAGGAAGGGTGGACGGTGATGAAGCCCAGCCTGTTTCCGAAACAAGTCGCGCCGCGATTCCGCGAGATCGGCAAGGCCCTGCCCGCCAGGGCGAGGACGGCGGTCGCCCCGAGCGCGACGACGACCCGCGGATTCACGAACTCCAGCTCCCTCGTCAGCCACCAGCGGGAATGCCTGACTTCTCCCGCCGTCGGGCGCTGGTGAATCCGGCGCTTGCCGCGCTGCTCGAACTTGAAATGCTTGACGACATTGGTGAGGTAGCTGGAAGACCGGTCGATGCCGGCTTCGCCCAGCCCTCGATCGAGCAGCCGGCCGGCCGGCCCGACGAAGGGGCGGCCCTGCCTGTCTTCCTGGTCGCCCGGCTGTTCTCCCACGAAGGCGATCGCCGCGCCCTCCGGTCCTTCGCCCAGAACGGCGCGGGTGGCGCCTGGAACCAGCGGCGGCGCTGCCGCGATGGCCGCGTTGAGCCCTTGCAGATCCGGTATGGACCGGACCAATTCGGAGATCGCTTCATCGGTGGTCGGCATCGGCGCATCTCCCTGCTTCGGCAAAGGAACGCGCGTGGGAGGAAATGGATCGGCTTTCGCGCGTTGATCGCAGCCATACGGCTTCGGCTCGTGCTCAGGACGAAACGGGCTACGTCCCTCGTTTGCCTTTGCCTGCCAAGCCTTGGTTCCCGGAACCGAGCCGCGACGGGATGGTTGCGTCTTCAGCAAAGGAGATAGCCATGATGTTCACCGAACAGATTCGGGAAGGGCTTGAGGTCGTCGGATCGGACGGCGCGCATGTCGGCACTGTCGACGGTCTGTCCGGCACGCTCCTCAAGCTCAAGAAGTCCGATCCGTCCTCCGAAGGCACGCATCATTATCTCGATATCGGACTCGTCGTCGCGATCGAAGGCAACAACGCCAAGCTCCTGGTGCCGGCAGAGGAGGCGAAGCAGCGCTGGTCTGCGGAAACCGAATGACCCGTCTGCGTGCGTCTCAGTTCCCGGCGGCTTGCCGTTGGTGAGCTTCGTTGCCGCAATCGAGACGCAGCGCCGGGAAGCGGCTTGGACTCCGGTCTCAATAGCCCGGGTAGGGATGGCGCTTGAATAACCCGGCCAGGTGGGCGGCGTTGCGGGCGAGCATGCGGTTCGTCTTCGCCGTCGTTTCGGGAACCTCCGCAAGGTCGATGAAATTGACGCTGCCCATGGCTTCGCCGACCCAATAGGTCGGCCCGCCCGCCGCGATGCTGAACCCGACATCGAAGAGTGCCTGGGCGATATCGGCGGAGACATGATGGGCCCCGTCCTCGTTCCCGACGACGGCGATGGCCGCGACCTTGCCATAGGCCGGCGTTCGGTTCCGGTCGTCGGCCTCGCCGAGAAAGGCGTCCAGACGCTCCAGCACGCGCTTGGCGACGCTCGATGGCTGGCCAAGCCAGATCGGCGTGCCGATCAGCAGGATGTCGCAAGCGTCGATCTTGCGCCTCAGCGCCGGCCAGTCGTCGCCATCGCCTTCATTGGACGAGACGCCCGGCTTGATGTTCAGGGCAGCCACGTGCACGACTTCGCTCACGCAGCCCTCCGAGAATTCCCGCAGGACAAGTTCGATGATGCGCTGGGTCGAGGACGGCCCCGCAGGTTTCAAGGTGCAATTGAGAGCCAATATCGAGAGCGGCATCGGCGGGGTCCGATCGTCTTTCGGGAATGCGCTGCCTGCCGGAACATCCCCGCCTCCCGGCCGGGACTGTAGCAACCCGAGCCCCTCAACCGGCGCCATCGGCCCCTGTTCCCGCGCTGTACGGGACCGCACAAAGCGGCGGCGAAGCAGACAGCGGACCGCATTGTGCGCAGCCGCACACTGGCTGAACACCGGCAAGGCTCGCTTGTTTCCACCGGATCACAGGCCGGGTTCGGCCGTGAAGCTCATCAGGAGAGAGCCGAGATGGCCAGACAGCCCACCCAGGACAACAAAGGACAGGCCGACCAACCGAGCGGCACGAGCGATGCGATCGCCTTGTTGAAGGCGGACCACGCGGACATCCGGCAAAAGCTGGAAGCACTGGACAGCGACGAGAACGGCGGCACGGCCCTTCGCGATTTGGCCGAAGGCTGGGCTCGTCATTCGCAAGCCGAGGAACAGCTTTTCGCGCCCGCCGCTCGCGAGGCCGGTCTCGACGAGGCCACGCTCGCCGAAAATGCGATCGAGCGGGATCTCGTCACGATTCTTCTCCTGGACCTCCGACGCGCCTGCAATGACGCCGCCGAGGATCTGCACGGCGCCGAGGTCAAGGCCAGGATGATGGTGGCCAGAAAATATCTCTCCCAGATCATGGACGCCGAAGAGAGCCAGCGCAGCGGCCTCTTCGCAAAAGCCAAGGCGGCAGGGCTCGACGTTGCCGCCTTGGGCGAGAAGATCGCCCGCCACCGGCAGGACGCCGGCAAAGCGCCGCCGCTGCGGGTGCGGCATCTCTCGCTCAATTTCGGCCAGGACGGTCGCAACCAGGAGGACTACCCGATGCAAAGGCAGTATGAGCGTGAACGCGACGATCAGGGCCGGTTCGTCAGTGACGACGATCGCGATTACGGCGGCCGTCGAAGCTACCGGGGCCGCGAGCGCGACGACGACGATCGGCGCTACAGCAGCCGCGATCGCGACGACGACCGCGGGCGCGGCCATGGCGGCTGGTTCGGCGATCCGGAAGGGCATTCCGAGGCCTCGCGCCGCGGCTGGGACGATCGCCGCGATGACGATCGCCGCTACGCTACGCGGTCCCGCGACGACGACCGAAGCTACGGACGTCGCGACTATGACGACGATCGCGGACGCGGGCATGGCGGCTGGTACGGTGACCCGGAAGGGCATTCCGAGGCCTCGCGCCGCGGCTGGGACGACCGCCGTGGCGGCTCCCACGACCGGGACGACGACCGGCGCTCCTACTCCAGAGGCCGCGACGACAATGGTCGTTACGCCAGCCGCGATCGCGACGATGACCGCCGCTATAGCCGCCGGGATGATGACGATCGCGGCCATGGCGGTTGGTTCGGCGATTCGCGCGGTCATGCGGAGGCCGCTCGCCGAGGGTGGGATCACAGGCGCTGATCCAGTCTCGGATCTGACACGGCGCACCGGGATGGCTCTGCCATCCCGGTTTTCGCATGATCAATCGCCCGCCATGGCGCGGCGCGCAGCCGGATCGCCAAGCTG
>JBDHTM010000067.1:0-17576 GCA_039808685.1 Allobosea sp. | reverse complement strand
ATCCATTCCGGAGCGGTTCAGGCCTGGATCCCGGACCGGACCGCTGTGCGGCTTGTCCGGGATGACCGCGTGGAAAGCTACCGCTTCTGACAGTTCTCGCAATAAAACGTCGAGCGCCCCGACTGCACCAATCGCTTCACCAGTTGCCCGCAGCCCGGCGTGACGCAGGCCTCGCCCTCGCGGTCATAGACCTTGAAGCGGTGCTGGAAATAGCCGAGCGAGCCGTCGGCATGGGCGAAGTCGCGCAGCGTCGAGCCGCCGGCCGCGACGGCCTCCTCCAGCACCTCGCGGATGATGCGGGCGAGCTCATGGGCCTTCTCGCGCGGTCGGCCCGTGGGCGTCGCGATCGATCCGGCCTCCGCCTCCGGGTGGAGCCCGGCGCGAAACAGCGCCTCGCAGACATAGATATTGCCCAGCCCCGCCACGAGCCGCTGGTCGAGCAGCGCTGCCTTGAGTGGCGCGATCTTGCCCGCGAAGAGTTTTGCCAGCGTCTCGCCGGACAGTTCGTTGCCGAGCGGCTCGATGCCCATCCCCGCGAAATGCTTCGATGTTGCGAGTTCGGCGCGCGGCACGAGATCCATGAAGCCGAAGCGGCGCACGTCGTTATAGGTGATGCGCGCACCCGTTCCCATCTCGAATACGACATGGTCGTGGATCAGGTGGCGGCCGATCTCATTATAATAGGAGCCTGGCTCGGTCGGCGGCGTGCCAGGCGCCTCGACGATGAAGCGCCCACTCATGCCGAGATGCATAACGAGCGCCGCCCCATCGTCGAGATCGGCGATCAGGTATTTCGCCCGCCGCGACAGGGCCTCGATCCGCCGCCCGGTCAGCCGCTCGATGAAGCGCTCCGGCAGGGGGAAGCGCAGGTTCGGCCGGCGCAGCTCGACGCGCTGGAAGCGCTCGCCCAGCATGGCGGGCTCCAGTCCGCGCCGGACGGTTTCGACCTCGGGTAGCTCCGGCATGGATCAGGACCTTCGTAAAGCCTGCGGCGAGACGAGCCGCGACAAGCCCGCTGCCTTTGGCTATTCATCGCCTCAGGCGAAGACAAGACAGATTTGCACAAGGCCGGCCCGACCGTGACAGCAGCTTCCGACACCACCCATTTCGGCTTCGAGACGGTGAAGCTCGCCGAGAAGCAGGCGAAGGTCGACGACGTCTTCCACAAGGTCGCCAACCGCTACGACCTGATGAACGACCTGATGTCGGGCGGCCTGCACCGGGCCTGGAAGAGCGCGCTCTTGACCGCGATCAACCCGGCGAAGGACCGGCCCTTCCACCATCTCGACGTCGCCGGCGGCACGGGCGACGTCGCCTTCTCCGTGCTGGAGGCCGGTGGACCTCAGACCGACGTCACCGTGCTCGACATCAATGCCGACATGCTGCGCGTCGGGCGCGAGCGCGCCGACAAGCGCTTTCCTGGGGACGACCGAATCCGCTTCGTCCAGGGCAATGCCGAGGCGCTCGGCCTGCCCGACAACCATTTCGACTGCTACACCATCGCCTTCGGCATCCGGAACGTGCCGCGCATCGACAAGGCGCTGGCCGAGGCCTATCGCGTGCTGAAGCGCGGCGGGCGCTTCCTCTGCCTCGAATTCAGCCATGTCGACGTGCCGCTGCTCGACAAGATCTACGAGACCTATTCGTTCAAGGTCATCCCGCCGATGGGGCGGATGGTCACCGGCGAGGCCGAGCCCTACCAGTATCTCGTCGAATCGATCCGCAAGTTCCCGAAGCCGCAGGCCTTCGCGGGGATGATCGAGGATGCCGGCTTCCGCCGCGCGAAGTTCACGCCGATGACCGGCGGCGTCGTGGCGCTGCATTCCGGCTGGAAGCTGTGATGCTGGCTCAGGCGGCATGATCTCCTCCTTCTTCCACATGCTGCGCGGCGCGCGCGTCGGCTTCGTGCTGGCGCGCGAGGGGGCGCTGGCGCTGGTCGATCCTTCCGTATTGCCGCCGCTGGCGCGTGGCCTGATCCGTGTCGGCCGGCTGATCGAGCGGCGCGGTGCCGGCTCCTCCGCGACGCGGCTCGCGGCGGCGATGACCCGGCTCGGCCCGTCCTATGTGAAATTCGGCCAGTTCCTGGCCACGCGGCCTGACGTGGTCGGCATGAAGATCGCGCAAGACCTTTCGGCCCTGCAGGACCGGATGCCGGCCTTCCCGATGGCCGAGGCGCGCGCCATCGTCGAGGCCGCGCATGGCGTACCGCTGGAGGCGCTGTTTCCCGAATTCAGCGAGCCGGTCGCCGCCGCCTCGATCGCGCAGGTCCATCGCGCCCGGCTGAAGGACGGCCGCGAGGTCGCGGTGAAGATCCTCAGGCCTGGCATCCGCGACCGCTTCAACCGCGATCTCGCCGCGATGCGCTTCGGCGCCGAGCAGGCGGAGCTGCGTTCTGCCGAGGCGCGGCGATTGCGCTTCACGGGCGTTGTCGAGACGCTGGCGCGCTCGGTTGCGATGGAGATGGATTTACGGCTCGAAGCCGCTGCCCTCTCCGAATTCGCGGAGAATACCAAGGACGACGCCGATTTCCGCGTGCCGGAGCCCGACTGGCAGCTCACCGCCCGCGAGATGCTGGTCGACGAATGGATCGACGCCGTCCGGCTCTCGGATATCGAAAGCCTGCGCGCCGCCGGCCACGACCTGCCGGACCTCGCCCGCAAGATCATCCAGTCCTTCCTGAAACATGCGATCCGCGACGGCTTCTTCCATGCCGACATGCATCCCGGGAACCTCTTCGTCGATGCGGAGGGGCGCCTCGTCGCGGTCGATGGCGGCATCATGGGCCGGCTCGGCCTGAAGGAGCGGCGCTTCCTCGCCGAAATCCTGCTCGGCTTCATCACCCGCGATTACGCCCGTGTGGCGCAGGTGCATTTCGAGGCGGGCTATGTCCCGGCCCATCATGACGTCGCGGATTTCGCCCAGGCGATCCGCGCCGTCGGCGAGCCTATCCACGACAAGCGCGCCGACCAGATCTCGATGGCCAAGGTGCTGACCCTGCTTTTCGAGATCACCGGCATGTTCGACATGGCGACCCGCACCGAGCTCGTCATGCTCCAGAAGACCATGGTCGTGGTCGAGGGCGTGGCGCGAACGCTCGATCCGCATCTCGACATGTGGGGCACGGCCGATCCCGTCGTGCGCGAGTGGATCACCGCCAATCTCGGCCCGATCGGGCGGCTGCAGGAGGCCGGCCGCGGCGTCCATTCCCTGCTCGGCTCGCTCGCCGACCTGCCGCAGACGGTCGGCCGGGCCGAGCGCGTGCTCGGCCAGCTCGAGGATGCCTCGCGCAGCGGCTTCGCGCTCGACGAGCGCAGCATCGAGGCGATCGGCCGGGCCGAGGCTCAGCGCAACCGCTGGGGCAACGCGGCGCTCTGGGTCATCGCAGCGTTGGTGGCTTACGGCGTCTTTGGGTGAACAAGGAGGAGGGAACCTCCGCCGTCATTCCGGGGCATCGCGGAGCGATGAACCCGGAACCCATGAACACGGCGTTTTTCTTTCGAGCGAAGACGGAGTCGCGCCCACTCCTGTCGTGTTCATGGGTTCCGGGCTCGGGCCTTTGGCCCGCCCCGGAATGACGGCGCGGTTCTACCGGAACGGCGGCTCGTCGAAGCTCCTGAGCTTGCGCGAATGGATCGCGGAGCCCGCGCCCTTCAGCTTCTCCAGCGCCGCGAGCCCGATGCGCAGGTGCTCGCCGACCGCGCGCTCATAGAAGGCGTTGGCGGCGCCGGGCAGCTTGATCTCGCCATGCAGCGGCTTGTCTGAGACGCAGAGCAGCGTGCCGTAGGGTACGCGCAGGCGATACCCTTGAGCCGCGATCGTTCCGGATTCCATGTCGACCGCGATGGCGCGCGACAGGTTGATGCGCCGCCGCTCCTTGGTCCATTGCAGCTCCCAGTTGCGGTCGTCCTGGGTCACGACGGTGCCGGTGCGCAGGCGCTGTTTCAGCCGGTCGCCCTTCTCGCCGGTGATGTCGGCCGCCGCCTGCTGGAGCGCGACCTGCACCTCGGCCAGCGCGGGAATCGGGATATCCGGCGGCACGAGATCGTCGAGGATGCGATCCTGCCGGAGATAGGCATGGGCGAGCACATAGTCGCCGATGATCTGGGTCTGGCGCAGGCCCCCGCAATGGCCGACCATCAGCCAGCAATTCGGCCGGAGCACCGCGAGATGGTCGGTGATGTTCTTGGCGTTGGAGGGGCCGACGCCGATATTGACCAGGGTCACACCCTCGCCGCCCTTCCGGATCAGGTGATAGGCCGGCATCTGGAAGCGGTGCCAGGGTGCCGACATCACCCGCTCGGCGGCCGAGACGTCGATGCCATCCCTGTCGATGCGGATGCCGCCCGGCGCGACCAGCGCCTCGGCCGTGCCGGCCTCGATCTCGGCCAAGCCCAGCCGGACGAACTGGTCGACATAGCGGTGATAATTGGTCAGCAGCACCCAGGGCTGCACCGCCCGCCAGTCGGTGCCGGTGTAATGCACCAGCCGCCGCAGCGAATAATCGACGCGCACCGCGTCGAATAGCGAGAGCGGGCGCGGCTCGCCCTCGATCAGCTCATAGGTGCCGTCGGCGATTTCGTCCCCGACCAGGGCGAGCAGCGGCGTCGGGAAATGGCGCGCCAGTTCGGCGGCGGAAATCTTGCCGCGCCCGAGCTCGTCGCCGCCTTCGATCGCGTAGGGATAGGGGATTTCCTGGGTGCTGATCCCGGTCTCGATCGTTGCACCGTACTCGGCGACGAGCGGCCTCAGCTGGTCGAGCAGATAAGCGCGGAACTCGGCCGGCTGGGTCACCGTGGTCGAGTAGATGCCGGGCACCGCGAACTTGGCATAGCCGCGTCGCGACGCCGTCGGCAGCTTCGAGGGCTCATAGGTCACGCGCAACATCGGGTAGCGATAGCGCTCCCGGTCGTCCGCCGACGGCGCTTCGCCGGTATCGAAGAAGCGCTGCAGATCGCTGCGCAGGGCCGAACGCGCCTCGTCATAAAGCCGTTCGAGCCGGTCCACGGCGGCTTCCGGTGTCGCTGCGGTCTCGAAGCTCATGAGCGAACTGATCCTCCCGGTTCGATTCTAGAGCATTTTTGCGCGAAGTGGACATCGGCTCGGGCGAAGAAAATGCGTCGGAACGGATTTCCGGCAGCCGCCCCGCTCCTGACAGCAACCGGCGCTCGCCCGGCCCAATCTGCCGGCAAAAGCGGTTGACAGCCGGGAGGAACGGCCTTAATAAACCGATCAGTTAATTAACTGATCGGTTTCATGCAATGTCGACGGACCCGCTCAGCCTGACCTTCGCCGCCCTCGCCGATCCGACGCGCCGCGCGATCCTGGCCCGGCTGTCGCAAGGCGAGAGCTCGGTGAAGGAACTGGCCGAGCCCTTCGCGATGAGCCTGCCGGCTGTTTCGAAGCACTTGAAAGTGCTGGAGCGCGCGGGCCTGATCACACGGGGAAAGGAAGCCCAGTGGCGGCCCTGCCGGCTCGATCCCGGCCCGCTGCAGGACGTCTCCGAATGGCTCGAGCACTACAGCCGTTTCTGGGACCAGAGCCTGGGGCGGCTTGACGAGATGCTTCGCGAGATCAAGGCGAAACCACCCGATAAATCCGGCGCTTGACGCCGAAGCCATCGCTTCAACTCATTTTTCAGGTGTTTCCATGCTCAAGACCATTCTTCTCGGCCTTCTCGCTCTCCTCGCGGTCGGTATCGCCGTGGTGCTGATCCTGGCCGCAGGCAAGCCCGATACCTTCCAGGTCACACGCTCCATCAAGATCGATGCCGCGCCGGAGCGCATCTACCCGCTGATCGCCGATTTCAGGGCCTGGGGCGCCTGGTCGCCCTGGGAGAAGAAGGACCCGGCGATGAAGCGGACCTATGGCGGCCCGGAGGCCGGCGTCGGTGCGACCTATGCCTGGGCCGGCGACAAGAATGTCGGCGAGGGCAGCATGCGCATCACCGAGGCGCAGGTACCGGGCAAGCTCGCGCTCAAGCTCGATTTCCTCAAACCGTTCGAGGCCCATAACGACGTCGTCTTCGCGCTGACCCCGCAGGGCCAGCAGACGAACGTGACCTGGATCATGACCGGCCCGACGCCGTTCATCGGCAAGATCATGCATGTCTTCATGGATATGGACAGCATGGTTGGGGGCGATTTCGAAAGCGGCCTCAAGGCGATGAAGGCCGCGGCCGAGCGCGCCGCCTGAACCTCCGCTCACCGGCGATCCGCCGGCAGGGCGGTGAGCTCCGCTTTCAAATGCTCAACGAGGAGGAAGAACCATGAAGCTCTCGACCTATCTGATGTTCGGCGGCAATTGCCGCGAGGCCTTCACCCATTACGAGAAGGTGCTGGGCGGCAAGATGCTGGCGATGATGGACCACAAGGGCACGCCGGCTGAGGAGCACGTCCCGGCTGAATGGCGCGACAAGATCCTGCATGCCTGCCTGGAGATCGACGGCCAGATGCTGATGGCCTCCGACGCGCCGCCGGACCGCAGCGACGGCCCGATGCGCTCGGTCTCCGTCAGCGTCGGCGTGAAGACGCCGGAAGAAGCCGAGCGCATCTTCGCCGGCCTCTCCGAAGGCGGCGCCAAGATCACCATGCCGATGGCCGAGACCTTCTGGTCGCCGCGCTTCGGCATGCTGATCGACCGCTTCGGCACCAACTGGATGGTCGGCGCCGAGATGCCGGCCGATCAGACGAATTGCGGGTGACGCTGCCGATTTCCTGAGGAAACACGCCGTCATCCCGGGCTTGCCCCGGGATCCATCGTAAGGCCCTTCGCTCTACGATGGATCCCGGATCTGCGCGGCTGTGCCGCTTGTCCGGGATGACGGCGCGGTTCCGAGGAAAATCAGCGGACTCTAGGATCGCCCGCCATCCACCGAAAGCACCTGTCCGCTGATCCAGCCGGCCTGCTCGCTCAGGAAGAACAAGGTGGCGTTGGCGATATCCTCGGGCGTGCCGAGCCGGCGGGTATGGATGCTCTCGATCAGGCGCTTCTGCCCCTCCGGCCCATAACTCTGCCATTGCCGCTCGCTCGCAGGATTGGAGCGAACGAAGCCCGGCGCGACCGAATTCACGGTGATGCCATGCGGGCCGAATTCCCAGGCGAGCTGCCTAGTCAATCCGACCAGCGCATGCTTGGCGCTGGCATAGGCCTGAATGCCGGTGAGGCTAGGCCTCAGGCCCGCGCCCGACGAGATCGTCACGATCCGCCCATAGCCCGCCTGCTTCATCACGGGCGCCGCCGCCTGGGCGAGAAAGAAAGCCGCATCGACATTGGCGGCGAAGATCACCCGCCAGTCGCTCTCGGATATCTCCTCGATCGCCCGGCCGACCTGCCCGCGCACGCCGCCGGCGGCATGGACGAGAAGGTCGAGCCGGCCCTCGGCTGCGACGATATCCCGGGTCAGCGCCTGCGCGGCCTCGGGCGAGCCGAGATCGGCGGCATGGCCGGTCGCGCCGATCTCCCGCGCGGCAGCCGCGACGCCTTCCGCATCGATATCGGCGAGGTGCACGCGAGCGCCGGACTCGACCAGGGCGCCGGCGATCGCGCGTCCGATGCCCTGGGCTGCGCCGGTGACGAGGGCTATGCGGCCGTCGAAGCGGATCTGCATTGGTCGATCAGTACCTTGAGCGTTTCGAAGGCCATCGGGCGGCGGCCCTCCTCGATGTCGTGGATCAGCGAAACCAGCGTCTCGATCGCGGGCGTCGCGATGCCGACCTCGCGGCCGAGCGTGGCGATGACGCCGATCTGCGGATCGACCTCGGTCTTGCGCTTGCGCACGGCGAGATCGCGCCAGATGCCGGAATGGGTCTTGGCGGTTTGTGACGTGTAATGCGCAAGCCAACGAATGGTCTCGACCTGCGGGCCTTCCGGGCGCCCGGGCGCGAAGACCATCGGATCGAAATCACCGAAGCCGAGCGAGGTCACGCCGCGCTTGGCCGCGACGGCACCCACCTCGCGGCCGAGCGCGAGCCAGACCGGCAAGCGTTCCGGATCCGAAAAATTCGCCGACATCGAATCGTCGGTCAGCGCCGTCCCGAACAGCATCGCGCCATAGGCGAGCTTGCCCCAGAGATAGCCGAAGATGTTGTCGGTCAGGATCGCGTCCGGCTCGAACAGCTGCATCAGCCGGTGCATCTCGACGGCCCGTTCGGTCATCGACCCGTCGAGCTCGCCGACGACGGTCGCGCCGCGATTGCCGTAGAGGATCTCGCCCGGCCCGAGCCAGTCGGCCCCGAAATTGACGAAGCAGCCCATCGTGCGCCGCTCGCCGACCGCCTTGGCGATGGCGAGCTCGTTCAGGCCGTTCTGAGCCGAGAGCACGAAGCCTTCCTCCGCCAGATGCGGCTTCAGCGCCGCAAGCGCGGTTTCCGTCGCGCCGGCCTTCACGGCGAGCACGATACGGCTGTAGCGGCCGCTCAGTTCGGCCGGCGTCGCGGCCGGGACGACCTGCGTGAATGCCTCGACCGGGCCGGAAATGGCGAGCCCTTTGGTCCGGCAGGCCTCGACATGCTCGCGCACGATGTCGACCAGCAGGATCGGAACGCCGGCCCGCGCCCAATAGGCGCCGAGCGTGCCGCCGATCGCGCCGGCGCCCCAGATCAGGATGGGTTCGCTCACGCCTGTCCCGCCAGCTCGACATGGTCATGCGTCGCGACATGGATGAGGCCATCTTCCGTCACCCAGCCGCGATACATGCCTTCGGTGTTGTAGGGCGCGACGATCCCGCCATCGGCATCGACCGCTACGAGGCCGGCGCCGATTTTGTGCTCGGAGAGCTCGGCGAGGACCGCGTCCGTCGCCCCCTCCAGCGAGAGGCCCTTATAGGCGATCAGCGACGCGATCTCGTGGCCGACGCAGTAGCGGATGAAATACTCGCCCTTGCCGGTGCCGGAGACGGCGCAGCGTCCGTCGCGGGCATAAGTGCCGGCCCCGATGATCGGGGAATCGCCGACGCGGCCGACCGGCTTGTTGGTGTAGCCGCCGGTCGAGGTCGCCGCCGCAAGATGACCCTCGGCATCGCAGGCGACCGCGCCGACCGTGCCGTGCTTCTCGGCCTCGCTCGCCTCGGCGGCGGTGCCGACGATCTCGCGCAGCTTCATCGAGGCCAGGTTCTTGCGCCGGCGCTCGGTCGAGAAATGTTCGTTGGGGACGGTGTCGACGCCCTCATGCTCGGCGAAATCATCGGCGGCGGGGCCGGCGAGCAGCACCGGGTCGCCGCGCAGCATCAGCGCCTTGGCGGCCGTGATCGGGTTGCGGATGCGCTTGGCGCCGCAGATCGCGCCGGCGGCCAGCGTCGCCCCGTCCATGATCGAGGCGTCGAGCTCATGCTCGCCCTCGGTGTTGAACGCGGCGCCATGGCCGGCGTTGAAATGCGGGGAATCCTCCATCACGCGCACGGCCGCCTCGACGGCGTCGACGGCCGTGCCCCCCTTGCTCAGGATGGCCCAGCCGGCACGCAGGGCGCTGGCGAGGTCGGAGCGGGCCTGGGCCCATTCCGCCTCCGTCATCTCGGCTTTCGGCAGCGTGCCGCAGCCGCCATGGATGGCAAGCGCGAGGGTCATGTTCGTCTTCCGATCAGTCGTTATGTCCGAGGCAGGCCGTCATGCTCGCCCCTGTGGCGAGCATCCACGTCTTGAACACCGAACCGGATCATCAAGCGAAGACGTGGATGGTCGGGAGAAGCCCGACCATGACGCGAAGGCCGTCGCGTTACTTCCTGGCGGGCTTGATGTCCATCGCCAGCGTGTCCTCGTCGACGCGCGGCGAGATCGTCACCTTGTCCTTCTGCATCGCCCAGGCCGAGCCCACGGCGGCGATCGGCAGGCGCGGCCGGTCCTTGGCGACGATCGCCGCCACATCGGCCAGCATCTGGTTGCGCTTGGCCTCGTCCATCTCGATCCCGGCATCCTCGATCAGCTTGTCGACCTGGGGATTGACGTAGTTCTGGATGTTGAAGGCGCCGAGCTTCTTGGCGGGGTCGTTCGAATGCACCAGAGAGGACAGCGTGTAATTGGCCTCGCCCGTCAGCGTGCCCCAGCCCGACATCGACATCGAGAACTCGCCGCGCAGGCGCGCCGGGAAGAACACGGCGCCGGGCTGGGCATTGGCGTTCACCTCGATGCCGATGCGCGCCAGCATCTGCGCGATCGAGGTGCCGACCTGCCGGTCGCCGGGCAGGCGGTCATTGGTGAAGGAGAAGGTGATCTTGAAGCCGTTCGGGTAGCCGGCCTCCTCCATCAGCTTCTTGGCCTTGGCGAGGTCGGGCTTGAGCGGTGGCAGGCTCTTGTTGAAGCCGGCGATGGTCGGCGTCACCAGCTGGTTGGCGGGGGTGCCGAGTCCTTCCATCGCGATCTCGGCCAGTGCCGGCCGGTCGATGGCCAGATCGATCGCCTCGCGTACCTTCGCGTCCTGCAGCGGGTTCTTCGGCAGGGCGGAGCCGTCCTTGGCGGTGACCTGCGGGCTCTTGTCCCGCATGTCGAGTTCCATGTTGAAGAGATAGACGCTCTCGACCGTCTCCACCTTGAGCTTGGCGTCGCGCTTCAGCGTCGGCACGTCGGAAGCCGGCGCGCGCACGATAATGTCGACCTGGCCGGCCTTGAGCTGGGCGACGCGGGCGGCGTCGTTCGGCAGTTCCTTCCGCACGACCCTGGCCCAGGGCTCCTTCGCGCCCCAGTAGCTGTCGAAGCGCTCCAGCACCATCTGGTCCTTCGGCGTCCAGGAGACGAATTTGTAGGGGCCGGTACCGACCGCGGCCTTGCCGGAATTAAAGGCCTCGTTGGCATTGTCCTTTGTCAGGCCGGCGGCGGCCTTGTGCGAGACGATGAACAGCCGGATGAAGTCGTTCGGCAGGTTCGGGGCCGGCCCGTCGGTGACGATATGCACCGTCAGCGGATCGACGATCTTCACCTCCTTGACGCGCCGGACATAGATCGTCGTCGGGTTCGGCCCGGCGACGACCGGAATGCGCTCGATCGAGAACTTCACGTCCTCGGCGGTGAAGTCCGAGCCGTCATGGAACTTGACGCCGGGGCGCAGCTTGAATTCCCAGACAGTCGGCTCCAGCGTCTTCCAACTCAGCGCCAGCCGCGGCTCGATCTGCAGCTTGTCACCGGACCAGGTCAGCGTGTCGAAGACATGCTTCAGCGCTTCGGCATGGGTGCCGGTCGCGGTGAAATGCGGATCGATCGATTCCGGCCCAGCGCGGACGCCGATGGTCAGGGTCTGCGCCAGCGCCCCGGTCGAGACGGTGGCGCCGAGCAGGGCGGCGAAGGCGGCAAGGCGGAAGTTTCGGGCCAGTTTCATGACGGTATCCCCTGATTGTCGTGGTTTTATGGTTATGACTGGAGTTCCTGAGGCCAGGTGGGCGAGGCGATGACGAGCTTGTCCATCAAGGCGCAGAGCTGCCGCTGCTCCTCCTCGCTGAGGCCGGCGAGCATCGTCGCCTGGTGCTCGACCATCGGCACCATCGTCTCGTCGAAGATCTTGCGGCCGGCCGGCGTGAGATGGAGCACGTAGCTGCGCAGGTCCGCCGGATCGGTCTCGCGCTTGAGCAGCCGCCGTTGCAGCAGCTTCTGCACCGCGCGCGAGAGCGTGTTCTTCGGCAGGCCCGAAGAGGCGACGATGTTCTTGGCGGCGACGCCTTCCTTCAAGCCCACCGCATAGAGCGCGACGAATTCGGGGCGCACGAGCCCGTAGCGCGTTTCGATCCAGCGATAGACCGGATCGTTGAAGCGGAATGCGATGAAGTTCAGCCGGAAGGACAGCCAGCAGGGATTGTCCCAGAGCTTGGTGACGGTCAGCGGGTCGAGTTCGGCAAGCGCGACTCCGCGCTCCGGGTCGACGCGGGAAGGGAAGGTTGGCGCGCGCCGCATCGGGACAATCTCTCGGCCGATTTAGTTCCAAATGGAACTTGACGCTCCCGGACGCCGGAGTCAAGGATGCCGCCTATCGGGCAGCATGCGCTGCCTGACGGGATTGTCTACAGCTTGGGAAAGCGAAGCAAGGATCGCGCCGTGCGTGTCGCCGATTTGAACTGGATGCAGCTCGAGGCCCAGGCGAAGCGGGACGATCGCTGCGTGCTGCCGCTTGGCAGCGTCGAGCAGCACGCCTATCTGAGCCTCGCGACCGACGTGATCCTGTCCGAGCGCGTGGCGCAGGAGGCGGCCGAGCCGCTCGGCATTGCGGTTTTCCCGGTCCTGGCCTATGGCCTGACGCCGGGCTTCCTGAATTTTCCCGGCAGCATCTCGCTGCGCCTGAGCACCTATGCGGCTTTGCTCGGCGACATCTTCGACGGCTTCTACCGTTCGGGCTTCCGCCGCATCGTGCTCGTCAACGGCCATGGCGGCAATTCGCCGGCCCTGAATTTCGCGGTCGAATGGCTCGACAAGCACCCGGACGCCAGCATCCGCCTGCATAACTGGTGGGCGGCGCCGCAATTCCAGGCGGCGGTCAAGGCTGTCGATCCCGCCGCCTCCCACGCCTCCTGGATGGAGAACTTCCCCTGGACGCGGCTCGCCGGCGTCGCCATGCCCGGTACGCTGAAACCGCCTTTCAATCCGGCCGAATATCAGGCCGCGAGCCCGGCGAAGCGCCGCGAGATCCTCGGCGACGGCAATTTCCATGGGCTGTACCAGCGGCCCGACGAGGAGATGCTGAAGCTCTGGCAGGTGGGCGTCGAGGAGACGCGCGCCGCGATGATGGAGAACTGGCCGTGAGGCTGAGCCGAAAGCTCGACCGATGCTAGGCCATGTCGCCGTCCGGCTGGCGCAGGCGCTCGTCGTCATGCTCGTCATGTCGGTGCTGGTCTTCGTCGGCGTCTATGCGATCGGCAACCCGATCGACGTGCTGATCGGCCCCGATGTCAGTCAGGAATTGCGCCTCCAGACCATTGCCCATTATGGGCTCGACCGGCCGCTCTGGGAGCAGTATCTCACCTTCCTCGCCCGCGTGCTGCACGGCGATTTCGGCCGCTCCTTCGTCTTCGGCATGCCGGTGATGGAGCTGATCCTGTCGCGCCTGCCGGCGACGCTGGAACTGACGCTGGCCGCGGTCTGCGGCGCGGCGCTGATCGGCATCCCTGCAGGAATCTATGCCGGCTACAGACCGGACAGCTTCGCCTCGAAACTGATCATGACGGTCTCGATCCTCGGCTTCTCCGTGCCGACCTTCTGGATCGGCCTCGTGCTGATCATGGCCTTCGCCGTCGAGCTGCAATGGCTGCCGGCCGGCGGGCGCGGCGAGACCGTCTCGATCTTCGGCGTCGAATGGAGCTTCCTGACGCTGAACGGCCTGAGCCATCTCCTGCTGCCGGCGCTGAACCTTGCCTTCTTCAAGCTCGCCCTGATGACGCGGCTTGCCCGCGCCGGCACGCGCGAGACGATGCTTTCGGACACGGTGAAATTCGCTCGCGCCGCCGGCCTCTCCGAATGGACCGTGCTGCGCCGCCATGTGCTCAGGCTGATCGCGATCCCGCTGGTCACGGTCTTGGGCCTCGAATTCGGCTCGACGCTCGCTTTCGCCGTCGTCACCGAGACGATCTTCTCCTGGCCCGGCATCGGCAAGCTGATCATCGACTCCATCCAGTCGCTCGACCGGCCGGTGATGGTCGCCTATCTGATGCTCGTCGCCTTCGTCTTCATCACCATCAACTTCCTCGTCGATCTCGCCTATGTCGGGCTCGATCCGCGGTTGAGGAAGGGAGGCGCGCGATGAGCGACGCCTCCCCCGCCGCCCGCTTCTGGGCCGAGTTCCGCGAAAGCAGGACGGCCGTCATCGCTCTTGCCGTGGTCGTGCTGATGATCGGCATCGCGCTGCTGGCGCCGCTCGTCGCGCCGCAGAACCCCTACGACCTCGCCAATCTCTCGCTCTCCGATGCGCGCCGTCCGCCGGGCTATGTCGGCGAGGGCGGCTATACGCATTGGCTCGGCACGGACGCGCAGGGACGCGACCTGCTCTCCGCCATCCTCTACGGCCTGCGTATCTCCTTGCAGATGGGATTGGTCGCTGGTGCGCTCGCCTTCACGCTCGGCGTCGCACTTGGCATCGGCGCCGCCTATGCCGGCGGGCGCCGGGAAGCCTTCATCATGCGCGTCATTGATCTGCAGCTCGCTTTCCCCGCGATCCTGCTGGCGCTGGTGCTCTCGGCTTTGCTGGGGCAGGGCAAGTTGCAGCTCATCGCTGCGCTCGCGGCCGCGCAATACGCTTATTTTGCCCGCACGGCCCATGGCGCAGCCTCGGCCGAACGCGGCAAGGATTATGTCGAGGCCGTACTCTCGACGCCGCTGCCGGGCTGGCGCGTGGTCTGGCGCCACATCTTCCCGAACTGCCTGCCGCCCTTGATCGTGGTCGCGACCGTGCAGGTGGCGAATGCCATCGCGCTGGAGGCGACGCTCTCCTTCCTCGGCGTCGGTTTGCCGGTGACCGAGCCCTCGCTCGGCATGCTGATCTCCAACGGTTTCCAGTACATGCTCTCGGGCCGCTACTGGATCTCGATCTATCCCGGCATCGCGCTCATCATCTTGATCGTCGCGATCAATCTCGTCGGCGACCGCATCCGCGATCAGGTCAATCCGAGGCTGAAGCGATGAGCGAGGCGCCTCTCCTCGAGGTCACCGACCTCACGACTCATTTTCACGCCCGCGCCGGCGTGGTGAAGGCGGTGGACGGCGTCTCCTTCGCGCTGAAGCGCGGCGAGGTGATGGGCCTCGTCGGCGAATCCGGCTCGGGCAAGAGCATCACCGGCTTCTCGATCATCGGCCTGATCGACCCGCCCGGCCGCGTCGAACCGGGCTCCTCGGTGAAGCTGGAGGGGCGCGAGCTCACCGGCCTGCCGCCCGCCGAATTGCGCAAGGTCCGCGGCAAGCAGATCTCGATGGTCTTCCAGGACCCGATGATGACGCTGAACCCGATGTTGACCATCGGCACGCAGATCAGGCTCGCTCTGGAGGCGCATGAGACGGTCTCCGGCGCCGAGGCGCGCCGCCGCGCCGTCGCGGCACTGGCGCAGGTCCGCATTCCCGATCCGGAAGCCAAGGTCGATTTCTACCCGCACCAGTTCTCCGGCGGCATGCGCCAGCGCGTCGCCATTGCGATCGCCCTGCTGCACCGGCCGAAGCTGATCATCTGCGACGAACCGACCACCGCGCTCGACGTCTCCGTGCAGGCCGAAATCCTGGCCGAGATGAAGGAGCTGGTCGCCGAGCTCGGCACGGCGCTGATCTGGATCAGCCACGACCTCGCCGTCGTCGCCGAGCTCGCCGACCATGTTTGCGTGATGCGCCACGGCAAGATCGTCGAGGCGGGCCCGACGCCCGACGTCCTGACCCATCCGCAGCACCCTTACACGCAGGCCCTGCTCGACGCGCTGCCCTCGCGCTCCGAGCCGGGCACGCTGCTGGCCGGTGGCGTCGGCTCCGATGTCGCGCCGCCACCGCGGGCCGTGAAACAGGCGCCGCCCGCCGTCGCTGATGCCGTGCACTATGTCCGCATCGAGCATGTCGCCAAGCGCTTCGCCCAGACGCCGGGCATCTTCCGCAAGCTCGCGCAGAAAGCCGGCCTGTCCAAGCCGCCTTCCGCGGTGCAGGCCGTCGACGATGTCACGCTGGTGCTGAAGCGCGGCGAGGCGCTCGGCCTCGTCGGCGAATCCGGCTCAGGCAAGTCGACGCTGGGGCGTGTCGCCGCCGGCATCTATGCGCCCGACAGCGGCTCGGTTCGCATCGACGGCGCCCCGGTGATGAGCGCGGGCGAGCCCCCGCACAAGGTCACGACGCGGGTCCAGACCATCTTCCAGGACCCCTTCGCCTCGCTCAATCCGCGCATGACGGTCGGCGACAGCATCGCCGAGGGGCCGCTGGCGCATGAGCTTGTCGAGCGTGCACAGGCCAAGGATTATGTCCGCCAATGGCTGGCAGCGGTCGGACTCAATCCCGATTTCGCAGACCGCTATCCGCACCAGTTCTCGGGCGGTCAGCGCCAGCGCGTGGCCATCGCCCGCGCTCTCGCGATGCAGTCCGATGTCGTCGTCTGCGACGAGCCCGTCGCCTCGCTCGACGTCTCGATCCAGGCGCAGATCATCAATCTCTTGATCCGCCTGCGACAGGAACTCGATCTCACGCTGATCTTCATCTCGCACGACCTCTCGGTCGTCCGTCATCTCTGCGACCGCGTCGCCATCATGTATCGCGGCAAGATCGTCGAGAGCGGCCCGGCCGGCGAGGTCTACGATCATCCGCAGCATGACTACACCAAGCGCCTGCTCGCCGCCGTGCCGGTGCTGCCGGGCGCTGTGACGACCTGAGGAGAGCAGCCATGACCGAACCCAACGAGCTCCTGCCCTGGCAATGGCCGGAAGAGGTCTGGCGCGGCAAGGTCGAGCAGGTTCGAGCCGGCCGCAATCTGAAGCCGGCTCAGTGGAAGAACGGCGCCCGTTGCGCGGTCGCGCTTTCCTTCGACGTCGATCACGAGACCAATGAACTGCGCGACGGCGGCAAATCGGTCGGGCGTCTCTCCTGGGGCCAATACGGCAACCGCGTCGGCGTGCCGAAGATCCTCGATCTCCTGAAGCGGCAGGATATCCCGGCGAGCTTCTTCGTGCCCGCCGTCACCGCCCTGCTCTATCCCGAAGAGCAGCGCCGCATCATTGCCGCCGGCCACGAGATCGGCCTCCATGGCTGGATCCACGAGGTCAACACGGCGGTGCCGCCGGCGAACGAGCGCGAGCTGCACCTGCGTTCGGCCGACACGCTGGAGAAGGTCACCGGCGTCCGCCCCGTCGGGATGCGCACGCCGTCCTGGGATTTCTCCGACGTGACGCTCTCGATCGAGCGCGAGCTCGGCCTTCTCTACGATTCCTCGCTCTTCGCGGATGACGACCCCTACGAAATCGTCGAGAAGGGCGAGCCGACCGGTATCGTCGAATTGCCGGTCGAGTGGATCCGTGACGACGCGCCCTATCTCAGCATGAACCGCTTCCAGGCGCTCCGGCCCTATACGCCGCCGGAAGCCGTCTTCGACATCTTCCGCCGCGAATTCGAGGGCGCCTATGCCGAAGGCGGGCTCTTCCTGTTGACCATGCACCCGCATGTCATCACCTATCGCTCGCGCTTCTGGATCCTTGAAGAACTGGTCCGGCTGGCCAAGGCGAAGGGCGATTGCTGGTTCGCGACCCATGCAGAGATCGCGGCCTATGTGAAGGCGCAGGCCGGCCTCTAAAACGCCGCGGCGCCGGAACCATTGCCCGATTCCTGCCGTTTTCGCTTCATCGGGGGTTCAGGCCGGGAGCGGCCTGATGTCCGCGCGTTGAAACGAACGACGGGAAAAGAAATGCGCACGAAACGCTGGTTGCTGGTCGGGACCGTCCTGCCAGCCCTCGTCCTTTCGCAAGCCGGACAGGCCTTCGCCCAGGCCGGGTACCGAGTCGCACAGGCTCCCGCCACCGGAGAGGACGAACCCGGTCGTGGGCCACGGCGCCCGCAGCCGCCAGGAGGCGGGCCGCCTGGCCAGCGCGGCCCGGAACGGCCGGCAGCTCCGTCCGCGCCCGCTCAGCCGCAGGCCCCCCGCCCGCCGCAGATGCAGCCCGC
>JBDHTM010000066.1:0-19199 GCA_039808685.1 Allobosea sp. | reverse complement strand
TCGTCAAGAAGCGCAACATCCTGACGCCGGCGCTCGACTACCTCACGGCGCTGCCGCTGGCGCTGTCGGGCACGATCATCGGCATCGGCCTGATCATGTCCTTCAACACCGGCTTCCTGCCTCTCACCGGCACGGCCAGCATCATCGTACTCGCCTATATCGTGCGCCGGCTGCCTTTCGGCATCCGCAACGCGTCCTCGACGCTCTACAACATCCCGAACTCGATCGAGGAGGCCTCGATCAGCCTCGGCGTGCCGCCGGTCTCGACCTTCTTCAAGGTCGTGCTGCCACTGATGCTGCCGGCCGTCGCGGCTGCCGCCGTGCTGACCTGGACGACCACCGTCGCCGAGCTCTCGGCCTCGATCATCGTCTATTCGGGCGGGCGCGAGACCATGCCGATCCAGATCTACAAGCTGATCGACTCCAACCTGATGGCCTCCGCCTCGGCTTATGGCCTCGTGCTGGTCGCGGTGATCCTGATCCCGATCATCGTCGCGACCCGCGTTTTCAAGATCGACCTGTTCTCGTCGAAGAGCTGAACCCAACCGAACAACACAAGGCCGGGCCGGCTCCGCCTGCCGCCCGGTCGAGAGGGGAAGGCGGAATGAAAGGAACAACCATGACCCACCTGATCGACCGCCGCACCGTGCTTGCCGGCCTCGCCGGCATGGCCGCCGCCCCCGCGCTGGCCCAGAGCGCATCGGGCACCGTCGTGCTCTATACCTCCAACAACGCGCAATCCGTCGACGCCGTGCTCGGCGTCGCCAAGGAGAAGCAGCCCAACCTCAAGATCAGCACGATCACCGGCGGCTCCGGCCAGCTCCTGCGCCGCATCGAGGCCGAGATGTCAAAGCCCCAGGCCGACATCTTCTGGAGCTCCAGCGCCAACACGCTCGGTGCCTTCAAGCAGCTCTTCGAGCCCTATGCCTCGCCGGCCGCCGCCGCCATTCCGGCCGCGCTGCGCCACCCCGAGAACCTCTGGACCGCCACGAACGTCCATCTCGCCGTGGCGATGATCAACAAGAACCAGCTCGGCGGGAAGCCGGCGCCCAAGACCTGGAAGGACCTGATCGATCCCGCCTTCAAGGGTAAGATCATCATCGCGGACCCCGCCAACAGCTCGACCGCCTTCACCATCCTCTGGGGCGTCGACAAGCTGATGGGGCCGGAGGGCCTCAAGGCGCTCGCGGCGAACCTGACCGTCTCCAGCGCCGCCTCGACCGTGCTGCGCGCCGTCGGCCAGGGCGAATACGCCATCGGCTTGACCTTCGAGTCGAATGCCTATGCCTATGTCGCCGGCGGCCAGCGCGAGATCTCACTGCTCTACCCGTCCGAGGGCACCTTCTCGACGCCGGAATTCCAGGTCCTGGTCAAGGGCGCTCCGGCCGGCGCCACCGCCAAGGCGGCCTATGACCTGATGCTCTCGAAGGAAGCCCAGATCGCCCTGCTGGAAAACGCTTTCCGCCGCCCGAGTCGCAGCGACATCGACGTCTCCAAGCATGTCGAATTGCCGGCGATGGAAAGCGTCAAGGTCTTCGCCACCGACGAGGACGAGGCGGCCGCCAAGCGCGACGAGTTCCTCAAGCGCTGGCAGTCCTACGGCACCGCGACCAAATAGGCCTGTCCTCCTTTGGTCTCCAGCTGGAGCGCGGCAGTATCTTCTCGGGCGCCCTCGGTGCCCGAGAGCGCCGCGACCGGCGCAAATCCGTCGAAGGCTGGGTGTCATTCTGCGCGCCCTTCATCCTGAAGAGCCCGGTCTGAAAAGGATTATGAGATTTCAAAGGGTTAACCGCTTTGATTGAAAGGCGCTGGTCATTCCGGGCAACCGCAGGGCGACCCGCGATCCATGCCTGAACACCATGGAATAGAGCTCCGGCATGGATCCCGGATATTCGCTTCGCTCCGTCCGGGACGACCGTGCTTCTGTCTCTAGGTTCGAGCCTTTGAAAACAGTGCCTGCTTTTCAGGTGCACACATCCATGGAATCCATTGGAAATCCCCTTGGAAAACGCGGCACATGAGTCCATTCGGAAGGGCATATCAGCCTGACGAGGGCGAATGGCCAACCAGTTCAACTATCCCGTCTGGAACCTGATGAGGCTCGCGCGTGACAGCGACACGCCGCTCTATGAGCAGATCTTCGCCCAGTTCCGAACCAGCATCATCGAGGGCATGCTGCCGCGTGGGACGCGCCTGCCGCCCAGCCGCATCCTGGCCAAGGAATTGTCGCTCGCCCGCAACACGGTGGTGCAGGCCTATGACCGGCTGGAGGCGGAAGGCTATGTCCGGCGCGCCCATGGGTCGGGTACCTTCGTCGACAGGGTCCTCCCCGAGGATCACCAGGCGCGTGCCAAGCCGATTTCGCCCGCACCGCCGCCGGGCAGGACCGCACTCTCGGAGCGCGCGACTCGCCTCCTCGACTTTCGCCTGCCGCCGGAGCGCTCCGAGATGCTGGGCCTCAGCCCGGGCGTGCCCGCTCTCGACGAGTTTCCCTATGAGATCTTCAGCCGGATCGCGGCCCGGCACTGGCGCTCGCGCGCGATCTCGCAGACCGGCTACGGCGCCGGCCGCCCCGGCGCCGAGCTGACGCAGCAGATCGCAACCTATCTGGCCGAGGCGCGGGGCCTGTCCTGTGCGCCGGAACAGGTCATCGTCATCGGCAATACGCTCCAGGCGGCAGCGCTCGTCGCCCATGTCCTGCTCGATGCCGGCGACACCGTCGCGGTCGAGGACCCGGGCCATCTGGCCGAGCTCGCCACCTTCGAGCTCAGCGGCCTGCGCATCCTCCCGGTTCCGGTCGACGAGATGGGCCTCGATGCCGCCGCGCTCCCGACGCGGGCGGAGTCCGCGCCGATGCCGAAGCTCGTCGTCGTCTCCCCGGTCGAGCAGTTCCCGTTCGGATGCTCGATGCCGCCGGCCCGGCGCCAGGCGCTGCTCGCCTGGGCGCAGGCTCGAGGCAGCTGGGTGCTGGAGGACGATTTCAACAGCGAGATCCGCTGGTCGGGCCAGGCGCAGCCGCCGCTCTTCGCCGCGGATACGCAAGGGCATGTCATCTATACCAGCTCGTTCAACCGCGCCCTGGCGCCCGGCTTGCGGCTCGCCTATCTCGTCGTGCCGACGAACCTCGTCGAGGCCTTCGGCCAGGCGCAGCGCGTCTTCTCGCTCTATGCGCCGCAGCCGGACCAGGCGCTGGTTGCGGCTTTCATGGCGGAGGGGCATCTGGCCGCGCATCTGCGGCGGATGCGGGCGATCTACCGGGAACGCTCGCTCCTGCTGGCCGACGGCTTGCAGCAGCGGATCGGCGACCGCTTCGTCATCCCATATGTCACGGCCGGGCTGCACATGACGGTTCGACCACGTGTACCGTTCGATGACGTCGCGGCCGCGGCCGCGCTCCTGCGTCGCGGCTTCGACTGTCCGGCCCTGTCGCGATATTGCCGCGGGCCGGCGCAAAGGGGACTGATCCTCGGCTTCGGCAACACCCGGACCGAAAAGCTGCCGGCCTGCATCGAGGCGGTGGCCGAGGCTGTCGACGCCGCCTGCGAGGAGGCCGAACGCTCCGCGACGATGCAGTAGGCGCCCGCAACCTGCTCAGCCTGCCGCGCTCTTATGCACTGGCCGGAACTGGACCCTAGCGAAAGCTCCGAATTGGACCTTGGGGCGCCATTATCCGCCTCCCATTCTGCCGTCAGCAGCGGAGTCCTCATGAACGTCGAGCGCAGCATCATCCTGGAAGTCGAGGGCATCCGGAAGAATTTCGGCGATCTCTCCGTTCTCAAAGGGCTGGATCTGACCGCGCGCAGCCATGACGTGGTCACGATGATCGGCGCCAGCGGCTCGGGCAAGAGCACCTTCCTGCGCTGCATCAACTTCCTCGAGTTGCCCGATTCCGGTACCATCCGCTTCGAGGGCGAGACCGTGCGGCTGGCGCAGCAGGGCGCCGCCCGGGCCCAGCTCGACCGCAAGCAGATCAACCGCATGCGCAGCCGCATCGGCATGGTGTTCCAGAGCTTCAACCTCTGGACCCATCTGACCGTGCTGGAAAACGTCGCGGTGGCGCCGATCAAGGTGCTCGGCCTCTCCCGGAAGGAAGCGACGGAGCGCGCCGAGGCCTATCTCGAAAAGGTCGGGCTGATCGAGAAGCGCCATGCCTATCCCGCCCATATCTCCGGTGGGCAGCAGCAGCGCGTCGGCATCGCCCGGGCTCTGGCGATGGAGCCGGCGCTGCTGCTCTTCGACGAGCCGACCTCGGCGCTCGATCCCGAACTGGTCGGCGAGGTGCTCGCGGTTATGCGCACGCTCGCGGCCGAGGGGCGCACGATGATCATCGTGACCCATGAGATGGGCTTCGCCCGCGAGATCGCCAGCGAGGTCCTGTTCCTGCACCAGGGCGTCGTCGAGGAGCGCGGCCCGCCCGCGCAGGTCCTCGGCGATCCGCGCTCCGAGCGCTGCCGCGCCTTCCTGCAACGCGTCCTGTGAACCGAGCCGTCAAACAAAAAAGGGAAGACCATCATGCTGAAGTCACTTCTCGTCGCCGCCGGGTTGCTCGGCGCCTTCACCGCGGGCGCCGCGGCAAGGGATATCAAGGTCGGCAGCGAATGCACCTATCCGCCGTTCAATTTCCGGGACGCCAAGGGTGAATTGCAGGGCTTCGACATCGACGTCGCCCGCGAAATCGGCAAGCGCCTGAACGCCAACCTCGTCTTCGTCTGCCAGCAATGGGACGGCATGATCCCGGCGCTGCTCGCCGGCAAGTTCGACCTGATCGTGGCGAGCATGTCGATCACCGACGAGCGCAAGAAGTCGATCGACTTCAGCGTGCCCTATCGCTCCTCCACCGCCCGCTTCGTCGGCGCCAAGACGCTGAACGTCCAGCCGATCGGGGCCGACGGCAAGCCTGATCCGAAGGCGCTGGCCGGCAAGACGGTCGGGCTCCAGCGCTCGTCGACCTACGAGCAGTTCATGACCAAGGAATTCCCCGGCGTGAAGCTCGCGCAATACGACACGGTCGACAACCTGCTGCTCGACCTGCAATCGGGCCGGATCGACCTCGCCTTCGCCGGGCCGATCAAGCTCGACGGCGATTTCCTGCAGAAGCCGCGCGGCGAGAAATTCCATTTCGTCGGCCCAGAGATCAACAACGTCGCCCTGTTCGGCCCGGGCGTCGGCGTGGCGCTGCGCAAGGAGGATAGCGCGCTGCGTGACCAGATCGACGCCGCGCTGACGGCCTCGTTCAAGGACGGCTCCTTCAAGGCCATCAACGACCGCTACTGGTCGTTCAGCGTCCTGCCCTGATCGCGCGACGAGGCGATTGGCGCGGAAGCGGCGGAGATCGTGACGATGGATGTCCTGATGGGCTGGGGCGGCCAGCTCCTGCACGGAACGCTGGTGACCCTGGAAGTCGCCTTCGCCGCGCTGGCGCTCGGGCTCGTCTGGGGCATCCTCGCCGCGCTCGCCCAGCTCTCCCGCTGGTGGCCGGTCCGGCAGTTCGGCTTCCTGTTCACGCTGGTGATGCGCGGCACGCCGGAGCTGCTGATCATCCTGATCATCTATTTCGGCGGCTCGGTCACGCTGACCGGGCTCGCCAAAGCGCTTGGCGCGGCATCGGGCTTCGTCGAGATTCCCGCCTTCGCCGCCGGCGTCTTCGCGCTCAGCCTCGTCTTCGGAGGCTATGCCGCGGAGGTGCTGCGCGGCGCCTTCCTCGCCATACCGAAAGGCCAGATCGAGGCGGCGGAAGCCTTCGGCTTCTCCTGGTGGGACGCCTTCACGACGGTGCGCCTGCCCCAGATCTGGCGCTTCGCCCTGCCCGGCCTCGGCAATAACTGGGTCTCGCTGATCAAGGACACCTCGCTCGTCTCAGTGGTCGGGCTGGAGGAGATCATGCGGGTCAGCGGCATGGCGACCGCGGTCACCGGCGAACCCTTCCGCTTCTACCTGATCGCGGCGATCGTCTTCTACGCGCTGACCACCAGCAACGGCTTGCTCGTCGCGAAACTGGAGCGCCGCGCCAGCCGCGGCGAACGGGAGCTGGTGCGATGAACCCGGCGCTGATGATCGAAAGCCTGCCCGCACTGTTAAAGGGCACCTGGCTCAGCCTGCAGCTCCTGACGGCCGCCCTCGTGTTGGGCATGGCGCTGGCCGTGCCGATGGCGATCGCCCGGCTGGAGGCGCCCGGCCCGGTCCGCGCGGTGATCGCGTTCTACATCTCGTTCTTCCGGGGCACGCCGCTCCTGGTCCAGATCTTCCTGGTCTATTACGGCCTGTCGCAGTTCGACTTCGTCCGCGAGAGCGCGCTCTGGCCCTTCATCCGGGAGCCGTGGTTCTGCGCGGTCCTGACCTTCGCGCTTCATACCGCGGCCTATACGGCGAACATCCTGCGCGGCGCGATCCAGGCGGTGCCGGCCGGCGAGATCGAGGCGGCCCATGCCTGCGGCATGTCCGGACCGCTGGCCTATCGCGTCATCATCCTGCCGCGCGCCTTCCGCCTCGCCCTCCCCGCCTATGCCAACGAGGTCGTCAGCATGCTGAAGGCGACGTCGCTGGCGAGCACCATCACGATCATGGAGCTGACCGGCACGGCCAACACGATCGTGGCGCGCACCTTCGCGCCCTACGAACTCTTCGTCACCGCCGCCGCGATCTACCTCGTCATCGCCGCCATCCTGACCGCAGCCCTGCGAGCCCTCGAATACCGGCTCGCCAGACATCAGCGCGCACCCGCCACCTCCACGGCGGCGATCGCCGGAGACGCCCATGTCCAAGCCTGACATCCAAGCCTTCGCCCGCTTCGCAGAGCGGCTCGCCGAACGCAGCGGCGCGATCATCCGCGAAGCCATCGCCAAGGGCCGCAGCTTCGACACCAAGGCCGATCGCAGCCCGGTCACCGAGATCGACCGCCGCGTCGAGGACAGCCTGCGCCGCGAACTCGCCATCGCCCATCCCGATCACGGCATCCTCGGCGAGGAATACGAATCCATCGGCCTCGACCGCGACTATGTCTGGATCATCGACCCGATCGACGGCACCAAGGCCTTCATCACGGGCATCCCGACCTTCGGCACGCTGATCGCGCTGGCCTATAAGGGCACGCCGATCCTCGGCGTCATCGACAACCCCGTCACGGCGGAGCGCTGGATCGGTGGCGACGGCCTGCCGACGCGGCGCAACGGCGAGGTGGTGCAGACGCGCAAGGGCGCGTCGCTGGCCGACGCGATCCTCGGCAACGGCAACCCGGAGCCCTTCGATGCCGGGGAGCGTGCGGCCTTCGAACGGCTGCGCGGCGATACGAGATGGTGCGTCTATGGCGGCGGCTGCCACGCCTATGGCCGCGTCTCGGACGGGGCGCTCGACATCAGCCTCGATGGCGGTCTCGACCCGTTCGACTACTGCGCGCTGGCGCCGATCGTGCGCAATGCCGGCGGCGCGATCAGCGACTGGGGCGGCCGGGAGCTCACGATCCATTCCGGCCATCGCTGCGTCGTGGCAAGCGGCAGCCCGGCGCTGCATGCGGCCGTGCTGGAGAGACTCGCGCACTGACGTTGCCGGGATCCAAGCTGGCCATGCGCTTGCGTCGGCCGCAGATCATGACGGGCTGAGGATTTCGTCGCCGGATCGTTCATAGAGCGTGGCACCCGTCTGCGCATCGACGCCTTGCAGACTGACTTCGTAGCCCCATAGCGCCCGGACATGGCGCAGCGTCGCGTCGCAGCTGCCGTTCTCCAGCAGGATGCCGTCATTGACCTTATGTTGCAGGCGTAGATGACGCTGGCCGAGCAGGTCCACGTCCACGACTTGGATATCCGAATGGTTCGCGCCGATGTCGTAGCGCTGCGCCAGAGCGGAGCGGATCTGCTCGTAGCCGCGCTCGTTATGGATCGAAGCCACATTGTAGTGGCGCTCGCTCGCCGCATCGGACAGCACGAACATTCGCCATTTCCGGATCAGGGCAGGGCTGAGGAACTGGCGGATGAAGGATTCGTCGCGGTGATTGGCCCAGGCTTCGAGCAGGATCGCGCGCCAGTCGCCGGCGCCCGCGATCTCGGGAAACCAGTCGCGATCCTCCGCCGTGGGCTCGGTCGCGATGCGCTGGATGTCCCGCATCATGTCGAAGCCGAGCGCATAGGGATTGATGCCGGAGAAGCGGGGATCGTCGAAACCGGGCTGCAGGACGACATTGGCGTGGTTGCGCAGGATTTCCAGCATGGCGCCTTCGCCGATCCGCCCCTGGTCGAACAGCGCATTCATGATGGTGTAGTGGACGAAGGTCGCGCAGCCCTCGTTCATCACCTGCGTCTGCCGCTGCGGGTAGAAATACTGCGCGACGATCCGGACGATTCGCAGGATCTCGCGCTGCCAGGGTTCGAGGATCAGGCTGTTCTTCTCGAGGAAATAGAGCAGGTTCTCCTCGGGCAGGTTCAGCGCCCGTTTCCGCTCGGCGATCGCATCCTCCGTCTCGCTGCTCTTGTCGGCCTCCGCCGGGCGCGGGATCGTGCGCCAGAGATCGTTATAAGAGCGCTCCTCGTAATCCAGCCGCTCGCGCAGGCCCTCGCGCTGCTTGTCGGAGGACAGTCGCGGCGGGCGACGATAGCGAAAGACGCCCTGCTCCATCAGCGCGTGGGCGGCGTCGAGAATGGCTTCCACCGCCGCGACGCCGTGCCGCTCCTCACAGCGCGTGATGTAGCTCTTGGCGAAATCCAGATAGCCCAGGATCGCACCGGCATCCGTCCATTGCCGGAACAAGTGGTTGTTCTTGAAGAAATGGTTGTGCCCGAAGGCGGCATGCGCCGTCACCAGGGCCTGCAGGGCCATGGTATTCTCTTCCATCAGGTAGACGATGCAGGGATTCGAATTGATCACGAGCTCGTAGGCGAGTCCGCGCCCGCCTTTGCGATAAAGCAGTTCCTGGTAGAGGAAGTGCTTCCCGAACGACCAGTGCCGATACATCAGCGGCATGCCGATCGACGAATAGGCGTCCAGCATCTGCTCCGAGGAAATGACTTCCATCTGGACCGGATAGGTATCGAGCCCGAGCTCCTCCTTCGCCACGGTTTCGATGACGTCGTAGGCTTGCGACAATGTCCGGAAATTCCAGTCCGAGCCGGAGAACAGCAGGCCGCGTCTGGGCGCGTGCTTGAGCATCGGCTCCCTCCCCTCACTCTCGCGGCGCGGAAGGCTGCTTGGTGAACAGCTGCCGGAAGACCGGGTAGATGTCGGACGCCCTCGCGATGCGGCTCATGTCGAAATTCCGCCACTTGTCCTTGACCGCGAGATAGGCACGCCAGAGCGAGGTGCCGTTATCCGTCGAGCCGAAGATCTCGCTCTCGCGCTCGTCGATGATCTCGACATAGGCGAAGTACTGGCAGAGCCGCATGATCTCGCCGTCCATCAGACTGAGGCAGCGCTCGGAATCCGTGGCGAGATTGTCGCCGTCCGAGGCCTGGGCGGCATAGATGTTCCATTCGCGGCTGGGATAGCGCTTGGCGATGATGCTCTGCATCTCCTCCAGCGCGGTGGAGACGACGGTGCCGCCGCTCTGCGTGCTGTAGAAGAACGTCTCCTCGTCCACCTCCTGCGCCGTGTGGGTGTGGCGGATGAAGACGATGTCCGTGCGGTCGTAGCGCCGCTTCAGGAACAGATGCAGCAGGACGAAGAAGCGTTTGGCGAGGTCCTTCTCGCGTTCGCCCATCGAGCCCGAGACGTCCATCAGGCAGAACATCACCGCCTTCGCGTTCGGTTGGGGCTGGGGATCGAAGCGGTTGAAGCGGATATCGACCGGATCGACGAAGGCGATGACCCGCCGCCGCCGCTCCAGTTGGTCGAGCTCCGCCCGCAAGGCGCCGATGCGCCGATAGCGCTCGCCGGCCCCCAGCCCCTCCTCGGCTTCGAGCCTGGCGAGCTCGCGCAGGATCGCCTCGACGTCCTCGCGCTTGGGACGCCGCAGCGCGATGCGGCGGCCATGGCTGTTGCGCATGGTGCGGGCGATGCTGATATTGGTCGGCGCCCCGCTCACCGAATAGCCCGCCCGCCGCGGCTTGTAGGTGAGGATTTCCTTGAGGTTGAGCTTGACCATGTCGGGCAGCTCGAGATCCTCGAAGAACAGGTCGAGCACCTCCTCGCGCGACAGCACGAAGCGGAAATTGTCCTCCGCAACCTGAGATCCCGGGGACGATCCCACGCCGCCCCCGCCCTGCCCCGGCTTCGGCAGCTGGTCTCCCGGAGAGAAGCGCTGGTTACCGGGCAGGACATGCTGACGGCGCCCGCTATCCGCCGCCTCGCGGAAGCGCGGTTCGTCGGTTCCGTTGGCCGGCATGGAAATCGCCTGTTCGCCATCGACATCGGCGATCTTGCCGGCCCGGATCTTGTCCTGGACGCTGCGTTTCAGCTCCGTGCGCACCCGGCGCAGGAAACGCTGGCGATTGCCCAGGCTCTTATCCTTCGGGTTCAGGCGGCGATCGATGAAGATCGGCATGGCGCGCTCCCCGGCCGACAATCAGCCCGCCTTGTTGACCCGCATGTACCAGTCGACGAGGCGCCGGACCTGGCGCTCGGTATAGCCACGCTCGACCATGCGCTGCACGAAGCCCTGATGCCGCTTCTCGGTCACGCTGTCCTGTTTCGAGCCGAAGCTGATGATGGGCAGAAGGTCCTCGACCTGACCGAACATCCGCTTCTCGATCACCTCGCGCAGCTTCTCGTAGCTGGTCCAGGACGGGTTGCGGCCGTTGTTCCTCGCCCGGGCGCGCAATGTGAACTTCACCACCTCGTTGCGGAAATCCTTGGGATTGGCGATGCCGGCCGGCTTCTCGATCTGGGACAACTCGTTGTCCAGGATCTGTCGGTTCAGGATCTGGCCGGTATCCGGGTCCTTGTAGTCCTGGTCCTCGACCCAGGCATCGGCATAGGCGATGTAGCGGTCGAACAGGTTCTGGCCGTACTCGCCATAGGATTCCAGATAGGCCTTCTGGATCTCGTGGCCGATGAACTCGGCATAGCGCGTCGCCAGCTCCGACTTGATGAAGTCGAGATAGGCGGCTTCCGTCTCCTTCGGGAACTGCTCGCGCTTGATAGCCCCCTCCAGGATGTACATCAGATGCACGGGGTCGGCGGCCAGCTCCTCGGTATCGTAGTTGAAGGTCTGCGACAGGATCTTGAAGGCAAAGCGCGTGCTGACCCCGGTCATCCCCTCGTCGACGCCGGCGGCGTCGCGGTATTCCTGTATGGCCTTGGCCTTCGGCTCGAGCTCCTTGAGGTTCTCGCCGTCATAGACCCGCATCTTGGTATAGAGCGGCGAGTTGTCGTATTCGGCGAGCCGCGTCGAGACCGAGAAGCGGCTGAGGATGTCGAGCACTTCGGGCGCGCAGGGGCTGTCGACCAGCTCGCTCTCGCGCAGCAGCTTCTCGTAGATCTGCCGCTCCTCCGTGACGCGCAGGCAATACGGCACCTTGACCACCAGGATGCGGTCGAGGAAGGCCTCGTTGTTGCGGTTGTTCTTGAATTGCAGCCATTCCGACTCGTTGGAATGGGCGAGCACGATGCCCTGATAGGGGAAGGCGCCGAAATTCTCGGTGCCGTTATAGCTGCCCTCCTGGGTCGCGGTCAGCAGCGGGTGCAGTACCTTGATCGGCGCCTTGAACATCTCGACGAATTCGAGCAGTCCCTGCGTCGTCCGGTTCAGGCCCCCGCTATAGGAATAGGCGTCGGGGTCCGACTGACTGAAATTCTCAAGTTGGCGGATATCGACCTTGCCGACGAGCGTCGAGACGTCCTGGTTGTTCTCGTCGCCCGGCTCGGTCTTGGCGATGCCGATCTGGCGCAGGCGCGAGGGCGTCAGCTTGACCACGCTGAACTTGGAGATGTCGCCGGAGAGCTCGTCAAGGCGCTTCGCCGCCCAGGGTGAGATGAGGCCGGTCAGGCGTCGGCGCGCGATCCCATATTTGTCCTCGAAGAGCTCGCCCATGCGCTCGGGCCTGAACAGGCCGAGCGGCGATTCGAAGATCGGACTGATCTGGCCGCCGACCTTGAGCGTATAGAAGGGACGCTCCTCCATCAGCTTCTTCAGCTGTTCGGCGAGCGAGGATTTGCCACCGCCGACCGGGCCCAGCAGGTAGAGGATCTGCTTGCGCTCCTCCAATCCCTGCGAAGCGTAGCGGAAATAGCCGGCGATACGCTCGATCGTATCCTCCATACCGAAGAAATCGGTGAATGCAGGATAGATCTTGATCGTTCGATTGGCGAAGATGCGGCCCAAGCGCTCGTCCTGGCTCGTATCGAACAATTTTGCCGGTCCGATAGCGTCGAGCATCCGCTCCGCAGCGGAGGCATACATCGATTTGTCTTCGCGACAGGCGAGCAGATATTCCTGCAGGCTCATCTCCTCCTGCGAATAGCTGCGGTAATCTTCCGAGAAAATGCGGAAAAGTTCGCTGGCCTTGTCAGTCATGGTAGCCATCCAGCATCGAAGATGCCGTCGACGACAGCACCAACGACTCAACGGCGGATCGCCTCACAGGTTCCTTTCCGATCGCATCTTGGTGATCGACATTCGCGAGCAAGTATTCCAGCCCCGACGCCGCGCGCGGATGGCGAGCCGTCGGCCTGTCCGCCCGCCGCACATCGCGCGCTCCAGCCGCCCGTTTCAGCGCAGCTGGATCTCAAATGCCATGTCGTTCGTTGTGCTAATATGGGCCTCGCATGGGGGGCCGGGTCAGGAGCGAGAGCGATGTCCGGGCATGCTGTTTTGGCGGCGCAGACCGTCGAGGATTGCATCATCGATCAGGGCTGGGAGCGTTACACCCCGGAGGACCACGCCATCTGGGGCGTCTTGTTCGAGCGTCAGCAACAGACCCTGAAGGGCCATGTCTGCCAGGAATATCTCGACGGGCTCGCAGCGCTCGGCATCGGCCCCGAGGGCGTGCCAAATTTCGCGCATATGAACGAGCGGCTGCGGCGGCTGACCGGCTGGGAGGTCGTGGCGGTGCCGGGGCTCATCCCGTCGCGGCCCTTCTTCCAGATGTTGGCCAACCGCCAGTTTCCGGCCGGCACCTTCATCCGCAGCCGGGAGCAGCTCGACTATCTGGAGGAGCCCGACATCTTCCACGATGTCTTCGGCCATGTGCCGCTGCTGACCAACCCCGCCTATGCCGACTACATGAACGAATACGGTAGGATGGGGCTTGTCGCCGTCGAGACCAAGGGGGTGAAGTTCCTCGCCCGCCTCAACTGGTACACCATCGAATTCGGGCTGATCCGCAAGCCCGAGGGCATCCAGATCTACGGCGCCGGCATCGTCTCGTCCTTCGGCGAGGCGAAATATGTGGTGGACGATCTCTCCGCCAACCACCTCGCCTTCGATCTCGAGCGCGTGCTGCGGACCGGCTATTACATCGACGATTTCCAGGCGAGCTATTTCGTCGTCGACCGCTTCGAGGATCTGTTCGACCTGCTCAGGGGCAGCGATCTTTTGACGCGCTTCGACGAACTGCGTGCTCTGCCGACGCATACGCCGTTCGAGATCCTGCCGCAGGACAAGGTCATCCGGAAAGGCACCGGCCATGTCTGGCGCGATTTCCCCGCGACGAAGACGAAGCTGAAGTGAGACGGGCTCAGCCCCTGATGTGAGCCTTTCAGCGACCGCGGGATCATGGCGATCCACCACCCGAGCTTGTCGCGGTTGAATGCGCAGGGCCTGCGAGCCAGCAGGCGTGGCTGGAGATGCGGAATGTCTCCTCAGAGCAGCCGTTAGCGCATCGCGCGAAAGTGGAGCGCGGTTTTCGGAAAAAGCCGATGCGAATCAAGCAGCTAGAGCATCGGACTGAATACGATATTCAATCCGGTGCTCTAGAATGCTTCAGATGACGTGGCCGGGCTTCGCTGGATCCCGAGGATTTTGATCGGCGCCTGCATATATTCCGCAGCTTCCGCACGCCGGTGCAGACGCAAGAGCGTTTCCCTGCCATGGACGACCTGGCCAAAAGCAGCAAAGCCCGCCCCATCGGGATTGCGCCTACCGCCCTCATCAAGTTCGGGCTGATCGCCGATGCAGATGAAGAAGCCGTGCCCGCCGGTTCCAGGTGCCTTTCGGGCCAATGACAACGTCCCGTCGCGGTGCCGCAGCCCGCTCGACGATGTCGGTTCGTGGGGCACGGGAGGCAGCGGCGGCGCCCGCTCCTCGCCCGGTCCGGGCGAGCCGAACTGGATCACCTCGATGGGGTGCAGCGTGCCGGCTGCCTGGTTGGCGAGCGTCACGATCCTGTAGATCGTCGCAGTCTGGAGATGGCCGCCATCGACATAGGCCAGAAAGTTTGCAGCCGTGAGAGGCGCGTGCGCCTCGTCGATGCCGAGCACGACGCGGCCTTCCTCGGTGTCGAGCGTGACCAGCGTCAAGCCATCCGCCTTCATCGTCGTTTCCTCCAGGCTCCTTCGTCTGCGCATCTTGGCGCCGCGCCATACGATGTTATGCGGATATCGCACGGATGAGAGCCCCGGCGTGTCGCTTGGAGTGCGGTGACGCCGACCCATCACATCCGTGTCGCGACGGCGATCCTCGCCGCTGGCTGCGATTATGTCGCGGTATCGGTCCGGCTCGCGGTGACCGGCGACGGCTGAAGCCGCCTTGGCGGAGCGCTCAGGTGATCTCGCCGCGTTCGATCTGCAGCGTCTCGTCGGCGATCGCATCCAGCAGCGCCGGCGTCGATTCCGTGACGAGGATCGCGAGATCGGGACGGCCGCGCTTGAGATCGCCGAGCGTGCGCGCATAATCCAGCGCCAACGCCGGAGCGAGCCCCTGGAATGGCTCGTCCAGCAGCAGCGCCGTACGCGCGACCATCAGCGCCCGGCCGAGCGCGACCATCTTGCCCTGCCCGCCCGAGACGCCGCCGCCCGGCCGCTTGCGCATGGTGTGGAGCTGCGGCAGCAGCGCATAGACCTCGTCGAGCCGCCGCTTCCGCTCAGGCCCGGGCAAGGCCAAGGCCAGAGCCGGCAGCAGGATATTGTCCTCGACGGTGAATTCCGGCACCAGCCGCCGGTCCTCCGGCGCATAGCCAATGCCCTGCGCGGCGCGCCGATAGGCCGGTGTCGTGCCGATCTCCGCGCCGTCGAGCCGGACCGACCCGCCCTGCACCGGCAGCAACCCCATGATTGCGCGCAGCGTCGTGGTCTTGCCGGCGCCGTTGCGGCCGATCAGGATCGTCGTCTTGCCCGATGTCAGCCCGAGCGAGACCGAGCGTAGAACCTGCACGCCGGCGATTGCGGCGCTCACTCCTTCGATCCGAAGCATCACGCCACCCCCACGACGTTGCGCAGCACCCGTTCGTCCCTGAACACCTCGGAGGGCGGCCCCTCGGCCATGACGCTGCCGGAATCCCAGACGACGACGCGGTCGGCGTAGCGCTGGACCACGTCCATGTCGTGCTCGACGAAGAGCGCGGTCACCTTCGCGCGCCGCAGGGCACCCATCAGCGTTTCCATCAGGGTGAAGCGCTCGATCGTGCTGACGCCGCTGGTCGGCTCGTCGAGCAGGACGAGGCGCGGCTTCAGCGCCAGCGCAATCACGATGTCGAGCAGCTTGCGCCGCCCTTCCGGCAGCGTGCCGGCGAGCTGCCCGGCCTCGCGGTCGAGCCCGACGAGGGCCAGCAGTTCTTCCGCCTCCTGGCGGCGCCCTTCCGCGCCGAGCGCCTTGAACGGCACCCAGATGCCCCGCTTGGCCGCGACCGCGATCATCAGGTTGTCGAGCACCGTCTGGTCGAGGAAGAGCTGCGGGATCTGGAAGGCGCGGGCGATGCCGCGGCGGGCGATCGTGCGCGGCGCCATGGCGGTGATCGGCTTGCCGTCGAGATAGACCTCGCCCGAGCTTGGCCGGAGATAGCCGGTGCAGAGATTGAGGAAGGTCGTTTTGCCGGAGCCGTTCGGGCCGATGATCGCCAGGAACTCGCCTTCGCGGATTTCCAGATTGACGCCGTCGGCGGCCTTTACGCCGTAGAAGGCGATGCGGAGGTCCTTGGCCTGGAGGAGAGGCGTGGTCATGCCGGTTCTCCGCTGCGGCGCCGGAGCAGGCCGTAGAGCCCGCTCGGCAGGAAGAAGATGACGCCGATCAGCGCGACGCCGATGATCAGGTTCCAGGCATCGGTGACGCCGACCGCGACGGTGTGCAGCACTTCGAGGAAGAGCGAGCCGATGAAGGGGCCGGCGACGCCGCCGATGCCGCCGAGCACCGCGACCAGCACGAGATGGCCCGACGCCGTCCAGAAGGCGAATTCCGGCAGGATATGGCCGATTGCCATCGCCGCGATCGCCCCGCCGATGCCGGCAAGTGCAGCCGAGACCGTATAGGCGATCAGCAGCACGACGCGGACCGGCACCCCGAGATATTCGAGCCGGAGCTCGTTGGTATGAACGGCCGAGAGCGCATGGCCGAGCGGGCTCGCCAGATAGCGCTGCACGCCATAGCCGACGCCGACCATCAGCACGATCCCGGCATAGTAGAGCGCCGTGTCGAAGCGCGGCTTGTCGAGCGTGATGCCGAAGAAGCTGGGCACCGCGACGCGCATGCCGTCCGTGCCGCCGGTGATGCCGTAGAGCTTCGAGATCAGCGCGTAGAGCACCATCGACATGGCGAGGTTGAGCATGGCGAAGAAGATCGCGCGATAGCGCACCAGAAAGGTGCCGACGAGGAGGCCGGCGACCGCCGAGGCCAGCGTCCCGAGCAGCAGCAGCAGGACGAACTCGTTCACCCCGGCCCGGGCCAGGAAAGCGATGGCATAGGCGCTGACGGCGTAGAACATGGCATGGCCGATCGAGATCAGCCCGCCGCGCAGCAGCACGGCGACACCGAGCGCGGCGAAGCCCTTGGCGATGGCCAGCGTCAGCACGAATTGCAGCCATGGCGCGGCGACGGGCGCGAGCGCCAGCGCAGCCAGCGCGATGAGAAAGAGGGCGGCGCGCATGGCGGTCAGATCCTCCGGGTCGCGGCCTGGCCGAACAGCCCGTAGGGGCGGATCAGCAGCACGACCAGCATGACGATGTAGGGGGCGACGGCATCGAGCGAGGGCGCGAAATAGATCGCCAGCACGCGGGCGAGGCCAACGATGATCGCCGCCAGCGCCGCACCTTCGATCTGGCCGAGCCCGCCGATGGCGGCGACGGCGAAGGCGAGCACCATGGTCTCGGCGCCGAGACCGGGCGCGGCGCCCGCCGTCGGCGTCGCCAGCGCTCCGCCAAGCGCCGCCAGGAAGACGCCGAGCGAGAAGGACAGGATGAAGACGCGATTGGTGTTGATGCCGATGCTCTGCGCCATCTCGCGATCGGCGACGACGGCGGTGACGAGGCGGCCGATCCGGGTCTTGGTCAGCAGCACGCGCAGGCCAATGACGACGATGGCCGCCAGCGCGATCAGCAGGAGCTGGTAGTTAAGATAGACCACGCCGCCGATCTGGGTCGAGCCGAGAAGCTGCATCGGCGTGTCCTCGGCCAGCGAAGAGACGCCGAAGACGATGCGCTGCAAGTCCTCCAGGATCAGGAACAGGCCGAAGGTGACGAGGATCTGGATCGCCTCGGACTTGCCATAGGTCCAGCGCATCAGGCAGCGCTCGACCAGCGGGCCGAACAGCGCCGCGACGATCGCCGCGCTGAGGATCAGCGCCGGGAAGGACAGCCAGGGATTGAGCCCGGCGCCGGCGATCCACAGCCCGATCGAGGCCGCGACATAGGCGCCGATCGAATAGAAGCTGCCATGCGCGACGTTGAGCACGCGGAGCACGCTGAAGACGAGCGTCAGCCCGACCGCGACGAAGAAGATCAGCGCCGCGCTGGCCAGGCCGTCGACGGCGAGCGGAATCAGGGTGTCGAGCATGGGCGGCACCTGCGAATGACGGGGGGAGAACCAGGCGGGAAACGTTTGCCGCCCTCGGTTGCGGAGCCGTTCGACAACCCTCAGCCCTCATCCTGAGGAGCCGCGCAACGCGGCGTCTCGAAGGATGCTCCAGATGTCTCGGAGCCGCCTGGAGCATCCTTCGAGACGCGCTCCTGCGGAGCGCTCCTCAGGATGAGGGCTGAGAGAACTGTCGAGCAAAGGCTTACTTGTAGCTGCCGGGCTTCGGCTGCGCGGCAAGGAAGGCCGGCGTCAGCGTGCCCACCCACTTGATCGCGTCCTCGCCCTGCGGCGGCATCAGCGCATCGCCCTTGTAGCGGACCATCCCGCCGATGACCGGGAACTTGTAGTCGGCCGATTTCTGCGTGACGCCGACGATCTGGTCGACGAGCCCGTCATTGTCCCTGCGGGTCACGGTCGTGCCGGTCAGCGTCTTGACGGTGCTGCCCCGCATGGCATCGGCGAGCTCGTCGCGGCTCGGCCATTTGCCGCCGCTCTTCTTCAGCGCGGCCTCGTAGGCGGCCTTCATGTAGACGATGGCATTGGCCATCTTCACCGACGGGAAGACCGGGTATTCGCCGTAGCGCTTCTGATAGGCTTCGACGAAGCTCTTGGTCTCGGGATTGGCCCTGGCATCCGGCGACATCCACCAGCCATCGCCGAGCACGCCGACGATCACGCCCTCCGGCAGCGCGACGCGCTGGAGCACGGTTTCGCCCAGCGCCAGCACGACCTGGCTCGAGGTGAACAGCCCGCGCGGCTGGGCCTGGCGCACAAAGTTCTCGAGATCGGCGCCCCAGAGATTGGAGAAGACCACGTCCGGGCGGGAGGCCGAAAGCTTCGAGATTTCGGTCTGGAAATTGGCCGAGCCGAGCTTCGGGAAGAGTTCGGCGACGACCTCGACATCGGGCTTCAGCGCCTTCATCGCGGTCTTGAAGATCAGCGCCGCGTCATGGCCGAAGGCGTAGTCCGGATTGACGATGGCGATGCGCTTCACGTCCGGCTTCTGCTGCAGCAGATAGAGCGCATAGGCCACGAATTCGGGGATCGTGTTGCCGTTCGGGCGGAAATAATAGCGGCTCTTGCCGTCGAGCAGGAGCTGATGCGTGTCGCAGTTCCAGCCGATCGTCGGGGCCTGGAGCTGCTCGGCCAGCGGCGCCAGCGCCAGGCAGTTGGCGCTCGACAGGGCCGCGATCATCACCTGGTTGGTCTTGTCCTCGGCGAGGCGGCGGTACTCGGCGATCACGCCCTGCGTGCCTTGCGCCTCGTCGACATAGGTCGCCTTCAGCGGCACGCCGCCGATGCCGCCCTTGGCGTTGATCTCGTCGATCATCAG
>JBDHTM010000065.1:0-19255 GCA_039808685.1 Allobosea sp. | reverse complement strand
GGCCTCGCCGCGATGGAATGCGTCGTGATCCAGGACATCTTCCTGAACGAGACGGCGAAATACGCCCATGTCTTCCTGCCGGGCGCCTCCTTCCTGGAGAAGGACGGCACCTTCACCAATGCCGAGCGGCGCATCAACCGCGTGCGGAAGGTGATGGCGCCGCTCTCCGGCAAGGACGAATGGCAGGTCACGATCGAGCTGGCTCGCGCCCTCGGCTACGAGATGGGCTACAGCCACCCGAGCGAGATCATGGACGAGATCGCTCGCCTCACCCCAAGCTTCGCCGGTGTCTCCTACGACAAGCTGGACAAGCTCGGTTCGGTGCAGTGGCCCTGCAACGACAAAGCGCCGACCGGCACGCCCTTGATGCATGTCGACCGCTTCGTACGCGGCAAGGGCAAGTTCATGCTCACCGAATATGTCCCGACCGATGAGCGGACGGGGCCGCGCTTCCCGCTGCTGCTCACCACCGGCCGCATCCTCTCGCAATACAATGTCGGCGCGCAGACGCGTCGCACCGAGAACGGCGCCTGGCATGACGAGGACGTGCTGGAGATCCACCCCTTCGATGCCGAGAGCCGCGGCATCCGCGATGGCGACCTCGTCGCGCTCGCCAGCCGCTCCGGCGAGATCGCCTTGCGTGCCGCGCTTTCCGAGCGGATGCAGCCGGGCGTGGTCTACACCACCTTCCACCACGCCAAGACCGGCGCCAATGTCATCACCACCGATTATTCGGACTGGGCAACGAACTGCCCGGAATACAAGGTGACCGCCGTCGAGGTTCGGCGCACCAATGCCTGGTCCGCCTGGCAGGAGAAGAATTTCGAGGAGGACGTGACCTTGCGCCGGATCGCGGAGCGCCTGCCCGATGCCGCGGAATAATCGGGAAGCCCAGCCGCCGGCCTCGGCCGCGGTCACGGCCGAGCCGCTGCGCTTCGGCACGGCGGGCACGGGCGCACGCGAGATCGAGATCGCGGTCGAGATGCCGATCAACATCGTCTACGGCAACGTGCCTTATGCGGTGATGATGGCGAGCCCGTCAGATCTGGAGGATTTCGTTAAGGGCTTCAGCCTGACCGAAGGCATCGTGCGCGGTGCTGACGAAATCCGCAGCATTGCCGTCGAGCCGAAGGACGAAGGCGTCATCGTCACGGTCGAGCTCGCGCCGGGGCGCTTCCGCGAGCATCTGGCGCGACGCCGCAATCTCTCGGGACGCACCTCCTGCGGGCTCTGCGGCGTCGAGACGATCGAGGAGATCCCGATGGCCGATGCGGCGACGCGGGCCTCTCGCGCCGTATCCGCCGCGGCGATCGAGGCCGCGCTCGCGGCGCTCGACAAGCACCAGCCGCTGAACCAGCTCACGCGGGCCGTCCATGCCGCCGCCTGGTGCGATGCCTCCGGCGCGATCCTGGCGGTGCGCGAGGATGTCGGCCGGCACAACGCGCTCGACAAGCTGATCGGCGCAAGGCTGCGGGCCGGGGCGGATGCCGGCGAAGGCTTCCTGCTCGTCACCAGCCGCGCCTCCTTCGAGATGGTCGAGAAGGCGGCGATCTTCGGCGCAGGAACGCTGGTCGCGATCTCCGCGCCGACCTCGCTCGCGATCGAGCGCGCCCGGCATCTCGGCCTGACGCTCGCCGCCGTGGCGCGGCGCGACGGCTGCATCGTCTTCACCGGTGCGCTGGCGCCGCAACCTGAGACCATCGCCCGATGACGGAGGCCGGCCTGACCACCGATCACCACGCTGACAACGTCGAGAAGCTGCGGCGCATGGCCGGGCAGATCGCCGATTTCTTCATGGCCTATCCGGAAGCGGAGGCAGCCCGCTCCGTCGCCGACCATATCAACCAGTTCTGGACCGGACGCATGCGCGGGGATTTCCTCGCCGCCTTCGCAGGCCGGCCGGAGGATCTCCCGCCCCTGCTGCGGCAGGCCCTGCCGCAGATCAGGCCGGGTCGCGGGGAGTAGCTTTTCGAGCGTGGTCCACCCGATCGCTCTATTTCAGCGACAGAGCGACCGTCCCGGCGATCGGATCGGTGACGCCGAGCCCGTTGCCGAGATCGTCGAGCGTGTGGCGGAAGCCGTTGAGCGTGGCGATCATCGGCCGGGCGGCTGCCATCGCGTCCATGCTCTCCCATTCCGCGATAATGCAGTAGCGCCCGTCACCGGCCGCGATGATGTTGGCGTGCCGCAGGCCCGGCCAATCCTCGGCGACCTTGCGGTGGGCGTCGAGAAAGGCGGTCTCCATCCCCGGCTTCACCTTGAAACGCACGGCATTGAATGCAGTCATGGCAGCCTCCAGCGTTCGAGGCGATGACCTTAGGGCAATTCGATATCCTTGTCGTGGTCGCGATGAACCCGACTCGCGCTCGGCCGTTGTCAAAGAGTAGCTTTCCAGCCGCAGGATACCCCCTCAGAAACCAGAATGGGAGATAGCATCATGGCGATCAACAGAACCGGCTCGGCCCATTGGGAGGGCGGCATCAAGGACGGCAAGGGCACCATCTCGACCGAGACCAAGGCGCTCGACGCCTACCCCTACGGCTTCTCCAGTCGTTTCGAGGGCAAGCCCGGCAGCAATCCCGAGGAGCTGATCGGCGCGGCGCATGCCTCCTGCTTCACCATGGCGCTCTCGCTGATCCTGGGAGAGGCGGGCCTCAAGGCCGATGCGCTCGATACGACGGCGCGCGTGACGCTCGACAAGCTCGACGACGGCTACGCGATCACCGCGATCCATCTGACGCTGAAGGGCAAGGTGCCCGGCGCCGACCAGGCAACCTTCGAATCTCTGGCCGGCAAGGCCAAGGCCGGCTGCCCTGTCTCGAAGCTGTTCAAGGCGCCGATCACGCTGGAGGCGACGCTGGTCGGTTGAGCGTACTGATTTCTAACAGCCACGCTTCGTCATCCCGGACAAGCTGCGAAGCAGCGTAGATCCGGTATCCATCGTAGAGTTCCAGCGCCCTTCGATGGATCCCGGCTCAAGGCCGGGATGACGAGGCGGTTCCGAGAATAGTCAGAACACCCCGCGCTTAGGCGAAGTGGCAGGACACTTCCACGTTGCCGAGCTTTCGCAACTCCGGTCGCTCGACGCGGCAGCGATCGGCCGCCTGCGCACAGCGCGGGTTGAAGGTGCAGCCTGCCGGCGGACTGATCGGGCTCGGCACCTCGCCGGACATCGGCCGGCGCTCCCGGTTCGGCCGCTCGACATCGGGAATCGTGTCGAGCAGCAGGCGCGTATAAGGGTGCTGCGGCCGGGTGAAGACCTGCTCGGCCGGCCCCGCCTCGACGAAGCGGCCGAGATACATGATCGCGAGATCGTCCGACATGTGCCGGACGACCGAGAGATTGTGGCTGATGAAGAGATAGGTCAGCCCGAACTCCTTCTGCAGCCGGACCATCAGATTGAGGATCTGCGCCTGCACGGAGACGTCGAGCGCCGAGGTCGGCTCGTCGCAGACGAGGAAGTCGGCCTCGGTCGCAAGCGCCCGCGCAATCGAGATGCGCTGGCGCTGGCCGCCGGAAAACGCGTGCGGGTAGCGGCTCGCATCGGTGCGCGAGAGGCCGACCGTCTCCAGGAGGTCGCCGACGCGCTGCTGGATCGCGGCCTCGTCGGCACGCAGGTTCAGCTCGCGGATCGGCTCGGCGATAATGTCGCCGACGCGCCAGCGCGGATTGAGCGAGGCATAGGGGTCCTGGAAGATCATCTGCACGCGCGGCGGGCCGATGGTGCCGTCGGCGCGGCGGATATCGCGGAAGCTGAGCTTGCCCTCGGTCGGCCGCTGCAGGCCGACGACCATGCGCGCCAGCGTCGATTTTCCGCAGCCGGATTCGCCGACGATGCTGAAGGTGGTGCCGCGCCTGACCGTGAAGGAGACGTTCTCGACCGCGCGCAGGATGCGCCGCGGCTCCTTCGAGATCAGCCGCGACAGGGCCGGTGCCGAGACGTCGAAGCGGCAGCAGGCGGCTTCGACGTCGAGGATGATGTCGTCGCCCGCAGCCCTGGCGGGGGCGAGCGTCGAGGCCTGGTCAAGCATGGACCGCCTCCTTCAGGGGGAAATGGCAGGCAGCGGCATGCCCGGTCATGGGCAGGCCGGGCTTGTGCTCACGGCAGAAGGGTTCGGCCCGGCCGCAGCGCGGGTTGAAGGCGCAGCCCGGCGGGATGGCGTTGAGACGGGGCATCGCGCCGTCGATCTGGTTGAGATGCTCGTGGCGCACATGGACGCTGGGGATCGAGGCCATCAGGCCGGCCGTATAGGGATGGCTCGGCCGGCGCGTCACCTCCTGGACCGGGCCGATCTCGACGATGCGGCCAGCATACATCACCGCGACCCGGTCGGCCGTCTCGGCGATGACGCCCATGTCGTGGGTGACCAGCATGATCGCCGTGCCGTGCTCGCGGCAGAGCCGCTTCAGCAAGGTGGTGATCTGCGCCTGGATCGAGACGTCGAGCGCCGTCGTCGGCTCGTCGGCGATGATCAGCGAGGGCTCGGCGCAGAGCGCGAGCGCGATGACGACGCGCTGACGCATGCCGCCGGAGAACTGGTGCGGGAAATGGTCGATCCGCGTCTCGGCGGCGGGGATGCCGACCTCCTTGAGCAGGTCGAGCGCGCGCTTGCGCGCTTCCGTGCGGCTGACCGGCAGATGGGTCAGGATGGTCTCGACGAGCTGGTCGCCGACCTTGAGCAACGGGTGCAGCGAGGTCAGCGGGTCCTGGAAGATCGCGCCGATGCGCCGGCCGCGCAGCTTGCGCATCTGCTCGGCCGGCAGGTTGTCGATGCGCTGGCCGGCGAGATGGATTTCGCCGCCCGCGACGCGGCCCGGCGGATCGAGCAGGCCGATCACCGCCGTGCCGGTCAGGGACTTGCCAGCCCCGGACTCGCCGACCACGCCGAGGATCTCGCCCGGCGCGATGTCGAAGGAGACGCCGTCCAGCGCCGTCAACGGGCCGTGGCGGCCGTCGAAGACGATGCGCAGGTCGCGGACGGACAGGAGAGGCTGGGCGGCGGGTGCGGTCATGCAGAGGCCTCGCTGCGTTCGATCGCGTAGCTCGACGAGAAGATCTCGCTCATCGGCGGGTGGCCGAGCGTGCGCTCGGGATAGCGGGCCATCACGCCCTCGAACTGCTTCTGGGCGCGGATGTTGTCGGCGGCCTCGTCCTGGCCGGGGATCGCCCGGTTCTCCATGACGAAGCGACCGTCGATCACCACGGTCGCGAAGTCGCGGCCATGGCCGGTCAGCATCATCGTCTGGATGGGGTCGATGACCTGCCCGCTATGCGGCCGGTCGAATTCGAAGACGGTGATGTCGGCGCGCGAGCCCGGCTGAAGGCGGCCGAGATCGGGGCGCCGCAGCGCGTCCGCCCCGCCGATGGTCGCCGCGTCGTAGTAATCCTCGGAGCGCACGGCGCCGACATTGCCGGCCATGGTGCGGGAGAGGATCATGCCGGTCTGCATGTTCAGCACCATGTCCGGCGGCGCCGTATCGGTGCCCATGGCGATGTTGAGGCCCATGGCGCGATAGCTGCCGAAATGGTTGATGCTGTTGCCGTGCCGGCCCGAGACCAGCGGGCAATGCACGATGCTGGCACCTGAATCGCGGATGATCTCGAGATCGCGGCCGGGGCGGTCGATCAGGCGGCTGCCGGAGACGACGGTGCCATGCGGCAGCAGGCAACGCTCGTTGAGGAAGCCGAGGCTTTCCAGCCATTCCGGCGGACTCATGCCATGCTGGGCGAGAACGAGGTCGTACTCGATCTTCGACTGGCAGCAATGCAGCCGGACGGGGATGTCGAGCTCGCGCGAGGCTGCCGCCGTGCGGCGCAGCAGCTCCGCCGTCGAGGTCTCGATGCGATCGGGCGCGAACATCGCGCGGATCAGCCCGCCGGCCTGTCCCTCATGGCGCCTGGCGAAGTCGATGGCAGCATCGAGCTCGGCGAGGCCGCGGGCCTCGTCGTAATGGGTGGTGATGCGCCCGTCGCTTTCGACGACCTGGTTGCCGGTGCGATAGGCCGGGCCGAGATAGGCGCGCAGGCCGAGATCGGCGGCAGCTTCCGCGGCATCCTCGAATTCCTGCACCGTCTCGCCCCAAGCGCGATAGAACAGGGAGGCGATCGGCAGCGCAGTGGTGATGCCGTTGCGGATCAGTTGGGAGAAGGCATAGCGCTTCTGGAAGGCCAGCTCCTCGCGCGTGTACATCTCGTAGGGACCGGCCTCGAGATAGCTGCGCGGCCAGACGCGGCCCTTCTTCCAGGCCGGCTGGTTGTCATAGCCGAGGATGGTGGTGTCGAGATCGGAGAGCGCGTCACAATCGACGAAGCCCGGCCCGATCAGGGCATGGCCGTAATCGATGCGGCGGGCGACTTCACCGGGGAAGCCATGGCCGACGAAAACGACCTCGCCGTTTTCGAAGACGACCTCGCCGTTCTCGTAGAGACGATGGCGGCCATCCTTGTGGCCGACCACCCAGCGCGCGGTCATCAGGATGCGGCCTTCGGGCCGCTTCTTGGCTTGCAGGCTCACGGGGCAGTCCTCACAGAAACGCCGTCACGGGCGACGATCTTGCCGCGCTTGATCACGCGGCGCTTGGGCGAACGGGTGACGACCAGATCGGTCAGGCTCTGGCCGGGCATGATGACGAGATCGGCAGCCTTGCCCTCGGCCAGGCCGTAATCGGCGATCTCCATCACCTGGGCACCGCCGGTCGTGCAGACGTGGAGGCCGAGCTCGACCTCGTCGTCGCGACGGAAATTGTTGCGCAGGCCGATGAACATGGCGCGCTCGACCATGTCGGCATTGCCATAGGGGCCCCAGGTGTCGCGGATGCCGTCCGAGCCCGAGCAGACGCGGATGCCGGCATCGAGCAGCTTCTTCACCGCCGGCGCGGTGTTGCGGGCCGGCGCCGTCGTCATGATCGCGATGTCGAGTTCGGCGAGCTGCGGGATCACGGGATCGACCAGCTCGGGCGCCGTGCCGAGGCAGAAGGCGTGGCTGACGGTGACCTTGCCCTTCATGCCGAGCGCGCGGGTGCGCTCGATGATGAGATCGAGCGAGAACAGGCCCATCTCGCCAGGCTCGTGCAGATGGATGTCGAGCGGGCGGCCATAGGTCTGGCAGAGCCCGAAGATCGCATCGAGATGGCCCTTCGGGTCGCGGTCGATGGCGCAGGGATCGAGACCGCCGACGATCTCGCAGCCGGCCTTCATCGCCTCGTGCATCAGTTCCAGCGTGCCCGGCCGGCGCAGCAGGCCGGACTGAGGGAATGCGACGAGCTCGATGTCCATGATATCCGCGTATTCCGCGCGGGTCTTCATGATGCCCTCGACGCCCCAGAGCCCGAGATCGGTGTCGACGTCGACATGGCTGCGGGTGTGGGTCGAGCCCATCGTCGAGGACTGGACGGTCTGGCGGGCCGACTGGCGGGCCGGGTCGAGATCGAGGCGCTTCTTGCTCTCGCGCTCGTTGTCGATCTTGTCGAGCAGCTTCGGTCCGACCTCGTTGACATACCAGGGCATGCCCCAGAGGCTCTTGTCGAGATGCGCATGCGCCTCGACCAGGCCGGGGATGGCGATCTCGCCGCGGCCGTCCTCGACCGTCACGCCGGCGGGAGCGGCGATGTCCTTCGCCATCCGGCTGATGCGGCCGTTCTCGATCAGGATATCGAGAGCCGGCCCGGCATTCGGCCTGACATTGCGGATGAGGAGGGAGGTAGTCATCGCAGGCGTATCCTCGTGGTTTCTTATGATGGTCAGCGCAGCTTCGGGTTCAGCGCGTCGCGCAGCCAATCGCCGAGCAGGTTGACCGAGAGCACGATCAGGCCGAGTTGCAGCGAGGGGAAGACGACGAGCCACCAGGAGCCGGAGAACAGGTACTGGTTGCCGATGCGGATCAGCGTGCCAAGCGAGGGCTGCGTGATCGGCATGCCGACGCCGAGGAAGGAGAGCGTCGCTTCCGAGAGGATGGCGAGGCCGAGGCTCAGCGTCGCCGAGACCAGCACCGGCGTCATCGTATTGGGCAGGATGTGGCGGCCCATGATCCGCGCGGCGGGCACCCGAATGATGCGGGCGGCGAGCACGTATTCCTTGCGGCGCTCGACCATGGTCAGCGCACGCACGGTGCGGGCGTACTGGACCCAGCTCGTCAGCGCGATCGAAAGCACCAGCACCACGGCGGAGAAGGGCTCGCGCAGGGCCGGCGGCAGCATCTCGCGGAAGATCGCCGAGACCAGGATCGCCATCAGCAGCGTCGGGATCGAGAGCACGGTGTCGCCAAGCCGCATCAGGAGGTTGTCGACGCGCCCGCCATAGAAGCCGGCGGTGAGCCCGATCGAGACGCCGATCAGCATCGACACCATCACCGCCGCGAAGCCGATGATCAGCGAGATGCGCGAGCCGTAGAGAATGGCCGAGAGCACGTCGCGCCCCTGCGGATCGGTGCCGAGCAGGAAGGGCCATTCGCCACCGGACTGCCAGATCGGCGGGATCTCGGCCTTGTCGATGAAGACCTGGCTGAGATCGTAGGGGTTCTGCGGCGCGATCAGCGGCGCGAGGAGCGCGGTCAGGACGAGCAGCACCAGCACCAGCGCCGAGAGCCAGGCGACCGGCGTGTGGCAGAAGCTCCAGCCGATATCGCTGTCGAGGAAGCGGCGCAGGCGGCCGGGCTTCTTGACGGTGTCGGCGGGCCGGATCTTCTCAGCGAGCATTGGCGCCTCCCGTGAGGGCGTCCTCGCGCAGGCGCGGGTCGACCCAGGCATAGGTAAGGTCGACCAGCGTGTTGAGCGTGACGAAGATGAAGGAGACGACGATCAGATAGGCCGCCATCACCGGGATGTCGACGAAGGTCACCGCCTGGACGAAGAGCATGCCCATGCCCGGCCACTGGAACACCGTCTCTGTGACCAGCGCGAAGGCGATGAGGTTGCCGATCTGCAGGCCGGTGACGGTGATGACCGGCATCAGGCAGTTGCGCAAAGCGTGGCCGAAATGGACGGCGCGCGCCGGCAGGCCCCGCGCCCGGGCAAAGCGGATGAAGTCGGTGCGCATGGTCTCCAGCATCTCGGCGCGGACGAGGCGCATCACGAGGGTGATCTGGAAGAGCGAAAGCGTGATGCCGGGCAGGATCAGCGCCTTCCGGCCCGACGCGGTGAGCAAGCCGGTGCTCCACCAGCCGATCTGCACGACCTCGCCGCGCCCGAAGGCCGGCAGCCATTGCAGCGTCACCGAGAAGACCAGGATGAAGAGGATGCCCAGCGCAAAGCTCGGCAGGGAGACCCCGAGCACCGAGACGAATTGCAGGGTCTTGGCGAGGAAACTGTCTCGTCGGATCGCGGTGTAGACACCGAGCGGGACACCGACGGCGAGCGACAGGAAGGTCGCGACCAGCACGAGCTCGAAGGTCGCCGGGAAGCGCTCCGAGATCAGCGTGAAGACGTCCTGCTGGTTGCGGTAGGAGATGCCGAAATCGCCGCGCACGGCGTTGCCGACGAAGGTCGCGTATTGCATCACGAACCCCTTGTCGAGGCCGAGACGGACGCGCAATTCGTCGCGCTGCTGCTGGCTCGCCTGCTCGTTCAGCATCAGCTCCACGGGGTCTCCGACGAAGCGGAAGATCAGGAAGGCGAGAAAGGCCACCGCCAGCATCACGCCGGCGGCGTTGAGCAGTCGCTTTAGGAGAAAGGCCGGCATGGGAACTCCTGCGTTCCGGCATCAGTCCCGGGCCTCGTCACGCGAAGACCCGGGAACTTCAGGAGAAAAGGCGCTGGTTGCCGCGATGGCCGGGTCAAGCCCGGCCATGACGGTTGGACCGCGGCAGCCTCACTTCATCGTCGTCAGCCAGAGCCGCGGCTTGTTGTCCGAGGCCTGCACGGTCGAGGCGACCGTGTTACGCATCGCCCAGGCCATCGGCTGCTGGTGCAGCGGGATGAAGAGCTGCTCTTTCTTGGCGATCTTGAGCGCCTCTTTCATCATTTCGATGCGCTTGGGCGTGTCGAGCTCGACGCCGGCCTTGTCGATCAGCGCATCGATGCGCGGATCGCCCCAGTTGCCCCAGTTGAAGACGCCGCTCGTGCCGCTCTTGGAATGCAGCACCTGCACCAGCAGCGAGTAGGCATCGATCATCGGCTCGTTGGCCCAGCCGAAGGAGATGACGTCGAAGTCACCCTTGACGCGCTTCGGCGTCTGCTGGCTGCGCGGGGCCATGCTGAGGTTCGGCTTCAGGCCGGCACGCGACCACATCGCCGCCACGGCCTGACAGAACTCCTCCTCGTTGACGAGCGAGTCGCTCTGGCAGTTGATCTGGAAGGAGAAGCCGTTGGGATAGCCGGCATCGGCCAAGAGCTTCTTGGCGCCGTTCAGGTCGAAGGGCAGACGCTCGTCCTGCGACGGGTCATAGCCGGGAATCGCGGGGGCGACGAGCGCACCGGTATTGCGCGACAGGCCGCGCATGGCGCGCTTCTGCACCGCATCGATGTCGATGGCGCGATAGAGCGCCTCACGCACCCGGATGTCCTTGAAGGGATTCTTGTCCTTGACGTCGCTCTCGACGAGCTTGTCGCCGAGGTTCAGGGCGAAGAAGACCGAGCGCAGCTCGTTGGTCTGCAGCACCTTGACGTCCGGCGAGGCGGAGAGACGCGGCAGATCCTGCAGCGGGGCGACGTTGGTGTAGTCGATCTCGCCGGAGAGCAGCGCCGCGACGCGGGTCGAGGACGAGGTGATCGGCGTGAACTCGATCACGTCGATATTGTGCTTCGGCTTATCCCACCAGTCGGCATTCTTGACGAAGACCGTCTTGGCATCGGCGCGGCGGCTCTCGACCTTGAACGGGCCGGTGCCGTTGGCATTGTCAGTGGCGTAGCCCTTCACGCCCTTGCCGGAATCGGTGGGCAGCAGCGAGTTGTTCGCCTCCATCCATTCCTTGTCGAAGATGAAGATGTTGGTGAGGTCGTTCAGCAGCAGCGGATAGGGGCCGTTGACCTCGATCTCGACGGTGTAATCGTCGATCTTCTTCGAGCTCTTATAGGCCGGCAGATTGCCCTTGAGGGGCGAATCCGGATGGGTGACGCGGGCCAGCGAGGCGATGACGTCGTCGGCGGTGAAGGGATTGCCGTTATGGAACTTCACGCCCTGGCGCAGCTTGAAGCGCCAGACGGTCGGCGACACGGTCTCCCAGGATTCGGCCAGGGCCGGCTCGATCTTGAGATCGCCGGTATAACGCACCAGGCCTTCATAGACATGGTTCAGGACGGCGAGCGTGAAAGTCTCGCCATAGGAATAAGGATCGAGCGAGGCGATCTCGCGCGACGCACCCCATTTCAACGTCTTGGCTTCCGCCACGCCGCTGAGCGCAAAGGCGGCAACCGCCGCCAGCAACCAGGCCTTCTTCATCGACTTCTCCCCTTTTTCGTCGGCGCGCCTGCGGGCACGCCGGGTCTCGATCGCTTTTTGCCGTCCCGTTATGCACGTGGCGCTTTACGCGCCATCCTCGTGTGCGATTATAAGGCATACTTGCATACGATATGACAATCGTATTGTATGCGATTATTGAACACAAGGGGAAACTGGCGCGGAGACCGCTATCGTGACATTGACACCCCCGGACAACACCGTCCCTGCACGAGGGAAAGCCACGATGGGTGAGAAGCGAGCGCCGGTTCTGCGCGCTGAATCCGTCTACCGGGCGCTGCGACGCGCCATCATCGAGCAAGCCCTGAAGCCTGGCATGAAACTGCCCGAGGATTCGATCGGCGAACAGCTCGGCGTCAGCCGCACCCTGGTCCGCGAGGCCTTTGGACGGCTGGCCGTCGAGGGCCTGGTCGAACTCAAACCCAATCGCGGCGCCTCGGTGGCCTATCCGACGCTGGAAGAGGCGCGCGACGTGTTCGAGGTTCGACGCGGTCTCGAGCGGCTCGTCGCCGAAAGCCTGGCCGGGCGCATCACCGCCGCCCAGCTCACGGAACTGGAAGCCCATGTCCGCCAGGAAGAGAAGGCGCATGAGCAGGACGGGCCTGAATCGATCCGCCTGTCCGGCGAATTCCACATCAAGCTTGCGAAGATGACAGGCAATGCGCTGCTGCTGCGCTATGTCCAGGAAGCCTCGTCGCGCTGCTCCCTGATCCTGGCGATCTATGGCCGCCCGCACTCCACCGAATGCGCCGTCTCCGAGCATCGCCAGCTGATCGACGCGCTGCGCGCCGGCGACGCCGCCCGTGCGGCCGACTTGATGGACCATCATCTGCGGGCCGTCGTCACCCGCGCGCTGCTGACCCCGCGCGTCGAGCGCGACATCCGCGACGTGCTCGCGCCTTATGCCCTCAGCGAAGGACTGAACCCGTCCTGAAGACCGTAGCGACCGCGTCAGCCCTGCCGCCTGCAGAACCACACGCCAAGACATGCGTCAGACGCAGTCAAATTAGTCCTCAGCCTATTTGATCTGCGTCAAAAGCATTGCTCCCCCTGCGCTCAGGCCATGGCGAGGGCGAAGCCGATGCGCCATCCTGCCACGAAGTGATCAGATCGGCCACATCAAGACCGAACGATCGGGTGGGCGACCCAAGGTAAGGGAGGATGGGGCCATGTGTGGAATCATGCGCCGGCAGCGCAGCGTGCGGCATCATCATCCACGAGGTGACGCATGACGGCGACCACTGACATCACCGATTTCAAGATCGAGACACCGGACGGCGCGACCCTGCACGCCTTCAAGGAAGGTCACGGCCAGCCGCTGCTGCTGGTCAGCGGCCTGAGCGGCAGCGCCGCCTTCTGGAGCGACATCGCCGCAACCCTCTCGCGCTCCTTCCAGGTCATCCGCTTCGACCAGCGCGGCATCGGCGCGAGCACGCGCGGCGAAGCGCCCTGCTCGATCGACCTCCTGGCGCAGGACAGCCTCGCTGTCCTCGACGCGGCCGGCATCTCGCGGGCCGTGGTGCTCGGCCACTCCACCGGCGGCTGCATCGCCCAGGCGATCGCCAAGCTCGCACCCGGCCGGCTCGACGGCCTGATCCTGAGCGCGAGCTGGCTCAAGTCCGGGCGCTATCTGAACGCCGTCTTCGGTGCACGACGCGCGATCCTGGCCTGCGACCCCCATGCCTATGCCGCCGCTTCGGTCCTGAGCGGCTACCAGCCGCGCTGGATCGAAGCGAACTGGCATGTCTACGATGCCGCGATCGAAGCCGCGCCGGTGAGCGAGCATGCCCGTACGGTGACGCGCGAGCGCCTCGACGCGCTGCTGGCCTTCGACGGCACGGCCGATATCGACTCGCTGATGATGCCGGTGCTCGTGCTGGGCACGCGCGACGACATGGTCGTACCGGTCTATCATCAGGAAGAGCTCGCCGCCGCCCTGCCCGGCTGCCGCCGGGCGATCATGGAAACCGGCGGGCATCTCTTTCCGATCTCGCGGCCGGACGCCTTCACGGCGACCGTGGCGGAGTGGATCGGCGAGCTCTGACCGAGTTCGACAGCGCGTCGAAATGGCTCATGCCGTCGCCTGCCACTGAAGGCTAAACAAGAATGCCTCCAAGTCGAAAGACGTGATCATGCGAGCCATTCTCTCCGGCCTTGTCCTCCTCCTTCCTCTCCTCGCCCAGCCCGCCGCGGCGCAGGATGCTGCCGCGGGCGAGCGCTCCTTCGCCAAGTGCCGGGCCTGCCACCAGATCGGCGAAGGCGCGCGCAATCTCGTCGGCCCCGAGCTCAACGGGCTGATCGGCCGGCATTCCGGCGCCGTCGAGGGCTATAGCTACTCGGCCGCCAACAAGAATTCCGGCCTGACCTGGGACGAGGCGACCTTCGCCGAGTACATCAAGGATCCCAAGGCCAAGATCCCCGGCACCAAGATGATCTTCGCCGGCATCAAGAGCGAGAAGGAGATCAAGGACCTGACCGCCTTCCTCAAGCAGTTCGACAAGGACGGCAAGAAGCTCTGATCCCGGGCTGCGTCACCGGCAAGCTTGGCCATCGGCGGCGGCCCGTCGTATCTCTCTTCGTCTGATCGACGAAGGAGAGCTCGATGGCCGCCCCTGCGACCCGGACGAAACCCCTTTCCGCGCTGCGGGACTTCCTGCATGGCGAAGCGGCCGGCGGCATCGTCCTGATGGCCGTCGCGGCGCTTGCCCTCGTCGTCGCCAATTCACCGGCGGCGCCGCTCTATTTCGGCGCGCTGAAGCACTATGTGCTCGGACTGTCGGTCCTGCACTGGATCAACGATGCGCTGATGGCGGTGTTCTTCCTGCTCGTCGGCCTGGAGATCAAGCGCGAGATGCTCGACGGCCAGCTCTCGAGCTGGGGACGGCGCGTGCTGCCCGGCTTCGCCGCGCTCGGCGGCATGATCGCGCCGGCGCTGATCTATGTCGCCTTCAACCTGAACTCCGGCGAGGGCCTGCGCGGCTGGGCGATCCCGACCGCCACCGACATCGCCTTCGCGCTCGGCGTGCTTTCGCTGCTCGGCCCGCGCGTGCCGGCGTCGCTCAAGGTCTTCCTGACGGCGCTGGCGATCCTCGACGATCTCGGCGCGGTGATCATCATCGCGATCTTCTACACCGCCGAGCTTTCGGGCCTTTATCTCGGGCTCGCCGCCGCGACGCTCGTGGCCCTGGTCGCGCTGAACCGGCTCGGCGTCATGCGGCTTGCGCCCTATCTCCTGCTCGGCGTGGCGCTCTGGTACTTCACCTTGAAATCCGGCGTGCATGCCACACTGGCCGGCGTCGCTCTGGCGCTGACCATCCCGCTCACCCCCTCGCCCGCGAAACCCGACAGCGCCTCCTCGCCGCTGCACCGGCTGGAGCATGGCCTGCACCCGTGGGTCGCCTTTCTGGTCATCCCGGTCTTCGGCTTCGCCAATGCCGGCGTCTCCTTCGCCGGGCTCGGGCTCTCGACGCTGGCGGCGCCCGTGCCGTTCGGCATCATGCTCGGGCTGTTCCTTGGCAAGCAGATCGGCGTGTTCGGCTTCAGCTGGCTGGCGATCCGCGCGGGCTTCGCCGACCTGCCGGCGCGCGCCTCCTGGGCGCAGTTCTACGGCATCGCCCTGCTCTGCGGCATCGGCTTCACCATGAGCCTGTTCATCGGCCTGCTCGCCTTCCCCGCCTCCGAAGCCCTTCAGAGCCAGACCAAGATCGGCGTCATCGCCGGCTCGCTGCTCTCCGGCCTCGGCGGCTGGCTGTTGCTGCGGCTGGCGCAACCGGAAGATGTCCACGACCGAGCCATGCGCGAAGCGAAAAGCTGATCCGATTCCGCGGAACGCCTCTTCCATTTCCGGGAATCGATGCAATATTTATTCGCTCCGGCGATCATTCATGATTCGGAGCCGGACGAATGTGCAGCCAGGAAAGAGCTCTCAGCGTCGATGAAGAAGGCCAAGCGGAAACCGGGAGAGAAGCGGTCGCAGATCGCCGCCATGCCGATCCGACACGCGGCCGACGGCTCGACCGAAATCCTGCTCGTGACCTCGCGCACCACGCGCCGCTGGATCGTGCCCAAGGGCTGGCCGATGAAGGGCCTGAAGGATCGCGACGCCGCCGCGCGCGAGGCCTATGAGGAGGCCGGCGTGATCGGCCGCGTCAGCGAGAAGCCGGCCGGACGCTACACCTACTGGAAGCGGATGAGCGACCATTTCGCGCTCTGCGAAGTGAAGCTCTACCTGCTCGAAGTCGAGCAGCAGCTCGACAGCTGGGCCGAGCAGCACCAGCGCGACCTGCACTGGTTCAAGCTGGCCGACGCCGCCGATCTCGTCGACGAGCCCGAGCTGAGCACCGCCATCCGCAAGCTCGACACGCGGGTCGCCGTCGCCGCCTGAGCGGGCGGTGCTCTAGAGATCGTCGAAGGGCGTGCGGCCGTCGACCGCGATCATGCGCTCGCAGGCGATCCGATCGGCCTCGGCCGGGCTCGCGCCGCCGCTCCGGGCGTCGACCACGAGCCGGACATACTGCCGCACCTCCTCGGGCATCGTCGCGAAGAAGGCGTTCAAACAGAGCGACGGCTGCTCATGGCCGCAGCTCTTCTGCCGCTGGCAGCCCTTGCGCGGGCAGAACGACCAGATCTCCAGCCGGTCCACCAGGCTGCGAGGCTCCCGCGCCCGCCGGGCGTGGTTCTCCGCCGTCCACCGCGCCTGCTCGGGCGTCTGCCAGTCCAGCTTCGCCATGATCCGCTCCTGCATCGCGCCTGCGCGAAAACTCATAGGCCCTCAGTCGCCCGGCTTGCGCGCGGGCGTTCGTGGATGACGAGGGGCAGCGGAGCGCCGCGAGGCGCGGGGTATCGGCCGCTTCCGTTGAGCCAGGATGCGGCGCGGATGGGTTGAGCCACCATCCGCACGCCCCGTGGCGCTCCGCTTGCCGGCGTTCTTGAAAGCTGCGGGCCGCGCTTCCGTTGGGCGGAGCGACGATCGCGGACGGACAGGACGCGCCGGCTTCCCTCAGCGGGTCGTCGCACGCCTGCCGCCTCACAACCGCCGCGCCGTCTCTCCTAGCGAGGCTCCTCGCACAGGGGCCGTAGTACCCCCAGGGCGGTTCCCGCAGCCTCCCGAGTCCGGGGTGCAAACCCGGCCGCAGGGCGCCGCCCTCACCCCGCCATGCAGCATGCCTCCGGATGGCCGCCCCTCGGGATGAGGTGGGCCGAGAATAGGCATGGGCCGCGCGGGCGGGGATTAGTTTTCATCGGCGACACCGGCATGGCATAAGCCCCGGATGCACATCCGCCCCGAACAGCCCGCCGATACCGACGCCATCCGCGCCTTGACCACGGAGGCTTTCGCGACGGCGCCGCATAGCAGCGGCACCGAAGCGGCGATCGTCGATGGCCTGCGCAAGGCCGCGGCGCTGACGCTCTCGCTCGTCGCCGTCGAGGGCAACGAGATCGTCGGCCATGTCGCCTTCTCGCCGGTGACGATCGACGGGGCGGAGCGCGATTGGTTCGGGCTCGGGCCGGTCTCGGTGAAGCCGGGCCGGCAGCGCGGCGGCATCGGCTCGGAGCTGATCCGCGAGAGCCTGCGGCGCCTGCGCGAGATGGGCGCCGCCGGCTGCGTCCTGCTCGGCGACCCCGCCTATTACGGCCGCTTCGGCTTCGCCACCGATCCGGCGCTGGTGCTGGAAGGCGTGCCGCCGGAATATTTCATGCGCCTCGGCTTCGGCGCGGAGCTGCCGGCCGGCACCGTGCGCTATCACGCGGCTTTCGACGGGGTCTGAGGCTTTGGATCGATAGGGCTGCCGAACCGCGGGGAACCCCTCTCCCGAATGGGAGAGGGGCAGGGGTGAGGGTGTGCGGTTGATTGTGGATGCCATCGGCAGCAGCATCGCAAGCGTGACGACTGAGCAACGACAATTTGCGAGAAAACTGCGACGGCACGCGACCAAAGCGGAAGACATCCTCTGGTCGCTCATCCGAAACCGCCAGATCGACGGCCTCAAGTTCCGCCGACAGGTGCCGCTTCTCGGCTACACCGTCGATTTCCTCTGCATCGAGCGCAAACTGGTGGTCGAACTCGACGGCCGCCAACATGGCTGGGAGCATGACTACGACAGCGCGCGGACCGAGGAGATCGAGCGGCATGGTTTCAGGGTCATTCGCTTCACGAATGCCGAGGCGATGGGGATCGCGACGCGGTCGTTGCCACAATCCGCAAGGCTTTGAGCATCTGAGTTCGGGCAGTGCTCTTTCAAAAAGAGGAGCCGGAACCACAACGCCCTTCCCTTCTCCCGGATCGGAGAAGGTGGCGCGGAGCGCCGGATGAGGGTGTGCGGATTCAATAGGAGGCGATGCGGCGCCGTTGCGGCTTGCGATCAACGGCGGGCCCTCACCCCTGCCCCTCTCCCATCCGGGAGAGGGGTTCCCCGCGGTTCATTTCATCGCTCACATCGTGGTCGTTCGAGATCGCGCGAGGCGTAGGTGAAGGTGGAGGGGACGGTCATGGCGAGAGAATAGGCGATGCACTTACATTATCTGAATGGTTCGGGCATCCTCCAGGCTGTTTCCCTGATTCTTTTTGCAAGGACTTATCGTGACTCTTGTTCAAGAAGTCGAGAAAGCGCGACGCCAAGTAAAAACTGACTCGTACGCGATGTCGCTTGGCGAGTTATTTACGATGTACGAATCTAGCGAACTCAATATAAATCCAGCCTTCCAACGCTTATTTCGGTGGAATATCAACCAGAAATCCAGATTTGTTGAATCTGTCCTCCTTGGCATTCCGATCCCGTCTATTTTTGTTTTTGAGACAGAAAATAGCCAATGGGAGCTGGTTGACGGCCTTCAGCGCGTCTCCACTGTTTTGGAGTTTATGGGTAAGCTGCGCGTAGACGGTAAAGAAGCGCCACCCTCCTCGTTAATTGCGACAAAATACCTCCCGTCTCTAAAGAATATCGTTTGGGAGAAGAGCAATAGAATCCGGGATATCGCCATCAACGACCAAAACCAACTGGATAAATCTTTCCAGTTTGACTTCCGCCGCTCAAAAATCGGCGTCCAGATATTAAAGCGCTCGACGGATGAATATTCGAAGTACGACCTTTTTCAACGTTTGAACGCGGGCGGAACGATCGCAGAGCCACAAGAAGTACGCAACTGCGCTGTCATCATGGCCAATGCTGAATTCTTTGCCTATCTAAAAGAATTGGCTGAGAATGCCGAATTCAAGAGTGTTTCCCGGATTACTGACAGTGGAACACGCATACAGAAGCACATGGAATATATTATGAGATTCTTTGTGCTTGAAGGAAATAATTTTGACCAATCCTTAGATGTTGAAGAATTTACTGACACGAAAATTATCGAAATGGCTACAGATGATGCCAATTTTCGAAGGATTGGCTCGATCTTCGAAAGGGTCTTTGCGTTGCTGAATGCAGCCTTTGGGCAAGATGCTCTGCGCCGGTACGATGGCAACGCGGCAAAATTCACCGGGCAAGTCGGCTTTGTTGCTCTTGAGGCAATAGCTGTTGGAATTGGCCGGAATATTGACCAGATCGAACAGATGCAGACACCTGTTGATTTTGTTTCTCAGAAGATCAAGGAATTTTGGGCTCGACCTGAAGTATCACAGTTCAGTGCCGCAGGCTTGAGTGGAACGCGTCGCATTACTCAAACCGTCCCCTTTGGCGAGCAGTTCTTTCGGCCGTGAGCAAGCCTGCAAACGCCCTCGAATTTGCAACTTACCTCGAAACCAATTGGACGGTTCGAAGAACCTCGTCATTTTGAGCGTTTTGTGATCCTTTGAGGCTTCTGCGGTTGGGGGCTGGCGATGTCTCGGATGCCGGGTTTCTTCGATGTCGACGAGCGGCTTCG
>JBDHTM010000064.1:0-19411 GCA_039808685.1 Allobosea sp. | reverse complement strand
CCGGCGACGGCATTGGCCCGCCCGGTCACCGACATCAGCGAGACCGAGTCGAAATAGGTGTTCCGCTTAATGGCGGTCTTGATGGCCATGATCCCATTCTCCGTTGTCAATGAGCGACGCCAGCCCACGGATGACGCCGAAAGCGATCTCGGTCCCGGATGAGGAGCCGATCGCGAGAACCTGTGTGAGCGCTGGCGAGACGGGCGCCGCCGGCGCGCTGCCGAGCGCGATGACAAGGCGCGCGACCCGTTCACGGACCTCACCGCGCGCCGCCTTGGCGATCGCCGCATAAGCGATCGGGTTGGTCGCGGTCTTGGCGAGCCTAATCACGCCGAGCGCGAAGGCATCGCTGCCGAGATCCCCCCGCTGACGGCCGAGAGCACGGGCCGCCAGCAACCCGGTGAGGAAATCGTCGCCCGACGGCGTCAGTCCCGGTCCGAGACCGAGGAGCCGGCGGGCATGGGCCAGCGCCGCATCCGTGTCGCTACGCCCCAGCGCCAGCGCGAGCCCGTCCGCACCTGCATGCAGCATCCGGGTCGTCAGCCGCGCGATCTCCGTGTCGGCCATGCCCTCGATGAAGCCGCCCGGCGTGCCGTTGCGCCAGATCGCCGCTTCGGTTTCCGCGAGCCGCCGGCGCAGCAAACCCGTCGGGCAATGCGTCTCCGGCACCGGCGTGCGCCAGCTCGCGGCGCCCGTCACGGTCACCATCGCCCTCCCGGCAATGGCGAGGCTGCCGCCCGCGGCCCGGACGCTGTCGCCCGGGCAGATGCCGAGGGCGAGGAAGTCATCGGCCGCGACGACCAGCGAATTCGGCCCGTCATCGAGGTCATCGGTGACGAGCGTGTGCAGTTCGCCGCAGCACAGGCAGGCGATATTGACCGCCCGGTGGAAGGCACTGTGAACCACGCCCGCGAAGGCCGCGCCGTTCACGCGCGCAAGGAAGGAGCTGTCGCCGGACCTTGCCTGCATCGTGACATGCGCGCGCATGGGGGCGGGACCTCTCGGGCTCAGCTGGCGCTACCGGCCGGAGGCCGGTTCACCGCAGCGAGTTCCTGCGCCCGCCCGAGCTCGGCCTGCGCCTCGGCCTCGCGGCTGAGCAGCTTGAGGGACTGCGCCTTGTGCTGGCGGTAGAGCGGATTGCCGGGATCGGATGCGATCGCGATCTCGATCGCCGCGATCGCCTCCTCGTGCCGGCCGAGAGAACGCAGGCTGTTGCCCTTGTGAAAGGCGAAGTCGTAGCGGCCCGGATCGCGCGCGAGCAATTCGTCCATCACCACGACGGCAGCCTCGTGACGGCCGAGTTCGCGCAGATAGTTCGACTTGTGATAGCGCAGGAACTGGACTTCCGGCTTCTTCGCCACGCCCGCATCGAAGGCGGCCAGAGCCGCTTCCGGCTGCTTCATCGCCCGCCAGGCATAGGCGATGTAGAAATGGAACTCGATCGCCTCGGGGTTCGCGGCCAGAACTGTCTCGAAGACCCGGATCGCCTCCTCGTTGCGCCCGAGCTCGTAGAGGTAATAGCCTTTGTAATAGGTCAGGTCGATATCGCCGGGATGCTGCGCGAGCGCGGCCTCGATGATGGCGAGCGCCTCCTCATAGCGCTCCGCCTTCTCGGCCTGTTTCGCCTGCCGGATCGCTGCCGCGCCCGGCCCGGATGCAGTCCCCTCGCCGCGGAAAATCTTCAGGACGCGCTCCTGCCCGAGCGCCTGCGCATGCTCCAGCGAGGACTTGCCGTCACGATCCTTGAGATGCTGGTCGGCGCCGGCCTCGACCAACGCCTCGATCACGTCGCCGTAGAGCCTGCCGCCGTCGCCGAGGATCACGGCTTCGAGCAGGGCCGACCAGCCGAGATCATTGGCGCGGTTCACCGGGATGCCCGCCGCCAGGCAGACCCGCACCGTGCGCAAAAAGCCCTTCTCGCTCGACGGCAGCAGCGGCGTGCCGCCGAAGCGGTTGACGCTGTTCCGGTCGGCGCCCGAGGCGATGGCGAGCTTGAGGATTTCGTTGAAGCCGTTCGCCCCGGCGCAGAGATAGGGGGAGAGCATGGTGATGTCGCGGGCATTGACGTCGCTGCCCGCCGCGATCAGGCGGCGCGCCAGCGGCAGGTTGTTCCTCTGCGTCGCCGCCATCAGGGCCGTGCGGCCGGTCTCGTCCCTGGCATCCACCTTGGCGCCTTCCGCGAGGAGGCGCTCGATGGCGGCCATGTCGCCCTTGTCGGCGGCAGCGATCAGAGGCGGGTTGGCGGACGGGGCGTTCATCGGGTCTTCCTGTGGATCGGTGATGCAGCGCCTGGACGGGCGCTGCGAAGGGCATGAAGCGCAATGGCCGCGCGAGTCCACCCCGTGCGAGCGGACACGCGCCGCGAATTCATGCCTTGCTGGGCTGCGTGGCCGCGCCGGGGCCAGTCTGCATCGTGCGACCCACCTCACGCAGATTGAGGTAGTGCTTGAGCACGAAGACGCCTGCGATCATGCAATAGGCATAGACCAGCGGCATGGCCTGCGGCTGCGCGAAGCCCACCGTTGGCGCATGGATCACGCCGAACAGCGTCAGGAAGCCGCCGACCAGCGCCGCGACCGCGCCGCGCATGGGCTTGTCGGTGATCGCGAAGATCGTGATGCAGCCCCAGGTCATGCTGCTCAGCGGCGCGCCGTTCCCGAGATTGGACAGGCCGAGATAGTAGACGCCCTTCTTGGTCAGCGCCTCGACACCGACGGTCTTGGCGGCGGTGCCGGCGGCCGCCAGCGTATTGTTGGTCAGCGTCAGCGCCCAGTTGGCGATCCACGGGAACAGCGTGACGAAGATCACCGGAACCTCGTCGCGCGGCGACTCGCGCACCACCTGGTTGGCCGTCACGACGCCGATATAGACCAGGATCGGAACGACCGCGACCATCGGGATCAGCGCCAGCAGGAACGCGCCCAGCCCGAACAGCGAGATCACGAACATGCTCAGGCCGGTGAAGAGCGTGTAGCCGGTGCCGGCGCCGATCGATTTCCAGCCGGCATGGCCGATATAGACGGTGACCGGGAACGGGTTGCCGAACATCGCGCCGAGCGTCGAGGACAGACCGTTGGCCATCATGACCTGACGCGTCGGATAGGGGTCGCCGGCAGCATGCGCGCTCTCGATGTTCTCGAGGTCGAACACGTAGTTGGCGAGGCCGAGCGGCACGGCCGAGGCGAGATAGGGCAGCGCATGCGGCAGGCCCTGCAGGAAGCTCGAAATATGCAGCGTCGGCGGGTTGAAGCCGAAGGTCGCCAGCGAATTCTTGATCTCGGCCGGGCTCTGCAGGCCGAAGATCCAGGCGAGCGCCGTGCCCGAGGCCAGCAGCAGAAAGCCGGTCGGAATCTTCGGGAAGATCGGCTTCTTGCCGAACCAGTTGAGGAAGATCAGTGCGAGCACCACGAAGGCGACGGTCGGCGTCTCGAAGGATTGCAGCATCGGGTTCATGGCCAGCAGCAGCAGGCCGAGGCCGGCAAGGCAGGACAGGAGCACCGTGCGCGGGATCGTCTTCCGGATCGTCTCGCCCAGGAAGGAGCCGCCGGCCAGGATCATCGCCTCGACGAAGCACCAGACCAGCGCGATCTGCAGCGCGAACTCGGCGTCCTTCGTCTGCAGGTAGACCGGCAGGATGACGAGGAAGGTCACCGTGAAGATCGACGGCGCGCTCGGGCCGGAGGGCAGCGCGGTCACGTCCGTGCGGCCGGTTTCCTTGACCAGCTTATAGGCGAAATAGGTGTACCACAGGCTTGCGGCGAAGACGGCAAGGCCAAAGGCAGGAGCGATCCGGCCATAGACCATCTCCTTGGGGAAGCCGACGACGAAGAGCAGCAGGCCGATCATCGTCAGGAGATTGGTCAGGTTGTTGGCGAGCAGGCCGAAATAGCCGCCCCAGTCGCCTTTTCGCCAGATAAACGATTTATCCATCGATCTCCCCATCCTCGCGGGCGCGCTCCAGCGGCGCGGATTCCCGCTGTCGAACGATCTTCTTTTGGGGAGAGCCTAGAGAGCCGACAGCGGCGGAACCATTGCCAAGCCGCCTAAATTGACCGCCCAGATTTTATCCTTCATGGATAAAAAGATCCGTATGACGATCACCGCCCTGCGGCTGTTGGCCCTCCCGATCACTGCGATGCAAGGGAACGGTGAGCGTCCTCGCTTGCCCGCGCCGGCAGCCGCTTTGGAGAGCCCGGACCATGGCCCATCAACTCAAGATCTCCGAACTGCTCCAGTTCGCGCCCTTCAGGCAGGCCCGCCTCATTTGCGGGGAGGAAGGCCTCTCTAACCCGGTCCGCGGCGTCAACGTTATCGAAGCCCCGGACGTGACGGACTGGGTGCAGCCGGGCGATGTGCTCCTCACCAATTTCTATTCGCTCGACCGTTTGCGCCCGCTCGATGCCTTCATCGAGAAGGTCGCCGCCCGCAAGCTCAGCGCGCTGATCGTCAAGACCGGGCTCTTCGTGCAGGAAGTGCCCGGGGAGATCGTCGAGGCCGCCCGCAGGCACCGCCTCCCGGTCATCGAGATCCCGCGCAGCGTGCTCTATCGGACCATCGTCCTGTGCATTTCCGAGCATCTCCTCAGCGAGCGCCTGGGCGTCCTCGAGCGCTTCAAGGAGATCAGCGACCATTTCCTCAGCGCCTCCTTGGCGAACCAGGGCGCCTTCCGCATCCTGAAGTCGCTGGAGACCTTCATCGGCAACCCGGTCGGCCTCTATGACGAGCAGCTGCAATGCCTGGCCGGGACCACCGGCAGCTCGGTCAGCCTCGTCCCGCCGGAGGGCCACCAGGAGGGCGCCCCCTATTACATCCAGACCATCGCGATGCCCGAGGTCGACGACCGCATCTGCAACCGCTACGTCTTCTCCGTCCGCGTCGGCGACGAGGTCAGGCTCTACCTCACTGTCCTCGAACTCAACGGCGAGCTGGAGGACGTGCAGTCGATCGCCATCGAAAGCGCCATCAACGCGCTGGCGCTCGATTTCCTCCGGCAGCAGGCGGTCATCGAGGTCGAGAAACAATTTCGCTTCGACCTGATCGGCGACCTTCTCGGCGGCAGCGCCCTGCCCTCCAGCGAGTTGCACCGGCGCGCAGGCCTGATCCAGTGGGACCTGAGGCGCAAGCACGCGGTCGTCGTGCTCGGCCTCAAGGCCCAGCAGACATCGTCCGCGGGTGCGAACGAAAGCAAGGCCCTTCAGCGTCTGTCCCAGCTTCTCGTCGACATGTTCGACAATGCCCATGCCCAGATCCGGGGTGGTCATATCGTGCTCTTCTGGCCCGCAGGCGAAGGGCGGGAGTGGCGCACACAACTCGAGCGCCGCTTTGTCGAACTGAACGCGCTCTGGTCACGTGCTGGGGAGCGCGCAAGCTTGCGCGCGGGCATCGGCGAGGTTGCCACCGATATCGAAGCGCTACCCCGGAGCTATCGGCAGGCTCTCGACGCGCTGAACATCGGCATTCGCGCGAAATTCGAGAAGAACCTCGTTTTCTTCCACGAGCTCGGCATCTATCGCATGCTGAGCCGGCTGGCTCCGCAGCACGAACTCAGGGAGATGATCCCGCCTTCCCTGCAACGGCTGGTCGCGGTTCGGACGCGCGCCCGTGCCGATCTCGTCGAGACGCTGGAGGCCTATATCGCCTGCAACAGCAACGCGCTCGAAACCTCGCGGCGCCTGGAGGTCCACCCAAAGACGGTACTCTACCGGCTCGACAAGATCCGATCGGAAGCCGGCATCGATCTCGGCGACGCCGAGGAGATGCTGATGGTCCAGATCGGCCTCAAGATTCTGAAGATGGAGGGCATGGCCGAGTCGGCCTGATGCAGCGGTCTCGTTCTCTGTGCCCGCGAAACTTGGAAATCCCCGCGGTTGACCCGGCTCGGAATCCCCCGATGCTCGCAGCCATCGGAGGTATCCGGCCTGCGGGATTTGGCCTGCGGTCGAAGACGCCGCTTTCGACCGGCGAGCGCTGGATATGCGGGTAGCTATGCGCCGGGCCGATGGCGCCGGACTCGGAGCGCACGCGCACCATCATGACCTCGACGCGATAGGTCCGAACCTCGCGCGTCACGCCTTCGCCTGGGGTTCCCAGGCGAGATCGGCGTCCTGTGCGAAAGGCTCGTTCCTGCGGTCCATATCGCGACCCCTCAGCGCGCGAGCCAGCCGCCATCGACGGGCAGGACCACGCCATGGACATAGGCGGCGGCGTCCGAGGCGAGGAACACGGCGGCCCCGCCGAGCTCCTGCGGCTGACCCCAATGCCCGGCCGGGATCCGGCCGAGGATCGCGGCATTGCGCTGGGGATCGGCGCGCAGGGCCTCCGTATTGTTGGTCACGAAATAACCTGGCGCGATCGCGTTGACGTTGATGCCCTTCGCCGCCCATTCGCACGCCAGCAGACGCGTGAGGCCCGCGAGCCCGCTCTTCGAGGCTGTGTAGGAGGGAATGCGGATGCCGCCCTGGAAGGAGAGCAGCGAGGCGATGTTGATCACCTTGCCGCCCTTGCCGTCGGCGAGCATGCGCTTAGCGACGCCCTGGGTCAGGAAAAAGGTCGACTTCAGGTTCACGTCCATGACTGCGTCCCAGTCGGCTTCGGTGAAGTCGATGGCTTCGGCGCGGCGGATGATGCCGGCATTGTTGACGAGGATGTCGAGCCGCGAGCCATCGGCCTTCGCGGCGGCGTCAGCCTCCTCGACGATCCGCGCGATCGGCTCCAGCGTGGCGAGGTCGGCGGTGATCTCATGGAAGGGCGTGCCCGTAGCCGTGACCAGCGCCCTGGTCTCGGCCATGCCGGAGCGCCCGACCGCGACGATGCCGGCACCGGCTTCAGCGAGAGCGACCGCGATCGCCTGGCCGAGCCCGGTATTGGCGCCGGTGACGATCGCCGTGCGGCCGGCCAGGTCGAAGGGCGAAGCCATCAGCGCAGGTCCCCGGTCGCGACCATGTCCATGTCGGTATAGTCGACATTGTCGCCGCCCATGCCCCAGATGAAGGAATAGGCCTTCGTCCCGACGCCGGAATGGATCGACCAGCCGGGGGAGAGGATCGCCTGCTCGTTGGCGACGACGAGATGGCGGGTCTCCTGCGGCTCTCCCATCAGGTGGAAGACGCGCGCGTCCGAGGGAACGTCGAAATAGAGATAGATCTCGCAGCGCCGGTCATGGGTGTGCGAGGGCATCGTGTTCCAGATGCTGCCTTCCTCCAGCGTGGTCACGCCCATCACAAGCTGGCAGGTCTCGCAGACACCGGGGATGATGTACTGGCGGATGACGCGCTTGTTGGCCGTCGCCTGCTCGCCGAGTGCGATCGTCTTGGCGTCGGCCTCGCGGATCACCCGGGTCGGATGCACGGCATGGGCGGGCGTCGAGAGCAGGTAGAATTTTGCCGGGTTCGCGGCATCGCCGCTGGCGAAGGAAACCTCGCCCGCTTCCTTGCCGATATAGAGCGCATCGCGTTTGGCGAGCGCGTAGTCCTTGCCGCCGACCGAGACCTTGCCGGGGCCGCCGACATTGACGATGCCGAGCTCGCGACGCCGAAGGAAGGCGTCGGTGCCGACCGCCTTCGGCGTCGGCAGCACGATCGGCTTGCCTGCCGGCATGGCGCCGCCGACGACGACGCGGTCGAGATGGCTATAGGTAAGCTTGACCTCGCCGGGAACGAACAGCGTCTCGATCAGGAAATGGCGCCTGAGCTCCGCCGTGTCGAAGCCCTTGACGGCCTCGGGATGCGAAACCTGGCGAATCTCGATGGTCATGATCGGTCCTTCAGTAAAAACAGGCGCGGTAGCCACAGCGACAGGCCGGACACATAGGTAACGGGCAGGAGCACGGGGATGCTGGCGCCATGGAAGGGCTAGCGCGCGATGTAGGCGAGGAATTCGCGACGTGCCAACATCGGTGCGTTCTCCCGTGGTTACGAGCGCCCTGTGGTTCGCCCGGCTCGTTCGCCGGCGCTTCGATCGGAAGCTGGCCGCCTCCGCGCTCGGTTGCGGTAGCGATTGTATGGTAGTATGTTGTCGTATGGTACGCAACGGGCCCGGAGGTTTTTGACTTGAGCCTTTCGTTGGCGTCACCCGCCGTCCTAGCGGGCGCTTCGGCGGCCGGTCGTGTCGAGGCCGAATTGCGCCGGGCGATCATCGCGCTCGAATTGCCGCCGGGCACGCGCCTGTCGGAGCAGGAGATCGCGCTGAAATACGGCGTCTCGCGTCAACCCGTCCGCGAGGCGCTGATCGCGCTCGCCCGGACAGGGCTCGTCGACGTGCAGCCGCAGCGCGGCACGGTCGTCGTCAAGTTCTCCGTCCGCAAGATGATGGAGGCGCGCTTCATTCGCGAGGCGGTCGAGGTCGCGATCGTGCGCGAGGCCTGCATGGCTTTCTCGCCCCAGAGCCGGCAAAGGATCGCCGATCTCCTCGAAATCCAGGAGAAGGCGGCCGGAGGCGACGACCATGCCTCCTTCCAGCGCTATGACGAGCTTTTCCATGTCGAGCTGACGGAAGGCGTCGGCATGCCGCTCGCCTGGGAGGCGATCCGAGACATCAAGGCGCATATGGACAGGGTCTGCCAGCTGACCCTGCCCGGCACCGAGGTGATGCTGTCGCTGGTCGAGCAGCATCGCCGGATCATGGCGGCCGTCGATGCGCAGGATGCGGCGCAGGCCCAACTCGCCATGCGCCACCACCTCACCGAGATTCTGCGCGCGCTGCCGGAGGCGGAAGCCAACCATCCGGATCTGTTCGAATAGGCGGCGTCACCAGTCGCGCTCCGGCCGGCGCGTTGCGGTGGCGCTGCGTGTCGGGATAATCACGCCCTGCGCAGAGCTGTGCATCCCGGAGCGCCAAAGCATGAACCGCTACCCGATGTTCAATCCGCAGGTGCTGATCAGCTTCGTCGCGGTCTGCGAAACGCTGAGCTTCACGCGCGGGGCGGACCGGGTTTCGCTCTCGCAATCCACCGTCAGCTTGCAGGTCAAGCGCCTGGAGGACCTGCTGGGTTGCCCGCTGCTGGAGCGCTCGTCGCATCAGGTTCAGCTCACCGAGGAGGGCGAGCGGCTCCTGAGCTATGCGCGGCGGATCATCGCCCTCAACGAGGAAGCGTATGACGCCCTGACCGGCGTCTGGCGGGACGGTGTGCTGCGCCTCGGGATGCCCGAGGATTTTGCGGTGCCGACCATCGACCTGCTCGCCGATTTCAGCCGGCAGCATCCGCATCTGCGGCTCGATGTCAGCAGCGGCCTGAGCGCCGACCTGCGCAGCGCCTATGAGCGCGAGGAACTCGACCTCGTGCTGGTCAAGCAGCGGCGCGGGCAGCCGCCGCGCGCGGCTCGGCGCGAACCTTTGCTCTGGCTCGATAGCCTGGCGCATCCGGCCATTGAGCGCGCGCCGGTATCGCTGGCGGTGTTCCCGCTCGGCGGGCTCTATCGCGACGAATTGTGCCAGGCGCTCGACAGACTCGGGATGCGCTGGCGTATCGGCTATTGCAGCGGCAGCCTTGCCGCGCTCGCGGCGGCTTCTGCGGCCGGGCTCGGCATGACGCTTCTGCCGGCCAGCTGCCGGCTGCCCGGCCACAAAATCCTCGGTATCGCCGAGGGTTTTGCCGAGATCACCGATTTCGAGCTTGCGCTCTATTACCGCGACGAGGCGCCGGCCTCGACCGCGATCCTCGCGGAGCGGCTCGCTGCCTATTGCCATCTGGAGGCGTAAATCGTGCCAGCATTGGCTGGCGCAATCGCCAGCATTGCCAAATATCGCTGCCAAATCCCCGGCTGTGCGCTTATGGCGTCGGCAACGATCACAAGGAGGCGGCGACCATGGAACTGGGACATCATCAGAGCAGGCGTTCGTTCATCGGCCGGACAGGTGGCCTCGCCACTGCCTGCGCCATGATGGCGGGGCTTCCGGCCGGGGTTGCGAAGGCGCAGCCGGCCGCTGCCAGGCCGGCCGCCGCCAAGCCTGCCCCGTCCGACGCCGGCAAGCGCGTCCCGACGGAGCAGCACTATCTTCTGACCAATGTCCGGCTCGAGGAGGGCTTCCTCCGAGAGGGCGATGTCGTGACCGGTACGCGCTCGGGCCTCTATGCCCTGGAGATCAAGGACAGCAGGATCGCTGCGATCCACGGGGCCGGCGCCATGCTGCCGGCGGGCGTGCCGAGCTACGAGGCCAATGGCCAGCTCGCCCTGCCTGGGATGCGCGACATGCACATCCATCTCGACAAGACCTTCTATGGCCGCCCCTGGCAGGCGCCGCTGCCGCGACAGGGCAAGACGATCCTCGACATGATCGCCCGCGAGGAGAAGCTGATTCCGCAACTACTGCCGGATTCGCAAGCCCATGCCGAGCAGCTCATCGCCCTGCTGCAGTCGAAGGGCACGACGGTCGCCCGCAGCCATTGCAATATCGACCCGGTCAGCGGGCTGAAGAGCCTCGAAAATCTGAAACGCGCGCTGGAGAACCATCGCGATGATTTCTCCTGCGAGATCGTCGCCTTCCCGCAGCACGGCCTGCTGCTCTCGAAGGTCGACAAGCTGATGCGCGAGGCGATGAGCATGGGCGTCGCCTATGTCGGCGGGCTGGACCCGACCAATGTCGACGGCGCCATGGAGAAGTCGCTCGACGCGATGTTCCAGATCGCGCTCGACACCGGCAAGGGCGTCGATATCCACCTCCACGAGACGAGCCCGGCCGGCGTCGCCGCGATCCTGCACATGATCGCGACCGTCGAGAAGAACCCGGCCTTGCGCAACAAGGTCACGATCAGCCACGCCTTCGCGCTGGCCACGATGGCGCCGGGGGCCCTCGATGAAGCCGCCACGCGCATGGCCGCGCAGGGCATCAGCGTCGCCTCGACGGTGCCGCTCGGCACCTCGACGATGCCGCTGCCGCAGCTCAGCGCCAAGGGCGTGTTCGTGATGACCGGCACCGACAGCGTCACCGACCACTGGTCGCCCTTCGGCCGCGCCGACATGCTCGAAAAGGCCAATCTCTACGCGCAGCTCTATCGCGGCAGCGACGAGTTCCGTCTGTCCCGTTCCCTGGCGATCGCGACCGGCGGCGTGCTGCCGCTCGACGACAAGGGGGAACGGGCCTGGCCCAAGGCCGGCGACGCCGCCGATTTCACTCTGGTTCCGGCCAGCTGCTCGGCCGAGGCCGTCGCTCGCCTGCCGGAGCGCAGCGCGACCTTCCATCGCGGCCGCATGGTCTTCGGCGGCGTCGGCGCTGCCTGACGTATCCGTCCTGCTTGACGCCGGCCCGGCCTCCTCAGGCCGAGCCGGCAACCATTTCCTTCAGAACATGTGAAGCGGCGGCTTCGCGCTGTCCGGCAGGAGCGGCTTGTAGGGCGTCCGGGTCAGGCGCTTCTGGAAATCGGCCTTGGCCTGTTCCAGCAAGCCCGGCTCGACCAGCACGTCGGCGGCGACGCCCGCCATGACCTTGGCGACATGGACCATGCCCTTGTGCGCCAGCGGCGATTGCCCGTGCGCCGTCAATTGCCAGGAATGTCCGGGCGTGCCGATCGTATAGGTCGCGCCGCGCGCCTGCACCGTCGGCACGGCCCAAGAGACGTCGCCCACGTCGGTCGAGCCCATCATGCGTGGTCCTGGGACCTCGCGGGGAGCGATCGTATTGCAGAGCGGGAAGTCGGAGACCGGCAGGCCTGCGCGACGGAAGGCGCTTTCGATATGCGCTGATGTCACGGTCTTCTGCATGCGCCTGGCGAAGGCGACGTCCTCCGCATCGAAGGGTGGCGGGCCGAGTCGATCGAAATTGCGCTGCATCGCATCTTCCAGCGGCGTGTTCGCGAGCAGGCTGCTCATCGCGCTGACGATCTCGTCGCTGACCGTGGTCTCCGTCATCAGTGCCGCGCCTTCGGCGATCTTGCGGACGCGGGCGACGAGCTCGTGAACCTGCGAGACCTCCGTCGCGCGCACGACATAGCGCAGCTTGGCCTTGGCCTGCACGACATTGGGCGCGATGCCGCCCGCGTCCAGATAGGCATAGTGGATGCGGGCATCGCTCGGCATGTGCTCGCGCAGATAGTTGACGCCGATATTCATCAGCTCGGCGGCATCGAGCGCCGAGCGGCCGAGATGGGGCGCTGCCGCGGCATGGCTGGCGCGGCCGGTGAACTCGAAATCCATCGTCGTGTTGGCGAGCGAGATCGGCGCCGTGACCGCCGAAAAATCGGAAGGGTGCCAGGAAATGGCGATGTCGACATCGTCGAAGACACCTTCCTTGACCATGAAGGCCTTGCCGGCTCCGCCTTCCTCGGCCGGGCAGCCGTAGTAGCGGACGCGGCCCTTGATCCCGCGCTCGGCGAGAAAATCCTTGACCGCTGCGGCGGCCAGCATGGCGCCGGCGCCCAGCAGGTTATGGCCGCAGCCGTGCCCGGCGGGCTGGTTCGGCAGCGGCTGGTGCTCGGAGACACCGGGGGCCTGCGACAGCTCCGGCAGCGCGTCGTACTCGCCAAGGATGGCGATCACCGGGCCGTCTTCGCCGGCCTCGCCCATGACGGCGGTCGGCAGTCCCGCGATGCCGGTCGCGACGCGAAATCCCTCGCGCTGCAACTGCGCGGCATGGGCCGCCGCCGATTTGACCTCGCGGTAGTTCAGCTCCGGCATCTCGAAGACGCGGTCGCTCAGCTCGATATAGTCCGCCTGCTTGGCATCGACGATCGACCAGATTTTTTCAGCATTCTGCACAGTCTTCTCCCGCAATCGCATCCTGCGTCCGCATGCTGTCGAAGGCCGCCCTCGCCGGCAATCGCCCCGCGCGCGCAGCCGTTCTGCATTCGGCGGCCAAGCGGCCGAGAGCTTCCTCTATTCCATGACCACGGCATGGCCGGCGGGCCGTGCGGCGGCTTCCCGGCGTGCGCAGCAGGGCGAGTAAGGGGCATCAGCAGCGCGAGCGAGGCGAGATGGCGGATGCCGATCTGGGCGCCGGCGCGTTCCCTGCCCTAACGCTTCAACGCTGCCCGCAGGTCCCTGACCTGTCCCGCCGTCACCGGCGGCGCGGCGTTGCCCCAGCTGTTGCGGACATAGGTCAGCACATTCGCGACATCGGCATCGCCGAGATTCCAGCCGAAGGAGGGCATGGCAGGCGTCGTCGGCCGGGCGGCTGTGCCGGTTGCCTGGCTGCCCTGCAGCACGACGCGGATCAGCGAGGTCGGATCGGTGCTGTTGATCACCGGAGCCTTGGCCAGAGTCGGGAACAACGAGGCTTGCCCTGCGCCGGTGGAGATGTGGCAGGCCGAGCATCGGTCGAGATAGATCGCCTTGCCGGCGGCCATGGCCGCATCGCCTGCCGCGAGCGGCTGCGGAGCGGGCGTGCCGTCGCCCTTGACGTCCTTGAGATAGGTCGCGACCGCCTGGAGATCGGCATCGGCCCATTTACTGGTCGAATGGGTGATGGCTTCCGCCATCGGTCCCGAGGCGATGTCGAAGCGATTCGCGCCGGTCTTGAGATAGGCGACGATGTCGTCGGCCGACCAGTTGCCGAGCCCCTTGTGCGGATCGCTGGTCAGGTCGGGAGCGTACCAGCTCTGGAGATTGCCGCCGCGCAGGAACTCACCTGACTTGTCGGCGCCGGTCAGGCTCTTCGGCGTGTGGCAGGTGCCGCAATGGCCGGCACCGTTGACGAGATAAGCGCCGCGGTTCCAGGCGGCCGATTTCGTGGGATCGGGCTCGAATTCCTTCGGCGAGAAATTGAGCCAGTTCCAGCCGATCATCGAGGCGCGGATGCTGAACGGGAAGGGCAACTGGTTCGAGACGACCCGGTTCGAGACGGGCTCGACCTTCTGGAAATAGGCCCAGAGATCGGCGATGTCCGCTTCCTTCAGCGTCGCATAGGCGGGATAGGGCATCGCGGGGTACAGCCGCTTGCCGTTCTTGCCGATGCCGGTCTTCAGCGCGCTGCGGAAATCGTCGTAGCTCCAGCTTCCGATGCCGGTCTCGAGGTCCGGCGTGATGTTGGAGGGCACCAGCGCACCGAAGGGCGTCTGCAACGGCAGGCCGCCGGCGAAGGGCTTGCCGCCCGGTCGCGTGTGGCAGGCGGAGCAATCGGCCAGCACTGCCTGGTAGCGCCCGGCCTCGATACGGTCGAACAGGTCGGAGGCGAAGCCCTTCGCGCCGAGCAGGGTGGCGGCCGCAAGGCCTGCGATGAGCGCTGCCTTCTTCATGCTTCCACCAGCTTCCCGGGGTTCTTCAGGTAATGGTTGCGGATCGAATCCGCCGCCCAATAAGCGAGGGCGCCGACCGGCCCGGTGGGATTCTTTCCGGCATTCTGCGGGAAGGCGGAGGCGCCGATGACGAAGACGTTCGGCACGTCCCAGGCTTGGAGATGGCGGTTGACGGCGCTGGTCTTCGGGTCCGTGCCCATGATCGCGCCGCCGGTATTGTGCGTGCTCTGGTAGGGCACCGAGTTCCAGCCCTTCTGCTGCTTGCCGACCACGACCTGCTTGCCGCCGAGCGCGTCGGCGATCTCCTTCATGCGGTCACTGACCCAGTTCGACATGCGGATGTCGTTGTCCGGGAAATCGAAGGTGACGCGCAGGAGCGGCCGGCCGAAGCGGTCCTTGTAGGTCGGGTCGAGGTCGAGATAGTTGCCGCGCGTCGCGTAGGAGGAGCCCTGCGACGAGAAGATCAGCGTATTGTTGTAATACTGCTTCGCCGCCTTCTTCCAGGCGGCGCCCCAGCGTGGCGTGCCCGGCGGCACCGGCCGGTACTGGATCGGGCGGCCATTGGTCGGGATGCAGTTGATGCCGGCGCCGCCGACGAAGTTCAGCGCGCCATGGTCGAAGGCATCGCCATTGTAATCGTCCACCGTCTGGCCGAGCGCGCCGGCTGCGATGAAGGGGTTCATCGACTTGCCCTCGAAGAAGACCTGCGCCGAGGCATTGGTCTGGTAGCAGTAGTTGCGCCCGACGACGCCTTCGCCGCTCGACGGGTCATAGGGCTTGCCGATGCCGGAGAGCAGCATCAGCCGGACATTGAACAGGCCGTAGGCGTTGAGCAGGACGAGATCGGCCGGCTGCTCGAAGGTCTCGCCGTTGACGTCGATATAGGTGACGCCGGTCGCGGTCTTGCCGTCCGCCGCGAGGTTGATCTTCAGCACCTCGCATTCGGTGCGCGCCTCGAAATTCGACTTGCGCATCAGGACGGGCAGCACGGTCGTATGCGCGCTCGACTTCGAATAGTTGGCGCAGCCGAACCGCTCGCAGAAGCCGCAGGCCGTACATTGGCCCATGGCGATGCCCAGCGGGTTGACATAGGCGCCCGAAAGATTGGCGGAGGGCGTCGGGAAAGGATGCAGGCCCTTGGAGCGCGCCGCTTCCGCGAAGAGTGTCGGCGCATAGGTCATCTGCATCGGCGGCAGCGGGTATTCGCGCTTGCGGGGCCCCTCGAACGGGTTGCCGCCTTGCTGGATTGTGCCGTTGAGGTTCCCGGCCTTGCCGGAGATGCCGCAGAGATATTCGAAGCGGTCGAAAGCGCTCTCCAGTTCGTCATAGGTGACGCCCCAGTCCTGGAGCTGGAGCTCGGAGAGCCTGTCCGTGCCATAGCGCTCGGTCAGATGGGTCTTCAGCACGAAATCGCTCGGGAAGAAGCGCCAGGTATGGCCGTTCCAGTGGGTGCCGGCGCCGCCGACGCCGGTGCCGGGCAGGAAGGAGCCGTAGTCGCGCATCGGCAGAGCCGTCTGCGAGACGTTGTTGCGCATCGTCATCGCTTCCTGCGCCGGCTGCAGGAACAGGTCCTTGCGCACGGCATAGCGCAATTCGTCCGGCGCATAGGCGACGTTGAAATCGGTCGCCGTGTCGCGCCAGGGGCCGCGCTCGATGGCGACGACGTCGAGTCCGGCATCGGTCAGCTCATGGGCCAGGATCGACCCGGTCCAGCCGAGTCCGACGATGACGACGTCCTTGCGGGGGAGTTTCCGGGTCATGTCTCAGTTCCCGCTCGTCTTGTCGCCGGTCTTCCATTCCGGCCGCCCGGCGATCGACAAAGGTGGCAGCGGGAAGGGCTTGTTATGGGCCGTGATGTAGTCGCGGTAATCGTAGCGGGCGCCGGGGAAGCCGATGAATTTCCAGCCGGCCATGTCCTTGTTGCCGCCGTAGATCGGATCGGAGAAGAAGCCTTCCATCGTGTTCTGCAGCACGAGATTGAAGAAGCCGGCGGCCGACTTGTAATCAACCTTGCCGGCCTCGAAATCCCTAAGGACCTGGTCCTGCTCGGCGGCGGCGAGATCGAAGAAATTCTTGCCGGCAAATTGCGCCTGCGTGTGCTTGTTCAGCGCAGCGAGCCCGGCCTTGTAGCGTGCGACAGGTGTATCGGCACCCTGATAGCCTTGGGTCGGCAAGCCGGCGGCGAAAGGCCCTTGCGTATAGAGCCTGTCGGACGTGCCGTAGCTGCCGGCGAGCTGGCGGTCGATGAAGCTGGCGCAGCCCGCCTCCTTGCCCCCGATGCTGAGCTCGTCGGCCGGGATCAGACGGTCGACGATCGCCTCCACCGTGCGCGCCTCGTCCGGCGTCAGGACATACCAGCGCCCGCCGGGCAAGGGCTCGGGCGGCAGGGCGGCGAAGGGTTTCCAGGGGAGGATGCCGGAATGCTCGGCGGCGCGGGCGCCGGGGATCGAGGCGATCAGGACGAACAAGCCGGTGGAGGAGAGGAAGCGGCGCCGGGTGACAGAGGCGGTGGGCGGCATCGGGCGGCCTTTTCAATCGTCGCGTGTCCGGAGCTGCCGGCCTCGCTGACGGCAGGCTCCGACACGGACCGGACGGGATCAACCGAAATACCTGCGCAGCTGCCATGCTCTGCGTACATGGAGAAATTCAAAAATGCCGATCGGCAGACGTCAGCCGCGGGACCGGCCGGCGCGGCGAAGCGCTGCAGGGGAAGGCAGGCCGATTTGATGAATATCTTTCATAATTGACAAATTCGACGAGTATGAAATGATTGTATCAAGACCTCTCCTGTTCTGTGCCGGACCCATGCTCCTCGAGCCCAACGAGCCGCGTCCTGTTGGAAGCCGCCGCTGCGATTCCGCGTCGTCGGTCGTCTTCGTCTGCGAGCATGCGGGGAACCTGTTGCCGCGCCGCTGCGGCGATCTGGGCGTGTCCGAACGGGACATGACCCGCCATATCGCCTGGGATGTCGGCGCCTTCCGCGTCGCCGAATTGCTGGCCGAGCGCTTCGATGCGCCATTGCTCTGGCAGCGCTATTCGCGCCTCGTGATCGACTGCAATCGCCATCTCGGCGCGCCGAGCCTGATCCCCGAGACCAGCGAGGCGACGCCGATCCCGGGAAATTTCCGGCTCTTCCAGAACGAGCGCCGCGCCCGGATCGCGGAGATCTGGCAGCCCTTCCAGGACGCGGTCGGCGCGCTGTTGGAGCAGCGTGCGGAGCGCGGCCTGCCGACGCTGCTCGTCTCGATGCACAGTTTCACGCCGGTCTATCTCGGGCGGACACGACCCTGGCATATCGGCTTCCTGCCCGGCGCGATCGGCTGGCCCAGCCTTGCCCTCCATGATGCGCTGAAGGCGAACGGGGCTCTGACCGTCGCGCTCGACCAGCCCTACCGGATCGACGAATACGACCAGACGATTCCCGTGCATGGCGACGCTCGCCAGATCCCGTCGACCCTTGTCGAAATCCGCAACGACCTGATCGCGGACGAGGAGGGCTGCCGCGAATGGTGCGCGTTGCTCGGGGATGCTCTCGACAGCGTGCTCGAGACGGCATCGCCTGCCGCCCCGGTGCTTTAAGGGTGTTTGTGGGGCGAGCATGACGGACACGGATTGCGAGTTGCGTCTGCGCCGGGCTGTCGAAGCTTATATCGCCGAAGGCCGGCTGCTCGACGATCTGGCACGGCGCGTCGCCATGCCGACCCCGAGCGGAGACCCGACGGCGCGGCCAGCGCTGCACGCGTATCTCGCCGACGAGATTGTGCCGACGCTCGACGCGATGGGCTTTGCGAGCGAGATCATCGTCGAGAGCGAGTTCAGTCCCCTGCCGGTTCTGATCGCCCGCCGCGAGGAGGGGCCGGACCTGCCGACCATCCTGCTCTACGGCCATGGCGACGTGGTTCAGGCCGATCCGGCGGACTGGTCGGATGGGCTCGATCCCTGGACGCTGACCCGCCGGGGCGAGCGCCTCTACGGACGCGGCAGCGCCGACAACAAGGGGCAGCACAGCGTCAATCTCGCAGCCCTGTCGATCGTGCTCGCCGAACGCGGCCATCTCGGCTTCAACACCATCCTGCTGATGGAGATGGGCGAGGAGATGGGCTCGCCCGGGCTCCAGGCCTTCTGCGAACGGCATCGCGACAAGCTGACGGCCGATCTGCTGATCGCTTCCGACGGGCCGCGCTGGTCGAGCCGGCGACCGACCTTGTTTTTGGGCGCGCGCGGCCATATCGATCTCGAAATCACGGTCTCGCTGCGCGAACAAGGTTATCACTCCGGCAACTGGGGCGGCTGGCTGCGCAATGCCGGGCAGGTTCTGACGCGCGCGCTCGCCCTGCTGACCGATGCGTGTGGTCGCCCCTCGGTGCCGGCGCTGGCGACGCCCGAGGCGGCGCTGGCCTATGAAGCGCTGTTCGATCGGCTGGCCGCTCCCGACGAGCCCGGCCTGCCCGAGCCCGAAACGGGCTGGGGCGACGGCGAGGCCTCACCCGCCGCGCGCCTGCTGAACCGCAACAATCTCGAGATCATCGCGATCGATTTCGGGGCGATGGCGAAGCCGGTCTATGCCATCGGCCCGCGCGCGCGGGCCCTGGTCGGGGTCAGCTTCCTGCCGGAAACCGATCCGGCGACCTTCGCGCCGGCTTTCGAGGCGGCCTTTCGCGAGGCGGGTCTCGACGGTGTCAGCGTTCGCCCGACGGGCTTCCTGATGCCGGCGAGCCGCACCGCACCCGATCACCCGGCCGTCGCCTGGGCCCTGGCCGCGATGCAGCGCTGGAGCGGCAAGCCTGTCGACCTTCTCCCCAATTTCGGCGGCGCGCTGCCGAACTGGATTTTTCGCGACGTGCTGGACCTGCCGACGCTGTGGATTCCGCATTCCTACAATGGCTGCGCCCAGCATGCGCCGGACGAGCATGCGCTGGAGCCCGTGCTGAACGAGGGGCTGATGCTGATGGCAGGCCTGTTCTGGGAGGCCGGCAGCCGGCCGGAACGCCTGTCGCGGCTGCTTCCGCGACTCTGAAATAATCAAACCACTTTTCTAAATTGTCACATTTCTGAAAAATTATTGACACAGCTGCCGCGGGCGCTACAGTCGCCGAAGCCGATCATGGGACCGAGGGGACGGGCCTGCGCGATGGGACGGTTTCTCACACGACAGCTTCTGCTCGCGATCGTGGTCGCGGTGAACGTGTCGCTGATCGGCTTCGCCATGCTGCGCCTCTCCGGCGACCTGGCGCAGCGCATCGTCGG
>JBDHTM010000063.1:0-19624 GCA_039808685.1 Allobosea sp. | reverse complement strand
TCCTTGCGGAAGGCGATGCCGAAATTGTTGCCGCTGTTGAACACGAAGGCGACCTCGGCCATCGGGGTCTGCGTCGCGACATAGCGCGAGACCGGCACGTCGGCGACATTGGCGAAGGCGCGCCCAATCATGACGGCCTGCACGGCGTCGGCATTCTTATTGTAGCGCTGGATCGTGTAGCCATACTTGGCCTCGTTGTCAGTCAGCCACTTGTCCGAGATCGAGCCGTTGTTGACGGTCACTGCCTTGCCCTTCAGCTCTTCCAGATTGGCGATCTTCGCGCCCTTCTTGACGAGGAAGCCGAGGCCCGTCGGCATATAGGGCTCGCTGAACAGCATCTGCGCGGCGCGCTCGGCCGTGATGTTGGTCGGCGCCGGGATCATCTCGTAGCGCTTGGAGAACAGGCCGGCGAAGATCGCGGAGAAGTTCGAATCCGTAACGTCGACGCCGGGACGGCCGAGCTGCTTGGCCAGCGCAGCCGACATGTCATAGGTGAAGCCCGTGGTCTCGCCCGCGGGCGTCTTGAAGCAGAACGGTGCGAAACCGAGATCGCAGGCCACTTTCAGCTTCTCGCCCTGCGGGTGGTCGGCGTCTTGCGCCGTGGCCGGCATGGCGGCAACAGCCGCGAGCATAGCTCCCGCTGCGGCGGCACGCATCAGCTTGGTCGAATTCAGATTCATGATTCCCGCTCCCGTTATGCGTGACGGCCGCGCCGTGATCGCAGTGCCCCTTCCTGCAACAATCCGGCCATGTCCAAGGGGAGCCTAACAGGGCAAAATCATGCCCAGCCAATCATTTATTGTCGGGTGGCCATAACCTGATGTTAACCGCCTTCGTCGCCTTCGCCGCCGGGCTTGGCGGGCGGAGGTGGCACCAGCCCGCGCAGGATGTCGACGAAAGCGCTCGCCGTGCGTGACAAGGGCTCGAAGCGCGGCGTCAACAGATGGGCACGCACGCGCGTCTTCGGTGCGAGCGGGCGCGAGACCAGTTCCGGCCAGGTCCGCCCGCGCAGCACGAACTCGTCGACCACCGCAATACCAGCGCCGGCCCGCACCATCGCGCAGGCGACCGGTGTGAAGCGGACGACCGTACTGATCCTGAGCGGCGTGGATTTCGATGAGAGCGCGCGATCGACGACATCGCCATAGGGCGTCTGCGGCCCGAAGCCGACCAATGAATAGGGCGCAAGATCGGCCGGGCGGATCACACGCAAGCGCGCCAGCGCGTGGTCGCGCGGCATGATCACCATCAGGCGGCCCTCGGTCAGGATCTCCGTGTTGAGCGTCGGCTCGTCGACCGGGATGATCGAGACGCCGAGATCGGCGCGCCCGGCCACGACCTTGGCGACGACCTCCAGCAAGGTGAGCACCTCGAACTCGACGCGCAGATCGGGAAAGCGCTCGCGCAGCCGGGCGATGGCATCCGGAACCAGGGCTTGGCCGACGCTGGGGCTTGCGACGATCCGCACCGAGCCCGTGCCGCGCTCGCGCAATTCGTCAGCGAGTTCGTTGACCCTGACCACGCCCTGGTGGACCTGGTCGACCTCCTGGAACAGGCGCCGCGCCTCCGGCGTCGGCTGGACGCGACCACGCACGCGCTCGAACAGACGCAGCGCCAATCGGTCCTCGGTATAGGCCAACAGGCGGCTAATGGCGGGCTGCGAGACCGAAAGCAGACGCGCCGCGCCGCTGATCGAGCCGGTGATCATAATGGCGCGGAAGACTTCGATCTGCCTGAGGTTGAGGCGCATGGGGATAACATCCGATTATGGTTGGCCGCATAATAAGCATGATTCATTTCGCGCCTAGCATCCTAAGCTCGCCAGCGTGCCGGCAACGACCGGCGCGACAGAGCGTTGCGCGAAAAAGTGGGAACCGGTTTTTCGCTTCAGCAATGCTCCTAACCAAAGCGGAGCGAGGGCGGCCGATGAGACGCTTTCTGACGATGAAGGATGTCGAGGCGGCCGTGGCCGGCGGCTCCGTCTTCGCGGCTGGCGGGGGCGGCTGGGCCGATCACGGCCGCATGCTCGGCACCGCCGCGGTCAATACCGGCAGGCCCGAGCTCGTCACGATGGACGAGATTCCCGACGACGCCATCATCGCGACTGCCGCCGCCATCGGCGCGCCCGCCGGCACGACCGAGTGGGAGATGTGGGGCATCGACTACGTCAAGACGGTGCAGCTGCTGCAGGAGGCGCTGGGCAAGCCGATCTACGGCCTGATCATCGGCCAGAACGGCATGTCGAGCACGCTGAATGCCTGGCTTCCCAGCGCGATCCTCGGCGTGAAGGTCGTCGATGCGGTCGGCGACATCCGCGCCCACCCCACCGGCGACATGGGCTCGATCGGCCTCGCCAACAGCCCGGAGGCGACGATCCAGGTCGCGGTCGGCGGCAATCGTTCGAAGAACCAGTATATCGAGTTGGTGACGCGCGGCGCCACCGCTAAGGTCTCGCCGATCCTGCGTACGGCGTCGGACATGTCGGGCGGCTTCATCGCCTCCTGCCGCAACCCCGTCTCGGCGGCCTATGTCCGCAAGAACGCCGCGCTCGGCGGCATCTCGATGGCGCTGGCGCTGGGCGAACGCATCCTCGCCGCCAAGCCGAAGGGCGGCAGAGCGGTCATCGACGCGATCTGCGACGAAACCGGCGGTTCGATCATCGCGCGCGGGATCGTCGCCAAGAAGGACGTCCGCTACACCAACGACGCCTTCGATATCGGCACGATCCAGGTCGGGACCGGCACTGCCGCCCGCGTCATCCATGTCATGAACGAATACATGGCCGTGACCGCCCTCGACGGCGCAAGGCACGCCTGCTTCCCCGACGTGATCACGACGCTCGACGCTGACGGCCAGCCGGTCAGCGCCGGCCATGTCCGCGAGGGCATGGAGCTTTCCGTGCTGCGCGTCCCCAAGGACAAGATCCCGCTGAGCTCCAGCGTGACCGACCCCAGCGTCTATCCGATCGTCGAGAAGGCGCTCGGCATGAACTTCACCGACTACGCGCTCGGCCGCGAAGCCTAGACCGCATTCCGAGTACCTCGCAGGATCAACCCGGATACCCCTACCATGAGCGATTTCGATCTCGTCCTCCGCGGCAACATCGTGCTGTCCGACCGGATCATCGAGGACGGCTATGTCGCCGTCAGCGGCGGCAAGATCGGCAAGGTCGGTCAGGGTGCCCCGCCCTCGGCCCGCGAGACGCAGGATTTCCGCGGCCAATGGATCATGCCCGGCGTCATCGACGGGCAGGTCCATTCCGGCAGCCAGGCCAATCACGAGGGCATCGGCATGTGCTCGCGGGCAGCCGCGGCCGGCGGCGTCACCGTGATGGTCGACATGCCCTATGACGAGCCGGAGCCCGTCACCAATGCCAAGCTCTTCAACGAGAAGGTGGCGGTGGTCGAGCGCGACGCCCATGTCGATGTCGCGCTCTATGCCACGATCACCATCGAGAACGGGCTGCATGCCATCCCCGGGCTGGTCGAGGCCGGCGCCTGCGCCTTCAAGTTCTCGACCTTCGAGGCCAACCCGACGCGCTTTCCGCGGATCGGCGACGACACGCTCTACGAAGCCTTCAGGCTGATCGCGCCGACCGGCCTTCTCTGCGGCGTCCACAACCAGGACCAGGAGATGACGAGGCGCAACATCGCGAAGCTGACCGAAGCCGGCGACACCGGTCCCGACGCCTTCCTGCGCGCCCACACCCCACTGATCGAAAACCTCGCCACTGCCCGCATCTACGAGATCGGCGCCGAGACGGGGGCCCGCGCCCATGCCGTCCACGTCTCGACCTCGCGCGGCTTCGAGATCTGCAACATGTACAAGCGTGCCGGCCACAAGGCGACGGTGGAGAGCTGCGTGCAGTATTTCATGCTCAATGCCGAGGAGCACGTGCCGCGCTTCGGCGCCAGGGTGAAGCACTATCCGCCGATCCGCCCGAAGGCCGAGAGCGACCTGCTCTGGAGCCATCTCGCCGCCGGCCATTGCGACTTCATCTCGTCGGACCACGTCTCCTGGGGGCTGGAAAAGAAGGGTGATCCGATGATCTTCAGGAACACCTCGGGCGGGCCCGGCATTGAGACCTTGCTGCCGGCGCTCTGGACCGGCTGCGAGGAACACGGCCTGTCGCCGACGATCGTGGTGAAGCAGCTCTGCGAGGGGCCGGCCAAGGCCTTCCTGCTCGCCGAGAAGGGCCGGCTCGAAGCCGGCGCCGATGCCGACATCACCGTGCTGGAGCCCGGCCGCTTCATCCATGATCCGAGCAAGAGCCTGTCGGCGGTGAAGTGGAGCTCGATGGAAGGCCGCGAATTCCGCGTCCGCGTCGCGGCGACCTATGTCCGCGGCCAGCTCGCCTGGGACGGCAAGGCGATCCGCAACACGGCCGGCGACGGCCGCTTCCTGCGCCCGGCGGCTTAAGCCCATGTCGATCGATCAGGACCGGCTCTGGCGCTGCATCGAAGCCCTCTCCGGGATCACCGATCCGGAGCGACCCTGGACGCGCCGCTCGTTCACCCCGCGCTTCCTCGAAGGGCGCGAGTGGCTCGCGGCGGAGTTCCGTGAGGCCGGGCTGGAGACGGAGCTCGACGCGGCCGGCAACCTGATCGGCCGGCTCGCCGGGGCCGATCCGAGCCTGAAGCCGATCCTGATCGGCTCGCATTCCGACACGGTGCCCTCCGGCGGACGCTATGACGGCATTCTCGGCGTACTCGCCGCGCTGGAAGTCGCGCAAAGCTTCAGCGAGCGCGGCGACCGCCTGCGCCATACGCTGGAGGTCGTCGACTTCCTGGCGGAGGAGCCCAGCGATTTCGGCCTCTCCTGCATCGGCAGCCGCGCGCTCGCCGGCACGCTGACCGATCAGCATCTTTCCCTCACCCGCCCGGACGGCATGACGCTGCACGAAGGCATCGCCTTCGTCGGCGGGCGCCCCCAGGAGCTGGCGTCGGTGAAGCGCACTGCGGGCAGTGTCGCCGCCTATGTCGAGGTCCATATCGAGCAGGGCCGCGTGCTGGAGAACGAGCGCATCCCGATCGGAATCGTCACCGACATCGTCGGCATCCGGCGCGAGCGCATCACCGTGACGGGCCGGGCCGACCATGCCGGCGCGACGCCGTTGCCGCTCAGGGCCGACGCGCTGGTCGGCGCGGCGAAGCTGATCGAGGCGGCCTATCGGCGCGCACTCGCCACGGCGCGCGACAACCAGCCGCTCGTCGCCACCTTCGGGCGTATTGAGGTCAGCCCCAATGCCGCCAACGCCGTGCCGGGCGAGGCCGTGCTGACGCTTGAGGTCCGCTCCGGCAACGAGGCGGCGGTGAAGGCCTTCGGCGAGGCCCTGGTGCGCGATCTGCGTCCAGCGCTCGAAGAGCTTCGTCTCACCATCGCGGGCGAGCCGATCAGCCATGTCGCGCCGACGGCCTGCGCGCCGGCCATCCGCTCGGCCATCGCCAACGCCGCCGCCTCGCTCGGCCTCGCCACGCGCGACCTGCCGAGCGGCGCCGGCCATGACGGCGTCCAGATCGCCCATATCGGCCCGGTCGGCATGATCTTCGTGCCCTGCCTCGACGGGCGCAGCCATGCACCGGAGGAATCGATCACGCCGGAGCAGGCCGGCGACGGCGCGCGCGTGCTGGCCGAGACGGTGCGTCTGCTCGATACGAGCCTGAGCTGAGCCGATGGACTGGGCCGCGAGCGACCTCAAGGAACGCGATCTCTACAAGCTCCTGGTCAACACGGTGCTGCCACGCCCGATCGCGCTGGTCACCACGGTCGACGAGAAGGGCTGCGCCAATGCCGCGCCCTTCAGCTTCTTCAACGTATTCAGCCATGCACCGCCGCTGGTGGTGCTCGGCATCGAGGGCCGCAGCGGCCCGACGCCCCTTAAGGACACGATGCGCAACATCCGGGAGACCAGCAGCTTCGTCGTCAATCTCGTCGATCGGGCCATGGTTTCAGCCATGCAGGTCTGCGCCATCGACTTCCCGTCCGAGGTCGATGAGATCGCAGCCGCCGGGCTCAATATCGCGGCGAGCGCCAAGGTCGCCGCGCCGCGCCTCGCCGCCTCCCCGGTCCAGCTCGAATGCCGCGAGACCGTCTCGCTCTCGCTCGGCACCCATCATCGCAATCTCGTCGTCGGCGAGATCGTCCATCTCCACATCCGCGACGGCATTGTCGACGAGCGCCTGCATGTCGACATCGACAAGCTCGATCTCGTCGGCCGGCTGCATGGCGCCGACTGGTATCTCGGCTTGCGCGATCGTTTCCAGGTGCCGCGCCAGACGCTGGCGGGCTGGCGCGGGCTGGAAAAGACCATTCCGGAGGGAGAGGTATCGTGAGCGATACGATCTACGTCATCAATCCGAACTCGACCGAGCGGGTCACCAGGGAGATCGACGTCGCCGTCGAGCCGCTGCGCATCACCGGCGGCCCCGCGATCGAATGCCTGACGCTGGCCGAGGGCCCGCCCGGAATCCAGTCGCAGCGCGATGCCGACGGGCTGATCCCGGCCCTGCTCAAGCGCGCCGCCGGGCTGGAAAACGAAGCGGCCGCCTTCGTCGTCGCCTGCTTTTCCGATCCCGGCATGCATGCGCTGCGCGAGCAGAGCGAGAAGCCGGTGCTCGGCATCGCCGAATCCGGCGTGCTCACGGCGCTGACGCTGGGCCAGCGCTTCGGCATCGTCGCGATGCTGCAGAACTCGATCCCGCGGCATCTGCGCTATCTCGGCGCCATGGGCATGATGGATCGCTTCGCAGGCGACCTGCCGGTGAACCTCACCATCGCCGACATGGCCGATGATGCACTCACGCTCAGCCGCATGATCGCCGTCGGCCGGAGCTTGCGCGATACGCATCATGCCGATGTGCTGGTCATGGGCTGCGCCGGCATGGCGCGCTTCCGCGAACCGCTGGAGCGGGAACTCGGCATTCCCATCGTCGAACCGACGCAGGCCGCGGTGACGCTGGCGCTCGGGCGCGTCAGGCTGGGCTGGGGTGGTCGGCCCCTTCGCGGAGACTGAGCCATGGACGATCTTCTGGCCGAGCTCGCCGAAACCCTCGGCGAGGCGAACGTCCTCGTCTCCGACCAGGACAAGGCGCCTTTCCTCACCGACTGGCTCGGCAAGTATCGCGGCACCGCGCGCGCCGTCATCCGGCCGGGCTCGACCGCAGAGGTGGCGGCCACCATGCGCATCTGCGCCCGCCACGGTGTGCCGGTCGTCCCGCAGGGCGGCAATACCAGCATGTCGGGCGGCGCGACGCCCGACGAGTCCGGAACAGCCATCGTGGTGTCGCTGGTGCGCCTGAACCGTATCCGCGAGATCGATGTCGTCGGCAACACGATCACGGTCGATGCCGGTGTCGTGCTCGCCCGGCTGCAGCAGGCGGCCGAGGCAGCCGGGCGCTTCTTCCCGCTCAGCCTCGGTGCCGAGGGCAGCTGCACCCTCGGCGGCAATCTCGCCGCCAATGCCGGCGGCGTCGCCGTGCTGCGCTACGGCACGATGCGCGAACTGACGCTCGGCCTCGAGGTCGTGCTGGCCGACGGGCGCATCTGGGACGGTCTGACCGCCTTGCGCAAGGACAATACCGGCTACGCGCTGCGCGATCTCTTCATCGGCTCGGAAGGCACGCTCGGCATCATCACCGGCGCGGTACTCAAGCTCTTCGCCCGGCCGCATGCCCGCGCCAGCGCCTTCGTCGCGGTTCGAGACGCCGCTGCCGCGCTCGCGCTTCTGGCGACGGTTCGCGACCGTTGCGGCGACCGGCTGACCGCCTTCGAATTCATGACCGGAGAGTGCCTGGCGCTGATCCTGCGCCATATCGGCGACGCCCGGCTGCCACTCGCGGCGATGCCGCCCGCGGCGGTGCTGATCGAGCTCTCGGATCAGGATGACGAGCCCGCCCTGCGCGAGCGCCTCGAAGCCGTGCTGGCGGAGAACATCGAATCCGGCCTCGTGCCCGACGCCGCCATCGCGCAGGACGGCACGCAGGCCAAGGCTTTCTGGCGCATCCGTGAAGGCATCTCGGAGGCACTGGTGCGCGAGGGCAAGGCGGCCAAGCACGACGTCTCGATGCCGGTCTCGGCCATGGCCGAATTCGTCGCCGTCGCCGATGCTGCCGTCCGAAGGGTGGCGCCCGGCGTCAGGCCTATCGTCTTCGGTCATCTCGGCGACGGCAACCTGCACTACAACCTGCTGCCGGCCGAAGGCCACGATCCGGCCGCCTTCGCGGCGCTGGCGCCCGAACTCACCCGCATCGTCCATAACGAGATCGGACGGCGCCGCGGTTCGATCAGCGCCGAGCACGGCATCGGCCAGTTGCGCGTCGCCGAGATGCCGCTGCGCAAGGCGCCGCTCGAACTGGAGCTGATGCACCAGCTCAAGCAGCTGCTCGACCCGGCAGGGCTGCTCAACCCCGGCAAGTTGCTGCCGGGCACATCCCAGCCCGCTTCCACCACCAACTGAGGACGATCATGGCTCTGCTCGATGAAACCGCGAAGGGTGTCTACGTCATCGCGGTGACACCCTTCACCGAGACCGGCGCGCTCGATCTCGACAGCACCGACCGCATGGTCGATTTCTATCTGGAGAAGGGCGCGACCGGGCTCACCGTGCTCGGCATGATGGGCGAAGCGCCTAAGCTGACGGCGGAGGAATCCCGAATCTTCGTGCGCCGCGTGCTGACGCGGGTGAATGGCCGTGTGCCGGTCGTCGCCGGCGTCTCCGCGTCCGGCTTCGCCGCGATGCGCGAGCTCAGCGAGAGCGTGATGGCGGACGGTGCCGCCGGCGTCATGGTCGCCCCGCCGTCCAATCTGCGCACCGACGACCAGATCACATCATATTATGCCATGGTGGCCGAGACGCTGGGGCCCAAGACGCCGTTCGTCCTGCAGGATTTCCCGCTGGTCGCACACGTTCAGATCACGCCCGCGGTGATCCTGAAGATCGTCGCCGCCTATCCCAGCTGCGTCATGCTCAAGCATGAGGACTGGCCGGGCCTCGCCAAGATCTCCGCCCTGCGCGCGGCTAGCGACCAGGGCGGTCGGCGCATCTCGATCCTCGTCGGCAATGGCGGCATGTTCCTGCCCGAGGAGCTCTCGCGCGGCGCCGACGGCGCCATGACCGGCTTCGCCTATCCCGAGATGATGGTCGATGTCTGGAAGGCGCATGCCGCCGGCCAGGTCGAGCGGGCGCATGAACTCTTCGACGCCTATCTGCCGCTTGTCCGCTACGAGCAGCAGCCCGGCCTCGGCCTCGCGCTGCGCAAATACACGCTGGCGAAGCGCGGTGCCATCGCCTCCGCTACCCTGCGCAAGCCGGGCGGCGCATTGTCCAAGACAGATATCGCCGATATCGAACGGCTCATCGCGCGGCAGGAGCGGCGCCTGAAGGAGATCGGCTGATGGATCTGGGACTTGTCGGAAAGCGCGCCCTCGTACTGGGCGCGAGCCGTGGACTCGGGGCCGCGATCGCGCAGACGCTCGCGGCGGAAGGTGCGACCGTCATCGCCGCGGCGCGCAGCACCGATGTCACGGAGGGCTGGATCGCCGCCCTGCCGGCCGAGCAGCGCGGCCGCGCCAGCGCCGCCAAGCTCGACCTCGCCGATATCGCCTCTGTCGAGGCCCTCGCGGATTACCTCGTTGCCGAAGGCGGCGTCGATATCCTGATCGGGAATTCCGGCGGCCCGCCGCCGGGCGAGGCGCGCGATGCCAAGCGCGACGATTGGCTCAAGCATTTCGAGGGGATGGCGGCCAACCTCTTCCATCTGTCGCAGCGCCTGCTGCCCGGCATGGCGGACCGGGGCTGGGGTCGCATCGTCACCATCGCTTCCTCCGGCGTCGAGCAGCCGATCCCGCGCCTGGCCCTCTCCAACGGTATCCGCGCCGCTGTGATCGGCTGGTCGAAGACGCTGGCCTCCGAGGTCGCCGGCAGTGGCGTCACGGTCAACGTCGTCCTGCCCGGCCGCATTCATACCGAACGCGTCGACCAGCTCGACGATGCCGCGGCGGCCCGCAGCGGTGGCACCCGTAATGCCGTGGCGCAGGCCTCGATGGCGACGATTCCCGCGGGCCGCTACGGCAAGCCGCAGGAATTCGCCGATGTCGTGACGTTTCTTGCCAGCGAACGGGCGAGCTATGTCACGGGCGCGAAGATCCGCGTCGACGGAGGCATGATCCGCGGAATTTGAAACCGCTGCCCGTAACGGCAGCTGAGTGTCCGCTTCCGGCCAGGATGCCAATCTCGCCTCCTGGCGCTATTCGGCGGCGGCTTGAGAGTTACGCAGTTCTTGGCCTCTGTCATACCAAGGCTTGGACCGGTTCACGATCCAGACCACGGTGAGCATCACCGGGACCTCGATGAGAACCCCGACGACCGTTGCCAATGCCGCCCCTGAGTTCAACCCGAACAGGCTGATCGCCGCAGCGACGGCGAGCTCGAAGAAATTCGAGGCTCCGATCAGGGCGGAAGGGCCTGCGACGCAATGCTGCTCGCCGGCAATTCGATTCAGCAGATAGGCCAGTCCGGCGTTCAGGTAGACCTGAATCAGGATCGGCACCGCCAAGAGCGCGATCACCATCGGCTGAGCAAGGATCTGCTCGCCCTGGAACCCGAAGAGCAGGATGAGGGTGGCCAGCAGAGCGACAAGCGAAACGGGTGCCAGGCGACCGAGCAGCCGATCAAGCGCAACCTGCCCGCCGTTCGCCAGGAGACGGCTGCGGACGAGCTGCGCGACGATCACGGGAATGACGATGTAGAGGACGACCGAAAGGACCAGCGTTCCCCACGGCACGGTGATCGCCGACAGGCCGAGCAGCAGGCCGACGATCGGCGCGAAGGCGATGACCATGATCGCATCGTTAAGCGCGACCTGGCTGAGCGTGAAGTGGGGCTCGCCCCCCGTCAGGTTCGACCAGACGAAGACCATCGCCGTGCAGGGTGCAGCGGCCAGGATGACGAGACCGGCGATATAGCTGTCGATCTGGTCGGCGGGGAGCCATGGCCGAAACAGCCAGGCGACGAAGAGCCAGCCGAGCGCCGCCATCGAGAAGGGCTTCACCGCCCAGTTGATGAAGAGGGTGACGCCGATCCCCCGCCAGTGCCTGCCGACCTGCCCGAGCGCCCTGAAGTCGACCTTCAGCAGCATCGGAATGACCATCAGCCAGATCAGGATTGCGACGGGCAGGTTGACCTTGGCGATATCAGCCGAGCCGATGATCTGGAACACGTCCGGCATGACATGGCCGAGCGCGATGCCGATGACGATGCACAGCGCGACCCAAATGGTCAGATAGCGTTCGAAGGTGGACATGAGCGCCTCAGACCTGCGCGACAGGGCGGCCGGAGGCATCGACGACGATCTCGCCGTCCTCCTTGCAAAACTCGCCGAGCTGCGGCGGCAGGAGTGGCAGCACGGCCTCGGATGGTCGACACAGCTTGACGCCCTTGGGTGAAACGACCAGCGGGCGGTTTATCAGGATGGGATGGGCCTCGATCGCATCGAGCAGGGCATCATCGGAAAGGCTCGGATCGCCAAGGCCGAGTTCGGCGAAGGGCGTGCCCTTCTCGCGCAGGATGCCCCGGACGGTCAGCCCGGCGCGACCCAGGAGCTGTTGGAGCAGCGCGCGCGTAGGCGGCATCTTCAGATACTCGATGACATGCGGCTCGACGCCCGCGTTGCGTATCAGGCCGAGCGCGTTCCTCGACGTCCCGCAGGCAGGGTTGTGATAGATGATGACGTCGATCGGATTAGGCATCGGCGTTGGCCTTCGAGTCGCAGCAGGGGTTCAGTTCGGCCATAAGCGGCGCGCAGATTTCCGGGCGGCCGCCGCAGCAATCCTTGAGCAGAAAGGCGAGAACCGATCGCAGGGCATCAAGATTGGCTCGGTAGACGATCGACCGGCTGAAACGCTCGGAGCGAATGAGCCCCGCCCGGCTCAGGATGCCGAGGTGCGACGACATCGTATTGTGCGGGACCCCGAGGCGGCGCGCGATCTCGCCCGCCGCCAGCCCCACGGGCTCTGCGCTCACGAGAATCCGGAACACGTCGAGGCGGGTGCCCTGAGCCAATGCCGCCAAGGTAAGGATGACTTGCTCATTCTCCATATGTCGAGACTTATCGACATGATTCGAGCGACGCAAGACCTGTGCTTTCAGGGTGTGGACGAGCAATGGGGTGGCGTTGCCAATTTGTCTGCTCTCTGGCGACAGCTCAAGGTCAGCAGTTGGCGCATCGGGCGAGCCACGGGTGCATTGTAATGGGTCCCGGATGCGATCATGTAACGACGCGACAATACGGCCGCCTACACGATGGCTGGGTCGCCTTATCGGCCTCGATCCCGCTCTATGGGACACATAGCCTCCGGCGTACGAAAGTTGCGCTGATGTACAAGCGCACCGGCAACCTTCGCGCCTGTCAGCTGCTCCTGGGCCATTCCAAGCTCGAAAGCACGGCCCGATACCTTGGCATTGAAGTTGATGATGCTCTGCTTCTGTCCGAGCAGACGGATCTATGAGCTGTCCTCGTCCTCGCATGTCAGCTCCGGACGAAGGCGAGGATGTCCCTATTCACAAGATCCGCGTGGGTGACCTCGTTCCATCGCGCTATGCGGTGCGCGTCGGTATGGGGCGGCGCCTGTCGCTCGGCCGCCGGTCAGGCTCAAAGAAGTCGCTCGGCGACCCCTCTTACGCCTTCAACAGACCCAATTGTTGCATTGCAATAAAACCTGGGAACATCGCGGCGATCGGCTCGTTTCTGGCCAAACGCGAATGTCCGGAGAGGAAATGGCGCTCGCAAACAGCGCCTTGCGAAAGAGGTCCGATTCACCCTTCCAGCGAAGGAATTGACGATGCCTCACTCCACCAAAGCGGGGCTCGACCCCAAAGGCCGTGCCCATTCGCGCTTCATCAGATTGAGCGCATATTCCGTCGCGACGGTCCTCGCCGCTCTGCTTTTGACGGCAACTCTCCCGCCGCTCGTCGCCGATCAATCCGATCGCGCTATCCTGAACGCACCGGTGACGCTGCTCACGTCTCCGATTGCCGGTGAAGTTGCCGCGATGAACGTCGCTCTCGGTGCTCGGATCGCCGAAAACACGACGGTAGCGGAAATCCAGAACAAGCGCGTCGACCGTTCCACGCTCATAACCCTGCAGGGGAAAGCTGAAGAGTTCCAGCGAGCCCTCACCACCGCCAGGGCGCGCAAGGAGGCCGACCGCCGGTATGTGGAAGCACTCGACAAGGAGATTTCCACGCAAAAGGCCCAGCTGATCGGGCAGCTGACCGATCAGAATGCCAGCCTGGCCGGCCTCGTCGACGCGGCGAAGGCCGCGGTGATCGAGAAGGGAGCGCTGCGCGATCGCCAGCAGAGTCTCGTCGCGCAGAACACCGCCAGCCCCTACATGCTGAAGCCGACGACCCAGCAGCTGTCGGCAGCCCAGGGAACGCTCGACGCGGCGGCTGCGAAGCTTGCTGCCGGCCAGAGCCAGCTGGATGCCGTGAAGAACGATATCTTCGTCGGCGACAACCTCGTGGGCCTGGCCACTCTCGCCCAGAAGCGACGGGATATCGCTTTCGATCTCCAGAATCAGGCGATCGACGAGTCCCAGGCAGAGGCCGGCCTTCGGGTTCAACTGGCCGCGGTCGACGCGGAGAAGGCTCGGCTGGATTCGCTGGCCGAGGCTCGCCTCACCGCCACGAAGGGTGGCGAGGTTCTTTCCATCGGGGCTGCAGTCGGACGGCATGTCAACGCCGGCGACTCGCTCGCCACCATGGTCGATTGCCGCGACCTGCTTGCCGTTGCGATCTTCTCCTATCGCCAGGCCACGGCGCTCTCCGTCGGCACCCGCGTTCTCGTTTCCGGAGGGGACAGGCAAGGCCCGCGGGAGGGTACCGTTCAGGACATTCTCCCGAAGTCGAGCGACAAGAGCGACGCGCAATACGCCCTGCCGTTCCCCCAGACCGAACGTCGGGAGATGTATGTGCTGGTCAAGCTCGCAGACGAGGCCGACCGGCCCGCCGGTACTTGCCCGATCGGCAAATGGGTCACCGTCACCCGTGCGGATGGCTGGGTGCCTTCGGCTTCGGTCGTGTGGCACCAGGCTTCAGCCATGATCGGGCGTACCGTTGCGTCGCTGTGGAGCGCGGACGCGGCGGGGGCGCCTCCACTTGCCGGGCGGAGCCCGCAGTGATGCTGGCGCGGGCTCTCTCGACCGCAGCGGCCCTGATGATGAGCGCGACGGCCACCATGGCGCAGCCATCGCTCTGCGAACCGATCGTCCAGCTCATCGCGCGGACTGCGCCGGGAGACGCCGCCACGCCGCTCTTCATCCCGAGCTACGAGCGCGGCGATAGCGAGGAGGCCTTGCCCTTGCCGATCGCGCAATCGGCGTTTTCATACGACAATGCCCTGGCGATCATGGCCCTGGTGTCGTGCCACGAGGTTCAGGCCGCACGACGCATCGGCGATGCCTTCCTGTCGGCGATGGCGACGGATCGGACATTCAACGACGGGCGCATCCGCAATGCCTATCGTGCGGGGGTCGTCAGGCCGGGGCCGCAGCCTCTTCCCGGCTGGTGGGACGATCGCCAGCAGCTCTGGGCCGAGGACGCCTATCAGGACGGCAGCCAAACCGGAAATGTGGCATGGGTCGGCCTGTCCTTGCTGGCGCTGGGCGAAGCCACCGGCGAGCCGCGCTACCGCGAGGGCGCAAGGCAGCTCGGCCGCTGGATCGCCGGCAATGCCGTGGATCAGCGCCCGCCCGGCGGCGTGACGGGAGGCGTTGCCGGTTTCGACGCTGCGCAGACGCCGATCCGCTGGAAGTCGACCGAGCACAATCTCGACGCCTACGCGCTCGGCGCCTGGATCGCGCGCGATGGAAGCGAGCCCGCCGCCGAAAGGCTCGTGAATGCAACGCGCCCGTTTCTCGACGCGATGTTCGATTCCGCCACAGGCGGCTTTCGCATGGGCACATTGCCGGACGGGCAGCCGCAACCGACGCATGTCCATGCCCTGGATGCGCTGATCTGGCCATTGCTCGCCGTTGCCGATCCGCCAGCCGATTGGCGGCGCGCGCTCGCCCTCGCCAAGGCACGGCTGGCCGTCGCGGGCGGCTACGACTTCAACGGCGATCGGGACGGCCTGTGGACGGAAGGAACCGCTCAGGCGGCCCTGGTCGAGCGTAGCGCGGGCAATCGTCCGGAGGCCAACCGCCTCCTTGCGGTGATCGAGCGCTTCCGCGCCCCTTCCGGCCTGCTTTACGCGACCGAAAAAGGGCGGATTTCGACGGGCTTGGCGATCGGAGAAACGAGCAAGGAAGCCGATTTCTTCTATTTCCATCGCCCTCATCTCGGAGCCACCGCTTGGGCCGCCCTGGCGCGGACGGGCCTCAATCCCTTTACCGGGAAGAAGGTGGACTAGCATGTTCCCGGAACCCCAGGACCTCGGCTCCGTCCTCGCCTTCGACATCGGGATCTTCGTGACGCTGCTCCTGCTGTCTCGGCTGTTGTCCCGCGACAGCGTTATGGGGCGTGCGCTTTTCGGAGCTAGTGCAGCGGCGATCATCGTCTCCTACGGCGCCTGGCGCTGGCAGGAAACGCTTCCGCCTTTCGAATGGAGCATCGGCAGCCTCTGGACGCATGCGTTCTTCGGCTTCGAGGCGGTCGCGATCGCCTACACCCTATTGTCGATCGTCATTCTCCTCCGCTGGCGCGACCGTTCAGGCGATGCGGATCGCTGCGAGGCCATTCTCACCAGGCGGGATTGCTGGCCGAAGGTCGATGTCTTCATCTGCACCTATAACGAGCCGCTCGACGTGCTGGAGAAATCCATCATACCGGCGCTGGCCATCGACTATCCGGACTTTACCGTCTGGGTTCTCGATGACACGCGGCGCGCCTGGCTGAAGGACTATTGCGAGAGCGTCGGAGCCCGCTACATCACGCGAGCCGACAACCAGGGCGCCAAGGCCGGCAATCTCAACAACGCGCTGCGTCACTCGGCCTCGGACACCAACGCGCCGCTGATCCTCGTGCTCGATGCCGATTTCGCGCCGAGGCGCGATATCCTGCGCCGGGCCGTCGGCCTCTTCGGCGATCCCAAGGCGGGCATCGTCCAGACTCCGCAATTCTTCTACAATGCCGACCCGGTCCAGCATAACCTCATGGCTGCGGACAGCTGGGTCGACGATCAGCGCATCTTCTTCGACGTATTCCAGCCGGCCAAGGACGCCTGGGGCGCCGCCTTCTGCGTCGGGACTTCTTTCGTCGTTCGCCGGGACGCCTTGAACGAGATCGGGGGATTTCCCGACGGCGCCATCTGCGAGGACATCAATCTCAGCTATACCCTGATGTCCCGCGGCTACGAGACGCACTGGCTCAACGAGCCGCTGAGCCTCGGGCTCTCCGCCGAGGGCTTGCCCGAGTACATCACGCAACGAACGCGATGGTGCCTTGGAACGATGCAGGTCGCGCTGCTTCCGGACGGCCCGCTTCGCGGCCGCGGCTATACCTTCGTGCAGCGCGTGCATTACATCCACGGCATCCTGAATTGGCTCTGCAAGCCGTTCCTGGTCCTGATGCTGGTCGCGCCCTCGCTCTACTGGCTGTTCGGCCTGCCGGCCTACCATGCGGACTATCTGGGCTTCCTGCGTTACGGCCTCCCGGCGCTGCTGGCGCTCTGGATCCATGGCGGCTGGATCTCGGGCCGGAGGACGCTGCCTCTGTTCATGGAGGTCACGCATATGCTGCCGGCGCCAGCCATCACGCTGACGTTGCTCTCGGCGCTCGTCCGCCCCTTCGGCCGCCCCTTCAAGGTCACGGACAAAGGCGGCGACCGGTCCTCGTCCCAGCTACGCTTCAAGCTGGCGGCGACCTTCGGCTCGATCAGCCTGCTGTCTGCCGGAGGCATCGTCTGGTATCTGATCTCGCCGGAAGCACCGGCAGAAGTCTCGTCGCTCGATCTGTTCAACCTTCTCTGGGCGGGCGTCGCGATGACGATGACGTTTGCCGCGTTCATCGTCTGCTTCGAGCGGCCGCGGCGGGACGAGCCGTTTGCGGTGGACGAGCGCGCCGTCGTGCTCGCCGACGACAATCTTCCATGGAGTTGCCGCCTGACCGATCTGTCGCTGAATTCCGCAGCTCTCAGCCTGGCCAACGCCGCCGACATCTGCGCTTCCGGAGCGATCACGATCCTGATCGCCGATATCGGCTTCGTGCGGGCGAAGGTCGAAACCCTGGCCGAACGCACGGCGACCATCTCCTTCGAGCTGTCCCAGGCGCAACGCGCGAGAATGCTGGTCAAGCTGTTTTCTGTATCCAGCCGCCACCGGATTGCGAATCGGGCAAGTTTCGGCGGAGCCTTTGCAGGATTGTTCAGGCGGTCATTCGGAAAGGACCTGCCTGTCCGCGCAACGCAACGCGCTCGAGCGTGATTCCATCATATGGCGGAGAGCGGAGCACCCGTGCCGCTTGCGGTGGCGGCTGCAGCTTGGCCAGGCGGATTCTTGCTGAGAACGATCGGTCACCGGTCGCGACCGCGGAATATCCGCTTCCTGGCAAGCTGCCGACTTCCGGTTTTGGCGCACTGCTGCTCAAAGACGGCTGTCGCCAGCGCTGCATTACCCGGACATCGCTGGGCGATCAGGTAGGGCAGTTCTCTGCGTCGGGACAACGGCTGGAGGGGCGACTTTCCGGAAGGGATGCCGATTAGCACGAAATGATTGAGATGAGCGCGAACGTGGCTGCGACGGCTTAGGCAATGCCAGCGGTGCGCTGCGCTGGAATGGCCAGATCGCGGCGGTAATAGCGAGGCCACTATTGGACATGCTGCCAAGCCGTGAGTGAGCGCCGCTCTGAGGCCGATCGTGACCAAAGTTTGACCGAAGGTGCACCTTGGGCTTGGCTGGTGCGGGGGTGACGACTGCAAGGCGGATGCAGTTAGGGACCACGCTGATGAAGAACCGCTTCTCGCTGACTGGAGCGACGAACCCGCGCGGCACGGTGGCAGGCCTGTCGGGTGAAACAGGCGAAGCAACAGTTCTGTATCGCTTCACGGACCGGCTTTTCCGCGCCCAAAGTCTCGAAGAGATTTATGAAGCGGGCATCGATGCGATTTGCGACGGGCTTTCCAGTTCGCGGGCCTCGATCCTGCGGTTTGATCCTGCCGGCGTCATGCGTTTCGTGGCTTGGCGCGGGCTTTCTGACCGCTATAGAGGCGCTGTCGAGGGGCACTCGCCGTGGAAACCCTGGGAGCGCGATGCCGATCCGATCTTCGTGCCGGACATCCTAGCATCCGGCGAAGATCCGGCTCTTGTCGAGACTGTCCTTGCCGAAAACATCCGGGCGCTGGCATTCATCCCGCTCGCCGACACCGATGAGCTGCTCGGCAAGTTCATGGTTTATTACGATACGCCGCGTGTCTTCACCGAAAGCGAGAAGCTTGTCGCACAGATCATCTCACGGCAACTCGGCTTCGCGGTCGACCGGTATCTTGGCGATACGTCGGCGCGCCGCCTGATCGCGCTGGTCGAATCGTCGGACGACGCGATCGTCGCGAAGGACCTGAACGGCATCATCACCGATTGGAATCCGGGAGCGGAGCGGCTGTTCGGATATCGAAAAGCCGAAGCTGTCGGCCAATCCATCATGCTGGTCATTCCCGAGGACCGCCAGCACGAAGAGCCCGGTATCCTCGAGCGTATCCGCAGTGGAGAGCGGATCAATCACTATGAGACCGTTCGCCGCCGCAAGGACGGCAGCCTGGTAGACATTTCGCTGACGATTTCGCCGATCCGGGATCAGAGCGGGCGAATCATCGGCGCATCCAAAATCGCCCGCGACATATCCGACCGTCGCCGTGCCGAAGAACAGCAACTGCTGCTCCTGCACGAGATGAACCACCGGATCAAAAACCTGTTCGCCATTGCGAGCGGTATCGTTCACTTGAGTGCGCATGCCATGCCGGGATCCGCCGAATGGGCGGCGGTCGTTTCCGAACGCCTCAGGACCTTGGCGCGGGCTCACGCCCTCACCATGAGGCTGTCCGGAGAAGGCGGCCCCAGCACCACAGCCCTTCACACGCTGATCGAAACGATTCTCGCTCCCTATCAGGCGGGCGACCGGCGCCGGTTTGAAATCCGGGGGCCCGACGTCGCCGTGCCCGCCGAGCTCACCACGCCGTTGTCGCTGCTTCTTCATGAATTCGCGACGAACGCGGCGAAATACGGCAGCCTCTCCGTGCCGGATGGGACCGTTCTGATCTCCTGCTCTCATCGAGATGCCCAATTTGTTCTTCATTGGCGAGAGAGTGGCGGCCCTCCGACACGACCGCCGACGGCCGACGGTTTCGGCACGAAACTGGTCCAGGCAACGGCGCGCCAGCTCGGACGTTTGAGTTATGCCTGGAGCCCCGAAGGAGCGTCGATGGAACTCGTCATCGAAGCCGGGTGTCTCAAAAAATAGTTCGCCTCAGGAAAGCGACTGCGTCTGCTTCCGGGCGAGGTTTCGGGAGCCGGTTGTGGTGCAGCTTGCCCGCGCGGATGGAATTTTTGGTGGAGCCACTTGGAGCGATTTGGATACCTTCATTCTCGTCCGCGAAGCACGCGTGGTATATCGACACGGATCAACGTGAAACTTTGG
>JBDHTM010000062.1:0-19759 GCA_039808685.1 Allobosea sp. | reverse complement strand
TTGATCGAGCCGACACGCTCCAGCGCATCGATCGCGCTGTCGAGATCGCGATGCTCCTCGCGCAGCCGCGCGAGCTCCGAGGTGAAGGTCTCGACCTCTTCCGGGCTGAGCTCGAATCCCATGGGCATCTCATCATCGCCTTGATCAGGGGCGACTATGCGCGTGCCGCCCTGCGTCCCGCAAGTGCGGGCGAGGCGGCGCAGGCATCGGGAAGCTGATCTATTCACGGCTTTCCGGAAACGGACCGGTCACGATCACAGAATCTCATGAATGCCGCGTGACAGCACGGGGCAGACGTGAAGCCGGCTCTATGCCAGATTGGGACGTCAACCGCTCATCAGGAGGATCCAGATGTCGTTGCAGACCCGTCTTGCGGAACTCGAGCGCAAGCATCGTCAGCTTGAAGACGCTATCGCCCAGGCCGTGGCAAGCCCGTCCTCGAGCGACCTCAGCCTCGCAGAGCTGAAGCGGAAGAAGTTGCAACTGAAGGATGAGATCGAACGCGTACGGATGACCATGCCGGAGCGAACCTTGCATTGAGCCTGCGGGCCGTAACGGCCCGTCAAGATGCCACGGAGATGCGGATGAACCGGCCCGAGAGGGCCGGTTTTTCGTTGGCGGCCCGCGCGAACCGCTTCGTCAACGGAATGACACAAATCAGCGGGAACTTCTTGCGAGATGGCCGGTTGAGGCCGGGCGCGCATCGCGCGGGGAGGCAGCCATGGGCATCGTCTGGACCATCATCATCGGTTTCGTCGCCGGCGTCATCGCCAAGTTCATCATGCCGGGTTCCAACGAGCCTGCGGGCTTCGTGCTGACAACCATTCTGGGCATCATCGGAGCCTTCGTCGCGACCTGGCTCGGCCAGTCGCTCGGGTGGTACGCGCCGGGCCAGGGAGCCGGGCTGATCGGCGCGGTTGTCGGCGCCATCATCGTGCTGGTCGTCTGGGGCGCGATCAGTGGCCGCAACCGCGCGGTCTGACCTGAGCTTTCCCGCATCGGCCCGAACTCATCCCGTTTCCGGGCCGATCTTTTCTCCCACATGGAGTGACTGCCGTGAGTGACGACAACAGCAGCAGCGGTTTCCCGTCCCTGACCGCCCTTCTCGGACTCCTCGCCGTCGCCGGCTACCAGAACCGCGACAAGATCGCGGAGTGGCTCGGCGGGCGCGGCCAGCCGGAGCCGGGGCAGGCGCCTGTGCCGCAGCCGGGCCAGGCGGGAGCTGCGCCGCAAGGCGATGGCGGCGGGCTTCTCGGCGGCCTCGGCGGGTTGCTCGGGGCTGGCGGCATCGGCAGCGTGCTGAATGGCGGGCTCGGCGAATTGTCCGACCGCTTCAGGCAGGCGGGGCAGGGCGACAAGGTCGATTCCTGGGTGCAGCAGGGGCCAAACCAGGAGGTCGCGCCCGATGATCTCGAACAGGCGCTCGGGCCGCAGGTGATCGATGCGATCGCCCGCCGCACCGGTCTCTCGCGAGACGAATTGCTGGACCGGCTGTCGCAGGTTCTGCCGGAGGCGGTCGACCGCTTCACGCCGAACGGACGGATCGATCGCGCCGGGGCGTGAGGGGCCGAGGCTCGCAACACCCTCGTCATGGTCGGGCTTGTCCCGACCATCCACGTCTTCATCGATGCAGGGTGGTGTTCAAGACGTGGATGCTCGCCACAAGGGCGAGGATGATGGGGCGGGAGCGTGGCTGCCGCGGCGTCTGCGCTACAGCGCCCGCGCCATCTCGCGCAGGCGGAATTTCTGGATCTTGCCAGTGGAGGTCTTCGGCACCTCGGTAAAGACGATCGTGCGCGGGCATTTGAACGACGCGAGATGCTCCCGGCACCAGGCGATGATCTCGGCCTCGGTCGCGGTCTTGCCCGGCTTCAACTCGATGAACGCGCAGGGTGTCTCGCCCCATTTCTCGTCGGGGCGGGCCACCACGGCTGCGGCCTGCACGGCCGGGTGCTTGTAGAGCGCGTCCTCGACCTCGATCGAGGAGATGTTCTCGCCGCCGGAGATGATGATGTCCTTCGAGCGGTCCTTGAGCTGGATATAGCCGTCCGGATAGCGCACGCCGAGATCGCCGGTGTGGAACCAGCCACCGGCGAAGGCCGCCTCAGTCGATTTGCGGTTGCCGAGATAGCCCTTCATCACGACATTGCCGCGCATCATCACCTCGCCGAGTGTCTGGCCGTCGCGCGGGACGGGCAGCATCGTCTCGGGATCGAGAACGTCGAGCCCTTCGAGCGCCGGATAGCGCACGCCCTGGCGTGCCTTCTTGGCGGCCTGCTCGGCCGGGGAGAGGGCGTTCCAGTCGTCATTCCAGTCGTTGACGACCGAGGGGCCGTAGCACTCGGTCAGCCCGTAGAGATGCGTCACCTCGAAGCCAGCCTGCTTCATGCCGGCGAGCACCGCCTCGGGCGGCGGGGCGGCGGCGGTGAAGAAGGACACCGTCTGCGGGAAGTCGCGGCGCTCCTCGGGCGTGGCGTTGAGCAATGTCGACATCACGATCGGGGCGCCGCAGAGATGGGTGACGCCATGTTCGGCCAGCGCGTCATACATCGCCCTGGCGCGGACCTGGCGCAGGCAGACATGGGTGCCGGCGACGATCGAGATCGTCCAGGGGAAGCACCAGCCGTTGCAGTGGAACATCGGCAGCGTCCAGAGATAGACCGGGTGCCGGCCCATATTGCCGGTGATGACGTTCGAGGTCGCCAGCAGGCTGGCGCCGCGATGGTGATAGACCACGCCCTTGGGATCGCCGGTGGTGCCGGAGGTGTAGTTCAGCGCGATGGCGTCCCATTCGTCTCCCGGCATGAGCCAGTCGAAACCGGGATCGCCGGAGGCGATGAGCTCTTCGTACTCGATCTCGCCCAATCGCTCGCCGGGGCCGTCATAGACGGGATCGTCATAGTCGATGACCAGCGGCTTCGCCTTGCAGAGCGCGAGCGCCGCCTTGATCGTCCCTGAGAATTCCCGGTCGGTGATCAGGACCTTGGCGCCGCCATGGTCGAGCGAGAAGGCGATGATCGCGGCATCGAGCCTTGTGTTCAGCGTGTTCAGCACGGCGCCGGCCATCGGCACCCCGTAATGGCATTCGAGCATGGCCGGCGTGTTCGGCAGCATGGCCGCGACCGTGTCGTTCCTGCCGATGCCGTGCTTCGCCAGCGCCGAGGCAAGGCGGCGCGAGCGGGCATAGAATTCGGCATAGGAGCGGCGCAGCGGGCCGTGGATGATCGCGGTGCGGGCCGGGAAGACCGAGGCCGCGCGTTCGAGGAAGCCGAGCGGCGTCAGCGGCTGGTAGTTCGCCGGGTTGCGGTCGAGATCGGTGTCATAGGCCGAACGGGTCATCGGGAGCCTTCCTCGCAAGCGCCGAAAGCCTTAGCGGCTGACGCGCTCCCGGGTAATCCATCCCTTTTTCCGATGCGGCGCAATCGCGCGGATGGGCTCAGCTCAGGAGATGCAGGCCGCGCAGGCCGTCATAGACGAGCTTGGCGCCGACCAGCAGCAGAAGCCAGTAGATGATGCCGTAGAAGCGCTCGGCGGGAACGCGCCGGACCAGCCAGACCCCGGCGAAGGTCGCGGCGACGGCAAAGGGCAGGAGCGCGGCCGAGGCCAGCAGGTTCTGGCCGTTGAGCTGGCCAAGCGCGAGATAGGGCACGAGCTTTACCAGGTTCATCGCGGCGAAGAAGACCGCGCCGGTGCCGACGAAGACGGCGGGCTTCAGCTTCTGCGGCATGACATAAATCTGGAAGGGCGGACCGCCGGCATGGGCGACCATGCTGGTGAAGCCGCAGAGGAAGCCCCAGAGGCTGCCGGCGCTCCAGTTCGCCTGTGTCGCGACCGCGGGCTTCCTGCCGTCGCTGAGCATGCGGCGCAAAGCGAAACCGACCGAGATCAGCCCGACCGCGAGCACGACGGCGGCGTCCGAAACCTTCGCCGCCAGCAGATAGCCGACGAGGATGCCGACGAGGGCGCCGGGCGCCAGCGTCGCGAGATTGCGGCGGTCGAAATCGCGCCGATAGGACCAGACCGAGACGACGTCCTGCGCGATCAGGAGCGGCAGCATGATCGCAGCCGCCGTCACCGGCGAGACGACCAGCGCCATCAGGGGCAGCGACAGCAGGCCGATGCCGGAAAAGCCGCCCTTGGCCAGCCCGGTCAGGACGACGGCCGGGACCATGGCGGCGAAGAAGAGCGGGTCGAAGGGCATGTGGGACTGCGTCGCAGGGCCGGAAATGCAGGGCGGGATCGGCGAAAGTCTTAAGGCCGCAAGCTTGCGCTCAGCGCGGGGAAGAGCGCAGGGTTCGCGCAAAACCAGCCCCGCCATCGCCGGCTCGCTCACGGGGCTTTAAGATGAAACCCGGCGCAGAGGAACGCTTCCGATGAATGGCTCCCATGCGGCGCCCGCCCGCTCCGAAGGCTATCGCGAGACCTATGCACGCTGGCAGGCCGATCCGGACGCCTATTGGCTCGACATGGCCAAGGCGATCGACTGGATCAAGCCGCCCGAGAAGGCCTTCGATCCGACTGCGGGCATCTATGGCCGCTGGTTCCCGGACGCGACCTGCAACACCTGCTTCAACGCGCTCGACCGGCATGTGCGCGACGGGCGTGGGCAACAGGCCGCGCTGATCTATGACAGCCCGGTCACCGGGACCAAGGCGACCTACACCTATGCTGAGATGCTGGAGGAGGTGGCGACGCTCGGCGCCGTCCTGCAGGATCTCGGCGTCGGCAAGGGCGACCGCGTCATCATCTATATGCCGATGGTTCCGGAGGCCGCCTTCGCCATGCTGGCCTGCGCCCGGATCGGTGCGGTGCATTCGGTGGTGTTCGGCGGTTTTGCGGCCAAGGAGCTGGCGACGCGCATCGACGATGCCGAGCCCAAGGTCATCCTGACCGCGACCTGCGGCATCGAGCCGACGCGCGTGGTCGAGTACAAGCCGCTGCTTGACGGCGCGATCGAGATGGCCAGGCACAAGCCGCAGACCTGCGTGGTGCTGCAGCGGCCGCAGGCCGATGCCTCGATGCATGTAACGCGCGACAAGAACTGGCGCACGCTGGTTGCCGCTGCGAAGGCGGCGGGGCGCAAGGCTGATTGCGTCGAGGTTGCGGCGACGGACCCGCTCTACATCCTCTACACCTCCGGCACGACCGGCCGGCCCAAGGGCGTGGTGCGCGACAATGGCGGGCACATGATCGTGCTCAAGGCGACGATGGACCAGCTCTTCGATGTCGGGCCGGGCGAGGTGATGTTCTGCGCCTCCGATGTCGGCTGGGTCGTCGGCCACGGCTATATCGTCTATGCGCCCTTGATCCAGGGCGCGACCAGCGTGCTCTACGAGGGCAAGCCGGTCGGCACGCCCGATCCGGGCGCCTTCTGGCGGGTGATCGCCGAGCACGGCGCCAAGGTGCTGTTCACGGCGCCGACCGCCTTCCGCGCCATCCGCAAGGAGGACCCGGAGGGCCAATATCTCGCCGGCCATGACCTCTCGCGCTTCAAGGCGCTGTTCCTCGCCGGCGAGCGGGCTGATCCCGAGACGCTGAAATGGGCCGAGACGATGCTCAAGGTCCCCGTCATCGACCATTGGTGGCAGACCGAGAGCGGCTCGCCCATCGTCGGCAATCCGATGGGCTTAAGCCTGCTGCCGGTGAAGCACGGTTCGCCGACCGTGCCGCTGCCGGGCTGGGACGTGCAATGCCTCGACGAGGGCGGACGGCCGGTCGAGGCCGGCAAGATGGGCGCGATCGTGCTGAAGCTGCCCTTGCCGCCGGGTGCGCTGCCGACGCTCTGGAACGACGATGCGCGCTTCCGCGAGGCGTATCTTTCGACCTATCCGGGCTTCTACAACACCTCGGATGCCGGGTTCATCGATGAGGACGGCTATGTCTTCATCATGGGCCGCACCGACGACATCATCAATGTCGCCGGCCATCGGCTCTCGACCGGCGGGATGGAGGAGGTGCTGGCGGCGCACCCGGCCGTGGCGGAATGCGCGGTCGTCGGCATCCGCGACGCGCTCAAGGGCGAGCAGCCCTGCGGCTTCGTCGTGCTGAAGGCCGGCGCGACGGTGACGCCTGAGCAGGTCGAGAAGGAATTGGTGGCGCTGGTGCGCGAGCGCATCGGGCCGGTGGCGGCGTTCAAGCTGGCGCTGACGGTCGCAAGGCTGCCGAAGACGCGCTCCGGCAAGATCCTCAGAGCGACGATGAAGAAGATCGCCGATGGCGAGGATTACGCCGTGCCGGCGACGATCGAGGATGTCGCTGTGCTCGGCGAGATCGGCACGGCGCTGAAGGGCAGGGGGATCGGGTAGGCGATCACGCCTGCGATCGTCACCTGCGCGGTCATCCCCGGCGGAGCGAAGCGAAGACCCGGGATCCATGCCGGAACGGTTCAGGCATGGGTCCCGGATCGGCGCCGCCAGAGGCGGCTTGTCCGGGATGACGGCGCCTTGTGGGCAGAGCAGGGGGCCTCAGCCCTCGTCGTCCTCGTCGCCGGCCGGGCGCTTGAGCTGCTTCAGCTTGGCGAAGACGGAGTCGACGTCGATCGCCGCTTCCTCCTCGCGCTTCGGCCGGCTCATGTCGGCGAAGGGCTGGCTCTCGCTGGGCTTCGGCTCCGGAGCGGTCGCTTCCTCCACCGTCAGCAGGGTCGAGCCGGCCTCGGCCAGCGCGGCCGGGCGGTCCTTGGCGGCGCGGCCGACCTCGAAATCGAGATCGATCTGCGAGCACAGGCCAAGGCTGACCGGGTCGATCGGGGTGAGCTGCTGGGCGTTCCAGTGCGTCCGGTCGCGGATCTGCGCGATGGTCGACTTCGTCGTGCCGATCAGGCGGATGATCTGCGCGTCCTTCAGCTCGGGATGGTTGCGCAGCAGCCAGAGGATGGCGTTCGGGCGGTCCTGGCGCTTCGAGACCGGGGTGTAGCGCGGACCCTTGGCGCGCTTGACCTCCGGTACCTTCACCTTGCGCTCGGCGAGCTTGAGGTGATGGTTCGGGTTCTTGGCGGCGCGCTCCAGTTCCTCGCGGGTGAGCTGGCCGGAGGTGATCGGGTCGAGGCCCTTGATGCCGGCCGCGACCTCGCCGTCCGCGATGCCGCGCACCTCAAGCGGATGCAGCTTGCAGAACTCGGCGATCTGCTCGAAGGTCAGCGAGGTGTTCTCGACCAGCCAGACCGCGGTGGCCTTGGGCATCAGCGGGGTTTGTGACACGGAACGGTCTCCTCTTCGCCTTCGCGCCGCCATTCGGAGGGGCTCGTAAAGGCAGGGTCGCGGACAAAAGCTCTCATGCGCCGACCGGCCTCCCCGGCCGGCCATCCAAATCATCGACGATGAGCAGGATGGCGCGCCTTATAGGCGAGGGCGTGGCCAGTGTCCATGAAAAGCGTTGTTGTCGCAGTATCAGCCGTCATTGCGAGCGCAGCGAAGCAATCCAGGGGGACTGGGTGAGACGTTCAGTCCAGCGGCCCCTGGATTGCTTCGTCGCTTCGCTCCTCGCAATGACGGCCGTTCACACCGTCAGCACGATCTTGCCGATATGGGCGCTCGATTCCATCAGGCGATGCGCTTCCGCGGCCTGCGCCAAGGGGAAGGTGGCGTTGATCAGCGGCTTGCAGCGCCCGGCCTCCAGCAGCGGCCAGACCTTGGCGTGCAGCTCGGCGGCGATAGCCGCCTTCTCGGACACGGTGCGCGGTCGCAAGGTCGAGCCGGTATGGGTCAGGCGCTTCAGCATCAGGCGGCTGAAATTGACCGTGGCCTTCGGGCCGTTGAGGAAGGCGATCTGGACGATGCGGCCCTGATCGGCGGCCAGTTCGTAGTTGCGGTCGATATAGTCGCCGCCGACCATGTCGAGGATCAGGTCGGTGCCGCGCCCGCCGGTCATGGCCTTCGCGACTGCTACGAAATCCTCGGTGCGGTAGTTGATGGCGTGGTCGGCGCCGAGCTCGAGGCAAGCGGCGCATTTGTCATCGGAGCCGGCCGTGGCGATCACGGTCGCGCCGAAGGCCTTGGCGAGCTGGATCGCCGTGGTGCCGATGCCCGACGAGCCACCGTGGACGAGGAAAGTCTCGCCGGCCTGCAGGCGGCCGCGCTGGAAGACATTGGTCCAGACCGTGAAGAAGGTTTCGGGGATCGCGCCCGCCTCGACGAGCGTCAGGCCCTTGGGCGCGGGCAGGGCGTTGCTCTCGTCGACGACGGCATATTCAGCATAGCCGCCGCCGGCGACGAGGGCGCAGACGGTCGCTCCGACGGCGAAGCGATTGGCGCCCTCGCCTTGCGCGACGACCGTGCCGGCAAACTCCAGGCCGGGGATGTCGGAGGCGCCGGGCGGGGGATTGTAGCCGCCCTGGCGCTGCAGGACGTCGGGACGGTTGACGCCGGCAGCCGCGATCGCGACGAGGATCTGGCCGGGGCCGGGCTTCGGCACCGGGCGCGTTTCCGGCCTGAGCACCTCGGGGCCGCCGGGGGCCGCCATGCCGATCGCCGTCATCGTCTCGGGAATGCTCGTCATGGTTCCGTCCTCTGGATTGGTGCGTCGCAGCGTGACTGCGTTGGAAACTTGGGTAGCGTGCCGCGCGCAGTTTGAGCAGATGCGAGGCCGCCATGTCGATATTCCCGGAGGACGATCGCCCCAAGCCGAAGAGCGTGCATGAGATCGGGCAGGACCTGTCGATGCTATCGCTGGCCGAGATCGACGAGCGCATCGCCGCGCTCAAGGCCGAGATCGACCGGCTGATCGAGACGCGGGCACGCAAGGACGCTTCGCGCTCGGCGGCGGACGCGTTCTTCCGCAAGCCGGCCTGAGAAAAGCGTCAAAAAGAAACGCCCGTTAAGGGCGTGTTAATGATTCCAAAGTATGAATCGCATCATCCAGTTTGTCTGGATGTCGAGTGGCTCCTGCCCACTCTGTTTGACGCCTCCCTGTTGACCTTCGAGCCGCCGCTGGCGGCTCTTTTTTTGCCTGCGCGTCCCCTTCGCACCGGACCGAAAAGTGGAAACCACTTTTCGGATCAATCCGATGCCATACCCTTAAGGCAGATCATCGTTATCGCGCCCGATCGGGCGCGCGATGAGCTGGCGTCCGGCAGGTCGCGATGTCCCTGTGGACCGCCTGCCTTGTTGTCGCCACACGGGTTTAGCCTCGTTAAGGTTAACGGCATCTTACTTGCGCCGGACATGGGGATCGGCGTTATCCTTGCGACATCGTCGACCATATCCGTGACGCGTTCCAGAGGCGCACGGGTTTGTGCCGATGGGAGACATCAATGAACGACGCCCAGTTGCTCGAGCCGCAGACGGAAGAGGGCGCGATTTCCTTTGCACGGGGTTTCGTGCGCTCCGAGGCCTTCATGCTGCTGTTTCGCGAGGGGATGAGACTGGTCGAGGAAACCGCGGGTTATCTCGACGGCGACGGGCGCAAGGACGCCGCTGCCCTGCCGCGCGAGACCGCGCTGACCTATGCGACTGAAAGCATGCGCCTGACCACGCGGCTGATGCAGATCGCCTCCTGGCTCCTGGTGCAGCGGGCGGTGGCGGAGGGCGAGCTCACCGCCGAGCAGGCCCGCACCGAGCATAACAAGGTCAAGATCGGCGATCCGATGGCGCCGCCGGCCGAGCATATCGTGGCGCAACTGCCGGAACGGCTGCGCGACCTGATGGCGCATTCCTTCCGGCTGCAGGAGCGCATCCGCCATCTCGAAGGCCAGATGTCGGGCGCGGCGCCCGTTCGCGAGAGCGTGAACCCGGTGCTGAACCAACTCGCCAGCCTGGAAGCGCGGCTGGCTTTCGGGCGCTGAGCCATTTCCGCGAAGGACTGTCGTCATTCTCGGGCGAAGCGAAGCGCCGACCCGAGAATCTCGGGCCGAATAGGGCGCCTTTCCTTCCTGAGATGCGCGGGTCAAGCCCGAGCATGACGGGTGAAAGGCCCAAAACGAAAAACCCGGCCGCGAGGCCGGGTTTTCTTGTCTGAGATCAATGACGGCGGCGCCGGAGCGCCCAGCATCACTTCTTGCCGATGGCGCCAATGCCGCCGAAGCGCGAGGTGAAGCGCGAGACGCGGCCACCACGGTCCATCAGCTGCTGGGTGCCGCCGGTCCAGGCCGGGTGGGTCTTGGGATCGATGTCAAGGTTCAGCGTGTCGCCTTCCTTGCCGTAGGTCGAACGGGTGGCATATTCGGTGCCATCGGTCATGACGACCTTGATGGTGTGATAATCGGGGTGGATGCCGGCCTTGGCCATGACGAAATCCTCGGAGCTACAAAAACGGGCGCATCGACAAGCAGGCGAGCCTGCCCGGCCCGTCGAAAGAATTCGGATGAGCCTGTCGTGAAGTCGCGTGCACATATCGCAGCCGGCGCCGCAGCGCAAGCACAACGCGTTTCCGGAGGCAGGGCGATCGCGTTTCTCCATCGAGCCCTCATCCTGAGGAGCGCTTCGCAGAAGCGCGTCTCGAAGGATGCTCCAGGAGGCTCCGGAGACGTCTGGAACATCCTTCGAGACGCTGGCCTTCGGCCCGCTCCTCAGGATGAGGGCTCAATAGCCAAAAGCGATCGCCCTGCCCCTAGACGATACCCCTGCGGCGTTGCGTCGTTTGCCAAGCCCGTCCTGATCGGCTTCACGGAAGCGAGATTGAGATTGTTCGAAAGCGCGCGCGCGGCGTGCGCGCGAGATGCAGGAGTTCCGGCGCGTGGCCGAAGCTGAGAAGAACGACAGGAAGCCCCGGCCCGATTTCCGCTCGCTCGCGACCTTCTGGCCTTATGCGCGGGTGCAAAAGCGCCGGATCCTGCTCGCGCTCGTCGCGTTGGTGGTCGCCTCGCTGGCGACACTGGTGCTGCCGCTGGCGGTCCGGCGCGTCATCGATGCCGGCTTTGCGGGCGGCGAGCGGCAGCTCGCCAACAGCTATTTCATCCTGCTGATCGGCGTCGTCGCGGTACTGGCGCTGGCGAGCTCGGCGCGCTTCTATCTGGTGATGACGGTGGGCGAGCGCATCGTCGCCTCGCTACGGTCCGATGTTTTCCGCCACCTGACGCGGCTGGAGCCTGCCTTCTTCGATTCGAGCCGCGCAGGCGATCTCGTCTCGCGGCTGACCGCCGACACCACGCAGATCAAGTCGACCTTCGCCTCGACCGCTTCGATCGCGCTGCGCAACGCCATCATGGCGTTGGGCGCGCTCGGGATGATGGTGGCGACGAGCCCGCGGCTCTCCGCGATCGTCATCGGCGTCATCCCGCTGATCGTGATTCCGCTGGTGCTGTCCGGTCGCTCGGTCCGGCGGCGCGCGCGGGCGGCGCAGGACCGGCTTGCTGATGCTTCCGCCTTTGCGGCCGAGGCGGTCGGCGCGATCCGCACGATGCAGTCCTTCGGCGCCGCCGGCCAGACTTCAGCGCGGTTCGAGGCGGCCTCGGACGAGGCCTATTCCGCCTCGCGGGAAGCGACGGCCTCGCGCGCGCTGCTGTCAGGTGTCGCGATCTTCCTCGTGAGTGCCAGCGTGGTCTGGGTGCTCTGGACCGGGGCGACGGAAGTCTTCGACGGGCGGATGACGGGCGGGCGGCTGTCGCAGTTCATCCTCTATGCCGTGCTGGCGGCCAGCTCGCTCGGCCAGCTCTCGGAGGTCTATGGCGATATCAGCGCCGCGGCGGGCGCCTCCAGCCGGCTCGGCGAGATCCTGGCGCTGAAGCCGGCCATCGCCGCGCCGCCGCATCCCAAGCCCATGCCGTCTCCTTCGCTCGGCGAGCTGGCCTTCGAGAACGTCTCGTTCAGCTATCCCGGCCGCGTCGGTCCGGCGCTGTCGGATCTCAGCTTCGCAGTCCGGCCGGGAGAGCGGATCGCGCTGGTCGGCCCATCGGGCGCCGGCAAGAGCACCGTGCTGCAACTGGCGTTGCGCTTCTACGATCCGCAGGACGGGCGCGTCGTCGTCGACGGTGTCGCGGGGCCGGAGGCCGACCCCGAGGTCTGGCGCGAGCGTTTCGCGCTGGTGCCGCAGGAGCCGACAGTGTTCGGCGTCTCGGTGCGCGACAACATCGCCTATGGCCGGCCCGGCGCCTCGCAGGAGGAGGTCGAGGCGGCGGCGAAGCTCGCGGCGGCGGACGAATTCATCCGCGCCCTGCCGGACGGCTACGAGACGGTCGTCGGCGAGCGCGGCGTCACGCTCTCCGGCGGGCAGCGGCAGCGCCTCGCCATCGCGCGGGCGATCCTGAAGGACGCGCCGATCCTGCTGCTGGACGAGGCGACCTCGGCGCTCGATTCCGAGAGCGAGCGGGCGGTGCAGGATGCGCTCGACCGCCTCATGCAGGGTCGGACCACGCTGGTCGTGGCACATCGGCTGGCCACCATCCTCTCGGCCGACCGCATCCTCGTCATGGAGGACGGCCGCATCGTCGAGGAGGGCAGCCATGCCGAGCTCAAGGCGCGCGGCGGGCTCTATGCACGGCTGGCGGCGCTGCAGTTCGGACTCGAGGCGGCGTAGGGGCTGCGCGGGCGCCTCCCGTCATTCCGGGGGTGCGCATAGCGAAGAGCCCAGAAACCGGAACCGATGCCATTCCAGGAATGGCGCGGTCGGCTGAGCGTTTCAATTCACCACGGTATCGGTTCTGGGTTCCCGGCTCATGCCTGCGGCATGTCCCGGAATGACAGTGAGGTTTCCGACGATCACGGAGCGCCTCACCGCTCCGTGATCTTGAACTCGATGCGGCGATTGCGGCGGTGGGCCTCGTCGGTATTGGCAAGGTCGAGCGGCTGGTATTCGCCGAAGCCGGTCGCGGCGACGCGGTCGGTCGGCAGGCCGCGCGAGATCAGGTACTCGACGACGGCGATGGCGCGGGCCGAGGAGAGATACCAGTTTGAGGGGAACTGCGCCGACTTGATCGGCCGGTTGTCGGTATGGCCGTCGACGCGCAGGATCCAGGGCAGATCGGGTGGCATCTCGTTGCCGAGATCGAGCAGGATGGTGGCGAGCTTGTCGAGCTCGACCTTGCCTTCGGGCTTCAGCACCGCCTGGCCGGCATCGAAGAAGACCTCGGACTGGAAGACGAAGCGGTCGCCGACGACGCGGATATCGGGCCGCGTGCCAAGTACCTGGCGCAGGCGCCCGAAGAAGTCCGAGCGATAACGCGCCAGTTCCTGCACACGCTGGGCGAGCGCGACGTTGAGGCGCGAGCCGAGCTCGGAGATGCGCGCCTGCGAATCCTTGTCCTTGGCTTCGGATGCGGCGAGCGCTTCCTCCAGCGCGGCGAGCTGGCGGCGCATGGCGAGGATCTGCTGGTTGACGAGGTCGACCGTTGCCTGGGCGCGGGCCGAAAGCTGCTTTTCGGCTTCGAGCGCCTTCTGCGATTCGGCGAGCTGGGCGTTGGCGTTGCTGCCCTGCTGGGAGTCGATGAGCCCCTGCAGCCGGGTGCGCTCGCCCTGCGTCTGGGCGAGCGTCGACTGCATGAGCTGGAGGTTCTCCTGTGCCTGCCGGTTGGAGGAGCGCTCCAGGGCGAGCAGGTCGGTCAATTCGGAGATCTGCTTGTTCAGGCGCTCCAGCGCCGAATCCTTGCCGGTGAGCTCCTGCGAGAGGAAGAACTGGCCAAGCACGAAGACGGTGAGCAGGAAGACGATGCCGATCAGCATCGTCGAGAGCGCGTCGACGAAGCCGGGCCAGAAATTCGGTTCCTCGCGGCGATGCGCGCGGGAGAGGGCCATCCGTCAGCTTCCTGTTGTCCCAGAGGGCATCATGGCTCGGTGACCTGGTCGGCGGTGAGGCGCTCGATCAGGCGTTTCAGGTCCTTCTCGCGCGCGGCTTGCGCCTCGACCCAGTCGCGGATCATCTGCTGTTCGGAACGCATGTGCTGGACCAGGCCCTGGATGCCCTCGGCCAGATTGGAGAGAGCCTGGGTCGCTGCGCGGTTATTGGAGGCGCCATCGGCCATGGCGGCGCTGAGCTGCTCGAAGCGGTCGGCGAGCGGGTTGCCGGCCGCCAGCAAGGCCGAGGGTGCCTCGGGCGTGCCGGTGCGGCTGCCGAGCCAGCTTTCCATCTCGTTGCGGAAGCGGCGCTGTGCCTGCCCGACCTGCAAGTCGAGGAAGCCGAGGATCAGCGAGCCGGCGATGCCGAAGAGCGAGGACGAGAAGGACAGGCCCATGCCGGCGAGCGGAGCGGAGAGGCCGGCCTTGAGCTCGTCGAAGAGCACGCCCGCCTCGGCCCCGGTGCGCAGCGACCTGATGACGGTGCCGACCGAACCGACCGTGTCGAGCAGGCCCCAGAAGGTGCCGAGCAGGCCGAGGAAGACGAGCAAGCCGCTGAGATAGCGCAGCACCTCGCGCCCGTCGTCCAGCCGGACCGCGATCGATTCGAGGGTCGAGGCGGCCTGCGCCGGGGCGAGCGTGCCGCGTTCCAGCGCCGGCAGGACGGAGCCGAGCGGGGCGATGACCTGGCCGCGGCGCAGTTCCGCCGATGCGGGGCTGACCGCGAGATTGGTCGCGGCGCGCGCTTCGCTATGCAGCCGCCAGAGCTCGCGCAACGCGATCAGGCAGCCGACCAGAAGAGCGCCGAGGATGAGGCCGTTCAGGCCAGGGTTGGTCATGAAAGCCTGGCGCAGCCCATCCTGCAGGATGAAGCCGAGGAAGCCGATCAGGGCGAGAAAGAGAACCGCGCGGACGACGAAGCGGAGCGGCCTGGAGAAGCGGACCTGCGGCCGCACCGGAGCGGCCGTTGCCGGTTCGGCCGCGAAATCCTCAATCGCCATGCGTCGTCTTCCGTTCGCCTCGGAGTGCGGGGAGGACTGTCGCCTCCCACGCCGCCGGGATCAAGCACGAAAGCGCAACAGTTTAGTGGCGCTTAGGTTTCACGCCGCCGCAGTCTTGAGCGCCTGGCTCAGCGCGCGCTCGCCCGCCTCGTTGCCGCAGATGATGTCCTTCGCGCTGGTCATCGGCTTGCCGTCGAGCGTGCCGAAGGTGCCGCCGGCCTCGCGGATCAGCACCGCGCCAGCCGCGAAATCCCAGGTGTTGAGGCCGCGTTCCCAATAGGCATCCATGCGGCCGGCGGCGACATAGGCGATGTCGAGTGCGGCCGAGCCCATCCGGCGGACATTGGCGAAGCGCGGCATCACGGCGGCCAGCTCGCGCAGGAACTGGCCATGGCCGCCCTTGCCGATATGCGGGATGCCGGTGCCGATCAGCATGTCGGCCGGCTCGGTGCGGCCGGAGACGCGCAGGCGGCGGTTGTTGACATAGGCGCCCTTGCCCTTCTCGGCCATGAACATCTCGTCCTTGGCGGCGTCATAGATCACGCCGGCGATGAACTGGTTGTCGCGCTCCAGCGCGACCGAGATGTTCCAGTGCGGGATGCCGCGCAGGAAGTTGTGGGTGCCGTCGAGCGGGTCGATATGCCAGCGGTTGCTCTCGTCCGTGCCGTGGACGACGCCGCTCTCCTCCATGACGAAGCCGTAGCCGGGGCGCGCCTTCTGAAGCGACTCGCGCAGGATCTCCTCGGCCTTGTGATCGGCCTTGGAGACGAAGTCCCCCGGGCCCTTGGCGAGCACCTGCAGGTTCTCGACCTCGCCGAAATCGCGCTTCAGCGAGCGGGACGCCTTCATCACGGCGTCGGTCATCACGGTCATCAGGGGGGAACGGATCATCGGAACCTCTTGCGCGCCGGGGCAGCGCGATGAGCCAGCGGCGCAAGCCTCGCGCCCGGCAGGAATTTAGCGAGCCGTCACTTGCGCGGCTCTTACGGCGCCGTCAAGACGGCGGTGCTGATCCGGCCGGCGGCCATGCGGGCGGCGCGGTCCTGTTGCTCGGGCTTGAGGCGGTCGAACAGCTCGTCCAGGGCAGGGTCCTTGAGCCCTTGCGAGCGGGCCGCGAGATGCCAGGCGGCCGCCTCGATCGTGTCCGGCGCGATGCCCAGGCCGAACTGGTAGAGCTTGGCGAGGCGGTTCTGGGCAATCGGGTTGCCTTGCCAGGCGGCGCGCAGGAACAGGTTGGCCGCAGCCGTCTCGTCCTTGTCCACGCCGGTGCCGTTGAACAGCATGATCGCGTATTCGACCTCGCCGGGGACGTTGCCGGCAGCCGCCGCCTGCTTCATCCAGCGGGCGGCGGCCTCCTCGCTCGCCTGCATGCCGCGTCCCTGCTTCGCCAGAATGCCCAGCGCATACATGGCGTCGCCGATCTGGGCCTTCGCCGCGACCTCCAGGCAGGCGACGGCGCGCTTGTCGTCGGCCTCGCGATTCGTCGCGAGCAGGGCGATGGCGAGATTGTAGTTGGCGGCGGGGTGCCCGGCGGCGGCGGCCTTCTCCAGCAAGGCGCCGGCGCGGGCCGGGTCGCGCTTGCCGCTCATCTCGTCGAGCAGCTGCGTCGCGAGCGCAAAGGCGGCGTTGATGTCGCCGCGCGCCTCGGCGCGCTCATACCATTCCGTCGCGACCTTCTGATCGGGCGCGATGCCGAGGCCCTGGCGGTAGAGCTCGCCGACGAGGGTCATCGCGGCGGCATCGCTGCTGTCGGCCTCGATGCGCTTGAGCGCCTCGGCCAACGCACGGCGGTAATGACCAGCCTGATAGGCGCCATAGGCTATATCCGCCGCCGGGGCCGCTTCGACCGGAGCCGCAAGCAGGGTGCCGACGAGCAGGACGAGCGCGGCCAGCCGCTTCATCGCGCCGCCTTCCGCGCCGCGCAGGCGGCGGTCGCCGCATTGGCCTGCTCGACGAGGGTGCGGATATCCTGCCCTTCCTCGAAGGCCCAGGCCCCGAGCGCGACGAATTCCGCGCCGGTCTCGACCAAAGCCGGGATGGATTCGGCATCGGGCGCATAGGCGACGCAGGGGGTCTCGAAGATCTCGGCCCACCAGCCGGCGCGCTCGATCACCGCCGCCAACGGCGGCAGCGATCCGTCCGGGCGCGGCTCGCCGAACATCACGTAGTCGACGCCGGCCTCGCCGGCATCCATGGCATCATGGCGGGCACGCAGGCCGCCGATGCCGATGATGCGCTCGCTCTTCAGGCTGGAGCGGGCCTCGGAGACAGCGGCGGGGCCGCCGGTGAGATGGACGCCGTCGGCGCCGCCGCGCGCGGCGACAAGCGCGCTGTCCTCGACGACGAGCGCGACGTTATTGGTCTGGACCGGGCCGGCGAGACGCTTGACGCGCTCGATCCGGCTGCGGTCGTCGCCGGGCGCGAGGCGCAGCAGCACGGCGGCGATGTCGCCGCCGGCCATCGCCTGCATCAGGCGAAAGGCCATGGCCTCCGCGTCGGTGACGGGCGGAGTGACGAGCATCAGGCGGGTGGAGAAAGGTTGTGTGGTCATGATCGGCTGCGCAAACGGCCCGCAGCGAAGTCCAATGTCAAGACCGCAAGCCCGGCAACGAGACTCCAGAAGGCCGAACCGATGCCGAAAAGCGAGAGGCTGGAGGCGGCGATCGCGAAGGTGACGACCGCCGCGAAGCGCTCCTTGTCGGAGGACATGGCCTGCCCGAGCGCGCCGGTCAGCGAGCCGACGAGGCCTAGACCCGCCACGGCGACGATCAAGGCCTTGGGCAGCGCCAGCAGCAGGGCGATCAGCAAGCCGGTGCAGGCGGCGACGACGAAATAGAACAGGCCGTAGAGCACGCCGGCCTTCCAGCGCTGTTTGGGGTCGGGATGAGTGTCACCCCCCGTGCAGATCGAGGCCGATATCGCGGCCATGTTGGTCATATGCGCGCCGAGGGGGGCGGTCAGGAGTGAGGTCAGGCCGGTGACGAACAGGGCGGGCGCGGTCGGCGGATGATAGCCGGAGGCGCGCAGCACGGCGAAGCCCGGCAGGTTCTGGGCGGCCATGGTGACGAGATAGAGCGGGACGCCAACGCCGAGCATGGCGGGGATATCGAAGCGGGGCGTGACGAAGTCGAGGCTGCTCAGCGTCAAGGCGCCGGCAGGCCAATGGGCAAGGCCGCCCAGGAAGCTGATCGCGATGCCGGCGACGAGCGCGGCGATGACGCCGAGGAAGGGATTGAGCAATCGCGCCACGAGAAAGACTGCGAGCAGCGGCAGGACGAGCCCGGGCGAGAGCCGCATCTCGTCGAAGACCGCGACGACGAAGCGGAAGATGACGCCGGCGAGCATCGCGGCCGCGACGGGCATCGGGATGCGCTCGATCAATCTGCCAAGCGGGCGAAAGGCGGCGGTCAGCATGATCAGCGCGGCCGCCATCAGGAAGGCGCCGACGGCGGAGGCCATGTCGAAGCCGGTGACCGCCGCGATCAGCGCCGCCCCGGGGGTCGACCAGGCGCAGATCATCGGCATGCGGTAGCGCCAGGACAGCCAGAGGCTCGAGGCGCCGGTCGCAAGGCACAAGGCCGCGATCCAGGAAATGGTCTGGCCGGGCGTGGCGCCCAGCGCCTGCGCCGCCTGCAGGATGACGGCGACGGAAGCGGTGAAGCCGACGAAGACCGCGACCAGAGCGGAGAAGACGATCGACATGGCGTGGCTGGCTCGGGCGGCGGGGCAGATTGTTGAATCAGAAATCGCCGCCCGCGGAAAGAGCGCCGGACGCGCCTCGCTGTTGCGAGACCGGAAGGCCGAAACGCGGGGGACCTCTCCCGGAGGGAGAGGGTAGGGTGAGGGCAAGCCGGTGGACGCTTTAGCCGCGACCCGACCACTGCTGCGGTAAGGGAGAGCGCAACTGGTCGGAGGGCCTATACCTCACCCCTGCCCCTCTCCTTACAGGAGAGGGGTTCCCGCACTCTTTTTTGCAACGGTTGGCTCACGCCGCTTTCTTGGAACCGAAGGTTGGGTCGAGCTCGCCCTTGGCGTAGCGCTTGGCCATCTCGGCCAGCGTGATGACGCGCTTGATCTTCGAGGCCTGGCCGGCGGTGTTGAACTCCTCGAGCCGCTTCTTGCAGAGCGCGGTCATCGCCTCCATGGCGGGCTTGAGGTACTTGCGCGGGTCGAACTCGCCGGGATGCTCGGACAGGATCTTGCGGATCTGGCCGGTCATCGCCATGCGGTTGTCGGTGTCGATGTTGATCTTGCGTACGCCGTGCTTGATGCCGCGCTGGATCTCCTCGACCGGCACGCCCCAGGTCTGGGGCATCTTGCCGCCATACTGGTTGATGATGTCCTGGAGGTCCTGCGGAACCGAAGAGGAGCCGTGCATGACGAGGTGCATGTTCGGCAGCTTCTTGTGGATCTCCTCGATGACATGCATCGCGAGGATCGCGCCGTCGGGCTTGCGGGTGAACTTGTAGGCGCCGTGCGAGGTGCCCATGGCGATGGCGAGCGCATCGACCTTCGTCTCGGCGACGAATTTCACCGCCTCGTCGGGGTTGGTCAGGAGCTGGTCGTGGGAGAGCTTGCCCTCGAAGCCGTGGCCGTCCTCCTTCTCGCCCTCGCCGGATTCGAGCGAGCCGAGCACGCCGAGCTCGCCCTCGACCGAGATGCCGCCGAGATGGGCCATGTCGGTCACCGTCCTGGTGACGCCGACATTGTAGTCCCAGTCGCCCGGCGTCTTGCCGTCGGCCTTGAGCGAGCCGTCCATCATCACCGAGGTGAAGCCGGCCTGGATCGCGGTCATGCAGGTCGCCGGCTCGTTGCCGTGGTCGAGATGAACGCAGACTGGGATATGCGGATAGATCTCGGTGACGGCGTCCATCATGTGCTTGAGCATGATGTCGTTGGCATAGGAGCGGGCGCCGCGCGAAGCCTGGATGATGACCGGCGCGTCGGTCGCGTCGGCCGCCGCCATGATCGCCAGCGCCTGCTCCATGTTGTTGATGTTGAAGGCGGGCACGCCGTAGTCGTTCTCGGCGGCATGATCGAGCAACTGGCGAAGCGTGA
>JBDHTM010000061.1:0-20489 GCA_039808685.1 Allobosea sp. | reverse complement strand
TCCTTTTGCTGCTGCAGCAGGCCGGCGCCGGCCCAGGTGCCCAGGCAGATGGTCGCGAGCATCGGCCAGAGCCGGCGCAGGGTCGATAGCAGCTTCGGGCCGGTCGCGATCTGCCAGCCATTGGTGACGAGATTGGGCACGACCAGTAGTGCCGCCGCCTGCGCCGGGGCCATGATCACGCCGAGGATGCCGACCGCGATGGTCGGCAATCCCAGCCCGATCACGCCCTTGACGAAGCCGGCGAGGACGAAGGTCGCGGTGACGAAAAGGAGGAGGGCCGTGTTGTCCATGTCTCGCTTGTGGCATCGCTGACGGCGGCTGTCGCGGCCGGATGCTACGGCCGTCGCCGTAGCGTTCCCGCTTGCGATGCGGCGGCGATGACGCATCATGCCTGCATGAGCACACAAGGTCCCTATCTCGCGGAGATCGCCCATCTGATGGGCGATCCGGCCCGCGCCAACATGCTGCACGCGTTGATGGATGGGCGCGCGCTGACGGCCAAGGAACTCGCCTGGATCGCCGGCGTCGCGCCGCAGACGGCGAGCGGCCATCTCGCCAAGCTGATGCAGGGCAACCTGATCGACGTCGCCGTGCAGGGGCGCCACCGCTATTACCGGCTGGCCGGGCCGGAGGTGGCAACGGCGCTGGAAGGGCTGATGGTGCTGGCCAATCTCGACGGCACCGGCCGGCGCCTGCCGTCCCGCGTCGGCGCCGAATTGAGCGAGGCCCGCACCTGCTACGACCATTTCGCCGGCCGGCTCGGCATCGGCATCCATGATGCGCTGATGGCCGGTGGCCATCTTGCGGCCAGCGAGGGCGGCTATGCGCTGACCGGTTCGGGCAAGGCGATCTTCAGGTCATTGGGCCTTGATCCCGACGCCACCGCCAGGAGCCGCCGCGCCGCCTTGCGGCCCTGTCTCGACTGGAGCGAGCGCCGGCCGCATCTTGCAGGCCATCTCGCGGCGGCGCTCGCCTGCCGCTGCTTCGAGATGGGTTGGGTCCGTCGCCGCAAGGACAGCCGCGCCGTGACCCTGACTGAGGAGGGGCGAGAGGTATTGGAAGCCGCACTGCCTGGCTTCCGCTGCGATGCGCCGGGGTCTGTCAGCTCTTCGCTTCGAGAACCCGTTCCAGCGCTCGCTTGACCTCGTCCTTGATCGGCTTGGCTGCCGCAAGGATCGCCTTCGCCTTGAAGAAATCGAGCCCGCCGATGCGGTCCGCGCCGGCCCGGATCAGGATATCCGGGGACTGCTGTTCGATCAGGCGCTGGACCAGGGTCCGCGTCAGGATTTGCGAGGCGCCGACCAGCGCCTCCATCGCGCCGGGAATGCGCGCCTCGCCAGGCTCGGTCATCGGCGCGCTGACATCGACCGCGAGGACGATGCGGCCGGGCGCCAGCCATTCCCGATAGGGCAGGGGGTCGATGGCCCCGCCATCGATCAGCACGCGCCCGCCGAGCGCGACCGGCCGCACCAGTCCGGGAATGGCGAGCGAGGCGGCGACGGCTGGCGTCAGCGGCCCGTCATGCAGCGTGACAGCGGTGTGCCGGTGGTAATCTGCGGCGATCGCCGTGAACGGGATCGTCAGTTCCTCGAACCGATTCGGCACGGCCTCCGGCCAGAACAGGTCAAGGAGGCGCTCGCCGTCGATCAGGACGGGGTTGCCCAGACCGCGCACGAGATCGGCGAGCTTGCCGATGCGGCAGTCGAGCAGGCGCGCGATCACCCGTGCCCGGTCGTGGAAGGTCGCCAGCACATGCTCGCGCAATTCCCGGCCGGAGAGCCCGGCCGCATAGGCCGCACCGATGATGGCGCCGATCGAGCAGCCGGAGATGCGTGTGGGTTTCAGGCCGAACTCGTCGAAGGCCTCCAGCACGGCGATATGGCTCAAGCCCCGTGCCCCGCCGGCCCCGAGTACGAGGGCGATCTCCGGTGCGTCGGCTTGGTCGGACTTGGCCGTGCGGGAACCCGGCATATCTTCGGCCCGGTCTCGCGGCTCAGGCTGGAGCCTGCGCCAGGAACGGCTTCAGCGCCGCCAGCGTCGCCTGGGGATTCTCTTCCGGCAGGAAATGCCCGCTGTCGATCGCCTGTCCCTCGGCTTGCGGGGCGAAGGTCTGGCGCCACACCTCCAGCGGACTCGCCCCCTTGGCCGGGATCCCAGCCTCACCCCAGAGCACGAGCGTGGGGCAGAGGATGCGTTTGCCGGCCGCGAGATCGGCCTTGTCGTGCTGGATATCGGTGGTGGCGCCGGCGCGGTAATCCTCGCAGGCCGCATGCGTGCGCGAGGGGTCGCTGAAGGACTCCGCATAGGACTGCATCGCCAGCGGGTCGAACAGGTCGAGGTTCTTCGCCCGGCTCCAGCTCGCGATGGTGCGGTCGAGCCAGCCGATCGGATCGGCCTTGAGCAGGTTTTCCGGGATCGGTTCCGGCTGGGCCAGGAAGGTCCAGTGATAGACCTGCATGGCACGCGCCGCGTTCATGCCCTCCCACATCGAGACGGTCGGCAGGATGTCGAGCAGGACCAGCCGCTCGACGCGGCCGGGATGGTCGAGCGCGAGCCGATAGGCGACGCGCCCGCCGCGATCATGGCCGATCACGCCGAAGCGGAGATGGCCGAGCGCCTCCGTCACCGCGACGATATCCTCGCCCATGCCGCGCTTGGTGTAGGTCTCCTTACCCCCATCGCCACGTGGCGCGGTCGACCAGCCATAGCCGCGCAAGTCGGGGCAGATGACGGTATGCGTCTTGGCCAGCTCGGGGGCCAGCCGATGCCATTCGGCATGGGTCTGCGGAAAGCCGTGGATCAGCACCAGCGGCGGGCCTTCGCCGCCGACGCGCGCGAAGATCTTGCCGACCGGCCCGTCGATCCAGTGCGCCTTGAAGCCGGGAAAGAGGGAGTCGATATTCGCCATGCTTGGCAGCATAGCGCCGCGCCGATGATCCTGTCAGCCTTGCTCGCGCTTGACCGCCTGCCAGCCGATGTCGCGGCGGCAGAAGCCGCCCGGCCAGTCGATCTTGTCGACCGCCTGATAGGCGCGCGCCTGCGCCTCGCCGACGCTCCTGCCGAGCGCGACCACGTTGAGCACGCGCCCGCCATTGGCGACGAGATCGCCGTTCGAGAGCTTCGTCCCGGCGTGGAAGACGAGCACATCGTCGAGCGCCTCGCCCTTCTCGACGCCGCGGATGACGCTGCCCGTCTCCGGCCTGGCGGGATAGCCTTTCGCCGCGAGCACGACGGTCAGGGCCGCCTCGTCGCGCCAGCGCAGGTCGACTTGGTCGAGCACGCCGTCGCAGGCGGCGAGGAGCGCTGGCACGATGTCGCTCTTCAGGCGTGGCATCAGCACCTCGCATTCGGGATCGCCGAAGCGGGTGTTGTATTCGATCAGCTTCGGCCCTTGCGCCGTGATCATTAGCCCGGCGAAGAGAACGCCCTGGAACGGTGTGCCGCGCTTCATCATGCCGGCGAGCGTCGGCCGGATGATCTCGGCCATGACGCGCTCCGTCAGCGCGGGCGTCATGACGGGGGCGGGAGAATAGGCGCCCATGCCGCCGGTATTCGGCCCGGTATCGCCGTCCCCGACGCGCTTGTGGTCCTGCGCCGAGGCGAGCGCCAGCGCATGCTTGCCGTCGCAGAGCGCGAAGAAGCTGGCTTCCTCGCCGATCATCCATTCCTCGACCACGACCTCGGCCCCGGCCGTGCCGAAGGTGCCGGAGAACATCATGTCGATGGCCTCGTTCGCCTCATCCAGCGTCTCGGCCATGATCACGCCCTTGCCGGCGGCGAGCCCGTCGGCCTTGATCACGATCGGCGCGCCCTGTTGGGCGACATAGGCCTTGGCGGAAGCGGCATCACTGAAGCGGCCGAAGCCGGCTGTCGGGATGTCGAACTCGGCGCAGAGCTCCTTGGTGAAGCCCTTCGAGCCTTCGAGCTGGGCGGCCGCCTTCGACGGGCCGAAGACCTTGAAACCGGCGGCCCTGAGGTCGTCGGCGATGCCGGCGACCAGCGGTCCCTCCGGCCCGACGACGACGAGGCCGATACCCTGCAGCCGGCAGAAGGCGACGACGGCGGCATGGTCGGCGATGTCGAGCACGACATTCTCGCCGCAATGCGCGGTGCCAGGGTTGCCGGGCGCGATGAACAGCCTGTCGCAGAGCGGCGAGGCCGAAATCGCCCAGGCGAGCGCATGCTCGCGGCCGCCCGAACCGATCAGAAGAATTTTCATCGCGCTCTCCGCTCCGTCACGGGCGCAATAGCGGCACCGGACGCGGCGGGCAACGCTTCTGCTGTATCGTCCGTCCGGCTATGGTCCCGGCCATGAGCAGCGAATCGCAGCAGATGGCCGGCAACGCGCCGGAATGGAGCGTCTCGGACCTCTCCGGAGCACTGAAGCGCACGATCGAGGACAGTTTCGGCTTCGTGCGCGTCCGCGGCGAGATTTCCGGCTATCGCGGCCCGGTCGCTTCCGGCCATGTCTATTTCTCGCTGAAGGACACCAACGCCAAGATCGACGCGGTGATCTGGAAGGGCGTCTTCGGCCGCCTGAAGACGCGCCCGCAGGAGGGGTTGGAGGTCGTCGCCACCGGCAAGATCACGACCTTCGCCGGCAAGTCGAGCTACCAGATCGTCATCGATTCGCTGGAACTGGCCGGGGCCGGGGCGCTGATGGCGCTGCTGGAGGAGCGCCGCAAGCGCCTCGCCGCCGAGGGGCTCTTCGCCGAGGAGCGCAAGCAGCTCATCCCCTATCTGCCCTCCGTGATCGGTGTCGTGACCTCGCCGACCGGGGCGGTCATCCGCGACATCCTGCACCGGTTGGAGGATCGCTTCCCGCGCCATGTCCTGGTCTGGCCGGTGAGGGTACAGGGCGAAACCAGCGCGGCCGAGGTCGCGAATGCCATTACAGGCTTCAATGCGCTGCCCGCAGGCGGGCGCCTCCCGCGCCCTGACGTCATCATCGTCGCGCGCGGCGGCGGCTCGCTCGAAGACCTGATGAGCTTCAACGAGGAGATCGTGGTCCGCGCGGCGGCGGCCTCCGAGATTCCGATCGTATCTGCCGTCGGCCACGAAACCGACACGACGCTGATCGACTTTGCCGCGGATCTTCGCTGCCCGACGCCGACCGGCGCGGCCGAGAAGGTCGTGCCGGTGCGGGCGGAATTGATGGGCTTCGTCGCCGATCTCGCGCGCCGCCATGCCGGCGCGATGCGCCGCCTCTCCGACCGCCGCCGCAGCGATCTGCGCGCGCTTGCCCGCGCCTTGCCGGGGCCCGAGGCCGTTCTCTCCGGCCCGCGTCAGAGGCTCGACCTTGCTGCGACCCGGCTGGCGCCTGCGCTCGCCCGCAACGCGCGCACGCACGAGCAGCAATTGCAGACGCTGTCGCGCAAGTTGGAGGCGCGTTCTCCCCGCGTCGCGCTCGCGCGGCTACGGGCACAGCTCGACAGCTTCGGCCGAGCGCTCGCCACAGCGAGGAGCAATGCGGTGTCCGGCGAACGCACCCGGATCGCCAACGCCCACGATCGTCTCGCGACGCTGGAGACGCGCGCGCGCAATGCCTTCGGCCAGAGCCTGATCCAGCGTCGCGAGCGCGGCCTCGCGCTGACTCAGCGCGCCGACCGCGCTTTCGGCCAGGCGCTGCATCGCCGTGCTGACCGCCTTGCCTCGCTGTGGGCGCTGATCCGCTCGCTCGGGCCGGAAGCGGTGCTCTCCCGCGGCTATGCCCTGATCCGCGACGAGGCTGGCACCCTGGTGCGCAGCATCGAGGCGGCCCAGCCGGGCCGGGCGCTTTCGGTGCAGCTAGCCGATGGCAGCTTCGGCGTCACCGTTGCGGGTGGTGAAGCTGGCGGGACGAAGCCATCTGCGCCGCGCCCGGTTCGCAAGGTGCCGACGCCCGGAACGCAGGGCAATCTGTTCTAGAGCCTGCTTATTTTTCGCGGAAACGGACCGGCATCATCCCGGGCTTGACCCGGATCCGTTCCGCAGCGCTTCCGGTAGAGGTTCAGGCATGGATCCCGGATCTCCGCTTCGCTGCGTCCGGGATGACAAGCGTTTCTGTAAAAGGGCTTGCTCCAACTCAGGGTGCGGTCAGGAAGGCCTTGACCCGCTTCAGCGCATCCTCGCGCGCCGCCATGTTGGTGCCGACCGTGACCTTGCCGGTGCCGCTGGCAGAATAGGCGATGTTGTCGCGCTCCCTCACTTCGAGGCGCGGATGGTCGAAATCATGCAGGGCGCCGGGATAGAGCACGAGGCCGACCTGCTCGCCGCGCGCCTGCGCGGCCTTGGCGAGATGGCTGCAGGGGGCGGCCGGTGTCCAGTCGTCGGCCTCGCCCATCAGGATCAATAGCGGAATGCGGGCGGAGAAACTCGGCGATTCCGACTGGCTCCGACAGGCAGGGTAGAAGGCGGCGGCGCGCTTGAAATCTGGCTTGCCGTCGGTCGGAGCCTGCTCCTTGCGGATCGCCGTCAGTACGGTCAGGCCGCCGCTCGACCAGCCGAGCAGGGAAATTGAATCGCGTTTGATATTGTTGCGTTGCTGCAGCCAGATCCGGGCGGCCGCGGCATCGGCGACGCGCTCGCGCCCTGCCCGGACCGTCAGATCCTTCACGCCGCATTGCGAGCCGAGCCCGCGCGAGCCGTAGCTGTCCGGCATCAGCACGGCGAAACCCGCGGCAGCGAGGCGCTCGCCCCAATCGGCATGCCGTGTCGAAAGTTGGCCTTGCTCGCGCCACAAGCCGCCGCAACCATGCAGGGCGATCACGGCCGGAAAGGGCCCCGGGCCGGCTGGCAGATAGAAGACGCCGGTCAGCGGCCCCTGCTCGCTGGGAATGGCGACGCGCTCGTAGCCGCCGGCGCGGGCGGCTGGCGCTGTCAGCAGCGCAAGGCTCATCAGGAACGCCAGGAGGCGCTGGAGACTGGACATCGCCAACCAGAAGGTTATCACAAACCCCGGAGTATTCCGGCTTTCCGTTTCCCGATCAATGATTTGATGCAATTTTGATGAATATCAGCGAGCGCCTTCCGCCTCATGGTCCTGAAGCCGTCCTCGACTACGGCCCCGGCGAATTCCGCGTCGTCAAGCCCGGTGCCTTCGTGCGCTGCGCGGTGACGGGTGCGCCGATCCGCCTCGACGATCTCCGCTACTGGTCGATCGAATGGCAGGAGGCCTATGCCTCGTCCGAAGCCGCGCTGCTGAGGCTGCGCCGCGCGGGCCGCGCCTGACGGAAGATCGGCTCTCAGCCCGCTTTTGCGAGGACCGAGAGCAGTCCGGTGATCGCGGCCGACTCCGTGAAGACCAGCGAGACCGGCACGACGACCAGCGACCCGCGCGCATTCTCGGGCCAGAGCGGCGCGAGCTTGGTCCAGTCCTTCTCCGTCGTCGCGAGCAGCGCGCCGTGCTGGCGCGCGGCCGCCAGTGCCGTTGCGACATCGGTCTCCCGGTAGGCGTGATGATCGCCATGAGCCTGTTCGGCGATGACGGTCGCTCCGGCGCCTCGCAGCGTCGCCGTGAACTTCTCCGGTCGGCCGATCCCCGAGAGCGCGACGACCTTCCTCCCACGCAACTGTGCGATGGCGGCATCCGCCGGCTTCACGATGGCTGTGAGGACCGGCTTCTTCTGTGCCCGCGCAAGGGCCGCAACGCGTTCGCCTGCATCGCCTGGCCCGATCACGACGATGGCGTCGGTTTCCCCCATCTGCTCGGCAAGCGGCGCGCGCAAAGGACCGGCCGGCAGGCATAAGCCGTTGCCGACCCCGCTCGATCCGTCGACCACCGCAAGCTTGAGATGCTTCATCAGCGACGGGTTCTGCAGCCCGTCATCCATCACGACGACGCTGGCGCCGAGGCCGCGCGCGAGCCTTGCGCCGGCCACCCGGTCGCGGGCGATGACGGTGCGGGCATGGTGAGCCATCAGGAGCGGCTCGTCGCCGACATCGGCCGCGCGATGCCGGTCGGGATCGACCTCGACGGGGCCGGCGAGCCGGCCGCCATAGCCGCGCATCAGCACGAACGGCTTTTCGCCTCGCTCGTCCAGCAGGCGTGCGATGGCGATCGCCGTCGGCGTCTTGCCGGCGCCGCCGGCGATGAAATTGCCGACGCAGATCACCGGCACGCCGGCATCGATTCCGGGCTGCCGCATCCGCTGCAAGGTGATCCGGCCATAGAGGAAGCCGAGCGGCTGGAGCAGCCGGGCAAGCAGCGTGGGTGTCTCCCGCCACCAGAAGCGCGGGGCGCGCAGCATCAGGGCGCGCTTTCGCGCTGGCCGATCGCCACCCGCATCAGGAGCGGCTCGATCGCATGCAGCGTGCGGTTCAGCGCGCCGCCGAGCTCGGTTGCGGTCTGCGCGGCGGCGCGGGCCGCCTGCCGGGCTTCGGCCGGATTGTTCAGCCAGCGATGGACGGCGCCGGCGAGCGCCTGCGCATCGGCGACCTCGCGCGAGCCGCCGTCGCGATCGAAGGCGGCGAAGATCTCGGCGGCGTTATGGACATGCGGTCCGTGCAGCAGCGCGCAGCCGAGCTTGGCCGGCTCGATCGGGTTATGCCCGCCGATCCCCTCGACCAGCGAGCCGCCGAGGAACGCGACCTGCGACAGCCTGTAGAACAGCCCGAGCTCGTTGACGGTGTCGGCGATGTAGAGGTCGATGCTTCTGTCCGGGCTTCCCCCCGTCGCCCGGCGCGAGACCGCGACGTCGTTCGCCTGCACCAGCGCCTCGATCTCCGGGCCGCGCTGCGGATGGCGCGGCGCGATGATGGTCAAGAGCTTCGGCAGATAGGGCTTGACCGCGAGATGGGCGGCGAGCACCAGCTCGTCCTCGCCCGGATGCGTGCTCGCGGCGATCCAGACCGGCCGGCCCGTCGTCTGGCCGTCCAGGATGGCGAGCGTGTCGGAATCGGCCGGCGGCGCGGGCACGTCGAATTTCAGATTGCCGGCGACGCTGACGCGTGGGGCCCCGAGCTGGGCCAGCCGCTCGGCATCGCCCTGCGACTGCGCGAGACAGGCCTCGAAGCAGGAGAGCAGGAAGCGCGAGGTCTTCGGCATCTTGTACCAGCGCGCGAAAGAACGCTCCGACATCCGGCCATTGACCATCACGACGGGCAAGTCACGGCGATGCGCCTCGATCAAAAGGTTGGGCCAGATCTCGGATTCGCAGATCAGGCACAGGTCCGGGCGCCAGTGATCCATGAAACGACGCATGTAGCGCGGCACATCGAGCGGAATATATTGATGGATCACGCCGCCCGGCAGCCGCGCCGCCATCAGCTTGGCGGAGGTGACCGTGCCCGACGTCACCAGCACGGCGAAGCCGCGCTTCTGCAATCTGGCGATCAGGGGCAGCAGGGTCACGGTCTCGCCGACGCTGGCACCATGCAGCCAGATCAGCGGCTTGTTCGGCCGCTTGACGCTGGCATAGCCGCGCCGCTCGGCGAGGCGCTCGGGATCTTCCTTGCCGCGTCGCTTGCGCCAGAGCAGGAGCCCGGCAGCAGCCGGCTCCAGCAGGGAGGTCGCATAGCGATAGCTCCGGAAGATCGCGCCCTTGCCGCTCATGCCGGGGCTCCGGCGGCAGCCTGCTGCTTCTCACGCAGGCCGGCGCCCGGATCGCGGCTGCCGACGAGCGCATAGCCGCGGGCGTGGACATCGTCGAGGCTGGCCTGGAGCGCGAGGCGCGCGGCTTCCTGCACCGCCTCGTCGGCATCGCGCGCCACCAGGATCGGCTCGCCGACCACGATGGCGCAACGCCCGAAGGGCAGGCCGATCGAGGCCCGGTCCCAGCTGTTGAAATCGATGCGGCGGCTCGTCACGACCGCCACCGCCCGGATCGGCCGGCCGGAGGCCCGTGCGAGCGATATGATGCCGGGGCCGACGACGCGCGCCCGCTTGGGCACGTCGGCCGTCAACACCATGGTGTCGCCGGCCGCAAGTCGCCTGACCATGGCCAGAAAGGCGCTGGCGCCGCCCTTCTCGCGGATCTTCCTGCCGAGCGCGCCCGAGCCGCGGATCGCGCCGATGCCGAGCTCGCGCAGCGCCACCGCATTGAAGCCGCCATCGCCATGGCGCGAGACCAGCGAGCAGGCCCGCATCCAGTCCGGCCGCGCGAAGGGGATCATGATGTGCTGGCCGTGCCACATCGCGAAGATGAGCGGCAGCTCCGGCCGGACATGGTCGTAGATGTCGGCGGGCTCGAAGACGATCCGGTTGGTGCGCTGGACGAAGCGCAGATAGCCGGCCAGCAGGCGGCCGAGCGCTTCCTGCGCCACGCGCGTCTTGAGGATCGAAAAACCCATGGGTCCTGTCGTCGGGTCCTGTCGTACGAAAGCCGCCGGATCAGGCCTTGGCGGTTTCGGGGTCGAGCAGACGGTGGAGATGGACGATGAAATACCGCATCTGCGCCTGGTCGACCGTCTGCTGCGCCTTGGCCTTCCAGGCCGTGTGGGCGGTGGCGTAATTCGGGAAGACGCCGACGATATCGAGCTTCGACAGGTCCTTGAAGGTGATGCCGTCGAGCGAGGCGAGTTCGCCGCCCAGGACGAGGTGAAGAAGCTGCTTCTGTTCCGGCTCGTTGCTCATAGAACTCTCCTGCGAGGGACGTGGCGCCCCCATAAGCCATCCCGGCGGCCCATGCGAGCGGGCCGCGCCGGAAGCGTTGAAAAAAATCGTCAGGCGGGCTGCGTCCGTCCGTCGCGCAACCGCTTGATCGCAGCCTGCAAGGGCGCCGCGAGCTTGCCGTTGCTCGCCGCGAGCATGCCATGGACCGGCGCCTCGCGGTTATAGGAGACGGGCCGGCCGTCGCCATCGGTCAGTTGTCCGCCAGCCTCGCTCAGGATGAGATCGGCGGCCGCCAGATCCCAGTCGCGTGCATCCGGCGAGATCAATCCCGCGTCGATCGTGCCCTCGGCGATGCGCGTCAGCCGCAGCGCCAGCGACGGAATCCGGCCGACGGCCTCGAAGCTCTCGAACTGGGCGAGTGCGTCGAGCATCGGCTTGGGGCCGGCGATGCGGGCGCCATTGAGACGCTTTGCCGGAGAGGTTTGGATGGCCTCGCCATTGAGCGTCGCGCCGCCGCCGGCGAGCGCGCGATAGGTCGCCCGGCAGGCCGGCGCATGGACGATGCCGAGAACGGGTAAGCCCTGGTCGAGCAGCGCGACACAGACGGCCCAGTCGGGCGAGCCCTGCATGAAGGCGCGCGTGCCGTCGATCGGATCGACGACCCAGACGAAGCGGCGCGACAAGCGCTGGGCGTCGTCGACCGTCTCCTCCGAGAGCCAGGCCGCCTCCGGCAGCAGTTCGGACAGGCGGATCCGCAGGAAGGTATCGACGCCGATATCGGCTTCGGTGACGGGCGAGCCGCCGCTCTTCGACCAGGTCCGCGCTGCGGTCGCCGCACCCGGGCGGAACAGGTCCAGGGCGATCGTGCCGGCTTCCAGGCAGCTTTCGCCGGCGGCCTTCAGCAGCCCGGCCGCGATCGGTAGCGTGATGGCGTTCATGCCTTCCCTATCAGCCGCGAAAGCCGCTGTTTCAAGCCGAAAATGCGGCCAGGGATCGAAAGATTCCGTCAAGCATCCGGCAGGAAACCGTCCATTTCGGCTCGGAACGGGGCGAAATCACCTTCCTTTAACCCAACCCTTTAAGCGCTCGGACACGGCTGGCGGCCATCCTCGCAGGGCAAGCACGAGGGCCCCGGCATCGACAGAGGGCTCCGTTGCAGCAGGGATTACAGAGAGGCGTTACAACCGATGGCCAGCGTCACGCCGGCCGCCGGAGAGAGCGGTTTTGTGCCTGTTCTCTCCGGCGGTCCGACAACCACAGCGATCGTTTCCCGCAACCCGATGCCGGCCCGGCCGGCCGCCCCTGCGATCGAGCGGATCGGCTCCGTGCGGATCCTGCGCGGCGGTGCCAACTGGCGCGGCGTCGCGCTGCGCCTGGCCAATCCGGCCGGCGACGACGAGCGTTTCGAACTGGCACTGACCGCCGGCGACGGGCGCTCGATCGTGGTCGCCTCGGCCGATCAGGAGGACGCGGTCGCGCTCTGGCGGGATTTCGGCCGAACCAGCGGATTGCCTCTGCTGCTCGAAGCCGCCGATGGCGCCGTGACCGAGCCCTATCCGCAGCTCGGCAGGGTCGCGCTCGGCGCGGTTCGCATCCGCCGCCGCCATGGCCTGCTCAATGGCCGCCGCCCGCGCTTCCTGACCCGCCGCAAGACCGGCCGCCTCGCCGAGCTGCCGGTGATCGTCAGCGGCGAGCGGATGACGGATTGATCTTCAGGAGCTGCGAATTTTCTGCTCGGAACCACTGCGTCATTCCGGGGCTTCGCGTCAGCGAAGAGCCCGGAACCCATGAACACGAGACCAGACGAGAAGGCTCGTCGAACCCGGCGCCTTTTATGGACCGTTATGTTCATGGGTTCCGGGCTCATTGCTGCGCAATGCCCCGGAATGACGGCACGGCTTATGGTCCCTGACAGCCTCTAGAACCAGCCCCGGCTCATCGCATCGAGCGCGAGCCCGGCTGCCAGAAGCAGCCCGGCATCGCGGTTCGACCGGAAAATCCGCAGGGCCTCGGGTGCCGTCGCGCCGTTGATCAGCGTCACCTGCCGGGCAAGATGCACCGCGAAGGCGGCGAAGCCGAGCCAGGCGACGGGCCCGCCGCCGACCAGCCAGATCGCAGTCCCCGTAAAGACCGCAGCCAGGGTGAAGCAGAGCGCCACGGCTTCGCGTGTGTGGTCGCCGAAATAGCGCGCGCTCGACCGGATGCCGGCGATGACGTCGTCTTCCAGATCCTGCATTGCATAGATCGTGTCGTAGCCGACGGTCCATGCGATGGAAGCGGCATAGATCAGGTAGGCCGGCGGATCGAGCCGCCCGAAGACTGCGCTCCAGCCCATCAATCCGCCCCAGGAAAAGGCGAGCCCGAGCACGAATTGCGGCATGTTCGTGATCCGCTTCATGAACGGATAGATCGCGACGATCGCCAGCGAGGCGATGCCCAGGATGATGGTGAAACGGTTGAACTGCAGCAGCACGACGAGGCCCGCGAGCGCCTGCGTGACCATGAACAGCGCAGCCGCCTTCGCCGTCACCTGTCCAGACGGCAGCGGCCGACCCCGGGTGCGTGCCACCTCGGCGTCGAGCTTGCGGTCGATGATGTCGTTGAAGGTGCAGCCGGCACCGCGCATCAGCACCGCGCCGACGAAAAAGAGCAGGCAGTGCCAGGGATCGGGGTAGGGCTGGCCGGCTGCGATGGCAGCGAGCCCCGCCGCCCACCAGCACGGCATGAGCAGGAGCCACCAGCCGATCGGCCGCTCGATGCGGGCAAGCTTCAGGAAGGGTCGGGTGGCAAGAGGTGCCCGCGTGTCGACCCAATGACCCTTGAGCGCATCGGGAAGCGGGGCGTCACGCCCCGGCATCGTCCCCGGAGGCGTCGGAACGGGCATGGCGCCGGGCGCCTGTCAGAGCGCGCCCTGCGGGACGCGCATCCCGCCGCCGGCGCCGCTGGTGATGGAATCGGCGCCGCCGAACGGGCTGCCGCCCCGTGCCTGCTGCTGCTGGGCGCGGCGCTGCATGGCGGCCTGCTGCTTCACGGCATTGCAGGCCTGGGCGCGGTAGCCGGCCACCTTCTTGTTGTCGGCCTGCATGCCTTCGATGAAGGTCTGCGGAATCTGGCACCAGTCCTGGTTGGCCGTGGCGAACTTGATCGCGGCATCGCCATTATTGGCGAGGCGGCCGAAGGTGCTGCAGGCTTCCTGCGGCGTCATCTTTTTCTTGGCCTTCTGGGAAGCGGAGAGCCGCGCGACGATCGACTGACGCTCGCTGATCAGCTTCTGGATCTGCTCGCAACCCGAGGCCTGGGCGTTTGCGGGGGCAGCCGCCAGGAACGGAGCCACGGCAAGGCCGAGCATCGCGATTGCACCTGAAGCCATCCAGCGCCGCATGGTTTCCTTACTCCGGATTGCCGGCCCGCCAGGCCGATCGATAAATACGTCCTTAACAGCAGGCGCTGTTAACGCCAACGACCCTTCCGAGTCTATGGGTGGCCTTTTGGGAAGCACTCGCTGCTAAAAGAGGATTGTGGCGTTTTTCACGGCGCTCTCGACGCTGTCATCGTTTTCTGGAGGCGCTCGCGCCCATGTCCGTCCCCGATTTCGCCCGGCACCGGCTCTTTATCGACCTGTCCTTCGCTCCGGAGGCGATTCTCCCGCTGGAGCGCGAGCAGGCCAATTATCTCCTGAACGTCTTGCGATTGCGGGTGGACGGCACCGTGCTCGTCTTCAACGGGCGCGACGGCGAATGGCTGGCCCGCCTCGTGCCGGAAGGGCGCAAGCAAGCGAGCCTGGAACTGGTTCGCCAGACGAAGCCGCAGCCGCCGGCTTCCGACCTGCACTACCTGTTCGCGCCGCTGAAGCACGCGCGGCTGGACTACATGGCGCAAAAGGCGGTCGAGATGGGCGCGGGCGTGCTTCAGCCTGTCCTGACCCGTCGCACCCAGGTTTCGCGGCTTAACCTCGATCGCCTGCGCGCCAACGCCGTCGAGGCGGCCGAGCAATGCGGCATCCTGAACCTGCCGGCGATCGAGGCGGAACGGCCGCTCGAAGCCGCGCTTTCAGGCCTGGCGCCGGAGCGGCTGCTGATCTTCTGCGATGAGGGCATGGCGGAAGCGAGCCCGGTCGCGGCACTTGCCGCGCACGGGCCGGCGCCGCTCGCCGTCCTGATCGGCCCGGAAGGCGGCTTCGACGAGGCAGAGCGGAAGCTGATCCGCGCGAGGGCAAACACGCTGCCGATTTCGCTCGGCCCGCGTATCCTGCGGGCTGATACCGCGGCGGTGGCGGCGCTCGCCCTGGTTCAGGCGGTTCTCGGCGACTGGCCGCGCGCCTGAGGAAAGGGCGGCGAGGCTTGTCACCAGCGCCGGTCGCCTTTGCGCGAATGCACGGCCCTGGTCGTTGTCGAGCGCCCGGCGCTCGCCTATGTCTGTGCATCCTCAGCCGGTCCCCTCCGCACTTTCGGTGTCGGGGCCGGTCGTCTTGCCTCATCTGCCGGAGCGCCCATGGCTCGCGACGTGTCCGATTCGACCCCGATCGGTTCCAAGGCCGAACTGATTGCGTGGATCGCTGCCGGCGAGAAACCGGTCTCGTCCTTCCGTATCGGCACCGAGCACGAGAAGTTCCCGTTCTATCGGAGCGACCTTGCCCCGGTTCCCTATGAGGGCCGCGGCGGCGCCGGCGGTATCCGCGCCCTGCTCGAAGGCATGCAGCAGCGGCTCGGCTGGGAGTCGATCGTCGATGCCGGCCATATCATCGGGCTTGCCGGGCCGGATGGCGGCGGCGCGATCTCGCTGGAGCCGGGCGGCCAGTTCGAGCTGTCGGGCGCGCCGCTGGCGACGCTGCACGAGACGGAAGCCGAGCTGCAGGCCCATCTCGCCGATGTGAAGGCGGTGGCTGCCCCTCACGATATCGGCTTCGTCGCGCTCGGCGCCTCGCCGCTCTGGACCCGCGCCGAGACGCCGGTGATGCCGAAGGGCCGCTACAAGATCATGGCGAACTACATGCCGAAGGTCGGCACCATGGGCCTCGACATGATGTTCAGGACCTGCACGGTGCAGGTCAATCTCGACTTCGCCAGCGAGGCGGACATGGTCCGCAAGCTCCGGGTCTCGCTGGCCCTGCAGCCGCTCTCCACCGCCCTGTTTGCCTCCTCGCCTTTCCTCGAGCGCAAGCTCAACGGCTTCCAGTCGATGCGCTCCGAAATCTGGCGCGACACCGACAAGGCGCGTTCCGGCATGCTCGCCTTCGCCTTCGACGAGGGCATGTCCTATGAGGGCTATGTCGACTGGGCGCTGGACGTGCCCATGTATTTCGTCAAGCGTGGCGACACCTATCATGACGTCGCCGGTGCCTCCTTCCGCGACCTGCTTGCCGGCAAGCTGCCGCAATTGCCGGGCGAGCGCGCGACGATGTCCGACTGGGCCAACCACCTCTCGACGCTGTTCCCGGAGGTCCGGCTTAAGCGCTTCCTGGAGATGCGCGGCGCCGATGCCGGCCCCGCCGAGATGCTGACCGCGATGCCGGCCTTCTGGGTGGGGCTGCTCTACGACACGACCTCGCTCGATGCGGCATGGGATCTCGTCAAGGGCTGGAGCACGGCGGAGCGTCAGGCCTTGCGCGATGCCGTTCCGCGCGAGGGGCTTGCGGCCTCCATCGGCGGTCGCAAGCTCGCTGAGATCGCTGCCGAGGTGGTGGAAATGTCGCGGGCGGGCCTGGCGCGCCGGGCCCTCAAGAACCGCGCCGGGGAGGACGAGACCCGTTTCCTGGCGCCGCTGAACGCCATCCTGGAGCGCCGCCAGAATCTCGCGCAAGCGCTGGAAGCGCGCTACCGCGATGCCTGGAACGGCAAGGTCGAACCCGTCATGACCGAGATGGCGCTCTGACGCTGTTCATCGACGCCTGAGCCCTCCGCCCGAAAATCACCATTTCGGGCGGATTGCGCCGTGGAAATTAACGAGTTGGACGAAGCTGCCCGCTAACCTGGCGGCATGGAGCGGATCAGAGACAGTTTGCTTGAGCTTGTTCGTGACGAGCGCGGCGCGACCGTCATCGAATATGGACTCATCGCGGGCCTTATCTCGGTCACGATCATCGGCTCGGCCACCTTTTATGGGAACCAGGTCAGCGCGTTCCTGATGGCCGCGGCAAATGCGATCAAGGGGCCCTGAGGCCCCTTTCTCTATTCGGCCGCCGTCTTGAAGCTGGCCAGGTTGTCGAGACTCTGGATGATGTGCTCGGCCAGCGCGTTCGACAGCACCGAGGGGTCGAAACGCGTGCGCAGCAGCCCGATCTTGCACGAGGGCAGGGTGGCGAAGCCCTCGGACGGGCCGAGGATGCGCATGCCCGGCCTGACCGCGCTTTCCGGCAGGACCGAGATCGCGAGCCCGGCGAGGACGGCGGCGCCGACGGCCGTGGAATTCCAGCTCGCATAGAGCACGCGGAAGCGGCGCCCCTTCGCTTCCAGCGCATCGACCGCCGCCTGGCGCCAGTTGCAGGTCGGCCGCCCCAGCGCGAGCGGCAGCGGGTCCTCCTCGTGCACGCTGTGGCGCGCCGAAGTGACCCAGAGCAGGGGCTCGATGCGGATGATCTCGCCTTGTCCGCGGCTTTCGACATGGGTGATGATCGCGAGGTCGATATCGCCGGTGGCGATCCGTTCGGCCAGCATCGGCGTCGGCTCGCAGACCACCGTGACCTCGGCGCGTGGATTCGAATGGGCGAAGCGCGCGAGGATTTCCGGCAGGTAGCGATCGGCATAATCGTCGGGCACGCCGAGGCGGATGCGCCCCTTGAGGTCGGCATCGGCAAAGGAGGCGACGCATTCGAGGTTCAGCCTGACGATCCGGCGGGCATAATCGAGCAGGCGCTCGCCATCCTCGGTTAGCTTGGCATGGCGGCCGTCGCGCCCGAACAGGGGGCGCCCGACCCGCTCCTCGAGCCGCTTCATCTGCATCGAAACGGCCGACTGCGTCTTGAAGACGATCTCGGCGGCACGGGTGAAGGAGCCGGTATCGGCGATGGCGACGAAGGTCTTGAGCTGATCGGCATCGAGCACATGAGCCATTGGCGATCCCCGTCACTGTTCATCAATATCAGTGTTGCGAGACATCATAACCATTCGTTTGGCTGATGACCAGAGCCTCGCTAAAGTCTGGACGCTCTCCGAAGTTCCCTGTCAATGGCGCGTCCGGGCAGGGCGGAGTGGCTGAGATCCACGTTCTGCACCGCCAAGGAGGCCGTCATGCTGCTCATGACCATTGCCGCGAAGTCGCTCTCGTCCGTTTCGGCCGGCGTCACGCGTGTTGCCACCATCGGAGCGGCCGGAACGATTCAACTCGTGCGCGCGCTTGTCCACCGTCGTGAAGTGATGCGGCTCGGCGCCGAGCTCGACGAGCGCGGGCTCAAGGATATCGGCCTTGTGCGGTCCGATATCGACGGCGCGCTGGCGACGTCCTGGCTCGACGATCCGTCAACAATCCTGGCGGAGCGCTCGCGCTCTTCGTCCAATCTCGCCGCCGGCCGGCGCGAGCATGCCCTGCGCCATGCCGCTTCGGCGCCGATGCTGGCGCAGAAGGCCGATATCACGGTTGCACGCTGCGCCTGACCCCTTGGCGACAGCGTCCCTGCGGGCGGGAGCTTCGTGCTTCCGCCCTTTTTCATGGCCGCGCGGGATGCGGACCTGATCGGCGTCAGCGGCGATCCTGCCCACCGCCGAGCATGGCGTCGAGGATCGACTTCAGCGCGTTCTGATGGTCGTCCTGGATCTGTCGGCCATGCTCGAACATCTGGTTGAGCGCGTCGAGACCGATCGAGCCCGGCCCGTTGGCGGCCGAGGAGGGGGGGGCCTCCTCGGGCTCCGGTTCCGGTGCGCGTCGCGGCGCGCTGCGGGGAGCAGGCGCCGGTTCGGGGGCAGCCCGTGGTGCCATCCCGCCGAACATGCCGCCGAGAATCTGGCCGAGCCCGCCGAACGGGTCGGAGGGAGCTGCCTGCGGGCTGGACTGCGGCTGGCCGCCCTGGCCGAACATGCCCTTCAGAATCGCCTCGAACGGGTTGCCCGGCATCTGCGGCTGTTGCTGCGGGGCCGGCTGCATCCCCGGCATCTGGCCGCGCATCATCTCGGCGAACTGGCCGAGGATGCCGCCCAGCCCTTCGTTGCTGGATGTCTTGGACAGGCCGCCCATCAGCATCGCAGCGATAACCGGCAGCATCTGCTTGAGAATGGCCTGCGAGACGCCGCTGGTCGCGGCGGCCTGCGCGGCGATCGCCTGGCTGACCTCGCGCGAGCCGAAGAGCTGGCTCAGCACGTCGTTGCCCGCCGTCTGCGCGCCGGCCGGGATGCCGTAACCGCCGGCCTCGAAGAAGCGGGCATAGGGCGAAGCGGTCATCATCTGGGCCAGCGATCCGAAGGCGTAGGGGTCGCGCGTCTGCCGCTGCAATCCCATCGAGAAGGCCGGCAGCAGGGCATCGAGCGCGGCTTGCATCTGCTGCATGGTCAGGCCGTATTGCTGGGCGAGGTTCGGCAGCGCCCGGCCGCTCTGGGCCGACTGCATGATATCGAACAGGTTCATCATCGACGCTTCTCCCCGGCCGGCCTTAGGCTCCATGCCTAGCGCGACGATAGCAGGGTGTCCTTGCCTGGCAAATCGATTGCAGCGCTGTGCTGCGCGGCCTTGCGCTCCAGCCGGGTGATGCCGCGGAAGGCGAAGACCAGCGCCATCACGCCAAAGGCGACCGCGCCGAGCGCGGACCCGGCGAGCGCGCCCTTCGGTCCGGCGAGATGGGCGCCGAGGACGGCGAGCGGCATCGTGCCGAGCGTGGCGCGGCCCCAGCTGAACAGCGTCGACAGGAACGGCATGCCGAGATTGTTGAAGGCCGCATTGGCGACGAAGAGCATGCCGACGAAGATCCACATCGGCCCGGCGATCAGGCAGAAGAACAGCACGAGCTCTGCCGTCAGTTCCGTCGCGTGGAAGGCGGAGACGATGGCGCCGCAGAAGGTGAAGAGCAGCGCCCAGGAGACAAGCACGGAAGCGCCGGCGAAGATCGCCGCGTCGGTCAGGCCCCGGCGCATCCGGTCGAACCGCCCGGCGCCCCAGTTCTGGCCAAGGATCGGCCCGACCGCCCCCGACAGCGCGAAGAGCACGCCGAAGGCGACGGGCACGAGCCGGTCCATGATTGCGAGCGCTGCGACCGCGGCATCGCCGAAGCGGGCGACGACGCCGGCGAAGACCGCATTGGCGATCGGGTTCGAGAGATTGGTCAGGATCGCCGGCCCTGCGATCGCGAAGGTCCGGGCGCTGTCCTGGCGGATGAAGGAGGGGCGCGGCCGCTCGATCATGTCGTGCACGACGACGCAGCCGTGAAAGCCGATGGCACAGATGATGATCCGCGCCAGCACGATCGCGATCGCGGCGCCATCCGGCCCGAGCCCGAAGCCGAAGATCAGCAGCGGATCGAGCCCCGCCGTGACGATGCCGCCGCCAAGCGTCACGAACATCGCCCGCCGGGCATCGCCGATGGCGCGCAGAATGCCGGAGAAGCCCATGCCGATCGCCATCAGGACGTTCGACGGCAGCACGATATGGAGGAAGGAGAGAGCGACCGCATGCGACTGGTCGCGCGCGCCGAGAAGCGTGAGCAGCCGCGGCAGGAGCGGTAGCGCAATCAGCGACAGGACGAGCGCCACGATCGCCGACAGCGCTATGGTCGAGGCCGCGATGCGCCGCGCCGCCGCGCGGTCGCCCGCGCCGACGCTGCGCGAGGTCAGCGCGGTGACGGCGATCATCAGGCCGACATTCACCGAGACCATCAGGTAGAGCACGATGGTCGCGAAGCCGACGCCGGCCGTCGCCTCCGGCCGCCCGAGCCAGGAGACGTAGAGCAGCGACAGGAGGTCGACGACGAAGACCGCCATCAGGCCGACCGAGCCCGTCGCGGTCATCACCGCGACATGGCGCATCAGCGGTCCCTCGA
>JBDHTM010000060.1:0-22767 GCA_039808685.1 Allobosea sp. | reverse complement strand
TTCCGGTCCGGCACGCCATAGGGAAGGTCGTGCATCCAGACGAGCTCCTCCATGTCGTTGACCGAGCGCTGCAGGTTGTGGACGTGCTGGCCGACATCGCGCAGATAGCCATGCACCACCGCATAGGCCGTCAGCACGAAGGCGACATCGCCGGGCGAGGCCTGCCCGTTCGCCCACAGCCAGATCACGAGGCCGATCACCGCCGCGCGCAGCACCAGCAGCACGACGTTCTGGCCGGTGCCCGACCAGGTGCCGCGCAGCCAGGCGCGCCGCGTCCGGAGACTCCATTTGGAGACGACGGTCGCCAGCCGCAGGTCTTCGCGCGCCTCGGCGCCATAGGCCTTCACCACGGGGTTGCAGGTAATGGCATCGGCCAGCGCGCCGCCGAGCCGCGTGTCCCAGGCGTTGCCGAGACGCGCCGCCGGCGCGACGAAACGCAGCGAAAGCGCCAGCGTCAGTCCGATATAGGCGAGCGCGCCGAAGCCCACGACGAGCCCCATCGCCGGCCAGTGCCAGGCCAGCACCGCCGTCATGCCGAGCAGGATGACCAGCGACGGCAGGAGCGCGATCAGGACCGTGTCGGTCAGGAGGTCGAGCGCCCACATGCCGCGCGTGATCTTGCGCACCGTCGAGCCCGCGAAATTATTCGCGTGCCAGTCGGTCGAGAAGCGCTGCAGGCGTGCGAAGGCCTCCTGCGCGACGTCGCTCATCGTGCGCAGCGTCATCGTGGTCAGGCCGGCGAAGGCGAAATGCCGTCCGATCACCATGATGGCGGCAAGCACCATCATCGCGCCGAGGGCCCAAAGCGCTGCTTCCGCGCCGCCGGAGCCGGCGGTGCCGGACACCGCATCGACGAGGCGGCCGGCATAGACCGGCGTGAACAGCTCGGCGAGCGTGGCGACGATGGTCTTGCCGGCAACCCAGGCGACCTGACCTGGCTGGCGCGCCCAATGCTTGAAAGTGAAGCCGAGAACGGCCCGGAACGGCTCGCGCCGCCCGGTTTGAGTATCGTGAGACATAGCGTCATTCGGCGCCGAGACGGCCGCCGACTCCAAAATCAGGCGGAGACGACGACGCGCGCCAACTCCGGCAATGAAAGACAGTGGTTGGAAAAAGGCTCAGGAGACCGCCCGGAGGCGGGCCTCGTGCGAGACCGACCTAGTGCCGGGTTGGTCGCACGGGAGTGGCTGCGGTGTTGATAAATTTCATTCAGCCCTCCCTTTCTTGAGTTGGAGCCAAGGTCGAGGAAGATGCCTGATTGTTGAGCAGCGCGCAAGCCTGCCTCCCATGCAATGGCTGCACGAGGCGTCTTCGGCCAATTCAAGGCAGGGTTGTGTGCCGGCTTACCAGAAAAGCGCCAGGAGACGCACCGCAATTACCAGCAGGAAGGCGGCGATGATCGTGCCCAGCACCTGCTGGCGCTTGGCATGGTTGGGCCAGCGCCGCGCGAGCAATTTGCCCAGCGGCTTGCGGAAGACGAAAGCCGCAACCAGCAGAACGATGACGTAATGGGACAAGACGCGGGTCTCAGGGCTTCTTCTCGGCCGGGGCCATCTCGACCGGCGCGCCCGCCTTCTTCCAGGCCGAGAACCCGCCTGCCACATGGGCGACCGGCTTCAGGCCCATCTCCTGCGCCGTCCGCGCCGCTAAGGCCGAGCGCCAGCCGCCGCCGCAGAAGAAGACGAAGCGCTTATCCTGCTGGAAGACCGGCTTGGCATAGGGGCTTTCCGGATCGATCCAGAATTCGAGCATGCCGCGCGGGCAATGGAAGGCGCCGGGCATCCGCCCTTCCCGCTCCAGTTCGCGCGGATCGCGCAGATCGACGAAGACCACATCGTCGCTGCCGTGCAGCGCCTGCGCCTCCGGGACGGACAGCGTCTCGATCCGGCTCTCGGCCTCCGCGACCAGCGTCTTGTAGCCCTTGGTGATGGTCTGCGGCATGGCGGTCGCCCTCCCCGATTTCGGCCGCACCGTGGCGGGTCGCCGCGGCAGCGTCAATGCCGCCCGCTTGTGGCCCGCGCGCGTTCACGACAAGCTGCTTGCTTCTCCGGCTCCCGAAATGGCAGAGCGTCGGCATGCTTGGTTTCAGCAATCTGGACGTCATCGCGCTGTCATTCTTTGCCGCCTCCTGGGTCGGCTATCACTATGCGGTCGAGCTCGGCCCGCACGCGGCCAGGACGCTGAACATGCGGATGAACCTGCGCCGCGCCCGCTGGATCCGCGAGGCGGCGGGCCGCGAGGTGCGGATCGTCGACACGCAGGTGATGAACGGGCTTCAGAACGGTACCGCCTTCTTCGCCTCGACCTCGCTGATTGCGATCGGCGGCACGCTCACCCTGCTGAACTCGACCGAACGCGTGGTGGCGATCTTCAGCGACCTGCCCTTCGTGCCCGTGACCCTGCGCTCGGTCTGGGAGATGAAGGTGATCGGCCTCACCGGCGTCTTCGGCTACGCCTTCTTCAAATTCGCCTGGGCCTATCGGCTGTTCAACTACTGCGTCATCCTGGTCGGCGCCCTGCCACCGTTCGACAGCAAGGACGAGAAGGCGATGACCCATGCCGTCCATGAGACGATCGAGATGAATATCGCCGCCGGCCGCCATTTCAACCGCGGCCAGCGCGCCTTTTTCTTCGCGCTGGCCTATCTCGGCTGGTTCCTGGGCCCGGTTACCTTCATCGGCTTCACCGCCGCGGTGCTGGTCGCGATGTATCGCCGCCAATACGCCTCGGATGCCGCCCGCGTTTTCACCTATCCGAACCAACCATGAGCATCGAACCCGACGCGATCGAGAGCACGATCCTGGACCTGCTGGCGAAGCGCGCAGCAGGACTGACGATCTCGCCGATGGATGTCGCCCGCCGCCTCGGCGGTGATCATCCGGACGGCTGGGGGCCGCTGATGCAGCCGGTGCGCCGCGCCGCCGTGAAGCTGATGAAGGAGGGCCGGCTCGTCATCACCCGCAAGGGCCGCCCGGTCGACCCCGACGATTTCCGCGGCGTCTACCGCCTGACCCTGCCCGCGGCAGCCAGCTGATTCACGGTGCCGGGAAGAATTCGTCGGTATAGCCCGCGAGACGGTAGGCAACGAGCCCGACCCATTCCTTGAAGCCGTTATCGGCGATTTCGAGCCCGCGCGGAGCCCGGCTATACGGCCGGATGAAGTCACTGGGTTTGCCTCTCGACCAGTAGTCGACCGGAAAGGCCTCGACGGCGAACCCCGCCTTGCGGAAGACGCCCATCGAGCGCGGCATATGCCAGGCCGAAGTCACCAGCAGCCAGCGCTCGCCGGGCTTCGGGTTCGCAAGCCTGTGCGTGAACGTCGCGTTCTCGCGGGTATTGCGCGACTTGTTCTCGAAGACGAGCCGGGCGGGATCGAGCCCGAGCCCCTCGAACAGCAGCTTCGCTCCGTCCGCCTCGGTCATGGTCGTTTCCGAGATCAGATTGGCCGCCCCGCCGGTGAAGACGATCTTCGCCTCCGGATGCAGCCGTGCCAGTTCGACCGCCTTGGTCATGCGCCCCGCCGAGGAATTCATCACGACATCGCCCCGAGCCACGCCGATGGCGCCGCCCAGCACGATGATGCCCGTCACCGGCGTCGTGCGGGCATCCTGCTGCGGGAACCGGTCCTCCAGCGGCCGGAGCACGATGCGCGGCAGCGGGCTGAACGCCATCAGGCCGAGCGACACCAGCGAGATCAGGCCGATCCAGCGCGCCGGGCGGGCAAAGCGCGTGAAGGCCAGCAGGCCCGAAAGCCCAGCGAGCAGGATGGCGAAATTGACCGGCGACAGGACGAACCAGACGACCTTTGAGAGAGCGAAGAACATCAAGAGCCCGACGGAGGGAGGAGTGCCCAAGTCCTATCGGCAAATGCTGACGGCTTTCTGAAAAACGGGGGGGAAGTCGGACCATTCTGATGATGGCCCTGTCTTGCAGCTCGGCCCATCATGGTCGAACGATCGCCGCAGTCGGCTTGTCGCCCCACGAGGTGGTCATCCCGGACGGAGCGAAGCGGAGATCCGGGATCCATGCCTGAACCGTTCCGGCATGGATCCCGGGTCTCCCGGAGCCTGTCCTTGGGGCGGCCACAGGCCGGGCCCGAGGGATCGCCCGGGATGACCCGGCCTTGTCGTACGGTGTTCGAGCACGCTCAGCGGATGATCTGCGGCGGCGATTGCGGGCGCCGCCCGCCGGCTTGCGGCAGGGCCTTCGCGAGCTCGATCGCCCGGCCGGCCACCTCGCGCAATTCGCAGCCTGCCTGCCGCCCGGCCTGCAATGCCTCGCGCTGGATCGCGCCGTAGAAGGCGCATTTCTGCGTGACATAGCTCTCCCAGGCGAGTTGCAGCGCCGCGAGCCGACTGCGCTGGCCGGCATCGAGCGACCGCCCGGCGACCTGTAGTGCGAGTGTCAATCGCTCGCGCCACGCCGCTTCCTCGCGCCGGGCGCAGGCCGCCTCGGCCCCGCGCGGATCACTGCTGGCGGCACGCACGCAGGCCACCGCCACCGCACCGATGCAGGCGGAAGGCGAGGAACCGCTGTCGCGCAGGCAGCCGGAAAGCGCCGCCAAGTCCGCTCGCAGCGTCGGCGAATTCTGCGCCGCCGCTGGTGCAGCGGCCGCAAAGCTGCACAGGAGCAGGATCGTTCGAAGAGCGCTCATGCCGCCATCATGCCAGCGGCAGCGTCGGGATCAAGCGCTGTCGCCGCTTCACGCGATCGGCAACGGCAGCGCGGCCTGCGCCGCCGGACGCGCGAAGAGTTTCTCGTACCATTGCTGGACTCGCGGCCTCGCGATCCGCTCGATCGGCATGTTGAGCCAGCGATGCGCACCGCAACCGACCGCGATATCGGCCATGCCGAAGCGCTCGCCGGCCAGGAAGGGCCGGTCCGCCAATTGCGCCTCGAGGATCGCCATCAGCGCTTCGGCCTTCCCGACCGCGTCGGCGACCGCCTTGGGATCGGTGAAGGCCGGAACCTTGCGCACCACGCCCAAGAGCACCGGCGCCATCGCCGGCTGGAGTTCCGACAGCATCCAGTCCAGCCAGCGATCGGCCAGTGCGCGCCGCGCCGGCTCCTCCTCCCAGAGCACGCCGGAAGCATAGCGAGCCGCGAGATAGCGCAGGATGCTGTTCGACTCCCAGAGGATGAGCTCACCGTCGCGCAGCACCGGGATCTGCCGGTTCGGGTTCATCGCCCGGTATTCCGAGGTATCGAGCCCGCCGAAAGACCCGCCGACATCGATCCGCTCGAAGCCTTGACCGGCCTCGCCGGCGGCCCAGACCACCTTCTGGACGTTGATCGAGCTCAACCGGCCCCAGATCGTCAGCATGAAACCTCCAGACCGTCCATGCTCGCCCTTGTGGCGAGCATCCATGTCTTGCACGCCACACGGTTCGAAGGAAGGCGTGGGTGGTCGGGACAAGCCCGACCATGACGGCAGAGCCGCGTCACGCATCATCCGCTCAGGCGAATTCCATGATGACGGCATCGACCGCGAGCGAATCGCCCTCCTTCGCCAGGATCTTGGCGATGGTGACGTCCTTCTCGGCGCGCAGCACGTTCTCCATCTTCATCGCCTCGACCATGGCGAGCGGCTCGCCGGCCTTGACCTCCTGCCCGACCGTGACCGCGACCGACTTGACCAGCCCGGGCATCGGGCAGAGCAGGAACTTGCCGGTATCGGCCGCGACCTTCTCCGGCATCAGCGCGGCGAGTTCCGCCTCGCGCGGCGTGTAGACATGAGCGTCGGCATAGGCGCCGGCATGGCCGAGCGCGACGCCGTTCAGGATCGGCCGGATCTGCGCCGCGACCTTCACCCCGTCGAGCGTGCCGTGCCAGACCGGCTCGCCCGGCACCCAGTCGCTGACGACACTGACGCTGCGGCCGGGGAAGGCGATGACGACCGCCCCGCCCTGCTCCGTCACCTCGCCCTCGAAGCGCTCCGCCCCAAGCTGGACGATGCGCTGCCGATCGAACGAGACCTTGCGCCAACCCTCCATCTGCGCCGAGACATGGCGCTTGCGCTGGTTCATGCGATGGTCGCAGGCGATCGCGATCGCCGCCATGCGTTGCGCCGTTTCGCCCTGCGGCACCGGCAGCGAGAAGCCCTCCGGGAACTCCTCGGCGATGAAGCCGGTCGAGAGATTGCCGGCGATCCAGCGCGGATGCTGCATCACCGCCGCGACGAAGGGGATGTTGTGGCGGATGCCGTCGATGGCGAAGGCATCGAGCGCACGCGCCTGCGCCTTGATCGCGGCCTCGCGCGTCGGCGCGTGGGTCACGAGCTTGGCGATCATCGGGTCGTAATAGATCGAGATCTCGCCGCCCTCGAAGACGCCGGTGTCGTTGCGCACCACGGCCTCGCCATCCGGCCCCTCGCTGGGAGGGCGATAGATCACGAGCCGGCCGGTCGAGGGCAGGAAGTTGCGCGTCGGGTCCTCGGCATAGACGCGGCTCTCGACCGCCCAGCCGTCGAGCTTCACGTCGTCCTGCGTGATCGCGAGCCTCTCGCCATAGGCGACGCGGATCATCTGCTCGACCAGGTCGATGCCGGTGATCATCTCCGTGACGGGATGCTCGACCTGCAGCCGGGTGTTCATCTCGAGGAAATAGAAGGACTTGTCCTGCCCGGCGACGAACTCGACCGTGCCGGCCGAATCGTAATTCACGGCCTTGGCCAGCGCCACGGCCTGCTCGCCCATCTTGCGGCGGGTCGCCTCGTCGAGCAGCGGCGACGGCGCCTCTTCCAGAACCTTCTGGTTGCGGCGCTGGATCGAGCATTCGCGCTCGCCGAGATAGATGACGTTGCCGTGCTTGTCGCCGAGAACCTGGATCTCGATATGGCGGGGATCGACGATGAACTTCTCGACGAAGACGCGGTCGTCGCCGAAGGAGGAGGCAGCCTCCGACTTGGCGCGGGCAAAGCCCTCCGCCACCTCGCCGGCCGAATGAGCGATGCGCATGCCCTTGCCGCCGCCGCCGGCCGAGGCCTTGATCATCACGGGATAGCCGATCTCGTCGGCGATGGTCACGGCGTGCTCGGGGCTTTCGATGATGCCGAGGAAGCCCGGAACGGTCGAGACCTTGGCCGCGGCGGCCGCCTTCTTCGATTCGATCTTGTCGCCCATCGCGGCGATGGCGCCGGGGTTCGGGCCGATGAAGACGATGCCGTTATCCTTGAGCGCCTGGGCAAAGGCCTCGCGCTCGGAGAGGAAGCCGTAGCCCGGATGCACGGCCTGCGCCCCGGTTGCCTTGCAGGCATCGATGATCTTGTCGATCAGCAGATAGGACTGGGCGGCGGGAGCGGCGCCGATATGCACGGCCTCGTCGGCCATCTCGACATGCAGCGCATCGCGATCCGCATCGGAATAGACGGCGACCGTCTTGATGCCCATGCGCCGCGCCGTCTTGATGACACGGCAGGCGATCTCGCCGCGGTTCGCGATCAGGATCTTCGAGAACATGCGCGGCCACTCCCGGCTTCAGACCAGATTGCAATAGCCGGGGTCTATGGGATGCCGCAACTGCCGTCCACCGATGCGAAAGTCGGCTATCGGCCAGGCCGTTGTGCAAGGATGCACAGGTCCGGTGCGGTGCCGAGCTCCATCGCAGGAGCATTTACCCGACGCTGTCGGGCCCGGACCTGCCCGGACATGGCAGAGAGGATCTCCTCCTTCCGAGTTTCTCGGGTGGATGACGCTTGGCTCAGCTCGCCAGCAGGATCCGCGGCGCCGCGCCGACGCCGGCCCGGACCACAGCCTTCGCGGCTCCCTTGGCAAAGGCGAAGGCCAGCAGCGTCTCGTCGCAATGCTCGGCTTCGCGAACGATCTCGTTGGCGATGCGCTGGGCGGTCACGGTCGGCCCCTCGCCGGCCGAGAGCGTGGTGACCAGCCAATGCGCCTTGTCGCGGTCGATCACGCCGGTCGGGCGGTTCTCCCAGACGGCGAAGTCGACGACGAGCGCCACCAGATAATCCGCATAGGCCTTGCAGTTGAGCGGCACGGCCCGGTCGAGCGCAATGAGAACATCGACGATATCCCGCGTGATGACAATGTCATTCAAGATGTTCCGCTGAAGCATCTTGACGTCTTCTTCGTCGATCGCGCGACGATCCATCACGCGATCGACGAATTCACGAAGCTCATGATCCATCATGTTTGAACCCCTGTCCGGCGTTGTTTTGTGCCGGTACGTCCCTGTTGTGGGAACACCATGCACCTCGCCTCTGCATCAGGTGGTTAACGCGCAAATCTGAACGGTTATTCAGGTTAAACGGAGCTGAGTCGATTTGGTTGCGAGGACGTTACTGCCAACGAAACAGCTATCACAGGATGACCGCGTTCAGACAGACCGCGGTAGGCCCTCCCGTCTCCATCCGACCGGCCCATCGGCCGCTCCGATCAAAGCCACCCTTCTCCTTCCGGGCTTCGCACGGCGAGGAACCCGCGACCGGTGAGCTCTACAACTCTGGATGAAATGTCTCACCCGGTCGTGTGTTCCGGGTTCGGGCCTGCGGCGTGCCCGGGAACGACAAAGGCGCGCATCGAAGATTCATCGAGCCGTTTCGGCAGCGCCCTACGCCGCTATAGCCTTCGGCAATCCGAGCACCCCCGGCAGCTCCGGAAACTCCCGCAGCACATGCCGCGCACCGAGCGAGACCAGCTTCTCGACCGGCTGGAAGCCCCAGGAGACGGCGACGGGCACGACGCCGGCCGCCACCGCCATCTCGATATCGAAGGAGCTGTCGCCGACCATCGCCGTGCGCGTGGCCACCGCTCCCGTCTCCGCCATCGCCCGCTGGATCATGCCGGGATGCGGCTTCGAGGGCGCATCGTCGGCCGACTGCACCGTATCGAACAGGCCCTGCCAGCCATGCCGGGCGACGATGAATTCGGCGCCCTTGCGCGACTTGCCGGTGGCGATACCGAGCTTCAGCCCGCTATGTTGCTTCAGCTCGACCAGCGTTTCCGCAACGCCCGCGAAGAGCGGCTCGTCCAGCGACGGATCGGCCGCGGCCTGCACCCGCATCGCGCTGAAGACCTGGCGATAGGTCTCGGTCAGCACATCGTCCGGCTCGGCCAGACCTGCGAGCTGCGCCAGGGCTATGTCCAGCGTCAGCCCGACGATGCCGAGCCCTGCCTCGCGTCCCGGATGCTCCCGGCCGCAGAGCCTGAAGGTCTCGTATTGCGCGCCGAGGATGATCGCCTCGGAATTGATCAGCGTGCCATCGAGATCGAAGATGATGAGATCCATGCCGGCGCTTTAGCCCGGATCGCCCCGGCGATCCACTGCGAGCCCGGCATGGCGTCATCCCGCTTGCGGCTCAGCCCTTGGCCTCCCGGGCGCAGGCATCGACTGCCTTGCGCAGGTCGGCTCCGTCGAGCCCCTTGGCCCTGGCCTCCTTGCGGCATTCCGAACGCTGGGCGAGATCCGGCCGTTTGCCGTTGAAGCAGGCGGTCAGCGCAGCGATCCGCTCGGAGCCCTCCAGCTTGCGGCCGTCGACCTCCTCCTTGCAGGCCGTCCGCGCCGCAGCCGCGGTCGGCTTGCCATCGCGCGTGACGCCGTCCCGCGCATAAAGCTGGACGCCCGGAAACTTGGCCTGCATGCAGATGCGCATCGCCGCGCGCAGGTCGTCGCCGGTGAGGGCGATGTTCTCGGACACGCAATCCTGACGGGCTTTGGCCCGCTCGGCCCGCGGGATCGGCTCATCCGCTGAGGCCGCAGCAATGGTCTGCGCCGGCGCTTTCGCGGGCACGGCAGTCTGTGCCTGGGCGGCCCCAGCAAGGCCGAAAACAAAGGCGGAAACGATCCAGATCGAACGCATGGTCAGCCCCTCCGATGACGAGAACATCACTAGAACAGAAAGCGTTTTGTTCCGCAACTGTTCTCTTCCGTTTCGTCACCACCCGGAAAGAGGCATTACTCGTCCGGCGCCTCGACGATCGGATCGTAAGGCGCATCGTCGAAGCCGAGCAGGTTCCAGCTCTGGCGCATATGCGGCGGCAGCGGCGCGCTGACGTCGATCGTGCCCTTGCCGCGCGGATGCGGCAGCACGATCCGGCGCGCCAGCAGATGCAGCTTGTTCTGGATGCCGCCGGGCAGTTCCCAGTTCTGGATGTTGAAATATTTGGGATCGCCGATGATCGGATGGCCGATATGGGCGGCATGCGCGCGCAATTGATGTGTGCGTCCGGTCACCGGCTTGAGCGAGAGCCAGGCAAGCTTCTGCGCCGCCGTCTCGACCACCGCGTAATAGGTCACGGCATGCATCGCGCCGTCCTCGCCATGCTTGGCGACGGCCATGCGCTGGTCGCCGTCATAAGCCTCCTCGCGGGCGAGATAGGTCGAGATCCGGCCCTGGCGCACGCGCGGGACGCCGACGACCAGCGCCCAATAGACCTTGCGGGCCGAGCGCGAGCGGAAGGTCTTGGCCAGCGTCGCCGCCGCGAAGCGCGATTTTGCGATGACGAGGCAGCCGGCTGTGTCCTTGTCGAGCCGGTGGACGAGGCGCGGCTTCTGCCCGTCCTTGCCGGTCAGGGCCTCCAGCATCTTGTCGACATGCTTCGTCGTGCCCGAGCCGCCCTGCACGGCGAGCCCCGCCGGCTTGTTGAGGACCATGACGTCGTCGTCCTCGTAGAGCGTGATCGAGCGTAGGAAGCCGATCGTGTCGGCATCCGCCTTGGCCGAGCGCGGCCGTTCGGCCTGCTGCTCCAGCTTCAATGGCGGGATGCGAACGGTCTGGCCCTCAGCGAGCCTGTCCTTGCTGTCGGCGCGCTTGCCGTCGACGCGCAACTCGCCCTTCCGGACGATGCGCTGGATATGGCTGAAGGAAAGCTGCGGGAAACGCGCCTCGAGGAAGCGGTCGATCCGCATCTCGTTCTCGTCCGGCGTCACCACGAGCTGCTGCACGCCGGTCGAGAGCACCTGGGCGGTCTCGGCCTTGACCTGCGCGCGGGTCGGCTTGGGAGTCTCCTCTGCCGAACGCGGACGCGGCGAGCGCTGCACGCGCTCCTCGGCGCCGGCTGGACGCGCTGCGGCGCGACGCCGGGCGTCGTGACTCGGCCGCTTGCCGCGATGCGCGCCCGCCGCAGGCGGCTTGCCGCCACGCGAGGCGCCGCCAGTGCCCTTGCTCCCAGGGCCTTTGCCGCCCGCCTTCATGACATGCTCCGCATCATCGCGAGGCCACCGATCAGCGCCGCCAGCGACAGCATGACCGAGCCGACCACATAGAAGGCTGCCAGCATCGCCTCGCCACGCTCCCAGAGCAGAACGGCATCGAGCGAGAAGGCCGAGAAGGTCGTGAAGCCGCCGAGGATGCCCGTCGCCAGGAAGAGGCGCAGGTGCTGCGGCACGCCCTCGCCGGCGCGGAAGGCGAACCAGCCGGCGACGAGCCCCATCAGGGCGGAGCCGACGATGTTGATGGCCATGGTCCCGTAGGGAAAGCCCATGCCGAACCAGCGCGGCGAGACGGCATTGATGCCGTGGCGCAGGGCGCCGCCGATGCCGGCGCCGATAAAGACGTAAGCGGTGGAGATCATCGCTGTGAAATAGAGCGCGTAGCCGCCTTGCACAAACGAAATCCGCCGCAATTGCACGGCTCGTTGCGACCGGGGCAGGAAGGCTGGTGCCGGAATCGGCCGGGAGCGATGGGAATGGCAACGATGCGTCTTCAAGCAGGGTTTCGCCGCATGGGATTGCTGGCCGTCATGCTGGCCTTCGGCAGCGCAGCGGTGGTTGCACAGCAGAGCGGCGGCACGGACTGGCCGACGGAGAAATGCAACCGCTACAGGAAGGCCTACGACCAGTCGATCGCGCGGCTCGGCAAGAAAGGGCTCGGTGCGGAATTCCTAGCGAGCCACGACGCCTTCCTCGCCTCGAACTGCCAGGCCCGCGCCGAAGTCTGCGCCCGCAGCAAGGAAGAGCTGGAGCTGGCCAACCGGCTCGTGGTGATGGCGATGAACAGCGGCATGGCGAGCACCTTCCCACCGTTCTACTGCCGGAATTGAGCGCAGGTCACGGCCAGGGATTCTCGATCGCTGTGGGATCACGCGTCATCCCGGGCGTGCTCCGGGATCCATCGTCGAGCGCCGAGCCTTAAGATGGATTCCGGGTCGGCGCCGCTACCGCGGCTTGTCCGGAATGACGCTGCGCTTTCATGAAATGAAGAGGCTTTCAGCGTCCCTGCCGCAAGCGTGGACGCATGTAGCGTTCGAAGACGACGGTCAGCGGGATGACGACCAGCGCGATCGCGCAGGTCACCACCCAATGCGAGATGTCATCCTTCGCGACGAACACTCGCGATCACCGAAGGCACGATCATGAACAGGCGCCAGCAAGAGCTCCCTATTCTCCCCGCTCCTGCCTGAGCCGCTCCCAATACTCCAGCCGCTTGCGGATCTCGCGCTCGAAGCCGCGTTCCGGTGGATCGTAGAAGCGCTGGCGGCCGAGCACGTCCGGCCAGTAATTCTGCCCGGAGAAGGCGTCCGGCTGGTCGTGGTCATAGGCGTAGTCGGCGCCGTAACCCTCCTCGCGCATCAGCTTGGTCGGCGCATTGAGGATGGTCTTGGGCGGCGTCAGGGAGCCTCGCTCCTTCGCCACCCGCACCGCCGCCTTGTAGGCGGTATAGGCGGCGTTCGATTTCGGTGCGGTCGCCAGATAAATCACGCAATTGGCCAGCGCGAGCTCGCCCTCGGGCGTGCCGAGCTGCTCGTAGGTCTGCGCAGCGGCGCGCGCATGCATCAGCGCCTGCGGATCGGCGAGTCCGATATCCTCGACCGCCATTCGGACCAGCCGCCGCGCCAGGAAACGCGGGTCCTCGCCGGCATCGAGCATGCGCGCGAAATAATAGAGCGCGGCATCCGGATCGGAGCCGCGGATCGTCTTGTGCAAGGCGGAGATCAGGTTGTAGTGGCCGTCCTGCGCCTTGTCGTAGATCGGCGCACGGCGCTGGATCACCTCGGAGAGGCCGTGCTCGTCGAGCATCTCGCCGGGCTTGGCCGCCCGCCAGATCTCCTCGGCCAGCGTCAGCACGGCGCGCCCGTCGCCATCGGCGAAGCGGGCCAACGCCAGCCGCGCCTCCGGCGTCAGGGGCAGTTCCCTGCCTTCCAGAACCTCGGCCCTGCCGAGGAGGAAGAGCAGCGCCCCCTCGTCCAGCGACTTGAAGGTCAGGACCCGGGCCCGCGACAGCAGCGCCGCGTTGAGCGCGAAGGACGGATTCTCGGTCGTCGCGCCGATCAGCGTGATCGTGCCGTCCTCCATGACCGGCAGGAAGGCGTCGAGCTGGGCCCGGTTGAAGCGATGGATCTCGTCAACGAAGAGCAGCGTGCCACGGCCGCCGAGCCGGCGCCCGCGCGCCGCCTCGAACACCTTCTTGAGATCGGCGACGCCGGAGAAGATCGCGCTGATCTGCTCGAAACCGAGATCGACCAGCCCGGCAAGCAGCCGCGCGACCGTGGTCTTGCCGGTGCCGGGCGGCCCCCAGAAGATCAGGCTGCCGATCGTGCCGGAGGCAACGAGCCGCGTCAGCGCGCCGTCCGGCCCGGTCAGGTGCTCCTGCCCGGCGACCTCGGCAAGCGTCGTCGGCCGCAGGCGATCGGCAAGTGGCCGCGGGCCGGACTTGTCCAGCCCCGAGGCTGAGAACAGGTCGCTCACCCCGGGAAGACCGAGGTGATCGTCTGGCCGCCGCGGGAGATGGTCACCTCCCAGGCACGCCTGCGGTCTTTCAGCATCGCTTCGACCTCACGCGAGCTGGTCATGCGCTCGCCGTTCAGCGCCATGATCAGGTCGCCCTTCTGGAAGCCGACATTGGCGGCGGTGCTGCCCTCCTCGACCTCGCTGACGACGACGCCCTCGTTGCCGGTGTCGATCGAGAGCTCCTCGGCCAATGCCGGCGACATGTTCGCGACCGTCAGCCCGGCGAGCGGCGAGCGGCTGGTCAGCTTCACCATGTCGCGAGGCCGGGTCTCGGGCGCCGCGACGAGCTTCACGGGGATGGAGATGCGCTTGCCGCCGCGCAGCACGGTCAGCATCGTCGTACCGCCGATCGGCCTGGTCGCGAAGCGGTAGCCGAAGGATTCGGGATCGTCGACATTGACGCCGTCGACCGAGAGGATGACATCGGAGCGCTTCAGGCCCGCCTGGTCGGCCGGGCCCTTCTCGACGACGCTGGCGACGACCGAGCCGGCCGGGCGGTCGAGCCCGAGCCCATCAGCAACCTCGGCCGTGAGGCTCTGCAGCCGTGCGCCGAACCACGGCCGCTTGACCGTCTTGACGCCGGCTTTCGCGCTATCGACGACGAGGCGCACCATCGCCGAGGGAATGGCGAAGCCGATGCCGACGCTGCCGCCGGAGCGCGAATAGATCGCGGTGTTGATGCCGACGACGCGCCCCTTCATGTCGATCAGCGCGCCGCCCGAATTGCCGGGATTGATCGCCGCATCGGTCTGGATGAAGGACTGCGCGTCGCCGACGCCGATCTGCGTGCGCGCGAGCGCGGAGACGATGCCCTGCGTCACGGTCTGGCCGACGCCGAAGGGATTGCCCATGGCGAGCACGATGTCGCCGACCTGAAGCTCATCGGTATCGGCAAGCGCGATCGCGGTCAGGTTCTTCGCGTCGGCAAGCTTGAGCACGGCGAGATCGGTGCGCGGATCGCGCAGCAGGATCGTCGCCTCGACCTCGCGCTTGTCGGCGAAGGCGACCTTCACCTCGCTCATGTTCTCGATGACGTGGTTATTCGTCACGACGAGCCCGCTCGCCGCATCGACGATCACGCCGGAGCCGAGCGAGCGCTGCACCCGCTCGCGGGGCACGCCGAAGCCGCCATCGCCGAAGAAGCGGCGGAAGAACGGATCGTCCATGAAGGGGTTCTGCGGGCGCTTCTCGACGCGCGCGCCATAGACGTTCACGACCGCGGCCTGCGTCTGCTTGACCAGCGGCGCGAAGGAGAGCGTCACCTGCTCGCGCGTCTCGGGCACCTGCCGGGCCTGGCCGAACGCCGGCCACGGCGCCACGCCGGCCATCAGGGCGCCCGCGAGGGCCGCCATCGCCAGGGTCTTCCGATGTGCTGCGGGGCGGTTGATCATGCTCGTCCTCGTTCAGAAACAAAAAGCGCCGGCACGGAGTTTTCCGTTCAGGTGTGACACCCGCTATACCCATGCGGCGCGCTGCGGTTCCCGCAGCGGCATCTCCCACCCCGATATGGCCTTTCCTGGCCGGATAGGAAGAGCAGGATGAGCCTGATTCGGCTTGTGTACGCCAGCGAGAGCCGGCTCGTCGACGCCAATCGCCGCAGGGAACTCGACAGCATCCTGGCGAGCGCCCGCCGCTTCAACGAACAGAACGGCATCACCGGTTTCCTGCTGGCGACGGACAAAGCCTTCGCGCAGGTGCTGGAGGGGCCGCAAGACAACGTGGCGGAGACCTATGGCCGGATCGTGATCGACCCACGCCACACGGCAGTGCGGTTGCTGGTTGAGGAGCCGATCGGCGCCCGTTCCTTCGCCGGCTGGGCCATGGGGATCGCCGAGCGCGACGAGACCACGACCTTCATTTTCGGCCTCTACGGCGTCACGCCCGAAGCCGATCTCCATGCCCAGCCGCTGGAAAACCTTGTCGATCTCGCCGGCGAGCTTGCCGGACGGCCGGATTGAAGCTCCGCGAACAGCCGGATTCCTGCTTACGTTCCGCTGAACCACACCGTCATTCCGGGGCAGGCCGCCGGCCTGAGCCGGAACCCAGAACCGATGTCCTTCACAAATTCGGGGAGCGCCCGGACCGTGCTGTTTTCGGAAGCGGCATCGGTTCTGGGTTCCGGGCTCTTCGCTGACGCGAAGCCCCGGAATGACGGCGTGTTTCCCAAGCGACCGATCAAAGAAAAAGGCGGCCCCGAAGGACCGCCTTTTCCAATTCAGCCAGAGGAAGCCGATCAGGCGGCTTCGTCTTCCGCCGTGAAGACCGGGCCGGAATCCTTGCCCTTGGCCTCGACGTCGCGGTCGACGAACTCGATGATCGCCATCGGGGCGTTGTCGCCGAAGCGGAAGCCCGCCTTCATGATGCGGAGATAGCCGCCATTGCGCTCCTTGTAGCGCGGACCGAGGACCGCGAAGAGCTTGCCGACGAGCTCGACATCCTTGATCTGCGCGATCGCCTGACGGCGGGCGTGCAGGTCGCCGCGCTTGCCCAGCGTGATCAGCTTCTCGACGACGGGACGCAGGTCCTTGGCCTTCGGCAGCGTGGTGGTGATCTGCTCGTGCTTGATCAGGGCCTGGGCCATGTTGGCGAACATCGCCTGGCGATGCTCGGCCGAGCGGTTGAAACGACGACCGCGGAAACCGTGACGCATTGTTTGGCTCCTTCGTTGCTTACGGCCGCCGTGCCACGGTACGGCCGTTCGTTATGCTCCGGCTCGGACGAACCAGGCGGGATTGGCGCGGGATGCCTCCCGCGCCGTTAGAACTCAGTAGTGCTCTTCGAAGCGCTTCGCGAGCTCTTCGATGTTCTCCGGCGGCCAGCCCTGGACGTCCATGCCCAGGTGCAGGCCCATGGTGGCGAGCACTTCCTTGATCTCGTTCAGCGACTTGCGGCCGAAGTTCGGGGTGCGCAGCATCTCGCCCTCGGACTTCTGGATGAGGTCGCCGATATAGACGATATTGTCGTTCTTGAGGCAGTTGGCCGAGCGGACCGAGAGCTCGAGCTCGTCGACCTTCTTGAGCAGCGCCGGGTTGAAGGGCAGCTGCGGCGCGGTCGAGACGGCCTCTTCCTTGCGCGGCTCCTCGAAGGTGATGAACACCGCGAGCTGGTCCTGCAGGATGCGGGCGGCAAGCGCCAGAGCGTCCTCGGGGGTGACCGAGCCGTTGGTCTCGATCGCCAGCGTCAGCGAGTCCTTGTCGAGGTTCTGGCCCTCGCGGGTGTTCTCGACGCGGTAGGAGACCTTCTTGACCGGCGAGTACAGGCTGTCGACCGGGATCAGGCCGATCGGCGCATCCTCGGGACGGTTCTGCTCGGCCGGGACATAGCCCTTGCCGGTGTTGACCGTGAACTCCATGCGGATCTCGGCCCCGTCGTCGAGCGTGCAGAGCACGAGGTCGGGGTTGAGGATCGACACGTCGCCGATGGTGTTGATGTCGCCGGCGGTGACGGTGCCCGGGCCGGACTTGCGGAGCGTCATGCGCTTCGGGCCTTCGCCCTGCATCTTGACCGCGATGGCCTTGATGTTGAGGACGATGTCGGTGACGTCCTCACGGACGCCCGGGATCGAGGAGAACTCGTGGAGGACGCCGTCGATCTGGACGGCGGTCACGGCCGCGCCCTGGAGCGACGACAGCAGCACGCGACGGAGCGCATTGCCGAGCGTCATGCCGAAGCCGCGCTCGAGCGGACGCGCGATCACGGTGGCCTGACGCTTCGGGTCGTCTCCGACCTTCACTTCGAGCTTGTTCGGCTTGGAAAGATCCTGCCAGTTCTTGCTGATCACGACCGCACTCCTGGTGCTGAATTCTTCTGGCGGCCACCGCCGCCCCGGACAGGCGCCCGCCCCTGCGGGCGCCTTGGGCTAACCACGTCAGGCGTCAGACGCGACGGCGCTTGCGCGGACGGCAGCCATTGTGCGGGATCGGCGTCACGTCGCGGATCGAGGTCACGGTGAAGCCCGCGGCCTGGAGAGCGCGAAGAGCCGACTCGCGGCCCGAACCCGGACCGGTCACCTCGACCTCGAGGGTGCGCATGCCGTGCTCGGCAGCCTTGCGGGCGGCATCCTCGGCGGCCACCTGGGCGGCGTAGGGGGTCGACTTGCGCGAGCCCTTGAAGCCCATCGTGCCGGCCGACGACCACGAGATCGTATTGCCCTGCGCGTCGGTGATGGTGATCATGGTGTTATTGAACGAGGCGTTCACATGCGCGACGCCGGAGACGATGTTCTTGCGTTCGCGACGACGGACGCGCTGGGCTTCCTTGGCCATTGTCTTCTTTCTTCCATCCTTCAGGCGCGCCCGTCATGCCAGGCGCTGGGGATGCCGGCGGCCCGTGAGCGGACCGGCCGACGATAGGCAGCAGGCCGGCTAGCGGCCCGCTGAAATCACTTCTTCTTGCCGGCGATCGGCTTCGCCTTGCCCTTGCGGGTGCGTGCGTTGGTGTGCGTGCGCTGGCCGCGGACCGGCAGCGAGCGGCGATGACGCAGGCCGCGATAGCAGCCGAGGTCCATCAGGCGCTTGATGTTCATCGAGACTTCACGGCGCAGATCACCCTCGACGAGGTAGTCGCGGTCGATCGTCTCGCGGATCTGCAGGACTTCGGCGTCGGTGAGCTGGTTGACGCGGCGCTCCGGCGCGATACCGACCTTCTCGATGATCTCCTGGGCCTTGGCCGCGCCAATGCCGTGGATGTACTGCAGGCCGATGACGACGCGCTTGCCGGTGGGAATGTTGACGCCCGCGATACGAGCCATGGTCTCATCTCCATGTCGGCCGAAGCACCCGATGGCACCCCGGCGGTGGGAAGAATCCTGCGTCCGGTGGAGGCCGGCTCATGCAGGACGTTGAACGGCCCCACGCGGTAATGCGACGTCGTCCCTTCTCGCGAAGGCAACGGCATCGCTCCCATGAAACCGGATGGCGGCTCGTTAACGGGTTGGGCGCAATGAGTCAACCCGTGCAACCAAGAAACATGCCAAGGCCGCCGAAAGCGGCCGAAGCGCTGCGAGGTCAAGGCGGTAGCCGAGACCGCTATATAAGGGCGCAGTCATCCCGGACAAGCGGAGAAGCCGCGCCGATCCGGAATGACGGCCCGAAGGCAAGGCAGCCCTCCCCTACTTCTTCACCAGGCTGCACTTGCTTTCCGAGAGCGGCGCGATGATCTCGGCCGCCGGGATCTTGCGGACGACCTTGAAGTAATCCCACGGCGCCTTCGAATCGGCCGGCTTCTTCACCTCGACCAGCAGCATGTCGTTCATCAGCCGGCCGTCCTCGCGGACCTTCGCGCCCGGCGCGTAGAAATCCTCGACCGGCATTTCCTTCATCTTCGCCGCGACCGCAGGACCCGCGGCCGTGCCGGCCGCCTTCACCGCCTTGAGATAGTGCAGCACCGAGGAATAGACGCTGGCCTGGATCATGCCGGGCATCTTCCTGGTCCGCGCCATGTAACGGTCGGCGAAATCGCGACTCGGCTTGTCGGCATCATGGTAATAGGCGGTGGTGGTGATCAGCCCCTTGGCCTTGTCGAGGCCGAGCCCATGGACATCGCTCAGTACCACGACCATCGCCGCAAGCTTCTGGCCGCCATCGACCAGGCCGAACTCGCCCGCCTGCTTGATCGAGTTGATCGTGTCCGTGCCGGCATTGGCGAAGGCAACGATCTTGGCCTTCGAAGCCTGGGCCTGCAGCAGGAAGGAGGAGAAGTCGGGCGTTCCCAGCGGCGCCCGCACCGTGCCCAGCGTCTTGCCGCCATTCGCCTTCACGATCGATTCGATGTCGGCGGTGAGCTGATGGCCGAAGGCGTAGTCCGCGGCGATGATGTACCAGCTGTCGCCGCCCTCGCGCAGGACCGACACCGCCGTGCCCTTGGCCGATGTCGCCGTGTCGAAGGTCCACATGAAGCCGGTTGCCGTGCAGTCCTCGTTGAAGAGGCGTGTCGTCGCCGGCCCGTTATAGAGCGCGATCTTCTGCTTTTCCTTGGCGATGCCGGCCACGCCCAGCGCAACGGCGGAGTTGGTGAGGTCCGCGATCGCCGTGACGCCATCCACATCGTACCAGCGCCGGGCCAGTCCCACCGCGATGTCCGGCTTGTTCTGGTGATCGGCCGAGACCAGCTCGATCGGCTTGCCCAGCACGGAACCGCCGAAATCCTCGATCGCCATCTTCGCCGCCTCGACCGAGCCGAGACCGCCGAACTCGGCATAGTTGCCCGATTGGTCGTTGAGAACGCCGATCTTGACCGCATCCTGTGCCCGCGCCGCCGCCGGCATCAGCGCCAGCGTGCTCGCGACCAGCAATGCACCAAACCTCGTCATGCGCCTGCTCCCTGTCCTGCCTCCGGACCTTGGAAAGCCGCTTCGCCTCCCGGTCGACGGATGCTCCACACCGCTTCGCGCGGATTGGGTCTCAGCACATCCGCCGGACGTTGGCCTGTCAACGCAAGGGCGGACCGAGAAAAGGCAAAGGCAGTGCCGCAAATGCGCACCGCAGGAACGAAGAACCCGGACGAACCATGAGGTCCGCCCGGGTTCGAATGTATCAGGCTTGAACGCGTGCCGAGCTTTCTCGGAACCACGGCGTCATCCCGGGCTTTGCCCCGGGATCCATCGTAAGGCTCCGGAACTCTACGATGGATCCCGGATCTACGCTGCTTCGCAGCTTGTCCGGGATGACACCGTGTTTCCGTCAGAACCTTGGGAAATCGGCAGATCCTGTCGAGCTGATCAGCCCTGCGCCGCCACCGAAAGAGCGTCGTTGATCGCCTGCGAGACGCTGTCGATCGGCTGCATGCCGTCGATCGCGGTCAACTGGCCGCGCTTCTCGTAATAAGGCGCGACCACGGCAGTATCGCGGTTATAGGCCTCGAGCCGGGTCTTGAAGACCTCCGGATCGTCGTCCTTGCGCACCGGCTGCCCGGCCGCCCTCGCCTCTTCTGCGCGGCGGACAATGCGGTCGACGAGCTTGCTCTGGTCGACGCGGAGCTCGAGCACGGCATCGAGCTTCAGCCCCTTGCCTTCGAGCATCTTGTCCAGCGCCTCGGCCTGCGCCAGCGTCCGAGGGAAGCCGTCGAGGATGAAGCCCTTCTTGGCATCCGGCTCCTCGATGCGGTCGGCGACGATGCCGATGACGATCTCGTCCGAGACCAGCCCGCCTGCGTCCATCACGGCCTTGGCCTTCAGGCCGACCGGCGTGCCGGCGGCGACGGCCGCACGCAGCATATCGCCGGTGGAGAGTTGCGGAATGCCGTGCTTCGCGACGATGCGCGCCGCCTGAGTGCCCTTACCCGCCCCCGGCGGCCCCAGGAAAATCAACCGCATTTAGCGCCTCGCTCCTCGCAACTTGGCCTTCTTGACCAGCCCTTCGTACTGATGGGCCAGCAGGTGCCCGTGAACTTGCGCCACGGTGTCCATCGTCGTCGTCACCACGATGAGCAGCGAGGTGCCGCCCAGCAGGATGATCGGGATTTGAGCATAGGTGATCATGAACTCGGGGATAAGGCAGACAATCGTCAAATATCCTGCGCCGAGAACGGTGATGCGCGTGAGGATGCGATCGATATGCTCGGCGGTCCGCTCACCGGGGCGGATGCCCGGCATGAAGCCGCCGTGTTTCTTGAGATTGTCCGCCGTTTCGACCGGATTGAACACGATCGCGGTGTAGAAGAAGCAGAAAAAGATGATCAGCGCCGCGTAGAGGATCATGAACAGCGGCCGGCCATGCGCCAGATAGGTCGCCATCGTCGACAGGAAGCCGGTCCCGCCCGAGGCCTGCTGGAAGCTCGCGACGGTCGTCGGCAGCAGCAGCAGCGACGAGGCGAAGATCGGCGGAATGACGCCCGAGGTGTTCAGCTTCAGCGGCAGGAACGAGGTCTGGCCCTCATACATGCGGTTGCCGACCTGGCGCTTCGGATAGTTGATCAGCAGGCGGCGCTGCGCGCGCTCCATGAACACGCAGAAGGCGATGACGCAGACCGCCATGACGAGTACGCCGAGCAGCAGGCCGGTCGAGATCGCGCCCTGGCGGCCGAGCTCGAAAGTCTGGGCAAGCTGCGCCGGGAACTCGGCGATGATGCCCGCGAAGATGATCATCGAGGTGCCGTTGCCGATGCCGCGGCTGGTGATCTGCTCGCCGAGCCAGAGCAGGAACATGGTACCGCCGACCAGCGTGATCGTGGTTGAAAGCAGGAAGAACGGCCCGGGTTCGAGAACGAGGTTGCCCGAACCCTGGAGGCCGACGCCGATCGCATAGGCCTGGAACACGGCCAGCACGAGGGTCAGGTAGCGGGTGTACTGGTTCAGGGTCTTGCGGCCCTGCTCGCCTTCCTTCTTCAACGCCTCGAAGCTCGGGATGACGCTGGAGAGGAGTTGCACGATGATCGAGGCCGAGATGTACGGCATGATCGCCAGGGCGAAGATCGCGAGACGCCCGACGGCGCCGCCCGAGAACATGTTGAACATGCCGAGCATGCCGGACTGGGTCTGGCGGAACAGATCGGCCACCGCGTCCGGGTTCATGCCGGGGAGCGGGATATAGGTCCCGAGCCGATAGATGACGAGCGCGCCCAGCGTGAACCAGATTCGCTTCTTGAGTTCATCCGCCTTGGCGAAGGCCCCGAAATTGAGGTTCGCCGCAAGCTGTTCAGCCGCCGATGCCATGCGTCCGGTCCCTGGGTCTCAAACTGGTCGTTGAAGCACATCCCCAACGCACGCGTGCGTGCTGTCTGCGGATTCGTGCCTTGCGTCAAACACTCAAACGGCGGCCTGGGCGCATGGCCCGGCCGCCGTTCGCAAAGGTCATGTAGGCGCTGGAGCCGGATGGTTCCAGATGGCCGCGCCCTGCGCTGCCATCTGGAAGCTGAATCCGCCTCCGATCAAGCGTCACGCCTGTGAAGCGGCAGCCGCCAGGATCTTGACCGAACCGCCAGCCTTCTCGATCGCAGCGACGGCCGACTTGGACGCGCCCGCAACTTCGAAAGCAAGCTTGGTCTTGAGCTCGCCGACGCCGAGGATCTTGACGCCGTCCTTGGCCTGGCGGGTGATGACACCGGCGGCGACGAGCGCCTCGATGGTCACGGTGCCCTTGGCGT
>JBDHTM010000059.1:0-24157 GCA_039808685.1 Allobosea sp. | reverse complement strand
GGAGGCGGGCCGAGAAATCGCCGGCCGCAGCCGCCGCGACGACCTCGCCGACATCCGAGACCACGGCCTCCATCGACTGCGCCCTGGCGAGGCGCGCGGCCGCGGAAGCACGCTCCTGCTCCTGCAGCAGGGCGACCTGTTCGGTGCTCTCGCGCAAAACGGAGACGGCGCGCGCCATGGCGCCGATCTCGTCCGGGCGGTCGGAATGGGGGACATCGACCTTGGTGTCGCCGGCGGTCAGTTTTTCCATGACCCGGCTGAGGTCGAGGATCGGACGGGTGATCGAGCGCTGTGCGAAGACGAGCGCGACGCCGACCGAAACCACCAGCGTCGCCAGTAGGACGAGCGGCATCAGCCACTGGATCTGCCGGGTGAAGGCGGTCGCCTCCTCGCCGACCTCGATGCCGGTTTTCTCGATGCGCTGGCTGAAATTGATCAGCAGGTCGTTCAACGCCTTGCGGTTGGCGCGATTGGCCTCGTTATTGCCCTGTTCATTGGCAGCAGCCGGCGAAACCTCGCGCCCGAGCCGGGCGGTCTCGGCCCGGAAGGTGATGAACTCGTCGACGGCCTTCGCGATCTGGTCGACGACCGCGCGCTCTTCCGTCGGCGCAACCTTCTGCAGATCGGCCGTGAACTTGCGCAGCGTCGGGAAGCGCTCCTCGATGCCCTTGGCATAGGTCGCGGCTTCCTGCGGATTCTTCGCCATGTAGACGCCGCGCGATTCCATCACCACGGCCGTGACGACGCCATTGATGCGTTGCGTCAGCAGCGCGACATTCCCCTGGATTTCCGAGCGCGTATTCAGGTCATCGGCTTTGTGCAGGCCATAGATGCTGATGATCGCGGAGAGAATGGCACCGCCGGCCACGATGGCCAGCATGGCAAGGATTTTCAGGCGGATGGATTTCATGAATGACGCCCCAGGGCGGCTTCCCAACAGTGGAAGCCGTTCTAAACCTCGACCATTGGGCGTTAATGATAAAGAACTGCTTAAAAGCTTAAGGTCGGCGAAACCCGGGCGTCCGCTGCAGATGCTCTACGGCATGCAAAGCACTCTCGCATTTCCTGACGAAATTCATCGTGGATCTCGCTGAAACGACGGCACGAAAGCTGAAATTCAACTTCAGGTGAAGATGACCTCTCAAGCATGGGTTGCATGCTTGATTATAGCGCTTTCGGACGTAGCGTGCCGGCTCCCCCTTGATAGAGCGGCTTCGCCTGAACATGTTTGGCGTCATCGCCCATCCGTTCCGATCTCCGGCTAGTCGTCTCATGTCCGAAAACAGCAATGCCCCCGTGATGCACGCCACCACCATCCTGATGGTGCGCAAGGGCGGGCGCGTCGTCATCGGCGGCGACGGCCAGGTTTCGCTCGGCCAGACCATCATGAAGGGCAATGCCCGCAAGGTCCGCCGGCTTGCCAAGGGCGAGGTGATCGCGGGCTTCGCCGGCGCCACTGCCGATGCCTTCACCCTGTTCGAGCGTCTGGAGAAGAAGCTCGAGCAATATCCGACCCAGTTGCTGCGCGCCTGCGTCGAACTGGCCAAGGACTGGCGCACCGACCGCTATCTGCGCCGCCTGGAAGCGATGCTGCTCGTCGCCGACAAGCAGGTCTCGCTGCTGATTTCGGGCACTGGCGACGTCCTGGAGCCGGAGGCGAGCGAGCACGGCGCGGTGATGGCGATCGGCTCCGGCGGCAATTACGCGCTCGCGGCGGCGCGCGCGCTGATCGATGTCGAGCCCGATGCCGAGGCGATCGTGCGCAAGGCGATGAAGATCGCCGGAGACATCTGCGTCTATACCAACCATTCGCTCGTCATCGAGACGCTGGAGGCGGCGTGACGCTGGGCGATCACGGCAACATCGACTTCCGGCCGGTCGAGCCGGGCGATTATGCGCTGTTGGCCGATTGGCTGCGGCGACCCCACTGGCAGGAATGGTGGGGCGAGCCGGAGACCGAGCTCGGCTATATCCGCGACATGGTCGAGGGGCGCGATCTGACTTGCAGACCGTTTCTGTTCACCGTGGCTGGCAGGCCTGCCGGCTATATCCAGTTCTGGCATGTGGCTCCGCATCAACGGCCCGAATGGGCGGATGACAATCCCTGGCTGATGCAGGTACCGGCCACGGCGGTCGGCGTGGATCTGTCGCTGGCGGACGGCGACCGGCTCGGCCAAGGCATCGGCTCGGCCGTGCTGCGCCGCTTCTGCGAGCTGCTGGCGTCCCAGGGCTATCGGACCATCGTCATCGATCCCGATCCCGGCAACAGACGCGCGGTCGCCGCCTACCGCAAGGCCGGCTTCCGGCCGATGCCGGAGGTCACGAACAGCGCCGACACCGCTCTCATCATGCAGTTTCATTCGGACAAGCCATCTTCATGACGTCATTTCCGCCCCGCGAGATCGCCTCGGAGCTCGACCGCTTCATCGCAAAGGCGAGCGGGAGCGAAGACGTCCGATTTTCCAACAAGACGATGAAGCCCAATAGCGAGTACCGGCAGTGACCAGCTTTTCCCCCCGCGAGATCGTCTCGGAGCTCGACCGCTTCATCGTCGGCCAGAAGGACGCCAAGCGCGCCGTCGCCATCGCGCTGCGCAACCGCTGGCGCCGCCAGCAGCTCGAGGGGCCGCTGCGCGAGGAGGTCTCGCCGAAGAACATCCTGATGATCGGGCCGACCGGCTGCGGCAAGACCGAGATCGCCCGGCGCCTCGCCAAGCTCGCCAATGCACCCTTCCTCAAGGTCGAGGCGACCAAGTTCACCGAGGTCGGCTATGTCGGCCGCGACGTCGAATCGATCGTGCGCGATCTGCTGGAGGTCGCGATCGCCTTGGTGCGCGAGAGCCGGCGCAAGGATGTCCAGGCCAAGGCCCATATCGCGGCTGAGGAGCGCGTCCTCGATGCCCTCGTCGGTGCCAATTCCAGCCAGGCGACGCGCGATTCCTTCCGCCGCAAGCTGCGCAACAACGAGCTCGACGACAAGGAGATCGAGGTCGAGATGGCGGCCGGCGCGGGGGCGACCGCACCGATGTTCGAGGTTCCCGGCATGCCCGGCGCCTCGATCGGTGCGATCAACCTCTCCGACATGCTCGGCAAGGCCTTCGGCCAGAAGGGCAAGCCCAAGCGCGTCCTGGTCAAGGATGCCTACCAGCCGCTGCTCGCCGAGGAGAGCGACAAGTTGATCGACCAGGATGCGATCGTCCAGGCCGCGATCCGCGAAGTCGAGGAGAACGGCATCGTCTTCCTCGACGAGATCGACAAGATCTGCGCCCGCGAGGGCAAGGGCGGCGCCGACGTCTCGCGCGAAGGCGTACAGCGCGACCTGCTGCCGCTGATCGAGGGCACCACCGTCGCGACCAAGCACGGCGCCGTGAAGAGCGACCATATCCTTTTCATCGCGTCCGGCGCCTTCCACGTCTCGCGACCTTCCGACCTGCTGCCGGAATTGCAGGGCCGCCTGCCGATCCGTGTCGAGCTCAACCCGCTCGACATCGAGGATTTCAAGCGCATCCTGACCGAGACGGAAGCAAGCCTCATCAAGCAGTCCGTCGCGCTCATGGCGACCGAGGAGGTCTCCGTCACCTTCACGCCGGATGCGATCGACGCCATCGCGCGGATCGCCGTCGAGGTGAATTCCACGGTCGAGAATATCGGCGCGCGCCGGCTTCAGACCGTGATCGAGCGCATTCTGGACGAGATCTCGTTCACGGCGCCGGATCGTTCGGGTGAGGCCGTGACGATCGATGCGCCCTATGTCGAGGCCCGCATCGGCGATCTCGCCAAGAATGCCGATCTGAGCCGGTTCATCCTCTGACGAGAGCGTGAGATAGCCTCGTGGTCTGGCCTTCGTCTTCAAGATTGTGTATTTTGAAGACAGAAGGAGATGGAAGCATGTCTCGCACAACGACCATGACGGTGCGCATCGGCAGCGCGCTCAGCGAGTTCGTTGCTGGCAAAGTCGGTGACGACGGCCCTTACGAGAATATCAGCGAATATGTCCGCGACCTGATCCGGCGCGACAAGGAACGGGCCGAAAACGAGGCTTTCGAGCGGCTCAAGGCGGAGCTGGCCCATGCCTTCGCCGCGCCGGATGCCGCCTACAAGCCTTTGACGGCGGCGGAGGTGATTGAGCGCAACAAGGCGCGAGCGTGACGGCCGTCCGGATCCAGGAAGCGGCGTCGCGCCGCCTGGACGACATCTATCGCTACACTCTGGAGCATTTCGGCGCCGCGCAGGCGGAACGCTATATGGAAGGGCTCTTCGAGGCTTTCGGCAAGATCGCGACGCATGGCGTGCTCTCCCGCCCGGTGCCGGCCGATTTTGGGGTCGACGGCTTCAGCTTCCGCTATGAAAGCCATGTCGTGTATTGGCGCCGGCTGGCGAACGGCGATATCGGCATCGTGACGATCCTTCATCGGCGCATGCATCAGATCGATCGCTTCCGCGAGGATTTCGGATTGTGATCGGGAATCCCCGGCCTTGAGCAAAGAATCCTCCCGTCTCGCGCGCGATTCCGCCGTCGTCGGCGCGGCCACGATCACGTCGCGCCTGCTCGGCTTCGCCCGCGACGTGCTGATCGCACGCCTGCTCGGCGGCGGGCCGGTGGCAGATGCCTTTCTGGCGGCTTTGCGGTTGCCCAATCTCGTGCGGCGCGTGCTAGGCGAGGGCGGGCTCAACGCTCCCTTCGTGCCGCTCTATCTCGCGGTCAAGGGCGAGCGCGGCGAGGCGGCGGCGCGCTCCTTTGCCGGGGAAGCCGCCGGGCAGATCGGCATGCTGCTGCTGGCGCTGGTCGGCCTGGGTGAATTGTTCGCGCCCTGGCTCGTGCTCGGCCTCGCCGGCGGTTTTGCGGATGCGCCGGAAACCCTGGCGCTGGCGACATCCTACACGCGATTGATGTTGCCCTTCCTGTTCCTGACGACGCTGGCGGCCATGCTGGCGGCGCTGCTCAATGCCGAGAAGCGCTTCGCCGTTGCCGCGCTGGCCCCGGCGCTGATGAACGCGATCCTGCTCGTCCTGCTCATGCTGCTGCATGCGAAGGGCGTACGGCCCGAGACGGGCGCACGCTGGCTCGCGCTCTGCACCAGCCTGACCGGCCTCGCCCATCTCGCGATGATCCTTTTGGCCTTGCGCGGCTCGGACCTGCCGCGCCCGAGTCCGCGCTGGTCGCCGGACATGACGCGGCTTGTCCGTACCGGCGGCGCGACCTTGCTCGCTGCTTCCGCCGCCCAGCTCGTGCTGCTGGTCGCGACGCAGATAGCCTCGATCGGCCCCGGAGCCGTCGCCGCGCTTTACTATGCGGACCGCGTCTTTCAGCTTCCGCTCGGCTTCGTCGGCGTCGCGATGGGCACGGTGGTGCTCTCCGACATGGCTCTCGCTGCGAACCGTGAGGGCCCTGACGCCATGCTCGGACAGGCCTTGGCGCTGGGCCTCGCGCTCGCCTTGCCGGCTGCGACCGCGCTTGTCGCGCTGGCTGAGCCGATCGTCTCGGCGCTGTTCGAGTATGGCCGCTTCAACGTCGTCGATCGCCAACGTACCGCCGCCGCGCTCGCCGCCTTCGGCTACGGCCTGCCCTTTGCAGTCGCTGCAAAGGTCTTCGGCCAGGTTTATTTCGCCCGCCGCGCCCCGCGCCTGCCTTTGATCTCCGGTGGGCTTGCGGTGCTGGTTGCTGCCCTGGTCGGGTTCTGCTTGGCCCATGAGGGCAATGCGGCGGGCATGGCTGCGCTCGCGGCGACCCTCGCCTTCGTGGCGCAGGCCTGCCTGCTCGGCGGAATGCTTCTGCGGGGGGGCATCTGGCATCCGGGCATCAGCAGCTTGCGACCGATCGCCGCCAGCCTCGCGGCCAGCGCGATCATGCTGGCTGTTCTGGAGCTGCTCCAGCGCTTGCTGGCCGGGCGGCTGGCCTTCGATCAGCCGGCCTTGCACAGGATCGGCGGGCTCGGCCTGCTCTGTCTTGCAGGGCTCGCGAGCTATGGCGCGGCGGGCTGGCTGCTGGGCGCCTTCGGCGCTCTCCCCTTGCGCAAGCGGCGGGGTTGAGCCAGAAGCGCCGCTTCCCTTCTCCATCGTGGCGACGGAGTGCCCCATGTCGGGTTTTCATCAGCGCGTATTCTCAGGCATGCAGCCGACCTCGACGCTGCATCTCGGCAACTATCTCGGCGCGCTGACCAACTGGGTCGCGATGCAGGATACGCATGAATGCATCTATTGCGTCGTCGACATGCATGCGATCACCCAGGGGCTCGACGTCTGGGGCGGCCCGAAAGTGCTGACGGGCGCGATTCGCGAGGTTGCCGCCGCCTATATCGCCGCCGGCGTCGACCCGAAGAAGAGCATCATCTTCAACCAGAGCCAGGTCGCCGGCCATGCCGAGCTGGCCTGGGTCTTCAACACGGTCGCCCGGCTCGGCTGGCTGAACCGCATGACGCAATTCAAGGAGAAGGCCGGCAAGGACCGCGAGAACGCCTCCGTCGGGCTCTACGATTATCCGGTGCTGATGGCGGCCGACATCCTGCTCTACAAGGCGACCCATGTGCCGGTCGGCGAGGATCAGAAGCAGCATCTCGAGCTGACCCGCGACATCGCCCAGAAGTTCAACAACGACTTCGCCGAGCGGATCGCCGAACTGGGTCTCGGGACGGGCGACCAGGGCTACTTCCCCCTGTCGGAGCCGATCATCATGGGCCCGGCCCAGCGCGTGATGAGCCTGCGCGACGGCACCAAGAAGATGTCGAAATCGGATGCGTCCGATTATTCGCGCATCAACCTGACCGATGATGCCGAGGCGATCGCTCAGAAGATCCGCAAGGCCAAGACCGATCCGGAGGCGTTGCCCTCCGAGGAGAAGGGCCTGGAGGGCCGTCCGGAGGCGGAGAATCTCGTCGGCATCTATGCCGGCCTCTCCGGCACCTCGAAGCAGGCTGTACTCACGCAGTTCGGCGGCGGCCAGTTCTCCGGCTTCAAGGCGGCGCTGGTCGATCTTGCGGTCGAGAAGCTGGCGCCCATTGCCGGCGAGATGCGCCGCCTTCTGGCCGATCCCAGCCATATCGATGCCATCCTCGGCGAGGGCGCGGCCCGTGCCGATGCGATCGCGGCGCCGATCATGCGCGAGGTCAAGGACATCGTCGGCTTCGTCCGGAGCCGGTGACGCAGGGTGCACTTGCGCCGGGGTGCCGGCGCAGGTCACCATGCTTGTCCCTGAAGCGCGGCAGGACAGTTCATGGTCAAGAGACGGCGCTCCTACGAGACGGGCCATCGCCCGAAATTCCTCGCCGTGGTCGATGGCAGCGAGGAATGCGCCAAGGCGATTCGCTTCGCCGCGCGCCGTTGTGCCCGCGTCGGGGCAGCGATCGTCCTGCTCGGCGTCGCCACCCCGCCCGAGCACGAGACCTGGCTCGGCGTCGGCGAGGTCATGGAGGCGGAAGCCGAGGCCGAGGCGGAGAAGCGCCTCGATGCGGCGGCTGCAGCGGTGCGGACCTTGGCCGGGCTCGAACCGGAGAAGGTCGTGCGTGTCGGCAACAAGGCCGACGAGCTCGTCAAGCTGATCGAGGAGGACGAGGATATCTCGCTGCTCGTGTTGGCGGCCGGTACGAGCAGCAAGGGCCCGGGCCCGCTCGTCAGCGCGCTCGCCGGCAAGTCCTCGGCGAGCTTCCCGATCCCGGTCGCCATCGTGCCGGGGCATCTGGAGGACGAGGAGATCGACGCGCTCGCCTGAGGATCTCGGCTGCGCTTCCATGCCGCTGGAATGATTCCAGCCGGCGGCCTATATCGGAGCCAGGAACGGCGACCTTGAATCGCCGGCACCGGAGGCAAGTCCATGTTCATCCAGACCGAAGCCACGCCGAATCCGGCGACCCTGAAGTTTCTTCCCGGCCGCACCGTCATGCCGGACGGCACGCTCGACCTGCGCGACGTCGCCGATGCCGAGCGCTCGCCGCTGGCGCAGCGCCTGTTCGGGGTCTCCGGCGTCTCCGGCGTGTTCCTGGGCTCCGATTTCATCACCGTCACCAAGTCGGACGGCGAATGGCCTCATCTGAAGCCCGCGATCCTCGGCGCGATCATGGAGCATTTCATGTCGGGCGCCCCGGTCCTCGCGGCCGGCTCGGCCGCCGACGTGATCGAGGAGGGCGAGTTCTTCGATCCTGCCGATGCCGAGACCGTCGAGACGATCAAGGACCTGCTCGAAACCCGCATCCGCCCGGCTGTTGCCGGCGATGGCGGCGACATCACCTTCCGCGGCTATCGCGACGGTACGGTCTATCTCGCGATGAAGGGCTCCTGCTCGGGCTGCCCCTCCTCGACCGCGACGCTGAAGCACGGCATCCAGAACCTGCTGCGCCACTTCCTGCCGGATGTGCGCGAAGTCGAAGCCGTCTGAGCGAAGCGGAATTGTTGGTGACGATGAGCCGGGTCTTTTGCGGAATGACATCCTGATGCGCATTCTCGCGATCGATACCGCGCTCGGCGCCTGCTCGGCCTGCGTGCTGGACACGGCCGACATGGCAAAACCCCTGGCGATCGAGCAGCTCGCGATGGATCGCGGCCATGCCGAGGCGCTGATGCCGCTCATCGAGCGCGTGATGAAGGATGTCGAGGGCGGCTTCGGCTCGCTCTCGCGCGTCGCCGTCACCGTCGGTCCCGGCAGCTATACCGGTCTCCGCGTCGGCGTCAGCGCGGCACGCGCGATCGCTTTTGCGGCCGGCATCCCGGCGGTTGGTGTCACCACGGTCGCGGCCTGCGCCGCGCCGCTGATCGGGCGGGAATCGGGCCGCGTCATTGCCGCCGCGCTCGATGCCAAGCATGGTCAGGTCTGGTTCCAGGCCCTGACGGCCGAGGGCAAGCCGCTGGTCTCGCTCCGGCAGGTCAGCTATCGCGACGCGGCCCGCGCCATCGGAGCCGGCCCGGTCAGCCTCGTCGGCTCCTCGGCGCTCGCCGTCGCCAATGAGGCCTGGGCGATCGGCCTCGATGCGCTGGTGATCGACGATGCCAGGGCGCCCGACATCGCCTGGGTCGCCCGGCTCGGCTTCATCGCCGATCCCGAGACCGCCCCGCCCCGCCCGCTCTACCTGAAGGCGCCCGAGACGACGCCGCAGGATAAAGCCCGCCTGCCGCGCCGGTGAGCGCATCACCCAAATGGTGGTTGCCGCTGCGTCAGTCTGTGCGAACAGGTGGCATGGGCTGGTTGCGCAGATTGCTTCACCCTGATTCGGCTCCGCTGCGGACGATGCGGCTCGACACCGGCCACGCGCTCGATGTCGCGACCCTGCACCATCAAGGCGGCTTCGCCCGCGGCTGGGAGCCGGCCGAATGCGCCGCGCTGATCGCCGATTCGGCGGTCGCGGCCGATGGCGTCTTCAGTGGCGGCGACAGCCATCCCGAAGGTTTCGTCATCTCCCGCAAGGCCGCCGACGAGGCGGAGATCCTCAGCATCGTGGTTGCGCCGGCCCGCCGTCGCGATGGCTTTGGCCGCGCATTGCTGGCCGCGCATCTCGCCCGGCTGGCCGAGGAGGGCGTGAACCATGTCTTCCTCGAGGTCGAGGAGGGCAATCTGCCGGCTGAGCGGCTCTACCGCCATTTCGGCTTCCGCGAGGTCGGCCGGCGCAAGGGCTATTACCCCAAGCCGGACGGCACTCGCGCCACCGCGATTGCGATGCGGCTCGATCTCGCGTGACAAGCCGGCGCAATCACGCCATTGACGATATTCCACCCCGATGAGCACGCCCTTTTGCCGATGACCGGACCCGCCTCAGCATGAACGGACTCCGCGTCAGTGCGCTCGCGCGTCTGGCGATGCTGTGCGCCGGCACGCTCGGGCTCGTCCTCGCCCAGCTCGTCGTCATCCGGGTGGTGCCGCCGCGCCGCGGTGCCCTGCCGCGGCGCTTCCATCGCCTGACCTGCTGGTGCCTCGGCGTCCGGCGACGGGTGCGGGGCACGCCACCGCCGGCCGGGACCGGGGCGCTGATCGTGTCCAACCACGTCTCATGGCTCGATATCGGCGTGATCGGCGCCGAGCGGGAAGTGGCCTTCGTTGCCAAGAGCGAGGTCGGTCAATGGCCGGTGGTCGGCTTCCTCGCCGATCTCCAGCGCACGCTCTATATCGACCGGCAGCGCCGCGGCGCGACCGCCGGCGTCGCGGCGACGATGGGCGAGCGCATCGCCAATGGCGAGGAGGTCGTGCTTTTCGCGGAGGGCACGACCGGCGACGGCACCCGCATCCTGCCCTTCCGCTCCTCGCTGCTCGGCGCCGCGCATCAGGCGATGGGCGATGCCGCGGCGGATGTGACGGTCTATCCGCTGACCATCACCTATACCGGCTGGCAGGGCCTGCCGGGCGGGCGCATCGGCCGCGCGGCCCTTGCGTGGTATGGCGATACCGAGCTCTGGCCGCACCTGAAACATGTGCTGGCATGCGGCACGATCGACGCCGAGCTTGTCTGGGGCGAACCGATCGTGATGGGGCGGGCGACCTCGCGCAAGGAAGCGACGCGGCTGGCTGAAGCCTCGGTGCGCAAGGCGCGCCAGCGGGCCGTCACCGGCCGCGCGGAGCAATGACCTTGTTGGTCCGGCGCTTGCTTGCGGTCAGCTCGCGTCCCGCGGCCGTTCCCAAGCCGCCCGATCCGCAGTAAAGGATGCGTTTTGGAGACCTGATCCGCCGCGATGAAGAAAGTCCATATCAAGTCCTTCGGCTGCCAGATGAACGTCTATGACGGGCAGCGCATGGCCGACATCCTGAGCCATCAGGGCTATGAGGAGACGGCCACGCCGGAGGGCGCGGATCTCATCCTGCTCAACACCTGCCATATCCGCGACCGCGCGGTGCAGAAGGTCTATACCGAGCTCGGCAAGCTGCGCGACATCAAGAAGGCGCAAGGGGCCGAGGGCCAGGAGACGAAGATCGTCGTCGCCGGCTGCGTCGCGCAGGCCGAGGGTGGCGAGATTCAGCGTCGCCAGCCCGCCGTCGATCTCGTCGTCGGGCCGCAGGCCTATCATCGCTTGCCTGAGTTGCTCGCTGAGGCAGGAAAGCACCGCGTCGTCGATACCGACCTGCCGGTGGAAGACAAGTTCGGCTTCCTGCCGGCGCCCAAGCGGCAGGCGATCCTGGCGCGCGGCGTCTCGGCTTTCGTCACCGTGCAGGAAGGCTGCGACAAGTTCTGCGCCTTCTGCGTCGTGCCCTATACGCGCGGCGCCGAGTTCTCGCGGCCGGTCGCGCAGATCATGGCCGAGATCGAGCGCCTCGCCGAGGCCGGCGTGCGCGACGTCACGCTGATCGGCCAGAACGTCAACGCCTATCATGGCGAGGGGCCGGACGGCGCCGTCTGGAGCCTGGCGCGCCTGATGCACCGCGTCGCCGAGGTGCCGGGCATCGCCCGCATCCGTTATACCACGAGCCACCCCAGAGACATGGACGACGACCTGATCGCCGCCCATCGCGACCTGCCTCAGGTGATGCCTTTCCTGCACCTGCCGGTGCAGGCGGGCTCGGATCGCATCCTCGCCGCGATGAACCGCAAGCATACCGGCGACGAGTACCGCCGCCTGATCGAGCGCATCCGGAGCGCCCGGCCCGATATCGCGCTCTCCTCTGATTTCATCGTCGGCTTCCCCGGCGAGACCGATGCCGATTTCGAGGACACGATCCGCCTCGTCGACGAGATCGGCTTCGCCTCCAGCTATTCCTTCAACTATTCGCCGCGCCCGGGCACGCCGGCGGCCGATCTCGACGCGCAGATCCCGCGCGAGGTGATGAACGAGCGGCTCTACCGCCTGCAGGAGCGCATCGAGCATCACCGGCAGGCCTTCAACCAGGCCATGGTCGGGCGGACGGTGGATGTCCTGCTGGAAAGGCCCGGACGCTATCCCGGACAGCTTGCCGGCAAGTCGCCCTATCTGCAGGCTGTGCAGATCGAGAGCGACGCGAATCAGATCGGCGACATCGTGCGGGTGGTGATCGAGAAGACGAGCACGAATTCCCTGTTCGGCCGGTTGGCGGAGCCCGGTGAGACCGATGGAAAGGGCTTGGCCGCTTGAGCGCGACCGGCTTCATTCCCATTTGCCGGAGACGGGCGCCGGCCTGTCATCAGGCTGAAATCGTTGCGTCCGGTTATGCTGTGAGACGACCCGGCCGGGCGCTCCTGCCCGGCGGGAACAGGCGCCGGGTTCGGACCATCCTCCGACACTCGGCTTAAGCGAGGCGACGCATTTGGCACAGGCTGATTCGACGCAAAGACCCGACCGGAACCCGCGGCGCGATCTGGCGCCTGCCCGCCCCGAGGGCGGTGTGCGCGAAAGCGCGGGCCGCGAAGGGCTTGCGGCGACGGAGGTGGTGCTCTCCTTCGAGGACAACCGCCTCGCCAGCCTGGTCTTCGGCCAGTACGACCAGAACCTCGCCCATCTCGAGCGTCGGCTTGGCGTCGTGGTCAGCCCGAACGGCAATCACGTCACCGTCAAGGGCGCCCGCGAGACGGCCGAACAGGCCGGGCGCGTGCTGAAGACGCTCTATGCCCGCGCCAAGGCCGGCGCCCCGGTCACCCTCGGCGAGGTCGATGGCGCGATCGAGGAAAGCAACGTGCAGCGCTCGCTCTTCCCGACGGCGGATGCCGGCAAGGCCTCGTTCGACGCGGTCGTGACGCGCAAGCGCGGGCCCGTCAGGGCACGCAACGCCGCGCAGGACGCCTATCTGCGCCAGCTCAAGCGTCATGAGCTGGTGCTCGCCGAAGGCCCGGCCGGCACCGGCAAGACCTGGCTCGCCGTCGGCCACGCGGTCTCGTTGATCGAGCAGGGCGTGGTCGAGCGCATGATCCTGTCGCGCCCGGCGGTCGAAGCCGGCGAGCGGCTCGGCTTCCTGCCCGGCGACATGCGCGAGAAGGTCGATCCCTATCTGCGCCCGATCTACGACGCGTTGAACGACTTCATGGAGGCGCGCCATGTCGAGCGCGGCCTGCAGACCGGCATGATCGAGATCGCGCCGCTGGCCTTCATGCGCGGGCGCACCCTCTCCAATGCGGTCGTGCTGCTCGACGAGGCGCAGAATGCGACCTCGATGCAGATGAAGATGTTCCTCACCCGCCTGGGCGAGGGCTCGCGCATGATCATCACCGGCGATCCCTCGCAGATCGACCTGCCGCCGGGCCAGCGCTCCGGCCTGGTCGAGGCCGTCAAGCTCCTCAAGGATGTCGAGGGCGTCGGCTATGCCCGCTTCGAGGAAGGCGATGTCGTCAGGCATGAACTGGTGCGACGCATCGTCATGGCCTATGAGGACGCGGCGCGCCACGAGCGCGCGGAACGGGAGGAGCGCTTGCGCAACCCCGAAATGCCTCCGGATCTCCATCGGGAAGGCGACAGCGAAGGGCTGAAGCGGATGTTGGCGCGGGAGCGGCCGCGATGAACGATCGACCTCGCGGGCGGCGCGGCGCGCCGCCACCCGAGAAGACGTCTCCGGAGATCCATCTCGACGTCAGGGCGCAGTCGCGCCGCTGGTACGAGCTCGGCAAGCTGCCGAGCCTGCGTGCGCTGCTGAACGAGGCGCTTGAGGCCGGCATCGCGGTCTCCCCGCGCAAGCCCCTGCCCGGCGCCGAGCTCAGCCTGCTGCTCACCGACGACAAGCGCATCCGCATCGTCAACCGCGACTGGCGCGGCTTCGACAAGGCGACGAACGTGCTCTCCTTCCCGGCGGCGCCGCCGGAGCGCATCGCGCAGAGCCCGCTGCTCGGCGACATCGTCATCGCCTATGAGACGGTGCTGCGCGAGGCGGAGGCCGAATCCAAGAGCGTGGCGGACCATCTGCGCCATCTCGCCATCCACGGCCTGCTCCATCTCCTCGGCGAGGATCACGAGACCGACGCCGAGGCGCGCCGCATGGAAGCGCTCGAAGTCGCGGCGCTCGCCCGCCTCGGCGTGGCCGACCCTTACGCCGGTGCCGAGCTCGTCACGGCGCCCAGCCCTTCTTCCGCGTAAGCCCCCACGATCATGAGCGACGACAGTCGACAATCCCAGAACGAAACCGCCGGCCGCGGCCTTGGCCACTGGCTCGGCCAGTTCCTCGACCGGCTCGGCCTGCGCGGCGGCGGCACGGCCCGCGAGGAAATCGTCGAGGCCCTGGCCGAGGAGAATGGCGAACTGGCCGACCTCTCCGCTCAGGAGCGCGCGATGCTCACCAACGTGCTGAGCCTGCGCGAGCGGCGCGTCGGCGACGTGATGATTCCCCGTGCCGATATCGTCGCCGTCCCGGCCGAGGCGACGCTGGACGAATTGCTCGCGCATTTCCGCACCGCCGGCCATTCGCGCCTCCCGGTCTTCGACGATACGCTCGACGACCCCCGCGGCATGGTCCATATCCGCGACTTTCTCGAATACATCGCCGAGAAAGCTCGGCCCGAGGAGACCGAGCCGCCGGACGAGAACGGCAAGCTCGCCGTCCCGCACACGCTCGCGGCGGTCGACCTGTCGACGCGCCTGTCCGAGACGAAGCTGCTGCGCCCCGTCCTCTATGTTCCGCCTTCGATGCCGGCTGTCGACCTGCTCGTCCGGATGCAGTCGACCCGCACCCATATCGCGCTCGTCATCGACGAATATGGCGGGACCGACGGCCTCGTCTCGATCGAGGACCTGATCGAGATCGTCGTCGGCGATATCGAGGACGAGCACGACCTAGAGGAGACGCCGATCGTTCCGGCCGGCGAGAACCGTTTCACCGCGGACGCCCGCGCGACGCTGGCCGAACTCAAGGAAGCGACCGGCGTTGACCTCTCCGGCAACGAGGTCGCCGACGATATCGATACGCTGGGCGGCCTGATCGTGACACTGGCCGGTCGCGTGCCGGCCCAGGGTGAAACCGTGAAGGGCCCGGACGGGCTCAGCTTCGAGATCCTCGATTCCGACCAGCGCCGCGTGAAGCGCCTGACGATCCATTGCCGCAACGAGCCTGTGCCCGAAGAACCGGCAATGGAGCCGGGCTGATGGGTCTGACGGGGGCAGCGGAGGCCGTCATCCTGGCTTGGGGTTGGCGGAAGCGCCTGATCGCGCTGATTGCCGGCGCGAGCGGCGCGCTGGCGTTGCCGCCCCTCGATCTCTGGCCGCTCGTGATCGTGCCGATGACCGTCGCGGTCTGGTTGATCGACGGCGCGGTCGGAACCAGTGCCTGGCGTCGGTTCCGAGCCGGTTTCGCGGTCGGCTGGTGGTGGGGCTTCGGTTTCTTCCTCGCTGGTCTGTGGTGGCTCGGCGCCGCCTTTCTCGTCGAAGCCGACAAGTTCGCCTGGGCGATGCCGCTCGGCGTCGTCGCCCTGCCGGCCTTCCTCGCCATCTTTCCAGCCAGCGCTTTTGGCGTCGCCCGGCTGATCTGGCCGAAGGGCGCCGGGCGGATTCTTGTGCTCGCCGCGATGCTGGCCATCAGCGAATGGCTGCGCGGGCACGTCCTCACCGGCTTCCCCTGGAACGTCTATGGCATGATGTTGGCGGGCGAAATCCATATCGCCCAGGCCGCCTCGCTCGTCGGGCTCTATGGCCTGACCCTGTTCGCGGTCGCGATCGGCGCAGCGCCGGCCGTGCTCGGCACGGCGCGGACGTCGCTGGGGCGCTACGGGCCGCTGGTGCTCGCGCTCGCTGCATTGGCTGGCTTCTTTGCCTTCGGAACATGGCGCGTACCGGCCACGCCTTCCCCGGTCATCGCGGGCGTGAAGCTGAGGCTGATGCAGCCCAATCTGCCGCAGGATGCCAAGTTCAACGGCCGCAACGGCGAGGCGATCCTCAACAGCTACCTCGCCTTGAGCGACCGGGCGACCAGCCCGACCACGCCGGGCCTCCAGGGCATCACGCATCTGATCTGGCCGGAATCGGCCTTTCCCTTTCTCCTCGGCCGTACGCCCGGCGCCCTGTCGCGCATCGCTGCGGTGCTTCCGCCCGACGTGATGCTGGTCACCGGCGCGGCGCGGGCCGGCGAGATGCTGCCCGGCGAAAGCCGGCCGCCGATCTACAATGCGATCCAGGTGGTCAATGACGAAGGGGTCATCGTCGCCAGCTACGACAAGGTCCACCTCGTTCCCTTCGGCGAATATTTGCCGCCGTTCCTGGACACGCTGATCCGCGGCGTCGGCCTGTCCCAGTTCGTCTCGATCCCCGGCGGCTTCGCCTCGGGCGGCACGCGGACGCCGCTGGCGATCAAGGGCTTGCCGACGGCCGCGCCGCTGATTTGCTACGAGGCGGTGTTCCCCGGCGATGTCGCTGCGCGCGGCCCGCGTGCCGGTTTCTTCCTGAACGTGACCAATGACGGCTGGTTCGGGCAGACCAGCGGCCCCTATCAGCATTTCGCGCAGGCACGGCTGCGCAGCATCGAAGAGGGCTTGCCGCTGGTGCGCGTTGCCAATACCGGGATTTCCGCGGTGGTCGACTCCTATGGGCGGATCGTGGCGAGCCTGCCCCTCGGCGTCGAGGGCGTGCTGGATTCGGGGCTGCCCCGCAGCGGTCCGGTCACGCTCTATGCGGCATGGGGGGACAGCGTCTTTGCCGGGCTCCTGTTCGCTTTTCTGGCATTTTCCCGCTTTCAGGATCGGAAATGATCCCAAGTGGAACTTTTTCGGTAGACCACCTGCCTAGCCTATAATACATGACGGCTTCCGCGCCCCGACCAGGATGGCGGCTCCTGGTCATGACACTGATGCCTAAGCAGGGTGAATCATGATCAAGAAGGTCCCGAATCCGATCGACAAACACGTCGGCAGCCGCGTCCGCATGCGTCGAATGCTCGCCGGAGTCAGCCAAGAGAAGCTGGGCGAGGCACTGGGGCTGACCTTCCAGCAGGTCCAGAAATACGAGAAGGGCTCCAACCGCATCAGCGCGAGCCGCCTGCAACAGATCGCGAAGATGCTGGACGTGCCGGTCTCTTTCTTCTTCGACGGTGCGCCGACCGGCGACATGCCCGAGCCCGGCTTCGCCGATTCCACGGCGACGACCTATATTTCCGAGTTTCTCGCCACCAGCGAAGGCGTGCAGCTCACCAAGGCCTTCACGCGCATCAAGAGCGGTCGCGTGCGCCGGCGGATCATCGACCTCGTCGAGGCCTTGGCCGAGGAAGACGCCGGAACGGCGTAATATCGCACTCGTTTCGTTCGATCTGACGAACGATCCTCCCGATAATCGGATTTTTGAGCTTGACGCCGAACGCGTCCGCTGCAATGACGGGCCGTTCATTGGGCTGGCGTCGCTGCGCCGGCCTTTTCCATGTGCCGATTCAGGGAATCCCCGACCGTGTCACGCCAGAATTACCTGTTTACGAGCGAGTCCGTTTCGGAAGGGCATCCCGACAAGGTCTGCGATCGCATCTCCGACGAGATCGTCGATCTGTTCTTCAAGGAGGCGGCCAAGGCCGGCTATGAACCCGCCAAGGTCCGGGTCGCGGCCGAGACGCTGGCGACGACGAACCGCGTCGTCATCGCCGGTGAGGTCCGCACCCATCTCGACGAGAAGCAGATCAAGTCGAAGGTGAAGTCGGCCGCCCGCAAGGCGATCCGCAACATCGGTTACGAACAGGACGGCTTCCACTGGAAGAAGTGCAAGATCGACGTGCTGCTGCACCCGCAGTCCGCCGATATCGCGCAGGGCGTGGACGAGTCCGGCAACAAGGATGTCGGCGCCGGCGACCAGGGCATCATGTTCGGCTATGCCAGCCGCGAGACGCCCGAATTGCTGCCCGCTCCGATCTACTACGCCCACAAGATCCTGGAGACCCTGACGCTCGCCCGCAAGAAGGGCGAGGGCGATGCCGCCAAGCTCGGCCCGGACGCCAAGAGCCAGGTCACGGTCAAGTACGAGAACGGCAAGCCGGTTGGCGTCACCCAGATCGTGCTTTCGACCCAGCATCTCGACGAGACGCTCTCCTCGGCCGATGTCCGCAAGATCGTCGAGCCCTATATCCGCCAGGCGCTGCCGGATGGCTGGATCTCGAAGGACACGGTCTGGCACATCAACCCGACCGGCAAGTTCGTGATCGGCGGCCCGGACGGCGACGCCGGCCTCACCGGCCGCAAGATCATCGTCGACACCTATGGTGGTGCGGCTCCCCATGGCGGTGGCGCCTTCTCGGGCAAGGACCCGACCAAGGTCGACCGCTCGGCAGCCTATGCGGCGCGCTACCTCGCCAAGAACGTCGTCGCGGCCAAGCTCGCCGACCGCGCCACGATCCAGCTCTCCTACGCCATCGGCGTCGCCAAGCCGCTCTCGATCTATGTCGACCTGCACGGCACCGGCAAGGTCGAGGAAGCGAAGCTGGAGCAGGTTCTCGGCCAGATCGTCGATCTCTCGCCGAACGGCATCCGCAACCATCTCGGCCTGAACAAGCCGATCTATGCCAAGACCGCGGCTTACGGCCATTTCGGCCGCAAGGCCGGCCGCGACGGCTCCTTCTCCTGGGAGAAGACCGACCTCGTCGACGCGCTGAAGAAGGCCGTCGCCTGAGACCGGCCATGAGGTCTTGAATGGAAAGGCCGGGGTCCTCCCGGCCTTTTTTCTTTGACTTGGTGGATGAGGTCGCTGAAACACCGCCGTCATCCCGGGCTTGACCCGGGATCCATCGAAAGGCTCAGCGCTCTGTGATGGATTCCGGATCTCCGCTTTGCCGCGTCCGGAATGACGGCTCTATCGGATAAAGCGATACGAATACGATCATGACCCACAACCTCGATCATGACGAACGCGCCTTCTATGGCCGCCGCAAGGGCAAGGCCCTGCGCGACGGCCAGAGCCATCTGATCGAGCATACGCTGCCGCGTTTGCGTCTGCCGGAAGGCGAGATCGCCGACCTCAAGGCGCTGTTTCCTCAGCCCGTCGAGGCGGTGCGGCTCGAGATCGGCTTCGGCGGCGGCGAGCATCTGCTGATGCGAATGCGCGAGAGCCCGCAGATCGGCTTCATCGGCGTCGAGCCCTTCATCAACGGCATGGCCAAGTTCCTGGCGGTGGCCGAGCGCGAGGGGCTGACCAATATCCGCGTCTGGGACGACGATGCGGCGCTGCTGCTGCCGCGCTTGCCCGCGGGCAGCCTGGATGCGATCGACCTGCTCTATCCCGATCCCTGGCCGAAGCGCCGCCAGCGCAAGCGCCGCTTCGTCTCGGAGCATACGCTGGGCCTGTTCGCCCGTGCGCTCAGGCCGGGCGGGCGTTTCCGCTTCGCCAGCGATATCGACGACTATATCGGCTGGACCCTGTCGCGCCTGATGGCCTCGCCCGATTTCGACTGGACCGACGAGCGGCCGGGCGACTGGCGCACGCCCTATCCCGGCTGGATCCGCACCCGCTACGAGGCGAAGGCGGTCCGCGAGGGGCGCATCTCCAGCTATCTCACGGCTTTGCGTCGCGCATCCTGAGGAAGCCGAGCACGCGCTGGGCGGTGCCCTGGGCGAGATTGCGGAAGCTGTCGCGGGCGCGGTCGACCGCGGCCTGCGACTTGCCGAAATCCTTGCGCAGCGAGATCAGCGCCGCCGTGGTGTCCCACGACCAGCCGAGCGCGCGCGCCACCAGCAGCACGGCTTCGCGGTCGCTGCCGAGGATGATCTGCTCGCTCGCCGGCAGGCCAAGCTGCGCCAGAACGGCAACGCCGCAGATCGCATGTTCGGTCGCCCCTTCGCGGGCATAGGTGCGGACCTTGGCCTCGTCGAGCAGGCCGGCCTCGTTGAGCTCGCGGATATTGACGAGCGCCGCGCTGATCGCGCCGAGCTCGCCCGGCATCTGGCCGCCGGCCGCGATAGCGTCGGCGCCGCGTTCGACGGCGCTGTCGACATCGGCGGCGAGCGTCGGTTCGAGGCTTTCGTTGAGCCGGCGCCGGGCTGAGTTCTTGGCAGCGGTCATGAGCTGGTCGACGAGCTCGGCCGGAATGTCGCGCCGCAAGCCCAGCGTCGCTTGCAACGCATCGTCCTGCGCTGCCCGCATCACCAGCACGCCCATCCCGTGGCGGGAGAAGCGTGCGGTCTGGTTGGCGGCGACCGCATGGGTCACGACGCGTCCGCCGCGCAGGATCAGGAAATCGGTGACGGGCTCGCCCAGATCCGGCCGCTCGGTGATGGCGAGCATATGGTCGCGTCCCTTGGCGGCCGAGACCGCGACGAGGTCCTGGTCGGAGAGGCACGGCGACTGCACGAGCACGGCCCGCGCCACGGCGATCTCGTCGAGGGCGAGCTGGCGCACGACGCCGCTCGGCGCGTTCGGCACCGGCGCGATCCGCTCGGACAGTTCGATGCGGGCGCGCAGTTCGATGGCGCGCGACAGCCGCCCGATCACCACGTCGAAGACGCCGACCTGCTCCTCGTCCATATGCACGGCGGTCGCCAGGAACAGGTCGGTCAGCCGCGACAGGATGTCGGCGCGCTCGTCGTTCGAGCCGCGCAGCATCGTGGATTCGAGATCTCGCAACAGCGAGCCGACCGCACTCATACCAAGTCCTCAACCGGTATCCCGACGTGCAGGTTGCACGCGAAGAATGACCATCGGGTTAGCGCCGCCGCAACCGAGCTTGCATATCGGGGCGATGCGGACTAAATAGCGGCCAACAGCTCTGGTATCGGTTAACGCCGATGATCAAGAGCGGGCCCACCGGCCCGCTCTTTTTTATTGGCCGCGACCCGCCGGAGGCAGACGGAACGGTCTCAGGCCATGAGTGAACCCACCCACGAGCCGACAGCAGCAATCGATCAGGAACCTCGCCTCGTCGTCGAGAGCGGCGTCGCCGCGCGCGTCGCCGCGATCATCGAGCCGGCGATCGTCGATCTCGGCTATCGGCTGGTGCGCGTGCGCGTCACCGGCCAGAACGGCTGCACCGTGCAGATCATGGCCGAGCGGCCGGACGGCACGATGAATGTCGAGGGTTGCGAGGAGATCAGCCAGGCGGTCTCGCCGGCGCTCGACGTCGACGATCCCGTCCAGACGGCCTACCATCTCGAAGTCTCGTCGCCGGGCATCGACCGGCCGCTGGTGCGCGCCAGCGATTTCGAGCGCTGGGCCGGCCATCTCACCAAGATCGACACCAGCGAGCCGGTTGCCGGCCGCAAGCGCTTCCGTGGTATCCTGCGCGGCGCCGCCGGCCAGGATGCGCTGCTGACGCGCGACGACGCCAAGAGCGAGGAAGAGCGCGACGTCGCGATTCCGATGCGGGCGATCGCCGAAGCCCGCCTCGTGCTGACCGACGCGCTCATCACCGAGGCGCTGCGCCGCGGCAAGTCCGGCCTGCCGCCGGAGATGCCCGCTGCCGAGGACATCGCCAGCCCTAGGAAGGGCCGAGGGAAATCGCTGGGGCCGCGGCCGAAGAAGGCCGACACGCAGGCCCCGCCAGAAGACAACGAAGAGGAGTGAGCGTCATGGTCGTCAGCGCCAACCGGCTCGAACTGCTGCAGATCGCCGATGCGGTCGCCCGCGAGAAGTCGATCGACCGCCAGATCGTCGTCGACGCCATGCAGGACGCGATCGCCAAGGCCGCCCGCTCGCGCTACGGCATCGAGACGGACGTCCATGCCGAGATCAACACGAAGACCGGCGAACTGCGCCTCGCCCGCCATCTCCAGGTCGTCGAGCACGTCGAGAACCCGGCGATCGAGATCACGGTCGACGAAGCCAAGCGCCACAACCCGGCCGCCCAGGTCGGCGACGTCATCGCCGATCCGCTGCCGCCCTTCGATTTCGGCCGCATCGCCGCCCAGTCGGCCAAGCAGGTCATCGTCCAGAAGGTGCGCGAGGCCGAGCGCGACCGCCAGTATGACGAGTACAAGGACCGCATCGGCGAGATCGTCAACGGCGCGGTCAAGCGTGTCGAATACGGCAATGTCTTCGTCGATCTCGGCCGTGGCGAAGCCATCATCCGCCGCGACGAGATGATTCCGCGCGAGACCTTCAAGGTCGGCGATCGCGCCCGCGCCTATGTCTACGACGTGCGCCGCGAGCCGCGTGGCCCGCAGATCTTCCTGTCGCGCACCCATCCGCAGTTCATGGCCAAGCTCTTCGGCCAGGAAGTGCCGGAAATCTATGACGGCATCGTCGAGGTGAAGGCCGTGGCCCGCGACCCCGGCTCACGCGCCAAGATCGCCGTGATCAGCCGCGATTCCTCGATCGACCCGGTCGGCGCCTGCGTCGGCATGCGCGGCTCGCGCGTGCAGGCCGTGGTCGGCGAGCTCCAGGGCGAAAAGATCGACATCATCCCGTGGTCGCAGGATGTCGCGACCTTCGTCGTCAACGCGCTCCAGCCGGCGGAAGTCGCCAAGGTCGTGCTTGACGAGGAAGCCGACAAGATCGAGGTCGTGGTGCCCGACGAGCAGCTCTCGCTCGCCATCGGCCGTCGCGGCCAGAACGTGCGACTCGCCTCGCAGCTCACCGGCTGGGACATCGACATCCTGACCGAACAGGAGGAGTCGGAGCGCCGACAGAAGGAATTCGTGCAGCGCACCGACCTGTTCATGAACGCGCTGAACGTCGACGAGACGGTCGGCCAGCTCCTGGCCTCGGAAGGCTTCCGCAATGTCGAGGAGCTCGCCTATGTCGACCTCGCCGAGCTCGCCGCGATCGAGGGCTTCGACGAGGACACGGCCGGCGAGATCCAGAGCCGCGCGCAGGAGCATCTCGCTGCCGTCGAGGCGGAGCTGGACGAGAAGCGTCGTGCGCTCGGTGTCGAGGACGCCTTGCGCGAGGTCGATGGCGTCACTACGTCCATGATGGTCGCGCTCGGCGAGAACGATGTGAAGACCGTCGAGGATCTCGCGGGCTGCGCCACGGACGATCTCGTCGGCTGGACCGAGCGCAAGGACGGCGAGACCACCCGTCACGCCGGCTATCTCGACGGATTCGACCTGTCGCGCCAGGACGCGGAAGCGATCATCATGGCCGCCCGTATCCATGCGGGCTGGGTCGAGGCGCCGGCCGAGGAGCCTGAGGCGGAAGCCGGCGAGGCGGCGCAGGCCTGAGCGGAGCCCGCGTAGTGAAAGCCGCGGCGCAAAAGGAATCGGAACGGAGTTGCGTGGTCACCCGTGCGGTGAAGGCGCCCGACGATCTGATCCGCTTCGTCGCAGGACCTGACGGCACGCTGGTCCCGGATCTCAGGCGCAAGCTGCCTGGACGCGGCGTCTGGGCCAGCCTCAGCCGCAAGACGGTGGCCGAGGCGATCAGGCGCAAGGCCTTCGAGCGCTCGCTCAAGGCGAAGGTCGCGGTTCCCGCCGACCTTCCGGAGATGATCGATGCGCTGATGCTACGCGATGCGCTGCAGGCGCTGTCGATGGCCAACAAGGCGGGGCTCGTGATCGCGGGCTTCGCCAAGGTGGAGGCCCTGATCGGCTCGGGGCGCTGCGTCGGCGTCATCGCCGCCAGCGATGGGGCCGAGGACGGCAAGCGCAAGATCGGCCAGGCGATCAGGCGGCTTGGCGCGGCGCGCGAGGCCGAGGGGCTCAAGGCCCGTGAACTACCCGTCGTCACGATTTTCGCGGCGGCGGATTTGGAATTGGCGTTGGGGCGGGCACATGTGATACATGCCGCGCTTGCTCCGGGACCGGCGGCCGAGGGTGTCCTCCACCGCTGGCGTCGGCTCGTCCGGTACCGGACGGACGATACCGCCGCATCCGACCAGAACGACACTGAAGACACGACCGAACCGGCAGGACCGAACGCGGAATGACCGATACCAAGAACCCGGGCGACAAGACTCTCACCGTCAACCCGCCCAAGACCCTGTCGCTGAAGCGGCCTGTCGAGCAGAGCACTGTTCGCCAGAGCTTCTCGCATGGGCGCTCGAAGCAGGTCGTCGTCGAGGTCAAGCGCCGCGCCGCCGGTCATGAGGTCAAGGAGCCCGCCGCGCCGCGCGCGCCGCAGGCCCCGGCTCCGCAGGCTGCTCCGCCCCGCCCCGCCGCTCCGCAAGCGCCGCAACGCCCCGCCGGCGGCATGCTGCTGCGCACCCTCTCCGACGAGGAGAAGGACGCCCGTCAGCGCGCCCTCTCCGAGGCCCGCAACAGCGAGGCCGAGGCCCGCCGCATCGCCGAGGAGGAGGCGCGCCAGCGCGCCCTTGCCGCCGAGCGCGAGCGCCAGGAGCGCGAGGCCGCTGCTGCCCGTCAGCGGCAGGAGGAAGAGCGCCGCCGTCACGAAGAGGATCAGAAGCGCCGTGCTGAAAGCGCCGCGCGCCAGCGCGACGAGCAGCCGGCCCGCCCGGCGGCCCCGCC
>JBDHTM010000058.1:0-24960 GCA_039808685.1 Allobosea sp. | reverse complement strand
ACGATGAAGAAATTGTAGCCGAGGACGACGAACCAGGGTGACAGGATACCCGCCAGCCGCGTCCGGCAGGTGCGCTGCACGACGTAGAAGGACGTACCGATCAGCACGTTGCCGCCGAAGGCGAAGATGACCGCCGAGGTATGCAGCGGCCGCATCCGGCCGAAATTGATCCAGGGCAGATCGAAGTTCAGCGCCGGGAAGGCGAGCTGCGAAGCGATGAGCAGGCCGACGGTGAAGCCGGCAATGCCCCAGACCATGGCGGCGATGGTCGCGAACTTGACCGGCCCCATATTATAGTTGGGCTTGCCGTCGATCTCCTGCGGCTCGACAGGAACGGTGCCGTCGAAGCAGCGATTGGCGATCAGGACGATGGCGGCGACGGAGGCCAGGACGCCGAGCATGGCGTGGAAAGCGTAGCCGGAATTCTCGGTCAGCGCGGCGATGATGATCAAAGGCAGCACGCAGGCCGCCGCGATCAGCATCCCTAGGAATTCGCCGACAGTCGCCTGCCTGACTTGCGCCTGCCCGACAGGGCTTGCCGTTGCCGTCACATCCTGCTCCCGCTTTATCGCCGGCGCATGAGCGCGGCCATCGTGGGAGGCTTAACGAACGGGAGGAGACGGGGCGTTGATTCAGGTCAAGGGCGGCACCGCGCAGAGTGCGGCGCGGTAGCGCAGGTTCAGGCCGCGACGGCGCTCATGCGCTCAGGGTTCATCACGCGCACGCCGCCGGGAACGATCAGGATCGTCTTGTCCTTGGCCAGGCGGGTGAAGGTGCGGCTGACGGTCTCGATGGTGAGGCCGAGGAAGTCGGCGATGTCCTGCCGGGTCATCGGCAAGGGCACCGTGACCGAGGGCTTGCCGAGCCTTGCCCAGCGCTGCTGCATGCCGAGCAGGAAGCAGATCAGCTTCTCCTCGGCCGTGCGCCGGCCGAGCAGCATCATCTGCTCATGGGCGAGCGTCAGCTCATGCGTCGCGAATTCGTGCAGGCGCTTCAGCAGATGCGGCTTGGCATCGACCAGCGCGGTATAGGCGCCGCGCGAGAAGGCGCAGGCCGAGACCTCGCCGATCGCATCGGCCGAGAAGCCGTAGGCATCGCGCATCGCAAGGCCGAGGAAATCACCCGGCAGGGCGAAACCGACGACCTGGCGGCGGCCGTCGGAGAGCAGCTTGTAGAGACGCACGACACCGGCCGTGACGTTGTAGACAGAATGGGCCTCGCGGCCCTGCGTGAACAGGGTCGAACCTGAAGCGAAATGCGTGGGATGCGCCAGGGATTCCAGTAGCACCAGCTCGTCGTCCGTGAGAGACGCGCAGACGCTGACCAGACGCACCATGCAGCTAAGGCAGCCGCCTTCAGCGCAAGTCGCGGCGCTGCAGGCCGTGGGGTGACAGTTCACGATCGCACCTTCCTGATTATCCGGGGACCATATCGCATGGACTCAAGGCCACAAAGCGCGCTTCCGGTCGCAGGCCGCGGATTTGATCCAGATCAATGCGTCTCGGCCGGCCCCGCAATCACCGTGCATCTCCCCTATTCCGGAGAGCGTTCGTGACGGGCGATGATATTTTCGAGGTCGCGCGCATCGCGCCGTCCGGCGCCGACACGGTCTTCAGCCTCGTCGCCATGCTGCATCCCGAGGTGACGCGGGAGGGCTGGGCCGAATTCGTGCGCGACAATTCGCAGGATGGCGCAAGGCCACGCGGCGTCTTCGCGCTGCGCGATGCGCGAGCCATGCCGCACGCTGTCTTCACCTTCCGCGTCGCGCAGACGATCGCGGGCTCCGCGTCGCTGGAAATCTCGGAGCTCGCGATGCTCCGGCTGCCGGGCACGCATCTGGTTAACGCGCTACTACGCTTCGCCAACCAACTCGCGGTCGAGCTCGACCTACCCCGGATCGCGATCTCGCTGGAACGCTCGGCCGCCTGGCCGCAGGACCATGACGCCTTCCGACGCTCTGGCTTCCAGGTCGATCGGATGATGGTTCTGGGCCGAGCCCAACTGGCACCAACGGCGCCCAATTGAGCTATCTCAAATCGGAGCGCTCTAGGTCAGCCCTCGCGTCGCAGCAGCACGTCGACACGACGATAGCCATAGCGAATGCGGGCCTCGCAGATCGCCTTGATCCGGGCTGCCAAGGGGGCCTGGTCGGCCCAGCACGATTTGTAGTGATAGCTTGAGGTGTCGAACTCCAGGACTGCACAGGCCCGCCGGACCGACACCTGCCATTCCCCACACATCGCGCCGACAAGCTCGCGCTTGTGACCAGGCCTCAAAGCTTTCGGCGGATGACGTCCTGCAGCATCTCACGGTCCAGCGCGAGATCCGCGACGTGGCCTGCTGCCGGTTTCGTGGACACCGAGATTGGTGTTTCATGAAACCGAGGTGGCGTATGCGGCGACGACAGTTTGGGCGTGAGTCGGGACGCAGGTCATAGTTTGAGCCATTTGCGCAGCTCAAAACGGCAAAGAGAATACCGCAAGATGGACGTCCCGCTGGGGCGCTGCAACCTTCGCCGGCGATCGCAATTTGCGGCATGATATCGACCAGGGCTTCGCTTCAAACTCTACGTGACCGTGCGGAGGGTCGAGAGCGGGCAGTTTGCGTCGGGCGCAGTCAGCTCTTGCCGTCAGCCATAGGTTCCGCCGCGATTGCCGACCAGCACATCGCGACGAGATGCGCCCGCCTCTCCGGACTCAGGGCCTCGCCGCGGGCGCGCATCCATTTCAGGGTGTTGCGCAGCCCGCCGCCAATGAAGGCGCCCATGTCGTGGCTGCCGAAGTCGCGCAGCACGCCGGCCTCGCGGGCATCCCGGATGACGCCATTCGTGAAGGCCGTGACGGGCGCGAAGATCTGGAGCATCTCCGCGGCCGGGACAAGCGGAACGTTCGAGAGATATTCGAACAGCAGAGCCCGGTCGGCATCGGCCCAGATGAATTCGATATAGTCCTCGATATAGCGCCGCAGCCGTACTTCGGGCGGCGTCGCAGGGTCGTGCTCCACGATCAGGGCGGCCGCGACGGCTTCGGTCAGCTGGGCATAGACGCCGCGGACCAAGTCGTCCTTCGAGCGGAAATAGGTGTAGAGCGAGCCGGTGGCGACGCCCGCCGTCGAGGCGATCTCGGCCATCGAGGATTGCAGGCCGTTGCGCACGATCAGCATGGCGGCGGCGGCCAGAATTCGCTCGCGCTTGTCGAAAACGATGGCATCCATGATCGAATGAACGTTCATTCAGTTGTCATGATGCCTAGGTAGCGGTGCCGCCGTCCTCGCGCAAGAGCGAATACGCGGCCCTTCCGGAAAGCGTGGCCGCCTGCGCCCCCTCGATTTGACGCAGAGCTCCGCCATGTCGCATCCGCTGACCTTCGTCCACCTCACCGACCTGCATATCGGCGACCCGGCCGTGCAGGACGAGCATCTCTATACCGACACTTCCGCCACGCTGCGGGCGATCCTCGCCGATGTGAAGCGCGTCGAGCCGAAGCCAAGCTTCGTCATCGCCAGCGGCGACCTGACCAATCGCGGCGATATCGGCAGCTACGAGCAGCTCAAGGCGATCCTGGCCGAGGCCGCGCTCGATATGCCCGTGCTCTTCACCCTCGGCAACCACGACAAGCGCCAGGGCTTCTACCCGGCCATGCTCGGCCGCACCGAGAACCTCACCGCGCCTTACGACCATTCCGCGGTGATCGGCGGCGTCCATGTCATCCTCGCCGACACCAGCACGCCCTACAAGATTGGCGGGCATTTCGAGCCTGGCCAGCTCGACTGGCTGGCGGCGGAGCTCGACCGCGAGCCGGAGCTGCCGAAGCTGATCGCGATGCATCACGCGCCGGCTCTCGACACCGACCGGCCCGACCTGGAATGGGAGGCGCTTTCCTTCGCCGATACCGAGGCGCTGCGCGCGCTGCTCGACGGCCGCCGCAATGTGCTCGGCATCCTCTGCGGCCATATCCACTATGACCGCGTCAGCAACTGGCACGGCATCCCGGTCATCGTCGGCATCGGCCAGCATGCTGCGACTGACGTGCTGCGCCTGCACGAGGAATTGCGCATGGTCTCCGGCGCCTCCTTCGCGATCGGTACGGTGCGCCCATCAGGGCTGACGATTTCCTTCGTGCCGCAGCCGGCCGAGCGCCGCGAGCTCAAGGTCCATAGCTTCGCCGGCATGGCCGCGATCATCGCGCGCTACGAGGCCGAGGCCGCGGCTTTGGCCGCCGAATGAGGATCAGCATCATGAACGCCACATCCTTCCTGCGGGGCGCGCTCGCGCTCATGGCGGCGGGCGCCGTCCTTCCGGCCCTTGCCCAGAACGTGCCTGCGACCGTCGATCGCCCGGTGACGATCAGCTACTACAACTACAACCTCGCCTCGACCGGCATCGGCGCCGAGGCGACCAAGCGCCTGATCGCTCAGTTCCAGGCCGCCAATCCCAACGTCAAGGTCGACGCCGTCGGCGCCAACTCGGCCGAGCTGACCAGCCGCGTGCAGGCCGACGCCGCCGCCGGCCGCATGCCGGACGTGGTGCAGATGGTTTTCTCCGACCTCGCCTTCGGCGTCGACAATCTTGGCGTGGCGGCGCTGGAGGACATCGTGCCGGAGGAGGAGCGCAAGGCGCATTTCGCCGGGATGTCGCCCAACGGGCTGAAGCTCGGCGTGCTGAACGGCAAGACCTACGGACTCGCCTACACCTTCTCAACGCCGGTGCTGTTCTACAATGCCGATCTGTTCAGGCAGGCCGGGCTCGACCCCGACAATCCGCCGAAGACCTGGGCCGAGGTAAAGACCGCCGCCCTCGCCATCGCCAAAAAGACCAAGGCCGCCGGCATCGCGGCCGGCATCTTCGGCCCCTCGGCCGGCGACTGGCTGTTCCAGGGCGTGCTGCGCTCCAACAATGGCAGCCTGCTGACCGAAGACCGCAAGACTCTGAGCTTCGCCGAGCCGGCTGCGGTCGAGGCCGTGGCGATGCTGCGCGACCTCTATGACAGCGGCGCCTACACCAATCTCGAGATCGACGCCGCGATGGAAGGCATGGCCGCCGGCAAGATCGGCATGTACCTGCAGACCTCCGCGATCCAGGGGTTCCTGGTCCGCGGGGCGCAGGGCAAGTTCGAGCTGCGCGCCTCGACCATGCCGCGCTTCGGCGAGAAGCCGCAGCGCCCGAACAATTCGGGCAGCGCGCTGGTGATCCTCAGCCGCGACCCGCTCAAGCGCCGCGCCGCCTAGGAATTGATGAAGTTCATGACCTCGAAGGAGGCCTATACCGTCATCACCTCGGAGATCGGCTACCTGCCGCTCAGGACCGACATCGTCGACGATCCGAAATATCTCGGCGACTGGGTCAAGAAGCACCCGCTGATCAAGCCGAACCTCGAACAGCTTGCCATGCTGGAGCCCTGGGTCTCCTTCCCCGGCCCGAACTACCGCCAGATCCAGAAGATGATGATGGAAGGCGCGGAGATGGCCGTGTTCGGCGGCATGAAGCCCGCCGAGGCGATGAAGGCCGCGCAGGACAACGCCCAGGCCCTGATGCCGCACTAACCGCCTGAGCCCCGGCCCGCTGTTCTGCGGCGGGCCGGTGCTTCCACGCCCGTTTCGTCACCCTTGCCGAGAGCCACGATGTCCGACGCCACCCTGAGCGGACCCCTGCAGGCCCCGCCGCAACCCATGCGCTCGTCCCGTCTCGCCACGCCGGTCCGGCGCGCCTCGGCCTGGCGCATCGCGCCCTGGCTCTATCTGGCACCGGCGGCGGCCACGCTGATCCTCTGGATCTACTGGCCGCTGCTCGATGCCTTTCGGCTCAGCTTCTTCCGCTGGAACATGCTGCCGGGCTCGCCGATGAGCTTCGTCGGCTGGACCAACTACCAGAACATCTTCGCCCTGCCGAAGTTCTGGCTGGCGCTGCGCAACACCGGCATCTACATCCTCGGCCTGGTTCCGCTCGCGGTGATCGTGCCGACGGCGATCGCGATCTACACGCACGACCTGCCGGCCCGCTCGCGCAATTTCTACCGCGCCATCATCTTCGTGCCGATGATCATCGCTCCCGTCGTCGCGGCCGCGATCTGGCGCTGGCTGCTCGATCCCGGTCACGGCATGGTCAACGAGGCGATCACGCTCTTCGGCTTCCGCCCCGTGCGCTTCCTGCAGGACCCCTCCGTCGCGATCTGGACCATCATCGTCCTGACCGGCTGGAAGCTGATCGGCTTCTCGACGCTGATCCTCTCGGCCGCCAACGCCAATATCAACCCGTCGCTGATCGAGGCCGCCCGCATGTACGGCGCCTCGAAATGGGAGATCGTCCGCGACATCCGCCTGCCGCTGCTGCGCTCGACCATCCTGTTCCTGACGCTGATGACCATCCTGCTCGGCGCGCAGTGGAGCTTCTCCTACATCCATGTGCTGACCGGCGGCGGGCCGCTCGGATCCACCACCAACATCTTCTACATCCTCTGGGATTTCGGCTTCTCCACCCTCTCGGTGGGCTGGAGCTCGGCCGCGGCCGTCATCCTCTTCCTCGGCTTCGGCGTGCTGGCCTTCGTGCTCTTCCGCCTGATGGACAGGTACTCCTTCCATGACAACTGAAGCGATGACGCTCACGCCGGCTCCGTCCTTGACAAGGCCGGCCCGGCGCCCGCGCAAGACGAAGGCGGGCTGGAGCTGGAACACCGCCGCCGGCCATCTGGTGATGGTCGTGCTCGCGATCTTCTGCCTGTTCCCGGTCTATTGGATGATCGTCTCGTCGCTGCGCCCGGCGAATGCGATCTTCGAGATCACGCTCTGGCCGAGCGCGGCCTCGCTCGACAATTACGCCTATGCGCTGAAGGCGATCCCGATCCTCCGGATGCTGCTCAACACGCTGGTCGTGGCCGCGACGGTCACGGTCGTGCAGCTCTTCACCGGGCTCCTGGCGGCCTATGCCTTCGCCCGCTGGCGCTTTCCCGGCGACAAGCTGATCTACACGCTGATCGCCCTGACCTGGCTCGTGCCCTTCCAGGTGGTGATGATTCCGAACTACCTGCTCGTCGCCAATCTCGGCCTGCTCGACAACCTGCTGGCGCTGATCCTGCCGCATTTCGCGGCGGCGCTCGCCATCCTGCTGCTGGCGCAGGCGATGCGCTCCTTCCCGCGCGAGGTGCTGGAAGCGGCGCGGATGGACGGCGCGCGAAGCTGGCGCATCCTGTGGGAGATCGTCACGCCCAATCTGCGCGGCACCATCGCCTCGCTGGCGATCCTGATCTTCATCTCGACCTGGAACGAGTATTTCTGGCCGCTGCTGCTGTCGCGCTCGCCGCAGAACAGCGTCGTCCAGATCGGCATCCAGATGTTCATGAGCTCGGAGGGCACGCAATGGGGCCCGCTGATGGCCGCTTCCACCATGGCGAGCCTGCCGATCCTCGTCCTCTACGTCGTCCTGCAGCGGCAGGTGATCCAGTCCTTCATGAAGTCCGGAATTCGGTGATGAACCTCGCCAATCAACGCCATCTGCCGGTCCCCGGCACCTTCAATATCCGCGATCTCGGCGGCTATGCCGCCGGCCCCGCCGAGACGCGCTGGCGCCGCATCCTGCGCGCCGACGGGCTGCACCATCTCGACGAGGCCGGCATGGCCGTGCTGACGAAGGAAGGCGTCACCACCGTCATCGACCTGCGGCACGACCACGAGCTGGAAAGCCGGCCAAACCCCTTCCAGGCGCATCCGGCAGTCGCCTATCACAACGTCTCGCTGTTCGAGCGGCTGGCGCCGGCCGACATGCCCGCCGGCGACGTCCTGCTCGACCTCTACATCCAGGCGCTGACCACCCGGCACGGCGCGATCTCGCAGGTGCTGACGCTGATCGCCGAGGCGCCGCAGGGCGGCGTGCTGTTCCACTGCACGGCCGGCAAGGACCGCACCGGTCTCGTCGCCGCGCTGCTGCTGGGGCTGGTCGGGGTCGCCGACGCGACGATCCTCGACGATTACGCGCTGACCAAGCCGATGATCGCGCCGCTGCTCGACCGGCTGATCGCGGAGGCCGAGGAGCGCGGTGCCGATATCGCGGCCTTGCGCCCGCTGCTCGCCTGCGAGCCGCAGACCATGGCGGCGACCATCGCGCATATCCTCGACAATCACGGCTCGGTCGAAGGCTATCTTCTTACGATCGGCCTCACCGACGCCACCATCGCGCAGCTGAAGATGCGCCTGCTGGAGGATGCCTGACATGGCCCAGCTTTCCCTTTCCGGGCTCCGGAAGAGCTATGCCGGCAAGCAGGTCCTGCACGGCGTCGACGTCGCGATCGAGCAGGGCCGGTTCGTCGTCATCGTCGGCCCGTCCGGCTGCGGCAAGTCCACCCTGCTGCGCATGATCGCCGGGCTGGAGGACGTCACCGACGGCGAGATCGCCATCGACGGACAGCTCGTCAACGATCTCGACCCGGCCGATCGCGGCTGCGCCATGGTGTTCCAGAACTACGCGCTCTATCCGCATATGACGGTTGCCGAGAACATCGCGTATCCGCTCAAGATCGCACGGGTCCCCAAACCCGAGCGGGAGCGCCGCGTGCGCAAGGCGGCTGCGATCCTCGACCTCTCGGATTATCTCGACCGCCGGCCGGCCCAGCTCTCGGGCGGGCAGCGCCAGCGCGTCGCCATGGGCCGGGCGATCGTGCGCGAGCCGCAGCTCTTTCTCTTCGACGAGCCGCTCTCCAATCTCGACGCCAAGCTGCGCGTCTCGATGCGGATCGAGATCAAGCGCCTGCACAAGCGGCTCGAGGCCACCTCGATCTTCGTGACCCACGACCAGGTCGAGGCCATGACGCTGGCCGACACGCTGATCGTGATGAATGGCGGCCGGGTCGAGCAGATCGGCGCTCCCGCCGACGTCTACGCCAGGCCGGCCTCGACCTTCGTCGCCGGCTTCATCGGCGCTCCTGCGATGAACCTCTTGCCGGCGACGGTCGTCGAGCCGGGGCGGATCACACTCGATGGCATGCCCGAATCCTCGATCCGCGCCGAGGGCTGCGCGGCGGCGCCCGGGACGAAAGTGATGTTCGGCATCCGGCCGGAAGACCTGACGGTCGCGACGGGCTCGGAAAACGCGGCGCTTTCCGGCACGGTTGACCTGGTCGAGGAACTCGGCAGCAATCGCGCCGCCTATTGCTCCGTCGGACCACATGAACTGGCGGTCGTCCTCCCCAAGGGGTTCGCCTTGGATCGCAGCGGGACGATTGCCCTGGCCGCGCCGGCGGAGGCCATTCATCTTTTCGATACGGCTACCGGTCTGCGCCTGCATTTGACAGAAGGCCATCAGCCCGACGCGACGGGAGTCGGCGTAGCCGCTTAGCCAGCCCTCTCGGTAAAGCCATGTCGAAATCGGAAATTTTCCCGGCCTCGACAGAGGAAATGGCTAGCCTGACCGACCAGCTCGTCGCTGGGCATCAAATATAGGGGCTGGGCGCCACGGGCTACGCGCTCTTGCGGCAGGGCGCGCGTATTGGTCGACCTGGCATTTGCGCGATGCTGCTGTGCAGATATCGCATCGTCATCGCCGTGGCGAACGTCCGCCCCGGCACAACCAGATATCATCGGCTCGCCCCCGTGATTGCTGGGTGAGGACCAGACAGCCCGGGGGAGCGGCGTCCATCCGCGCCGGCTCAGATCGCTTCGAGCACCATGTCGAGCGGCGTCTCTGCGGCGCGGCGCACCTGATTGAACCCGCCGGAGCGGATCACCTCGACGGTCCGCTTCCCGCCCGCCTGGTCGCCCCCGGGCGACGCCGCGTCCGGTCTTGAACGCCGCCTGTACCTTCGGCTGGTTCTCGACCATTGCCGCCGCCGTGTCGAACGCGCCGATCAGGTGGACCGCGCTGTGAGGCTCCGCGAAAATGAAGGACTGCTCGGGCGTCCGCGAGAATGTCCCGCCCCTCGTGGCACACGTGGCCGGAGGCCCTCTGCACCGACAGCCACTCGCGCAACGTCGCATCCGAGGTTCTGATAGTGTCCGTTCTCCGATCCGCTGGCGTCAGCCCAACATGCGGCTGGCCTCCGAATTCCTATAAGATTCCTATTTTCCGGCGCCGCGCTTCATCTCGAATGCCTATGCGGCCCTGCTGATAATCCATGCACGGTCAATTCGCCTGCCTGTGCCGGTTCTTCCAGCCGGACGCGGCGGGCCGCCCGCATACCGCGGGCTCCGACCGAGAACGCTCCGGTCGAAAGGACCACGGCAATGGACATCGCCATGCTCGGGCTGGGCCTCGCCTTCTTCGCGGCCACCCTCGCCTACGTCGCCGCCTGCGACGCCCTCTGAAGGATCTCCCATGTTCGTCGAATACATCCTCGGCGGTGCGGTGACCGCGCTGCTGCTCGTCTACCTCACCTATGCGCTGCTCCGCCCCGAGCGGTTCTGAGCGCGCGCTTGATGCCCTGAAAGTCCGTCCCCATGACCCTCTATGGCTGGATCCAGATCCTTATCTTCTGCGCCATCGTCGTCGCGCTGACGAAGCCGCTCGGCGGCTACATGACCCGCGTCTTCAACGGCGAGCGCGCGGTCCTCTCTCCCCTGCTCGCTCCGGTCGAGCGCGGTCTCTATGCGCTCGCCGGCACGCATGAGCGCGAAGAGCAGCACTGGAGCGGCTATGCCGCCGGCCTGCTGCTGTTCAACCTCGCCGGCGTGCTGCTGCTCTACGGGCTTCAGCGCGTCCAGGGCCTGCTGCCGCTGAACCCGGACGGCATGGCGTCCGTCGCGCCCGATCTCGCCTTCAACACCGCCGTGAGCTTCGTCACCAACACGAACTGGCAGAACTACGGCGGCGAGAGCACCCTGTCCTATCTGACGCAGATGCTCGGCCTCACCGTGCAGAACTTCGTCTCGGCCGCGACCGGCATCGCCATCGCCGTCGCGCTGATCCGCGGCTTCGCGCGCGCTTCCGCCAAGACGGTAGGCAGCTTCTGGGTCGACCTGACGCGCGCCACGCTCTACGTGCTGCTGCCGCTCTGCGTGCTGCTGACGCTTGCCTATGTCGCGCTCGGCATGCCGCAGACGCTCGACGCCGCCGTGGCCGCGACGACGCTGGAAGGCGCGCAGCAGACGATCGCGCGCGGGCCGGTGGCCTCGCAGGTCGCGATCAAGATGCTCGGCACCAATGGCGGCGGCTTCTTCAACGCCAACGCGGCCCATCCCTTCGAGAATCCCGACGCCGTCAGCAACCTGATCCAGATGGTCTCGATCTTCGCGATCGGGGCTGCGCTCACCAATGTCTTCGGCCGGATGGTCGGCAACCAGCGCCAGGGCTGGGCGATCCTCGCCAGCATGGGCGTGCTGTTCATCGCCGGCATCGTCGTCTGCTACTGGGCGGAGGCCGCCGGCAATCCGCTCGTCCAGGCGCTCGGCCTGGAGGGCGGCAATCTGGAGGGCAAGGAGGTCCGCTTCGGCATCCCGCTCTCGGCGTTGTTCGCGGTGGTCACCACCGCTGCCTCATGCGGCGCGGTCAACGCGATGCATGGCAGCTTCACCGCGCTCGGCGGGCTGATCCCCCTGATCAACATGGAGCTCGGCGAGGTCATCATCGGCGGCGTCGGCGCCGGCTTCTACGGCATCGTGCTCTTCGTCGTGCTGGCGATTTTCGTCGCCGGGCTGATGGTCGGCCGCACGCCGGAATATCTCGGCAAGAAGATCGAGGCCAAAGAAGTGAAGATGGCGATGCTCGCCGTGCTCTGCCTGCCGGCCGGCATGCTGATCTTCACCGCGATCGCCGCCGTGCTGCCCGGCGCGGTCGCCAGCGTCGGCAATGCCGGGCCGCACGGCTTCTCCGAGATCCTCTACGCCTACACCTCGGCGGCGGCGAACAACGGCTCGGCCTTCGCCAGCCTCTCCGGCAACACGCCCTGGTACAACATCACGCTCGGCATCACGATGCTGGTCGGCCGCTTCCTGGTCATCGTGCCGGCGCTCGCCATCGCGGGCTCGCTGGCGGCGAAGAAGTCCGTGCCCGCCTCGGCCGGCACCTTCCCGACCGACGGCCCGCTCTTCGTCGGCCTGCTCGTCGGCGTCATCCTGATCGTCGGCGGCCTGACCTTCTTCCCCGCCCTCGCAGTCGGCCCGATCGTCGAGCACCTCTCGATGCTCGCGGGCCAGAGCTTCTGAAGGAGGCTGGCATGGCGAGCTGCCTGCGCCAACTGCGCCGCGAAGCCCACGGCCACCCCGCTCCGTCGGAGCGGGACAAGGCCAAGGCGCGGCCGCGCCCCGCCACCCTCATTCTCGGCCTGACGGCCGTGACCTTCCTGGTCGCGCTGCTCGTCCGGGCGCTGACCGACCTGTTCGCTGCCGGCTGAGCCGGGCAGCCACGTCTCTTCGCTGGAGTCTCTGATGAGCCAGTCCAAATCCGCGAGCCTGATGGATGCTCGCATTCTCCTGCCCGCGCTGGGAGGCGCCTTGCGGAAGCTCGATCCGCGCAGCCTCGCCCGCAACCCTGTCATGTTCGTCGTCGCCGTGGTCTCGGCTCTAACGACCGTGCTCTTCGTCAAGGACCTGCTGACCGGCGGCGGCAGCCTCGGCTTCTCCTTCCAGATCGTCGTCTGGCTCTGGTTCACCGTGCTCTTCGCCAATTTTGCGGAAGCCGTGGCCGAGGGGCGCGGCAAGGCGCAGGCTGATTCATTGCGCAAGACCCGCTCCGAAACGGAAGCCAAGCTGCTGACCGGAGAGGACCGCACGCAGTTCCGGCTCGTGCCCGGCACCTTGCTCAAGGTCGGTGATGTCGTGCTGGTCGAGGCCGGCGACATCATCCCCTCGGACGGCGAGATCATCGAGGGCGTCGCCTCCGTGAACGAGGCCGCGATCACCGGCGAATCCGCCCCCGTCATCCGGGAATCCGGCGGCGACCGCTCGGCTGTGACCGGCGGTACGCAGGTGCTCTCGGACTGGATCCGCGTGCGCATCACCGCCGCGGCAGGCTCGACCTTCATCGACCGCATGATCGCGCTGGTCGAGGGCGCCGAGCGCCAGAAGACGCCGAACGAGATCGCGCTCAACATCCTGCTCGCCGGCATGACGCTGATCTTCGTGCTCGCCACCGCGACGATCCCGAGCTTCGCCGCCTATGCCGGCGGCTACATCCCGGTCGTGGTGCTGGTCGCGCTGTTCGTGACCCTGATCCCGACCACGATCGGCGCCCTGCTCTCGGCCATCGGCATCGCCGGCATGGACCGGCTGGTGCGCTTCAACGTGCTCGCCATGTCAGGCCGCGCGGTCGAGGCCGCCGGCGACGTCGACACGCTGCTGCTCGACAAGACCGGCACGATCACGCTCGGCAACCGCCAGGCGACGGAGTTCCGCCCCGTGCGCGGCGTCGGGGAGCAGGAACTGGCCGATGCCGCGCAGATCGCCTCGCTCGCCGACGAGACGCCGGAAGGCCGCTCGATCGTCGTGCTCGCCAAGGAGAAATACGGCATCCGCGCCCGCGACATGGGCAGCCTGCACGCCACATTCGTGCCCTTCACTGCGCAGAGCCGGATGAGCGGCGTCGACACCGAAGGCTCGCAGATCCGCAAGGGCGCCGTCGATGCCGTCCTGAAGCATGTCGAGGCTGCCAGCGCGGCGGGTTCCCGCTCCTCCGCCGAGACCGTACGCGAACTCCAGGGCATCGCCGCGGAGATCGCCAAGGCCGGCGGCACGCCGCTCGCCGTGACGCGCGATGGGCGCCTGCTCGGCGTCATCCACCTCAAGGACATCGTCAAGGGCGGCATCCGCGAGCGCTTCGCGGAGCTGCGCCGCATGGGTATCCGCACCATCATGATCACCGGCGACAACCCGATGACGGCGGCGGCCATCGCGGCCGAGGCGGGCGTCGACGATTTCCTCGCCCAGGCGACGCCGGAGAACAAGCTCTCGCTGATCCGCGAGGAGCAGGCCAAGGGCAAGCTCGTCGCCATGTGCGGCGACGGCACCAATGACGCGCCGGCCCTCGCCCAGGCCGATGTCGGCGTGGCGATGAACACCGGCACGGTCGCGGCGCGCGAGGCCGGCAACATGGTCGATCTCGACAGCGACCCAACCAAGCTCATCGAGATCGTCGAGATCGGCAAGCAGCTGCTGATGACGCGCGGCGCGCTGACCACCTTCTCGATCGCCAACGACGTCGCCAAGTATTTCGCCATCATCCCGGCGATGTTCCTGGCCTTCTATCCGCAGCTCGGCGCGCTCAACGTCATGGGATTGCAGACGCCCCAGAGCGCCATCCTTTCCGCGATCATCTTCAACGCGCTGATCATCATCGCGCTGATCCCGCTCGCGCTGAAGGGCGTGAAATATCGCGCCGTCGGCGCCGGCGCCCTGCTCAGCCGCAACCTCGCCGTCTATGGGCTCGGCGGCCTCGTCGTCCCCTTCATCGGCATCAAGGCCATCGACCTAGCGATCAACGCCATCGGCCTCGTTTGAGGAATTGTCATCATGCTCAAGCAGATCCGCCCCGCCCTCGTGATGATCGCGGCATTCTCGATCATCACCGGCCTCGCCTATCCGCTGGCGATGACCGGCATCGCCCAGGCCGTCTTCCCGCGCCAGGCCAATGGCAGCCTGGTCGAGAAGGACGGCAAGGTCCTCGGCTCCAGCCTGATCGGCCAGAACTTCACCGGCGAGCGCTATTTCCACGGCCGCCCCTCGGCGACGGTCGGCCCTGATCCCGCCGACAGCGCAAAGACCACCGATGCGCCCTACAATGCCGCCGCCTCCGGCGGCTCCAATCTCGGACCGACCAGCCAGAAGCTGATCGAGCGCATCAAGACGGACGTTGCCGCGCTGAAGGCCGAGAATCCCGCGGCGCCCGTCCCGATGGACCTCGTCACGACCTCCGGCAGCGGCCTCGACCCGCACATCTCGCCCGAGGCCGCCTATTTCCAGGTCGCGCGCATCGCCAAGGCCCGCAAGGCCGATCCGGCAACGATAAAGGCGCTGGTCGATGCCCGAGTCGAGCCGCGCAAGCTCGGCGTGCTGGGCGAGCCGGCCGTCAATGTGCTCGCCCTGAACCTGGCCCTCGACGCCGTGGCCGCGCGCTGACACAAAGGCACCGGCGATGCTCGTCCATCGCCGGTCTTCTCACGAAAACCGCATGCCGATCGCTCCCGACCACCGCGAGATCAGAGCCAGGCCCTCACCCGAGGCGCTGCTGGAACAGGCGCAGCGCGAGGGGCGCGGGCGCCTGAAGATCTTCCTCGGCGCGGCGCCCGGCGTCGGCAAGACCTACGAGATGCTGACTGCCGGCAAGGCGCGCCGGGCCGAGGGCATCGACGTCGTGATCGGCGTCGTCGAGACCCATGGCCGCAAGGAGACGCAAGCGCTGGTCGACGGCTTCGAGATCGTTCCGCGCCGCAGCGTCGAATACAAGGAGCGCCGGCTCGAGGAGATGGATATCGACGCCATCTTGGCGCGTCGCCCGTCCCTCGTGCTCGTGGACGAGCTCGCGCATACCAATGCGGCGGGGAGCCGCCATCCCAAGCGCTATCTCGATGTCGAGGAACTGCTCGCACGCGGCATCGACGTCTACACCACGCTCAACATCCAGCATGTCGAGAGCCTGAACGACGTCGTCGCCCAGATCACCCGCATCCGCGTGCGCGAGACCGTGCCGGATTCGATCATCGACCGGGCCGACGACATCGAGATCATCGACCTGACGCCGGCCGACCTGATCAAGCGGCTCGAGGAGGGCAAGGTCTATCTCGGCAACACGGCCCGCCGTGCGATCGAGAACTATTTCTCGCCCGGCAACCTCACGGCGCTGCGCGAGCTGGCGCTGCGGCGCACGGCCCAGCGGGTCGACGACCAGTTGCTCAGCCACATGCAGAGCCATGCGATCTCCGGCCCCTGGGCGGCCGGCGAGCGCATCCTCGTCTGCATCGACGACGGCGCCGGCGCCTCTGCCCTGATCCGCCACGCCAAGCGCCAGGCCGACCGCCTGCGTGCGCCGTGGAGCGCGCTCTATATCGAGACGCCGCAGGCTGCCTCGCTGACCGAAGCCGCCAAGACCCGCATCGCCGATGCGCTGCGGCTGGCCGAGCAGCTCGGCGGCGAGGCGATCACCCTCCCCGGCCAGGATGTCGCCGGCGACATCATCCGCCACGCCGCAGCCCACAACGTGACGCAGATCGTCGTCGGCAAGCCGGGCAAGCCACGCTGGCGCGAGCTGATCGGCGGCTCGGTCTCGCATGAGCTGATCCGCCGCGCCGGCAACATCAGCGTCCATATCGTCTCCGCGGCGGAGCGGGAGGAGACGGGCGCAAGGCCGCGCGTCACGGATGGCCGGCGCGAATTGAAGCTGCGCCCCTATCTCGCCGTGCTGGCTTATGTCGGCATCGCTCTCGGTCTGGCCGAGCTGCTCAGCCTGATCATGGATTTGCGCAATATCGCGCTGGTCTTCCTCGTGGCCGTGCTGATCTCAGCGGTGACGGGCGGGTTCTGGCCGGCTCTCGTCGCCTCCATCCTCAGCGCGCTGGCGCTGAACTTCTTCTTCATCCCGCCGCTCTACACGCTGACGATCGGCGACCCGGAGAACGCGGTCGCGCTCGGCTTCTTCCTGCTCGTCGCCGTGATCGCCAGCAATCTGACCTCGCGTGTCCAGCGGCAGGCCAATGCCGCGCGCCAGCGGGCCCGGACCACCGAGGATCTCTACCTCTTCTCGAAGAAGCTGGCCGGCACCGGCACGCTCGACGACGTGCTCTGGGCAAGCGCCTTCCAGATCGCCTCGATGCTGCGCGTGCGCGTCGTCATCCTGATGCCGGAGGACGGCTCGCTCGGGGTGCGGGCCGGTTACCCGCCCGACGATACGCTGGTCGATGCCGATATCGCCGCGGCGCGCTGGGCCTGGGAGCATGACCGCCTGGCAGGACGCGGCGCCGATACCTTGCCCGGCGCCAGGCGGCTCTACCTGCCCTTGCGGACCGGGCGCACCGCGGTCGGTGTGATCGGCCTCGACGACGACAAGGAAGGCCCGCTGCTCACGCCCGAGCAGCAGCGCCTGCTCGATGCCCTGGCCGACCAGGCGGCCGTCGCCATCGAGCGCATCCAGCTCGTCGCCGATGTCGACCGCGCCCGGCTGGCGGCGGAGGCCGACCGGCTGCGCTCGGCGCTGCTGACCTCGATCTCCCACGACCTCAAGACGCCGCTGGCCTCGATCATGGGCGCAGCCGGCACGCTCCGGGACTATCGCGTCGCCCTGCCGGAGGAAGATCGCTCGGCCCTGCTGGCGACGGTGATCGACGAGTCGGAGCGGCTCAACCGCTTCATCGCCAACCTGCTCGACATGACGAAGCTCGAATCCGGTGCGATCGCGCCGAATGCCGCCTTCCATGACGTGGCGGAGCTGGTCGGCACCGCACTGCGCCGCACCGCCAAGATCACCGCCCATCACCATCTCGAAACCGATCTGCCGGCCGACCTGCCGATGCTCCGGCTGGACCCCGTCCTGTTCGAGCAGGTGCTGTTCAACCTGATCGACAATGCCGCGAAATATGCGCCGGCCGGCAGCCGCATCGCCATCCGGGCTCAGGTCGAGGGCGCGGAGAGCGTCATCACCGTCGCCGACGAGGGGCCGGGCCTGCCGCCATCCGATCTGGAACGCGTCTTCGACAGCTTCTACAGGGTCGGCAAGGGCGACCATGTCGCCGCCGGCACGGGCCTCGGCCTTGCGATCTGCCGCGGCTTCGTCGAGGCGATGGGCGGCACGATCACGGCCGGCAACCGGCCGGACCGCGCGGGCGCCGTCTTCACGATCAGGATGCCGGTGGAACCCCGGCAGAACGGATTGGAACCGCTGATATGACGACATCGGACGTCAGAGTGCTCGTCGTCGACGACGAGCCGGCCATCCGCCGCCTGCTGCGCGTCGGCCTCTCGACCGAAGGCTATGCCATCCGTGAGGCGTCCACGGCGCGGGACGCAATCGCAATGGTCGCGGAGGAGCTGCCGGACCTGATCGTGCTGGACCTCGGCCTGCCGGACATGTCGGGGCAGGACCTGCTCCGGCGGTGGCGCGAGGAGGCGCTGACGCTGCCGATCGTCATCCTGTCGAGCCGCACGGACGAGACGGGCATCGTCGAGGCGCTGGAGCACGGCGCTGACGACTACGTCACCAAGCCCTTCGGCATGAAGGAGCTGGCGGCCCGCCTGCGCGTCGCGCTGCGCCACAAGCTGCAGCAGCAGGGCGAGAAGCCGATCTTCCAGACGGGCGATCTCTCGGTCGACCTCGTCAAGCGCATCGTCAGGCTCGGCGATCAGGAGGTGAAGCTCTCGCCGAAGGAATACGACATCCTGCGCATCCTGGTTCAGCATGCCGGCAAGGTGCTGACCCACCAGTATCTGCTCAAGCAGGTCTGGGGCGGCTCCACCGACGTCCAGTATCTGCGGGTCTATGTTCGGCAGTTGCGCCAGAAAATCGAGCCTGCGCCGGACCAGCCGCAATACATCACGACCGAGACCGGCGTCGGCTATCGCCTGCGCGAGGCCGAGTGAGCCGGGCGCCGTCGCAGGCCCCGAACGGTCTCGTCATTGAAAATCGCTTCCCATGCAGATGTCCGGCCTCATCCGTCCCGAAGCCATCATCCTCGGATTGGCGGCGCCCTCGAAGCCCCTGCTGTTCCAGGCTCTCGCCAAGCGGGCCGCGGCGCTCCTCGGCCTGCCCGAGACCGCGATCCTCCACGCTCTCACCCGGCGCGAGGCGCTGGGCTCGACCGGCATCGGCCAGGGCATCGCGTTGCCGCACGCGTCGATCGAGGGGCTGGCCGAGCCCTTCGGCCTGCTGGCGCAGCTGAAGCGCCCCCTCGCCTACGAGGCCATCGACGACCAGTCCGTCGACATCGTCTGCCTGATCCTGAATCCGGTGAATGGCGGAAAGGGGCCGATCGACGCCCTCGCCTGCGTGGCGAAATGCCTGCGTTCGCACACCATGCAGGCATGCATCCGCAACGCAAAAGGCCCGGATGCGATCCGCATCGAACTCACAAAGGAATAGATGCTCTGCCGCAAACGATGTTCTTCATGGATTTCCCTGCCCCACGCCGCTCAGGAATTCGCTCGGAAGCCGAGGGCGAACGCGAGCAGGCTGACCATGATCAGAAACCCATTTCTCCTCCGGTCTGAGGGAGAGTCCCGATCACGAAAGCGGCCGATCCCTCACGACGAAATCGCCTACAGGCTCCGCAACCAAGTCGAGCGGTACTTCAACAAGCTCAAGCGCTTCCGCCGTGGTGCCGCTGCGTTGGCGCCGCCCCTCCGAGCAAATCCGACACGATCAGTGAAGGCACTATCGTCGGCTGCGCCTGTTCGACGATCTCCTCCACGAACTGTGTGAAGGTCAATTCTCCGCGGGCGACGGCGTCCGCGACGGCTTGCGCCTCGGAAAGTGAGACAAGACCTGGCAAGACCGCGTCAGAGCGAGCGTTACCTCCGCGACGGTGCCCGTTGGCTGAGATGTCGGCGGCTGCGTACCGTCGATAATCGTGCCCGTCTGCTGCCGTCAGGAGCGCGGGATTGACGACGGTAGCGCCGATAGCGCGGCGGATCTGGCGCATCGAGTGGCTCACAGCGTCAAGGAAAGCGCGGCTGGCGTTCCCGCACGCATGGATCAGCATCCCTTAACGAGAGACCGGAAAGCCCAGTGGTCGGCTACCAAAGTGTAGCTTTTCGTTCAGCCTCAACCAGCGTCCACACCGGGCTGAGGGCGACACGCACAATCACCCCGTTATCGAAAGCCTCATTGAACTCAAGCCGCCTGTCGGCCGTCATGGCGACCTCGCGCTCGCTGTTCGGGCCGCTGTAACGGAAGGAATCGCCGAGGACGCGGGCTTTGAAATGGGTCGCGCCGGCCGGCTTCGTGGCGAGGCTCAGGGCCCGAGGCGGGCCGCGAACGGTGAATCCCGTCACAATGCCCGACCGCTCCGCACCAGTGATGACCAGCATGAACTGGCGATTCGAATTGACGAACCCGGTATCGCTCACCCAGATGCCGACAAATCGGCGGTGTTCGGCGCGCACATCGCGCTCGATCCGGCTGATCTGGAATGGCGGGAGCGGGAGTTCCTTTTCCGCGGCGATGGCCGCGATACGCCGCGCATCATCTCGAGTGAAGAGGTCGGCTGACGCTGGTGACCCCAAGCGAGCCGAAAGATACAATGCTGCGACGATGCCGCAGACGATGACAGCGGCGGCGATCGCCAGCGCGCGGCCGCGCCATGGAAGCCACGATCGAACGAGGTCAGGCCGGCTCGGTTCAGCTTCCGCCATGCCGGATTGCTCGGCCTGCGGTCTGAGCTCGTATTCGTCAATCGGACCGAATGAGGACGCATTGAGCAGATAGCCACGGCGGGGCACGGTCTCGATCAGGCGGTGATCGCTGTCGCCGAGCTTGTCCCGCAACTCGCGGATGCACTGCACGAGCGAGTCGTCGGTGACGGAGACGTTCGGCCAAACGACCTCGAACAGCTCCTGTTTAGGTACCAGCCGCCCGGCGTTCTCGACGAGGTGGCGCAGGACGTCGAACGCCTTCGGCCGCAGCGCGATCTCTCGATTACCCAATCTCAGGCGCCCGCGCGTCAGATCGAGCACGAACCGATCAAATCGCAGCAGCTTGGGAAGGGCCTGGTCCATGGCGACTTGCTCCCGCCACAGCCCTGTCCATGAGCCGTGGCTGCCGACTATCGGGAATATATCGCCTTTTCATCAGCCTTTCATCAGGACGTTGGGGAAGGCCCGGCGCTATACCGGCCGCAAATTCGCAACGGCGATGTCCGGCATCGCGTTTCACGTCGCCCGATCTGGAACGAGGGAGGCTTCGATGGCCAAGGGATATTGGGTGGCGTTCGCGGACGTGCGCGATCCCGAGGGTTACAAGGCCTATATCGCCGGGAACGCCCCGGCATTTCGGAAATATGGCGGTCGCTTCCTGACGCGGGGCGGGCGATACGAAGCTCCGGAAGGTAAGCCGCGATCGCGTACCGTCGTCATCGAATTTCCAACCTATTAAGCGGCTCTCGAATGCTACCGCTCGGCTGAATATGCCAAGGCCATGGCGCTGAGGCAGGGAAAGTCGACGATGGATCTCGCCATCGTGGAAGGTTACGAGGGCGCTCAACCTGCAGATTGAACGATCTCTCCAAAGGCGCCGCGGCCCGAGCACGGCGGCCGAGGGTCTCGCGCGGCCTTTCGGCAATGTGCAGCGCGATGTGCCTCGGGAAGACCGCCATGATGGATGCCTGGATGCTCGGGCTTCTCTGTCGGAAACGGAGCTCGGATATGTCGATCGACACCCGCTTGAACGAGCGCCTCGGCGTCAGGCACCCCATCCTGCTGGCACCCATGGATGTGATCTCCGGCGCCCGGCTGACCGCGGCGGTCAGCCTCGCCGGCGGCTTCGGCATCCTGGGCGGAGGGTATGGAAACAGGGACTGGCTGGAGCGCGAGCTTGGACAGCTGAAGCAGCCGCCCGCGGACGCCGGCGTTCCTTTCGGGGTCGGCTTCATCACATGGAGCTTGGCGAAGCAGCCCGGACTGCTGGATGTCGCGCTTGCAGCCGGGCCGCGCGCGATCATGCTCTCATTCGGCGCCCCCGAGCTTTTCGGGAGGTGCCTCAAGGACGCGGGGGCGCTGCTGATCTGCCAAGTCCAGAGCGAGGAGATAGCGAACCGCGCGCTGGAGGCGGGGGCCGACATTCTGGTCGCGCAAGGGACCGAAGCCGGGGGACATGGCGCGGCGCGCGCCGTGATGGATATCGTGCCCGCGATCGTCGACCTCGCGGCGGGACGCGTTCCCGTGGTCGCGGCGGGCGGCATCGCCGATGGTCGGGGCCTTGCGGCGAGCCTGATGCTCGGCGCCGACGGCATCCTGATGGGCACCCGCTTCTATGCCAGCCAGGAAGCGGACGGGCATGACGAGGCGAAGAAGCGAATCTGCGCCGCATCGGCGGACGAGACGATCAGGGGGATCATCTTCGATATCACCCGGAAGAATGTCTGGCCGCCACCTTTCACAGGGCGTTGCCTGGTGAACGACCATGTCCGCCGCTGGGCCGGCCGGGAAGCAGAACTTCTCCAGAATGTCGATGCCGTGGCGGCAGAGTATGCGGCGGCGAGCGCCGCCGGGAATTTCGACATCGCCGCGGTGATCGCCGGGCAGGCAGTTGGCCTCATTCACGATATTCCGCCCGCCGCGGAGATCATCGAGCGGATCATCGCCGAAGGCGTGCGCGTCCTGGAGGATGGCCGCAACAGCTTCGCGATGTCGCGACATGAGCGCTCGCGTCACTGACATCCCTGCGGAAAGGAGCCTGACGATGACCGCATTCGCTGAGCCAATCGCAACCGGCGCGCACGCGGCGGAGCTGCGCCGCAAGCTCTTCGGTTCGTGGACAATGCTGTCCTGGACGGTCGAGGATCTGGCCACGGGCGAGACGGCGCCCGCCTTGGGCGAAAGCCCAGCCGGCTCGATCGTCTATACGCCCGACGGCCGTGTCATGGTCCTGGTCCTGCGGAGCGATCGACCCTTTCCCGCGGAGCTGGTTCCGACGGATGCCGAAAAGATCGCCCTTTACGACAGCATGTTCGCCTATGCAGGAACCTATACGGTCGATCCGGACAAGGTATCCCATCACATCGATATGAGCTGGAACCAGGCCTGGACCGGAACCACCCAGATCCGGCTCCTGCGTCTCGATGGCGATCGCCTAACCTATACTTCAGTGCCGGCGCGCAATCCCATGACCGGCCGCGATTGCGTGCACCATGTCGTCTTCAGGCGGGTGCTGCAGGAGATGGAGGCGACGGAGGCGTAGCGCCGTGATTGCGACCGGCTGGGAGAAGACTTCGGCACGCGGGAGCAGGCCACACTCAGCGGAGGGGGAAAACGATGAAGATCACGGCGGTCGAAGCGATACCCTTGCGTATCCCGTTCACGGTCGGAGGCAAGTCGGCCGCCGGCGCCTGGGGCAAGGGTGGCCTTCAGGCGGCGGATTCTTTGCTGGTGAAGGTGACGACCGATGCCGGCCTCATCGGCTGGGGAGAGTCGTTCGGCTTCACCGCGACCTCAGTCGTCAGGGCTGCGCTCGACGCCATGATGGCGCCGGCCTGCATCGGCATGGAGGCGGGTCGGATCGAAGCGATTGCGGAGGATCTCCAGCGCCGCTTCCACATCTTCGGGCGCAGCGGCGCCGTGATGTTCGGCCTGTCCGCGCTCGACATCGCGCTCTGGGACATCGCCGGAAAGGCCGCGGGCGTGCCCGTCCATGCGATGCTGGGCGGCGCCAGGCGCAAGCGCCTGCCCGCCTATGCCAGCCTGATCCGCTATGCGGACGCCGATGCGATCACGGCCAATGTCCGCCGTGCGCTGGGCGACGGCTATCGCTCGCTCAAGCTGCACGAGGTCGATCTGGCGGTGATCGCTGCGGCTCGCGAGGCTTGCGGTCCCGAGATCGAGATCACCCTCGATGTGAACTGCCCCTGGTCGCTGCGGGAAGCGATCGACATGGCTGCGAAGCTGGAGCCGATGCGGCTACGCTGGCTCGAGGAGCCCGTCTGGCCGCCGGAGAACTTCGAGGGGCTGGCGGCCTTGCGCAGCATGTCGGCGATTCCGATCGCCGCCGGCGAGAATGCTTCCTCGCCGATCGAGTTCCAGCACATGCTTGGCTGTGGGGCGGTCGATTTCGTGCAGCCGAGCCCGGCCAAGATGGGCGGCATCAGCGCCTTGCGGAAGGTGATGGCGCTGGCCGACGCCCACAATGTCGCCGTGATGGTCCACACTTTCTATGATGGCCCCGGCCTGCTCGCGAGCCTTCATGCCACCGCCGCGCTCGGCGACGACGGGGCGATGGTCGAATGGCGCTATTTCGACATGGAAGCCGATCTCTATGGCGGCGCCCTGCGGCCGCGTGACGGCCATATCGACCTGCCGACAGGGCCAGGGCTCGGCCTGGAGCCCGATCCGGCCGTCATCGCGCGATATCGTATCGACCGAGGACATCGCCGGGAGCCGCCGGACGCCGCTTCAGCGTCCGATTTCTTTGAGAAACAGGAGAACCGCCATGCAGGTCACCTATGATTTCTCGCGGCAGACCGCGATCGTGACGGGCGGCGCCCGTGGGATCGGCAGGGCGATCGCGGCCGGCTTCGTCGCGAGCGGGGCCGATGTCTGGATTTGGGATATCGAGCCCGTCGAACTCGCCGGAGCGCATTCCGTTGCCGTCGACGTGACTAGGCGTGACGAGATCGCCAGCGGGCTGGCGCTTCTGGAAGGCAGAAGCGTCGACATCCTCGTGAACGATGCCGGCCATCTCGGCCATTATCGGCCGTTCGAGAGCTCGGAACCGGCAGAGTGGCAGCAGATCCTGCAGGTGAACCTGGTCGGGATGCTGGAAGTCACCCACCAAGTCCTTCCGCTGATGCGCCGTGCCGGTAAGGGCCGGATCGTCAATATGGGCTCGCTCGCGGGCAAGGAGGGATTGCCGAGCCTGGTCGTCTACTCGGCTGCGAGTGCGGGCGTCATCGCCTTTACGAAGGCGCTGTCCCGCGAGGTCAACGACACGAACATCCGCGTCAATTGCGTGGCGCCGGGCCCGATCGATACGCGCATGATCAGGGATCTGGGCAATGAGACGGTCGACGCCATGATCGCCGCCAGTCCACTCAGCCGCCTGGGAGACCCGGGCGAAGTGGCAGCATTGGTGCTATGGCTGTGCTCGGATGCGAGCGCATTCAATGCCGGCGCCGTCTTCGATATGTCTGGCGGACGGGCCAGATATTAGGACGTTCTTGACTGCCGGATACTGAACGGTCCGGAGGGCGGGAAGGAACCAGCAGTCCTTTCCATGCGGCGCGTGATCAAAGCGCCATTAGCCGACGTTGCGAGGGCGCGGAGCATCTCGCTCAACTGTCGGCATGCCACGGCTCCGTGCGCAGCACATGGCCGCCCAGCCTGGCAAAGGCACGCTGGCGGCAGGAGAAGACG
>JBDHTM010000057.1:0-25312 GCA_039808685.1 Allobosea sp. | reverse complement strand
CCACGGCCAAGCGCGTCGACGAGATCCGCGCGGCGCTGAAGGGCGTCGCCGGCAAGGATGTCGACGTCTCGATCAAGATCGACCCGGCCCTGATCGGCGGGCTCATCGTCAAGATGGGCTCCCGCATGGTCGACGCCTCGCTGAAAACCAAACTCAATTCAATTCGTCTTGCCATGAAAGAGGTCGGCTGATGGACATCCGCCCCGCTGAAATCTCCGCCATCCTGAAGGCCCAGATCTCGAATTTCGGGTCGGAGGCTTCGGTCACCGAAGTCGGTCAGGTTCTCTCCGTCGGTGACGGCATCGCCCGCGTCTACGGCCTCGACAAGGTCCAGGCCGGCGAGATGGTCGAGTTCGAAACCGGCGTCCGCGGCATGGCGCTCAATCTCGAGAGCGACAATGTCGGCGTCGTCATCTTCGGCTCCGACCGCGACATCAAGGAGGGCCAGACCGTCAAGCGCACCGGCGCCATCGTCGACGTTCCCGTCGGCAAGGAGCTGCTCGGCCGCGTCGTCGACGCGCTCGGCAATCCGATCGACGGCAAGGGCCCGATCAAGGCCAAGGAGCGTCGCCGCGTCGACGTCAAGGCGCCCGGCATCATCCCGCGCAAGTCGGTCCATGAGCCGATGGCGACCGGCCTCAAGGCGGTCGACGCCCTGATCCCGATCGGCCGCGGCCAGCGCGAGCTCATCATCGGCGACCGCCAGACCGGCAAGACCGCGATCGCGCTCGACACGATCCTGAACCAGCGTCCGCTCAACGTCGAAGGCGCCCCCGAGAGCCAGAAGCTCTACTGCGTCTACGTCGCCGTCGGCCAGAAGCGCTCGACCGTCGCCCAGCTCGTGAAGGTGCTCGAAGAGCGCGGCGCGATGGAATATTCCATCGTCGTGGCCGCGACCGCTTCGGACCCGGCCCCGATGCAGTTCCTGGCGCCGTTCGCCGGCTGCTCGATGGGCGAGTTCTTCCGCGACAACGGCATGCACGCCGTCATCATCTATGACGACCTCTCCAAGCAGGCCGTCGCCTATCGCCAGATGTCGCTGCTGCTGCGCCGTCCGCCGGGCCGCGAGGCCTATCCGGGCGACGTGTTCTATCTCCATTCCCGTCTGCTCGAGCGCGCCGCGAAGATGGGCGAGGCTGCCGGCCTCGGCTCGCTGACGGCGCTGCCGGTCATCGAGACCCAGGCGAACGACGTGTCCGCCTACATCCCGACCAACGTGATCTCGATCACCGACGGCCAGATCTTCCTGGAGACGGACCTGTTCTACCAGGGCATCCGCCCGGCGGTGAACGTCGGCCTCTCGGTGTCGCGCGTCGGCTCCTCGGCGCAGACCAAGGCCACCAAGAAGGTCGCCGGCAAGATCAAGGGCGAGCTCGCCCAGTATCGCGAGATGGCCGCCTTCGCCCAGTTCGGTTCGGACCTCGACGCGGTCACGCAGCGCCTGCTCAACCGCGGCGCCCGCCTGACCGAGCTCCTGAAGCAGCCGCAGTTCTCGCCGCTGAAGATGGAAGAGCAGGTCGTCGTGATCTATGCCGGCGTGAACGGCTATCTCGACGCGCTGCCGGTCACCAAGGTCCGCGCCTTCGAGGACGGCCTGCTGTCGCTGGTCCGCTCGAAGCATGCCGACATGCTGAACGAGATCGGCTCGACCAAGGACCTGTCGGACGCCAACGCCGCCAAGCTCAAGGACATCGTCGCGGGCTTCGCGAAGTCCTTCGCCTGATCATCATTGCCGGCGCGGCGGAGCCCAAGGCTCGGCCGCGCTGCTTCTCTGGATTGCTTCGTTGCCGCGCCCGCTGCGGCTGACGAGTAGGGGATCAAGATCGGATGCCGTCCCTTAAGGACCTACGCAACCGCATCGCCTCGGTGAAGGCGACGCAGAAGATCACCAAGGCCATGCAGATGGTCGCGGCTGCGAAGCTGCGCCGGGCGCAGTCGGCTGCCGAGGCCGCGCGCCCCTATGCCGAGCGCATGGAGACGGTGCTGTCGAACCTCGCTTCCGGCGTGTCCGGTTCGAGCGCGCCACGCCTGATCGCCGGAACGGGCTCGGACAAGGTGCACCTTCTGCTCGTCCTGACCGCCGAGCGCGGCCTGTGCGGCGCCTTCAATTCCTCCATCGCGCGTCTGGCGCGCGACAAGGCGAATGCACTGAAGGCCGAGGGCAAGACGGTCAAGATCATCTGCGTCGGCAAGAAGGGCTACGATATCCTGCGCCGTCAGTTCGCGTCGGAGATCATCGAGTTCATCGACCTGCGCGAGTTCAAGCAGGTCGGCTTCGTCAATGCCGAGGCGATCGCCCAGAACGTGCTGGCCCGCTTCGCGAATGGCGAGTTCGACGTCGCGACGCTGTTCTTCTCGAAGTTCCGCTCGGTGATCGCTCAGATCCCGACGGCGCAACGCATCATCCCGGCCGAGATCCCGGAAGGGACGAAGCAGACCGACGCCGTCTACGATTACGAGCCGGACGAGGGCGAGATCCTGGAAGCGCTGCTACCGCGCAACCTGACCGTCCAGATCCTGCGCGGGCTCTTGGAGAATGCCGCTTCCGAGCAGGGCGCGCGCATGTCGGCGATGGATTCCGCCACGCGCAACGCCGGCGAGATGATCAAGAAGCAGACGCAGCTCTACAACCGCTCGCGCCAGGCGATGATCACGAAGGAACTGATCGAGATCATCTCCGGCGCGGAAGCGCTCTAACCGACTATTCTTCGCCGGTGGCGCGAGCCGCCGGCAGCCGTCACATCCGAATGCGCTAGTCCCGAGGTTCCGCCATGGCCAAAGCCGCTACCAAGACCACCAAGAAGACCGCCGAGAAGCCCGCCAACACCGGCACCGGCCGCGTTGCCCAGGTCATCGGTGCCGTCGTCGACGTGCAGTTCGACGGCGCCCTGCCGGAGATCCTGAACGCCCTGGAAACCGACAACCTCGGCAACCGCCTCGTCCTCGAGGTCGCCCAGCATCTCGGCGAGAACACCGTCCGCACCATCGCCATGGACTCGACCGAAGGCCTGGTCCGCGGCCAGTCGGTCACCGACACCGGCGCCCCGATCGCCGTGCCGGTCGGCGAGGCGTGCCTCGGCCGCATCATGAACGTCATCGGCGAGCCGGTCGACGAAGCCGGTCCGATCGGCGCCACGGAGACGCGCGGCATCCATCAGCCGGCTCCGTCCTATTCGGAGCAGTCGACCGAGGCGCAGATCCTCGTCACCGGCATCAAGGTCGTCGATCTGCTGGCTCCCTACGCCAAGGGCGGCAAGATCGGCCTGTTCGGCGGCGCCGGCGTCGGCAAGACCGTGCTCATCATGGAGCTGATCAACAACGTCGCGAAGGCCCATGGCGGCTATTCCGTGTTCGCCGGCGTCGGCGAGCGCACCCGCGAGGGCAACGACCTCTATCACGAGATGATCGAGTCGAACGTCAACAAGGACCCGAAGGAGAATGGCGGTTCGGCCGCCGGCTCCAAATGCGCCCTCGTCTACGGCCAGATGAACGAGCCCCCGGGAGCCCGCGCCCGCGTCGCGCTGACCGGCCTCACCGTCGCCGAGAACTTCCGCGACCAGGGCCAGGACGTGCTGTTCTTCGTCGACAACATCTTCCGCTTCACGCAGGCGGGCTCGGAAGTGTCGGCGCTGCTCGGCCGCATTCCTTCGGCGGTGGGCTACCAGCCGACGCTCGCCACCGACATGGGCAACCTGCAGGAGCGCATCACCACCACGACCAAGGGCTCGATCACCTCGGTGCAGGCGATCTACGTGCCGGCGGACGACCTGACCGACCCGGCGCCGGCGACCTCGTTCGCTCACCTGGACGCCACGACCGTGCTGTCGCGCTCGATCGCGGAAAAGGGCATCTATCCGGCGGTCGATCCGCTCGACTCGACCTCGCGCATGCTCTCGGCCGACATCGTCGGCGAGGAGCACTATGCGGTCGCCCGTCAGGTCCAGCAGGTGCTCCAGCGCTACAAGGCTCTGCAGGACATCATCGCGATCCTGGGCATGGACGAGCTCTCGGAAGACGACAAGATGACGGTCGCCCGCGCCCGCAAGATCGAACGCTTCCTGTCGCAGCCGTTCCACGTCGCGGAAGTCTTCACCGGCTCGCCCGGCAAGCTCGTCTCGCTCGAAGACACGATCAAGGGCTTCAAGGGCCTGGTCGAGGGCAAGTACGACCACCTGCCGGAAGCTGCCTTCTACATGGTCGGCTCGATCGAGGAAGCCGTCGAGAAGGCCCAGCGCCTGGCCGCCGAGGCCGCGTAAGCTGCCGAATGCGTCATCCCCGGCTTCGCCCCGGGGATCTCATGACCAGAGCACACTGGTTTCCGAGATGGCCGGGTCAAGCCCGGCCATGACGAGCCGGGGAGAATGAAACGATGGCCACCTTCAAGTTCGAACTCGTCTCGCCGGAGCGCATCCTGTTCTCGGGCGATGTCGTTAGCGTCATCATCCCCTCCGTCGAGGGCGAGATGACCGTGCTCGCGGGCCATGCGCCGCTCGTCGCGACGCTCAAGGCGGGCATCGTCTTCGTCCAGACGACCGAGAGCAACGGCAAGGAATTCTTCGTCAATGGCGGCCTCGTCGAGGTCAACCAGGCCACGACGACGATCCTGGCCGAGCAGGGCCGCTTCCTCGAGGATGTCGACACCGCCGTTCTCGATGCCGAAATCCTGACCGCCGAGACCCGTCTCGCCGGTTCGCACAACGACGATGAGAAGAAGCGCCTGCAAGATACGCTGGTGCAGCTGCGCGAGTTCAAGCACGTCTTCGAGCAGCGCAAGGCGGCCTGATCCGCCTCTCAGCTTCGGAAATTGGAAAGGGCCGCGCGAGCGGCCCTTTTTCGTTGGCGGATGCGGTGCATCGTCATTCCGGGCGGAGCGAAGCGGAGGCCCGGAATCCCTCGCAGAGCGACGCCCCCCGATGGATTCCGGATCGGCGCCGCTTTCCGGCTTGTCCGGAATGACAAGCGGAGATCAGGCCGCCGCGAACTTCGCGAACGCCTGCGCCACCTTCTCGTAGACCGGGCGCTTGAACGGCACGATCAGGCTCGGCATCTCCGCCAGCGGGCGCCAGCGCCATTCGCTGAATTCCGGCGGTTCGTCGCCATTCGGCTTGCCGATATCCATCGCCTCCTCGCTGCCGGTGAAGCGGAGGGCGACCCAGCGCTGACGCTGACCGCGGAAGGCGGCGAGCTTGTGCCAGGGGCCGTCATAAGGCGGGAAATCATAGCTCCACCACTCGTCGGTCACGGCAAGCAATTCCGCTTGCGTGACGCCGGTCTCCTCCTCCAGCTCGCGGCGGGCGGCGGCGACGATGTCCTCGTCCGGGTCGATGCCGCCCTGCGGCATCTGCCAGTCGAAACCGGGAATGACGATCTCGGGCCCTGCGCTATGCGACCGGCCAGCGAAGACGAGGCCCTGCGCATTGAACAGGGCGATGCCGACATTGGGACGGTAGGGGAGGCTCATGGTGCGAGCATAGGGTGGCATTGAGCGAAGCGGAACCGATGGTGGCTCAATCGTCCGGCTTTGGAGCGACGCAGGCGAGGAGGCCGGGGAAGCGCTGTTCGATATCGTCGCGACGCAACGCGTTCATCCGCGTTGCGCCCTCGTTGCGGGTGCGGATCAAGCCAGCCTCGCGCAGCACGCGGAAATGGTGGGAGACGCTGGATTTCGGCCGGTCGCCCTCCAGAGCCTGGCAACTCTGCTCGCCCTCGGTGGCGAGCCGTCGGACGATTTCGAGCCGGAACGGGTCGCTCAGCGCGTGGAAGACATCTTCCAGTGCAATCTCTTCGGAGGCGGGCAGGCGGGCGTGACGCATGAGCGATAGCCTATCACAGGGTTTTGAACTTGCCAAAGTTCGAAAAATATCGAACTATCGAACAATAAAGACCCACCTGCGCGGAGCCGCATCATGCCTGGCCTGTTCGATCCCTTCAGCCTGAAGGACGTCACCCTTCGCAACCGCATCGTCGCCTCTCCGATGTGCCAGTACATGGCACGGGACGGCGTCGCCAATGAATGGCACCGGGCGCATCTTGCCGGGCTGGCACGTGGCGGCAGCGGGCTCGTGGTGATCGAGGCGACCGGCGTCTCGCCGGAAGGGCGGATCACGCCCGGTTGCCTCGGGTTGTGGAATGACGGGCAGGCGCAGGCGCTGGCACCGATCGTCGCGGAGATGCGCAAGGCCGGTGCGGTCACCGGCATCCAGATCGGCCATGCCGGGCGCAAGGCCAGCGCCAACCTGCCCTGGGAAGGCGACGACCATATCCCGGCCAATGACGAGCGCGGCTGGGAGACGATCGCCCCCTCCGCGGTGGCACATGGCGGTGGCCTCCCGCGAGTGCCGCGCGCGATGACCACGGCCGATATCGAGCGCGTCCGGAACGATTTCGTCGCGGCGGCGGAGCGCGCCCGCGATATCGGCATCGAGTGGCTGAAGCTGCATTTCGCCCATGGCTATCTCGCGCAGAGCTTCCTCTCGACCCATGCCAACAAGCGCGACGACGCCTATGGCGGCAGCTTCGAGAATCGCAGCCGCTTCCTGATTGAGACGCTGGCTGCCGTCCGCAAGGTCTGGCCCGAGAACCGTCCGCTCTCCGCCCGGCTCGGCGTGATCGAATATGACGGGCGCGATGAGGAGACGCTGAGCGAGGCGATCGAACTGGTGAAGCGCCTGAAGGACGGGGGGCTCGACTTCATCGATGTCAGCGTCGGCTTCTCGACCACTGAGGCGAAGATCCCGTGGGGCCCGGCTTTCCTGGGGCCGGTCGCCGCGCGGGTGCGGCGCGAGACCGGCCTGCCGGCCTCGACCAGCTGGTATATCAGCAAGCCCGAGCAGGCCGACGCCTTGATCCGCGAGGGCAAGGTCGATCTGGTGACGCTGGGCCGGCCGCTGCTGGCCGATCCGCACTGGCCCTATGCCGCGGCGCAGGCGCTCGGCGTCGAGAACCCGGCCTGGGCGACTCTGCCGGCGCCCTATGCGCATTGGCTGGCTCGGTATCGCGCCGCCTGAGGCTCGGGAAGCAGCGACGAGATGCAAGGAGGGGCCGAGAAGGCCCCTCCTTCGTTTGCAGGAGGTGCCGCGGCTCATCGGCTGCGAAGATGGCGCGGGCTTGCGCCGCGCTGGAGCGGGGCAAGACCGGCGAGGCCTGAAATTGTAACGGAACTTCCGTCTCGTTGACGACATTTCAACATCTTATGATGCCAGGAAACATGGACGCACGGACGGTGCCGTGCTCCAGCCAGCCAGGCGCCCGGAGGTAGACATGCCGATCGCTTCGCCGTCTCGCTCCTCGATGCTGTGTCGACGCGGGTTCGGGCAGTTGGCGGCCGGGGCCGTGGCGGCCTGTTTCGCCGGGGAGAGGGAGGTTCATGCCGAGGGCAACACGCCTGTTCGCTTCGCGCTGGACCGGCGTTTCGACGCGCTGACGGCGCCGTTCCTGGCGGCGCAGGAGAAGGGCTATTTCGGCAGCGAGGGGCTCGATGTCGTCATCGAGCCGGGCAATGGCGCGCGCGCCATGCTGCAGCGCCTGGCGGCGGGCGCACAGGATGCCGGATTCGGCGATATCAACGCGCTCATCCGCTTCCGCGACGAGAACCCGAGCGCCGATCTCAAGGCGGTGATGATCGTGCATGACCGGCCGGGCTATGCCCTGATCGGCCGCAAGAGCCGAGGGATCGCCACCGCGCCGACGAGCCTCGAAGGCCGCAAGCTCGGCACGGCGAGCATCGATGCCAGCTTCGCGCAATGGCCGCTCTTCAAGAGCCTCAACAAGATCGACGACAGCAAGATCCGGATCGAGACGATCGGCCTGCCGGTGCGCGAGCCGATGCTGGCCTCCGGCGAGATCGACGCCCTCTTCGCCTTCGGCCCCTCCACTGCGGTTTCGCTCCAGGCGCGGGGCGTGCCGGGCGAGGACATCGTGCTGATGGAAATGGCCGAGCATGGTCTTCTGCTCTACGGCAACGCCGTAATCGTTTCCGGTAAGCTTGTCGGGAGCAAGCCGGATGCGGTCCGGGGGCTCGTGCGGGCGGTGATGCGCGGCATCCGCGACACCGTCGTCAACCCCGCTGCCGGCGGGCAACTGGTCTTGCGCCGCAACGAGAACGCCCAGGCGGAGGTAGAGCGCGACAAGCTCGTTGCCGTGACCGGGCGCAACGTCCTGACCCCCTATGTTCGCGCGCACGGCCTGGGCGGGATCGACCGCGAGCGCTGGGCGCAGGCGCTGGACCAGCTCGCCCTTGCCGGGAGTTTCCGCGACAAGGCGCGGGCGGGCGATGCTTTCACGGATGCCTATCTGCCGCCGGCTGGCGAACGCATGTTCTGAGCGCATCGTTACGCTGGGAGATGATACGCAAGACGTGGGTGACAGCCGGGGACGGCCTGCCTATCGTGCCGCGCCTCTCACCGGACATCCATTTTGATCCTTCCAGACCTGCCCGATTACGCCGCGCTGCGCGAGCGCTTCCGCTGGCGCATCCCGGATCGCTACAACATCGCCGTCGACGTCTGCGACCGCTGGGCCGCCGCCGAGCCGGACCGCCCGGCGATCATTGAGGTCTCGCAGGACTGGCAGGTGACGCCGGTCAGCTTCGGCTGGTTGCGCGAGCACTCGAACCGGCTGGCGAATGCCTTGCGGAAGCGCGGCGTCGGCCGTGGCGACCGCATCGCCATCCTGCTGCCGCAGGGGCGGGCGGTGCTGGCGGCGCATCTCGCCGCCTACAAGCTCGGTGCGATCGCCGTGCCGCTGGCGGCCCTATTCGGTGTCGATGCTCTGGCCTATCGCCTCACGGACTCGGCTGCGAAGGTCGTGGTGACCAATGCCGGCGGACTGGCAAAGCTCGGCCAGATCACCCAGCCGCTGCCGGAACTCGCGCTACGCATCTCCACCGACGGGGCCGACGGCGCGGTCGAGGGCTGGGACGCGTTCCTGGCGGAGGGCAGCCCGGATTTCATCGCTGTCGAGACCACGCCGGACGATCCGGCACTGATGATCTACACGTCGGGCACCACGGGCAATCCCAAGGGCGCGCTGCACGGGCACCGTGTATTGCCCGGCCATTTGCCGGGCGTGCAGATGCCGCATGAATTCATACCGAGGCCGGGCGATCTCGCCTGGACGCCGGCCGACTGGGCCTGGGCCGGCGGCCTGCTGAACATGCTGCTGCCCGCGCTGCATTTCGGCGTCGCGGTGGTAGCGCGGCCGGTGACGCGCTTCGAGCCGCAGGAGGCCTACCGGCTGATCCAGGATCTCGGCATCCGCAACGCCTTCGTGCCGCCGACCGCGCTCAGGATGATGCGTGGTGCCGGCAGCCCTCAAGGGCGCTGGCGGCTGAACCTGCGCACGGTCGCGGCGGCCGGCGAGGCGCTCGGCGCCGAGACGTTGGAATGGGGGCGCGAGGCGCTCGGCCTCACCATCAACGAGGCGTATGGCCAGACCGAGTGCAATCTCGTGCTCGCCTCCAGCGCGACGCTCGGCGTCAGTCGCCCGGGCGCGATCGGCAAGGCGGTGCCCGGCCACGAGGTCGCGATCATTCGGCCGGACGGCACGGTCTGCGCGGCCGGCGAGGAAGGCCAGATCGCCGTGCGCCGGCCCGACCCGGTGATGTTCCTGGAATATTGGCGCAACCCGGAGGCGACCGCAGCGAAATTCGTCGGCGACTGGATGACGACCGGCGACGAGGGCGTGCAGGACGAGGAAGGCTATGTCCGCTTCATCGGCCGCGACGACGACGTGATCACCTCGTCGGGCTATCGCATCGGGCCGGGCGAGATCGAGGATTGCCTGCTGCGCCACCCGGCGGTGGCATTGGCCGCCGTCGTCGGCAAGCCCGATCCGCTGCGCACCGAGATCGTCAAGGCCTTCGTCGTGCTGAAGCCCGGGCATGACGGTTCGGAGGCGCTTGTTTCTGAGCTGCAGGGCTTCGTCCGGGCGCGGCTCTCCGCCCATGAATATCCGCGCCAGATCGTCTTCCGCGACGAGCTGCCGCTGACGACGACCGGTAAGATCATCCGTCGATTGCTGCGGGCCGAGGCCTGAACAGCGCGCGTGCCAGGCGTTCGCGCATGTGTATCGCCAAGTCGGCCGGCCGGCGCACACGCTGCTGCGGGCGTCGGGTCAAGCTGATCGTGCCGAAGGCTTCGTCCCGGGCGCCGAACAAGGGCAGGCCGCCGGGCAGCAGGATCTGCCGGGAGGGCTGTGCCTTGCGCATCATCGCAAGCAGCATCGGCAGGGGCTCCAGCGCCGCATAGGCCTCGTCGCCGACACCGTGATAGAGCCAGCAGGAGGAGCCCTTTCCGAGAGTGAGCGCAGCCGCGATCGGCCGGTCGTCGAGTACCAGCACAGCAACGCGGCAGAGCTTCTGCCGGCCGAGATCGCGGCTCATGCTGCGCAGGAACCCGACCTCGCGGGTGTTCTGCAGTGTCGCCTTGCCGGCCCGGCCGCGAGAGCCCGAGGCCTCAAGCGCGAGCAGGATCTCGACGGCATCGCGCCGGTCCGCGCGGTTCATGGCTTCGGCAAGGATCAGGCGGCCTTTGTCCCGCAAGATCTCGTCGGAGACGGCGATCCGCGCGGTGGGCGGCAGTTCGAGCCGGCGCCCGACGAGGGGGTGCCAGCCCACAGCCACGCCATGACTGTCGGCGACGCGGGCGAGCGTGGTGGCAAAGGTGCCGGCCGGGTCGATCCCCGATAGGGAGAACGCTTCGGCGCCATGGCTGCGCGCGCGCCAAGCACGCAGGAAGGCGGCGAGCGCAGGGACGGCGAAGGTGCGGTCTAGTAGCGGCGTGCCGTTCAGCAGGCGAGGATCGGCAAAGCCCTCCAGCGTATCGGCGGCGAGGAGATGGCGGCGCGTCCGGCAGGGAACGAGCCCGACGAGGCGGCGTCGCTCCGAGGTCGGATCGCCCTGCCAGAGCAGCATGAGCTGGGTGTCGCGGAAGGAGACGAGATGCTGCGCGGCGGCGAGAGCAAAGCCCGGCTCAAGACAGGGATTGGCTTCCAGCGCGCGGTCAGCGAGATCGCTCCATTCCGGGCGGATGGCATCACAGGCGCCGAGCGAGCGCAACTCGCTATGGATGGTCGAGTCCGGATGGGGAAGCGGGATCGGTGGCCGGTTCGCCGCCGCGATGCCGCCGGTCGCCGCAAGAGCTCTGATCGTGCTCATCCGCCCGTACCCTTCCTGGATCGTTCCGGCGCATGGCTGTACCGGAATGGCAAGGCGCGCAGGCGCGTCTTGCGGCTCGCAGGACCAGGTTCAAGAAACGGGCCGGACGGTCAGGCGGTCTCCGGCTGGGCCTGCCCGAGGAAGGCCGACCAGAGCTTGCGCACCGTATCCCCCTCGATCTCCTTGACGATCAGGACGAGGCGGGAGCGGTGGTCGGCATCCGGCCAGGCTTCGAGCTGGATCGGCGGATGCAGAATCTGCTGAACGGCATGAACGAGCAGGGGACGGCCGGGCTCCCCGGCAATGTCGACCAGCCCCTTCAGGCGCAGCAGGCGCGGACCGTGGATCGAGCGCAGCAGGGTCCAGAACAGGTCGAAGGTGGTGCGCGCAACCGGGTGCTCGGCGGTCAGGACGAAGGCGCGGATCGAGGCGTCGTGGCGGTTGACGTCATGCGGGTCCTGAGCGTGATCGTGCCCGTGCTGGCCATGATCGTGATGGTGGCCGGGCAGGGCATCTTCAGCCAGCCAGTGACGCAAGCTGTCGGGCTGTCGCGCCAGATCGTAGAGGCCGGCGCCGATCATCTCGGCGGCGGGTGCGCCGGGCGACAGGATGGCGATGCCGGGATTGAGCCCGTCGAGGCGCTTGCGCAGGGCGGCGACATCATCCGACGCGGCGAGTTCGGTCTTGGTCAGGACCAGCCGGTCGGCCGCGACGACCTGCCGACGCGCCTCCTCATGGGCGTCCAGCGTCGCCATGCCGTTGACCGCATCGACCAGCGTGACGACGCCGTCGAGCCGGAAGCGCATGGCGAGATAGGGGTGATTGATCAGGACGTTGAGGATCGGCGCGGGATCGGCGAGGCCGGTCGTCTCGATGACCAGCCGCGAGAAGGGAGCGATACGGCCATTGTCGCGGCGGCGCAGCAGATCCTCCAGCGTCACGATCAGGTCGTCGCGGATGGTGCAGCAGAGGCAGCCGGATTCGAGAAGGATCATGTTCTCCTCGACGCCCTCGATCATCAGATGGTCGAGCCCGATCTCGCCGAACTCGTTGACGAGCACGAGCGTGCCGGCGAGCGCCGGATCCTTCAGCAGCCGGTTCAGCAAGGTGGTCTTGCCCGCGCCGAGAAAGCCGGTCAGCAAGGTCAGCGGGATGGGAAGAGGGCGGGCAGGGTCGCCGGTCATGGATTGCAGGGCCTTTAGGCAGGCACGACGCTCCGCCTCGTTTGTTCTAATATTACATTAGCGGCGATGGCCGCGATGACAAGGGCGCAGCCGGCATATTGCAGCGGGCCCAGTCGCTCCGCGAGCACCGCGGCAGCGATGATGACAGCGAAGACCGGTTCGGCGCAGAAGGCGAGGCCGGCGGGACCCGGGGCGATGCGGGCCAGGGCCAGGATCTGGAAGAGGAAGCCGATGACATAGCCGCCATAGGTGATGGCGACCGCAACGGGAGCGAGCAGGAAGGTCTGGGGCGGGAGGAAGCCGCCGGTGGCCAGCAGCACCAGCGCCGTCACCGGCAGGATGACGACATGCGACCAGAACAGCTTGGGCAGGGTCGGTGTCTGCGCGCAGCGCGCAGCTGCGAAGAACTGCGCGGCGGCGCTGACGCTGGCCAGCATGGCGAGGGCAAGGCCGCGTGGATCGAGCCCGTGCAGATCGGGCCCGACCACGAGGGCGATGCCGAGAAAGGCGGCGATCGCGACGACCAGCCGGTCGGCGCGGAAGCGTGCAGGCGTCAGCACCGGTTCGGCCAGCACGATCAGGACCGGGAAGGTGTAGAACACCACCGCTGCGACCGAGACGGGGACGAAGGCGACCGAGGAGAGATAGGCGATACCGACCAGCGCGGTCATCACGCCGAAGAGCAGGACGGGCTGGCGCTCGCCGCGCCGCAGGATGAGCGAGCCGCGCCAGAGAAGGGCGGCGCCACCGACCAGAGCGAGCATCAGCAGGACGCGATAGAAGACGAGCAGCGGACCGCTCAGGCCGACCTGGCCGGCGATCTGGGCGCTGACGATATTGGTGCCGAAGGAGGCGGCAGAAGCCAGCGCCAGAATGAAACCCTGGCGCTCGTTGGTGCGGTTCCGGTCAGGGCTGCCGAAGTCCAATCAGGCCTCAGGCGTCGTCGGCGGGCTTAGCCTTGGCGCCGGGCTTGCCCGTCGAAGGCTTCACGGCGGCTTCCGTGGGCTTGGACTTGGCCGGCGCGGACCGAGCCGGAGGAGTCTTGAGGGGCACGGCCTTCGCCGGCTGGGTCTTCGCAGGCTGGGTCTTGGCCGCTTGTATCTTTTCGGGTTTCGCATTGCGCGCGGCCGGCTTGATGCCGGCGGCGGCGCCGGGGCGCAGGCTCGCGGCATTGGCAGCGCCCGGCTGGACGGAACCCTGGAGGCGTAGCGGGCCGCCCTCGAAGGCCTCGCTGGAGGGCTGGACCGGCGTATTGGCCGGCGCGAAGGCGGTGGTTCCGCGCGGGATCGCGCCATTGCTCGAGGCCGTGCGGCGGGTGGGCGGCAAGGCGAGACCGGCGGCGACAGGCGCTTCCGGCTCGATCGTCGGCGTGCGGGCGACGCGCGAAGCAGGCTGCGCAGTGGCATTGGCGGCGAGCGGCGCTCCGGCCGAGCCTGCGGTGCGGCCGAAGGAGACCTGAATCGGGGAGACTTCGGCGCGCGGGCCGAGCGTGAGCCGGCCGCGCGGAGAGCGTGTCGCGAGCGTGCCGGCCGACTGGGTCGTATAGATGGGGAAGCGTCCGTCATCGGCATCGCGGCCGCTGGGGACCGGCGCGGCCGCGATCGGTCCGGACGCATCGGCATCGTCGGCGAGCGCGGTGCCGCCGCCGCGATGGCGGACGTCGTCGCAGATATTGGGCGCGCGGGTGCCGCTTGGCGGCATTGAGGCGACGCTGTAGCCGGTGCCGCCCCAGGAGGCGAACCCCTGGTCGAGCAGCTGGGCGGCCTTGACAGTCCGGTCAGTGGCGGAGAGCGAGCCCATGACGACGGCGATCAGCGTGCGTCCGCCGCGGCTCGCCGTCGCGACCACGTTGAAGCCGGAGGCGCAGGTGAAGCCGGTCTTCATGCCGCCGATGCCGGAATAGCGTCCGACCAGCCCGTTGGTGTTGTGCATCACCTGCTTGCCGAGCTGCACGGCCGAGGTGTTCCAGTAGTCGGAATAATCGGAGAAATCGTGCATCAGCGCCATGGCGAGCACGGCGAGGTCGCGGGCACTGGACTGCTGGTCCGGATGGTCCCAGCCATTGGGGTTGACGAAGCGGGTGTCGCGCATGCCGAGGCGCTGCGCTTCCGCGTTCATCATGCCGACGAAGGTGGGAACATCGCCGCCGACGCCTTCGGCCACGACATAGGCGATGTCGTTGGCCGATTTCACCATCATGATGCGCAGCGCGTTGTCGAGCGTGATCTCCTGGCCGGGGCGCGCATAGACCTTCACCCGCGGCTGGCTGGCGGCGAGCTTCGAAACGGGAATCGCGGTCTCCAGCCCGAGGCGTCCTTCCCGCACCGCCTTCAGAGCGAGATAGATCGTCATCATCTTGGTCGTGGAGGCCGGGCGCCAGGCCTGCGTCGCGTTCTCGCTCGACAGCACGGCGCCGCTGGAGGCGTCGATGACGAGGCTGGTTCCGGCATAGGCCGGCCCCGTCAGGACGGCACCGAGGGCGAGGACGGCTACGAGGCGGGAAGCGATCATCGGGCGGGTCTGAACCTGTCTTGCTCGGAACGGTCTTGCGGGTAGCTTGGCCGGTGACGACGGCGCAGGGTTCAACGCGACGCATGCGGCAATTTCGAGACGGCCGCCACATTCGCCCGCCCGTGAATGCATACCTACCCCTTGCGGAGCGATTTGCCTAGCCGCGGCGACCGGTCCACAAGCGGCGGGTACTTCCGCTCTTCCGAGGCTTGTCGCGTGGTTTTCGGCCTTCTCTGGATTCCGGCGACCATCGCCGCCTCGCTGCTGCAGACCGCGCGCAACCTGGCGCAGCGCTCGCTGACCGAAACCATCGGCGTCGTCGGCGCGACGCAAGTGCGCTTTCTGTTCGGCCTGCCCTTCGCCATGCTGTTCCTGGCGCTCGCCTGTCTCGGCCTGCAGCGCCTTCCGCCGGCGATCGGCATGGCCTCGCTCGGCTACACGCTCTGGGGCGCGCTGGCGCAGATCGCCGCGACCGCGCTGATGCTGGCCGCGATGCGCGAGCGCTCCTTCGCGGTGACCACCGCCTATACCAAGACCGAGCCGGTGCAGGTCGCGCTGTTCGGCGCGGCGCTGCTCGGCGACGCGCTGACGCCGCTGAAATTCCTGGCGATCGCGATCGCGACCGCCGGCGTGATCGTGGTTTCCTGGAAGCCCGGCGAGAAATTGACCCGTGCGGGCCTGCGACCAGCCGTACTCGGCATCGTCTCCGGCGCCTTCTTCGCCCTGTCGGCGATCGGCTTCCGCGGCGGCATCCAGGCCCTGCCGGAGGGCGAGTTCCTGATCCGTGCCTCGACCATCCTGGTGCTCGGCCTCGGGCTCCAGACCCTGCTGCTGGTCGTCTATATGCTTATCGCCGACCGGCAGGCACTGATGCTCAGCCTGAAGAGTTGGCGCCGCTCGCTCTCGGCCGGCTTCCTCGGCGCGGCCGCCTCGCAATTCTGGTTCATCGGCTTCTCGCTGACCACCGCCGCGAATGTCAGGACGCTGGCGCTGATCGAGGTGCCACTAGCGCAGATCGCCTCGCGCAAATTGTTCGCGGAAGGCACGAGCCGGCGCGAAATGCTGGGCATGGCGATGATTGTCGGCGGGGTCGGGCTGCTGCTCTCCCTGGCATTGCGATGAGGCCTGGGGCCGGCTAGTTCTGAGGTACAGACCCGCTAGCCGATCCGTGCACGGCCACCATGCGCGGATACTGGCTTGCCGGGCGGAATAAGGCTGCCAAGATAACGTGTAGCTGCACAGTAAGGGAGATTTCGCCATGAGCGCTGCGATCGTCGGCTGGGCCCATACACCGTTCGGCAAGCAGGATGCCGAGACCGTCGAGAGCCTGATCGTGCGGGTGGCGACCGAGGCCCTCGTTGACGCCGGCATCACCGCCGACGAGGTCGACGAGATCGTGCTCGGCCATTACAACGCCGGCTTCTCCGCCCAGGACTTTACCGCTTCGCTGGTGCTGCAGGCCGACCCTGCGCTACGCTTCAAACCGACGACCCGCGTCGAGAATGCCTGCGCCACCGGCTCGGCCGCCGTGCATCAGGGCGTGCGGGCGATCAAGGCGGGCGATGCCAAGGTCGTGCTCGTCGTCGGTGTCGAGCAGATGACCAAGACGCCCGGCCCAGAAATCGGCAAGAACCTGCTGAAGGCCTCCTACCTGCCCGAGGACGGCGAGGTGCAGGGCGGCTTCGCCGGCGTCTTCGGCAAGATCGCGGCGGCCTATTTCCAGCGCCATGGCGACCAGTCCGACGCGCTCGCGATGATCGCGGCGAAGAATCACAAGAACGGCGTCGAAAACCCCTACGCGCAGATGCGCAAGGATCTCGGCTACGCCTTCTGCCGCGAGGAGAGCGAAAAGAACCCCTATGTCGCCGGGCCGCTGAAGCGTACCGACTGCTCGCTGGTCTCGGACGGCGCCGCCGCGCTGGTGCTGGCCGACGAGGAGACCGCGCTCAGGATGCGCCGCGCCGTCGGCTTCCGCGGCATGGCCCATGTCCAGGATTTCCTGCCGATGTCGAAGCGCGACATCCTGAAGTTTGAGGGCGGCGCGCTCGCCTGGAAGCAGGCGCTGGCCAAGGCGAACGTGACGCTCGACGATCTCTCCTTCGTCGAGACGCATGACTGCTTCACCATCGCCGAATTGATCGAATACGAGGCGATGGGCCTTACCAAGGAAGGTGACGGAGCCCGCGCCATCAAGGAAGGCTGGACCCAGAAGGACGGCAAGCTGCCGGTCAATGTTTCCGGTGGCCTCAAGGCCAAGGGCCATCCGATCGGCGCCACCGGCGTCTCGATGCATGTGCTCTCGGCCATGCAGCTCGCCGGCGAGGCGCCGGAGGGCATGCAGCTCGACAACCCGCGCCTCGGCGGCATCTTCAACATGGGCGGGGCGGCGGTCGCCAACTACGTTTCCGTGCTCGAACGGATCAAGTGAGGCCGGCTTTCCGGGCACGCTGCGTGCTGGCAAAGGGCTTGCTGACAGGGAGCTGCCCGCAGCCCAGCCAGCCGCGTGAAGGCGACCTGTCGTGACGAGCTTCGGCGTCCTGCTGCTGGCCTATATCCTGAGCCAGTTCTTTCGTGCGTTCCTGGCCGTCATCTCGGGTGACCTCTCGCGGGATCTCGGCCTCGACCAGGGCCAGCTCGGCAGCCTGCAGGCGGCTTGGCTGGTCGCCTTCGCGCTCTCGCAGTTTCCCGTGGGCTACGCGCTCGACCGGATTGGCCCGCGGCGGACGCTGGCCGGCTTCCTGCTGGTCGCCTTCGCCGGGACGGTGATCTTCGGCCTGTCCCGCGGCTACCTTTCGGCCCTGACGGCGCTCGCGCTGATCGGCGTGGGCTGCGCGCCGATCCTGATGTCCGGCTTCTATCTGGCTGCGCGGCTCTATTCGCCGCGGCATTTCGCGACGATGTCGTCCTTCCTGATCGGTTTCGGCTCCATCGGCGACCCCTTGAGCGGCGCGCCGCTCGCCTATTTCCTCGCGGCCTATGGCTGGCGGGCGACCGTGTTCGGCCTGTCTGGAATCGTGGCGTTCACGGCGCTGCTGGTGGTGCTGCTGCTGAAGGATCCGCCGCCGCTGCCCGGCGAGGCGCGACAGCATGCCTCGCTGCTGGGCGGGATCAAGCAGATCGTGGTGAAACGGCCGCTCTGGCTGATCTTCCCCTTCACCTTCGTGAGCTACGGCGTCACGATCTCGATCCGCGGCTTGTGGATCGCGCCCTATCTCGAGAGGGTGCATGGCTTCGATCTCGCTGCGACAAGCTATGCGGCGATGGCGATGGGAGGCATCATCGCGGCAGGAGCGTTGCTGGTGCTGCCTCTCTATCGGCGGATCGGTGCCAAGCCGACGGTCATCGCCTGTGCCGTGGCTGTCATCCTGGCCTGCTTCGCCCTGGCGCTCTGGGGTGAGGCATCGTCCCGTCTTGCGGTCGGCCTGCTTCTTGTCATCGGCTTGTTCGGTGTCACCTATGCCGTCGTGATGGCGCATGCGCGCGCCTTCATGACGCCTCAGGAGATCGGCCGTGGCGTCACCTTCATGAACTTTGTCTTCATGGGCGGGGCAGGCGTGATGCAATGGCTGTCCGGGCGCCTCGTGAACACCCTCGACAGGCAGGGCTACGATCCGCACGCAACCTTCAGCTGGCTGTTCGTCTTCATGGGCGTCACGCTTGCCGCTGCGCTCGCCATCTATATTACCGCGCCGACGGAGCCGAAGGCTGCCGCTTCCGTGGCACCATAGCTCAGCCTTCCCCCGGCGCCTTTGCCGCAATCGCCAGGGCGTGGACCCGGTCCGCGAGTTCCTTTGCCAGGACGGCGTTGACGAGGCGGTGGCGCTCGAGCCGGCTCTTGCCGACGAAGGCTTCCGACACGATATCCACCCTGAAATGAGTCTCGCCGCCCTCGCGCCAGCCGCCGTGGCCCTGATGCTGGTGCGATTCATCGATGACCTGGAGTGCCTGTGGCGCAAAGGCCTCTGTCAGCTTTCGCGTGATTCTTTCGCTGATTGAGGTCATGATCGTGCCACCGTTGCCATGATTGTTCGTCGGTCCGGCGGTGCGTCGCATCGCACTTGCCGACCGTAGCCCCTGCGTCTCATAACCCTTCGACGATGAACATCAACTCACGCCTTTTCGACAGCATCAGGATCGGCGCTTCCGAGGCCGAAGCGCCGCTGGAAAGCGACGCGCCGCGCTGCGACCATCCGGGCTGCGCGCGCGGCGGCGAGTTTCGCGCGCCGAAGGGCCGTGGCCGCGAGGGCCAGTTCTTCCTGTTCTGCATGGACCATGTGAAGGCCTATAACGCGACCTACAATTATTTCGCCGGCATGGATGATGCGGCACTCGCCGCCTACCAGAAGCAGGAGGAGATCGGCCATCGGCCGACCTGGAAGCTCGGCGTCAATTCCACGGCGGCGCGGATGGCCCAGCGCGGCCGCAAAGCGAATGGCGAGGCCGGCGCCGACATGCACGACGCCTTCAACCTCTTCGGCGCCCGCAACAAGCAACGGGCCGCCCAGCCGGAATCGCGGGTCGGCATCGTCGCGCGCAAGGCGCTGGATACGCTCGGCCTCGATGACACCGCGGATTCCGCCGCCATCAAGGCGCGCTACAAGGAACTCGTGAAGCGCTTCCACCCGGACGCCAATGGCGGCGACCGCTCGCGCGAGGGCACGCTCCAGGAGATCCTGAAGGCCTATCAGCAGCTGAAGAGCGTGGGAATGGTGTAAGGGCGTCACGGGGCGCTGTCATCCCGTGCGCGGTGCAGCGCGAAGCGTTGCGCCGCAGACACGGGACCGTATGACAAGAAGGCGCCTTTTCCTGCACGCGGTCCCGTGTCTGCGCAGCGGCGTTCCACGCCGCAGCGCGCACGGGATGACAGCGGCTTATCCCTGCTTCGCCGCCAGCCCCGCGACATCGGCGATGATGCCGTCCAGCGCGAAATCCTTCGGCGTATAAACCCGGGCCACGCCCATGTTGCGCAGCGCGTTCTCGTCGTCGGGCGGGATGATGCCGCCGACCACGACGGGCACGTCCATGCCGGCGACGCGCAGGCGGGCGGTGACGTCCCGCACCAGCGGCAGATGCGAACCCGACAGGATCGAGAGCCCGATGATGTCGGCCTGCTGCTCGCGCGCCTCGCTGACGATCTCCTCCGGCGTCTGGCGGATGCCGCCATAGCTCACGCTCATGCCGGCATCGCGGGCGCGCACCGCGATCTGCTCGGCGCCGTTGGAATGGCCGTCGAGGCCCGGCTTGCCGACGAGGAAGCGCGGCGGACGGCCGAGACGCTCGGTCGCCTTCTCGACGGCCGCCTTCGCCGTGGCGAGGCCGGTGGCATCGCCGAGCTTCGTCGTGTCGACGCCTGTAGGGGCGCGGTATTCGCCGAAGATTTCGCGGAGCGTCTGCGCCCATTCGCCAGTCGTCACTCCGGCCTTGGCGCAGGCGATCGAGGCCGGCATGACGTTGCGGTTCTCGCGGGCGCTGGCGGCAAGCTCGGCGAGTGCTGCCTCGGCGGCCTTGGCATCACGGGCCGAGCGCCAGGCTTTGAGCCGGGCGATCGCCTCGGTCTCGACCGAATCCGGCACGGTGACGACAGCGCCGTCGCCGGCCGAGAGTGGCGAGGGCTCGCTGTTGGTGAATTTATTGACGCCGACGACGACCTGCTCGCCGCGCTCGATCGCCTCGATACGGCGGGCGCCGTTCTCGACCAGCGCCTGCTTCATGTAGCCGCTCTCGACGGCGGCGAGCGCGCCGCCCATGTCGTCGATCTTGGCGAGTTCCTCCAGCGCGGCCGCCTTCAGCTCGTGGACCTTGGCGGCGATCACCGTCGAGCCGTCGAAGATGTCGCCGAATTCGAGCAGGTCGGTCTCATAGGCGAGGACCTGCTGCATGCGCAGCGACCATTGCTGGTCGAAGGGGCGGGGGAGACCCAGCGCCTCGTTCCAGGCCGGAAGCTGCACGGCTCGCGCACGCGCCTTCTTCGAGAGCGTCACGGCCAGCATCTCGATCAGGATGCGGTAGACATTGTTCTCCGGCTGCGGCTCGGTCAGCCCCAGCGAATTGACCTGAACGCCATAGCGGAATCGCCGCATCGCCTCGTCGGCCACACCATAGCGGCCGAGCGTGATCTCGTCCCAGAGCTCGACGAAAGCCCGCATCTTGCAAAGCTCTGTGACGAAGCGCATCCCGGCATTCACGAAGAAGGAGATGCGGCCGACCATGCCGGGAAACTCCTCGGCGGAGACTTCCGGCCGGGCGCGGATCGAATCGAGCAGGGCGATGGCCGTCGCCAGCGCGAAGGAGAGTTCCTGCACCGGCGAGGCCCCGGCCTCTTGCAGATGGTAGGAGCAGACATTCGTCGGGTTCCATTTCGGCAATTCGCTGGCCGTGAAGACGACGATGTCGGTGGTGAGCTGCATCGAGGGACGCGGCGGGAAGACATAGGTGCCCCGCGAGAGATACTCTTTCACGAGGTCGTTCTGGGTCGTGCCCTGCAGCAGCTTGCGGTCGGCGCCCTGCTCGTCGGCGACGGCGATGTAGAGCGAAAGCAGCCAGGCCGCCGTCGCGTTGATCGTCATCGAGGTGTTCATCTGCGCCAGCGGGATCTGGTCGAACAGGGCTCGCATGTCGCCGAGATGGGAGATCGGCACGCCGACCTTGCCGACCTCGCCGCGCGCCAGCACATGGTCGGGGTCGTAGCCGGTCTGGGTCGGCAGGTCGAAGGCGACGGAAAGGCCGGTCTGGCCCTTGGAGAGATTGGTTCGGTAGAGCTTGTTGGATTCCGCCGCGTCGGAATGGCCGGCATAGGTCCGGAAGATCCACGGCTTGTCGCGCTGGGCCGTTTCCCGGCCGCCCTTGTCCGTCGCGGTCATGGCGTCTCCCCGTCTTGCAGAGCAATCTGAATGTTGCACTGCGGCGAAGATAACGCCAGAGCTTCGGCGCTGTCCCGTGCGACGTTAGGCTGACGAGATTTTCCGTTCGCCCTTCATCCTGAAGAGCCGCCACAAGGCCTTCGTCTCGAAGGATGCTTCATGAGCCATCTGGATCATCCTTCGAGACGCCGCTGACGCGGCGCCTCGGGATGAAGGCTGTGGAATGCTTGGCGAAGCCCGCGCTCAGCGCGAGCGCGACGAGAGGCTGCCGCGGATATCCGAAGTCGACAGCAGCGCCACGCGGCGGTCGTCCTTGGGCGGCGCGACGAAGGCGCGCAAGGGCGCCTTTGGCAGGTCGAGGTCGAGCGGCCGGCCGGGCGGCAGCGGCGCGTTCCTGATCAGCGTGGCGATCGGGCTCTCGAGCGACGGCAGCTTCGGAGCGGGGGCATCGGGCGCGAAGGCGAGCGGCGCCGAGGCGAAGGAGGTCGCCGTGGTCGCGGACGAGGATGCCGTGGTGAGCGGGATGGAGGTGGTGGAGGCCGAGGCGAGCTGGATCGTCGGCTCCTCGATGCGGCGGCGCTCAGGACGTTCGCTCTTGAGGTAGAAGGCGTTGCCGCCCGCCACGGTGACGTAACGCATGTTGTTGTAGCCGAAGCGCATCCCGGCCATGTGAAAGTGCTTGGCAGCACCAACGGCCTCGTTGCGGCGGCCGTTGAGGATGTCCTCGGCGATGGCCTCGACCTTGGGCAGGACCTTGTCCGTCATCGGGCGAGTCAGCACGCCGGCGGCGAATTGGCGCGGAGCGCCGACGACGCCGCAGATGGTCTCGGGATATTTCGCCGATTCGACCCGGTTCATCACGACCGTGCCGACGCCGAGCAGGCCCGACTCGCTCGAGCGGTTCGATTCGAAATACATCGCGCGGACGAGGCATTCCTTCTCGCGCGGATCGGCCTTGGCCAGCGCCACGGCGTGCTTGCGAGCCTTGGCGGGCTCCTTCACGGCTGGGGCGGCGGCAGAGGTCGCGGCCGTCTCGACCGGGGACATGCTGCAGGCGCCCAGAGCAGGAGCCGCCAGCACGATCAGAAGCGGGATCGCCTTGCTGCCATGCCGGGATTTCTCACCGGAACGAAGACCATGCGCAGCGATCGCGGTCCGCTTCATGCGGCAACCTCCTGAGTTCCGGGCCCGTGATCGCCGAGGGCGGCAAACCGGGATTGCCGGCAAGGAACCGCGAATTCCTTAACAGAAAGTTCATCCGGGACGGAAGAGGGGAGGCGGCACAGACAACTCCGGCAGCGCCCCTGTGAGAGGGCGCCCGGTTGATAGCGCCTTGTTACAAAACGAAGAAAATCGAGATGTCGCGTCGAAAATTTTCGTCCAAGGCGTCTGGCAAGGCCGGCCGAAACCGCAATCTCGGCACCGGTGAAAGTCGCAGCGAGCGCGGTTTCGTGATCCGGGAACGCGGGCGGAGCGCTTCAGTTCCCGGAGGCCGGCAGACGCGGCAGCGGCAGGAACTCGACGCCTTCCTCATGCAGCATCCGGGCATCGTCGGGTGTCGCCTCACCGTAGATCGCGCGTTCTTTCGCTTCGCCGTGGTGGATCTTCAGCGCCTCATCGGCGAAGCGCTTGCCGACATGCTCGGCATTCTCGCTGACGTGCCGGTGCAGGGCCGCCACCATCTCGCGGAAGGCTTTCTCCTTCTCGCTCATCAGGGCGACCGGCGCAGAGGCAGGCGCTGCGGCGGCGGAGGCCTCCGCTGCCGGGCCCGGCCTCCCCCTGGGCTCCAGATCGGTGCGGGCGACATTGGGCGCCATGATGGCGCGCTCGACCTTCGCGCTGTTGCAGACCGGGCAGGTGACCAAGCCGCGCTTCGCCTGATCCTCGAAGCCGGCCGACGAGGCGAACCAGCTTTCGAAGTGGTGCGCATTGTCGCAGATGAGAGCGTAGCGGATCATGTCGTGATAGATGGTGGCGCGGGGGCACCGAGGCAAATGGCTATCGAGGGATGCCGCGGCGGAGGTGGGAGCACTGTGCCTCAGGCCGACAGGAGCTTGTCGAGCTCGCCGCGGGCATCGAGCGCGTGGATGTCGTCGGAGCCGCCGACATGTTTCTCGCCGATGAAGATCTGCGGCACCGAAGTGCGCCCGCCGGCACGCGCCGCCATCGCCTGCCGCAGCTCCGGCTTGCCGTCGACATCGATCTCGGTGAAGGCCACGCCCTTGCGAGTCAGCAGGGCCTTGGCAGCCTGGCAATAGGGGCACCAGGAGGTGGTGTAGATCGTGACCGGTGACATGCGGTTGCGTCTCTCGTTTCGATCCGCCTCATGTAGTGACTTCCCGGCCGTCCGTCACGACCCGCGCGAAGGTCAGGACGTCGACGGCAGTCGCACCGGCCCGCAGCAGGGCGCGCGACGCGGCATTGACGGTGGCGCCGGTGGTCAGCACGTCGTCGATCAGCAGGACGCGCCCGCCCTCGACCTGTCCGCGCATCGCGGCAGGGACATGGAAAGCCCCTTGCAGATTATCGGCGCGCTGGGCGCGCGTCAGGCCGACCTGTTGGCGGGTCCGCCTGATCCGCGCCAGGGCCGTGGCCGCGAGGGGCCGCCCGGTCTCGCGGGCGACCACCTGTGCCAGGGCGGCTGCCTGGTTGAAGCGTCGGCGCCAGAGCCGTGTCCGGTGGAGAGGCACCGGCAGGACAAGGTCGGCCTCGGCGACGAGCTCGCGCCCGGCCTGGGCCATCATCCGGCCCAATGTCAGCGAGAGCTCGACGCGGTCGCCGTATTTCAGGCGATGGACCAGCTCGCGGGCCGTGCCGTCGAAGCGGCAGACGGCCCGCGCCCGGGCGAAGACCGGCGGGTCGGCGATTGCCGCCGGCGAGAGCAGGCCGGGGCCGAGATCGACGGGAAAGGGCGTGCCGAGGCGCTCGCAATAGGGCCGCTCGATGAAGCCGATGCCGCGCCAGCAGTCCGGGCACAGCGCCTGTGCCTCGCCGGTAGCGGCCCCGCAGGCGATGCAGGTCGGCGGATAGACGACGCCCACCACTCGGCGCCAACCGGTGCGGAGGGCGAGGCGGGCATGGTTCACAGAGTTCCGCCAGCGTCCCGGCGCCGACCGGGCGTCCGCGGCCGCGCCGGCCACGGGCGGCAGGCGTGCCTGATCGGGCATGGGCTCGCCGTCAGGTCGTTCGATCCGCCACTCCGTCATGGCTGTGCCGCCATCCGCACCTGGAACGGGCCGGCCGATGCCGCCCCCGATCGCGCAGCATCGGCCCTCCTGCGGCGCAGGACAACTGCCGATGCGTCGCCTTGGGGCGCTTTCGGCTATTGCATCCGTCTCCACCGGATGCAGGCTCATGGAAGTCGTGCGGCGAGCGCCGAAAACGTGTGAAAATCCGCGCGACGATCCGGGGTTTCCGGGCATTTCGCCATGCTTTTTCCCAGCGTCGCATCTTTATGCGCGGATGATGCAAAAAGCTGTTGCGGTCGCGCGGCTGTCCGACTACATAGGCGCCCTCGGCAGCGCTGCTCCCTTCGTCTAGCGGTCTAGGACGTCGCCCTCTCACGGCGAAAACAGGGGTTCGAGTCCCCTAGGGAGCGCCAC
>JBDHTM010000056.1:0-26152 GCA_039808685.1 Allobosea sp. | reverse complement strand
AACAGGCATGCTATGGTCGAGCTAGATATCCGCATAGCAATGGGTTTCGGCCGCCCCTCCTGGGTGGGTGACGGCGCCGCCTTTGGCGGAGCCGACGGTCTGCGCGTATTTCCACAGCGCGCCGGAATTGTAGTCGGTCTTCCGCGGATTCCAGTCCTTACGACGCGCTTCAAGTTCGGCATCAGAAAGGCGGACTGCGAGCTTTCCTGTGATGGCGTCGAGCTCGATGATATCGCCGTCGCGGATCAGGCCGATCGGGCCGCCGACGGCGGCTTCAGGCCCGACATGGCCGACGCAGAAGCCGCGGGTCGCGCCGGAGAAACGGCCATCGGTGATGAGCGCGACCTTGTCGCCCATGCCCTGGCCATAAAGCGCGGCGGTGGTCGCCAGCATCTCGCGCATGCCGGGGCCGCCCTTGGGGCCCTCGTAGCGGATGACGATGACGTCGCCTTCCTTGTAGGTCCGGTTCTTGACGGCCTCGAAGGCGTCTTCCTCGCGGTCGAAGCAGCGCGCCGGGCCGGTGAAGACGAGTTGGTCCTCGGGCATGCCGGCGATCTTCACGATCGCGCCTTCCGGCGCCAGATTGCCTTGCAGGCCGACGACGCCGCCGGTCACCGTGATCGGCTTGTCGGCGCGGTAGACGACGTCCTGCTGGTCGTTCCACTTCACCGAGGCCATATTCTCGGCGATGGTGCGGCCGGTGACGGTCATGCAGTCGCCATGCAGGTAGCCGGCATCGAGCAGGCTCTTCATCACCAGCGGAATGCCGCCAACCTCGAACATGTCCTTGGCGACGTATTTCCCGCCCGGCTTCAGATCGGCGATATAGGGCGTCTTCTTGAAGATCTCGGCGACCGCGAACAGGTCGAAATCGATGCCGCATTCATGCGCGATCGCCGGCAGGTGCAGCGCGCCATTGGTCGAGCCGCCGGTCGCGGCGACGACCATCGCGGCATTCTCCAGCGCCTTGCGGGTGACGATGTCGCGCGGGCGGATGTTCCGGGCGATCAGCTCCATCACCATCTCGCCGGCGGTGTAGCAGAAGGTGTCGCGGACATCGTAAGGCGCCGGCGCGCCGCAGCTATAGGGCAGCGCAAGGCCGATCGCCTCAGCGACCGTCGCCATGGTGTTGGCCGTGAACTGGGCGCCGCAGGAGCCGGCCGAGGGGCAAGCAACCTCCTCGAGCTCCTTCAGGTCCTCGTCGGACATGGCGCCGACCGAATGCTTGCCGACGGCCTCGAACACGTCCTGGACGGTGACCGGACGGCCCTTGAAATTGCCGGGCAGGATGGAGCCGCCATAGATGAAGATCGAGGGAACGTTGAGGCGAACCATCGCCATCATCATGCCGGGGAGAGACTTGTCGCAGCCTGCAAGCCCGACCAGCGCATCGTAGCAATGGCCACGCATGGTCAACTCGACGGAGTCGGCGATCACCTCGCGCGAGGCCAGCGACGACTTCATGCCCTGATGGCCCATGGCGATGCCGTCGGTGACGGTGATGGTGCAGAACTCGCGCGGCGTACCGTTGGCGGAGGCGACGCCCTTCTTCACGGCCTGGGCCTGGCGCATCAGCGAGATGTTGCAGGGCGCGGCCTCGTTCCAGCAGGAGGCGACGCCGACGAAGGGCTGTGCGATCTGCTTCGCAGTCATGCCCATCGCGTAATAATAGGAACGGTGCGGGGCCTTGGCCGGGCCGACGCTCACATGGCGGCTCGGCAGCCTCGACTTGTCGTACACACGCCCGTCCATCGCCACTCGCCCTGTCCCCGACCAGCACGGCGCGAAGATGTGCCACGCCATGCCTGCCGGGAGCAATCGCGCCCCCGAAACCCTGAAAACCGTCCGGAACCGTTCGATGTCCGGTGCGTTATTCCCGATTTCGATATATCTCAGGCACTTAACGCAGCGTTTTGCTGGGCCCCGTTTGTGGCGGCTTCGCGGCGATTATGGCCGCTGGAACGGTGTTGGATACCGTTCCCGTCCGGGTGTTGCGCCGATGTCACAAAGTTACGGGCGGCTGGGTGACGTAACGGCGGCTTAAAGCACCATCGGCAGCACGAAGAAACCGCCGACGATGACCACGAGCAGGGCCAGCGCCACCATCGGCAGGTGCCTCTCGATGAAGATGCGGATGTCGTCGCCATAGAAGCGCAGCGCCACCGCGATCATCAGGAAGAAGGTGGCGCGCGAGACCACCATGCCGATGGTGAACTTCCAGAGATCGAAATGCAGGAAGCCCGACATGATCGTCACGATCTTGAAGGGGATCGGCGTCAGTCCCTTGGTGACGAGCACCCAGAACCAGTAATCCTGCGAGGTCGCGATCAGGCTCGCAGCCTTGTCCTGCAGGCCGTAGATGCCGATCAGCCAGGCGCCGACCGATTCATAGAGCAGCGCGCCGATGGCATAGCCGAGATAGCCGCCGAGCACGGCGCCGAGCGAACAGATGCCGGCATAGAGCCAGGCCCGGTCCGGCCGGGCGATACACATCGGAATCAATAGCGGGATCGGCGGCAGCGGGCTGAACGAGCTTTCGATGAAGGTGATGCCGAAGAGCAGCCATGGGGCCGCCGGATGGGAAGCGTATGAAACGCACCAGTCATAGGCTCGCTTGAGCATGGGTTCTGAACAGCCGGTCCTTGTGCCGCCACGCATTCTGCATGGCCGGTTTGCGTCGGGCGCATCTAAGCGGGGTCCGCGAGAGAATGCGAGTCCTCTCTCGGATCAGCGTCGATTTGACGACGGAGGCGTGACCGGAATGCGTCGTTCCGGATGCGATGCCGCCCGATGCAGGGCTACGCCGTCATCCCGGGGCGGGTCGCGAGGCCCGAGCCCGGAATCCAGAACCGATGAGCCGGCACGAAGAGATGCGACCTGATCGGCGTGCTTGCCTGCACACGCATCGGTTCTGGATTCCGGGCTCAAGCGCGATGCACTTGCCCCGGAACGACAGGAGATAATGCAGGCGCTATGTCACGCCAAACGCGCGAGCGCCTCCGCGACCTTGAGCTTGCGGGCCTCGGCCGCCGCCTTGCGCTCGCGATTCTCCTCGACGATTTCTTCCGGCGCGCGGGCCATGAAATCGGGGTTGCCGAGCTTCTTCTCGACGACTGCGATGTCCTGGTCCAGCTTGGCCAGCTCCTTGGTCAGGCGCGAGCGCTCGGCGTCGAGATCGATCAGCCCGGCGAGCGGCAGGGCCGCGACCTCGCCACGTACGATGATCTGGGCCGACTGGGCCGGCGCCGCTGTCTCGAAAGCGATATCGGAAACGCGGGCGAGCCGTTCGATCATCGGCCGCCAGCTCTCGATCGTCGCCCGCGTCGCCGGCGAGGCGTTGACGAGGACGAGCGGTGCCTGCGTGCCGGCCGGCACGTTCACTTCCGAGCGCACCGAGCGGATGTCCGAGATCAGGTCGACGACGAAGCCGATCTCGGCCTCCGCCGCTGCGTTCTTGAGCGCCGAGAGATCGGGCCAGCGAGTCAGGCAGACCAGCGAAGCGTCACCAGCGGCGAGCTTGCGCGGGGCGCCGGCCTCGGCCTTCTGCGCCCAGAGCTCCTCGGTCAGGAACGGCATGAACGGGTGCAGGAGCTGGCAGATCAGGTCGATGACGTAGGCGACCGTCGCCTGCGTCTCGGCGCGCGTGGCGGCATCGACGCCCTCGCCCTGCAACACCGGCTTGGCGAGTTCGAGATACCAGTCGCAGAACTGGTTCCAGACGAAGCGATAGGCCGCGCCCGCCGCCTCGTTGAACCTGAAGCTCGGGATGCCCGCCGTGATCTCCTCGGCGGCCTGCGCCGCCTCGCTCAGGATCCAGCGATTGAGCGGCTGCTTGACGCTGGCCGGGTCGAAACCTTCCGCACGGGCGCAGCCGTTCAGCTCGGCGAAGCGCGCGGCGTTCCAGATCTTGGTCGCGAAGTTGCGATAGCCCTCGACGCGCTGCGTGCTGAGCTTGATGTCGCGGCCCTGCGCGGCCATGGCCGACAGCGTGAAGCGCAGGGCATCGGCGCCGTACTTGTCGACGAGCGTCAGCGGATCGATGACGTTGCCCTTCGACTTCGACATCTTCGCGCCCTTCTCGTCGCGAACGATGGCGTGGATATAGACGTCCTTGAACGGCACCTCGTCCATGAAGTTGAGGCCCATCATCATCATCCGGGCGACCCAGAAGAAGATGATGTCGAAGGCGGTGACCAGCGTCGCCGTCGGATAGTAGTGCTTCAGCTCGGCGGTCTGCTCGGGCCAGCCCAGGGTCGAGAACGGCCAGAGCGCCGAGGAGAACCAGGTGTCGAGCACGTCCTCGTCGCGCCTCAGCGCGACGGTGTCGCCGTAATGCGCCATGGCGAGCGTCTGCGCCTCGGCCTCCGACTCGGCGACGAAGACCTCGCCGTCCGGCCCGTACCAGGCCGGGATCTGATGGCCCCACCAGAGCTGGCGCGAGACACACCAGGGCTCGATATTCTCCAGCCAGTCGTAATAGACCTTGGTCCAGTTCTCGGGCGTGAACCTGGTGCGGCCGTCCTGAACGGCCTTGATCGAGCGCTGCGCCAGCGGCTTGACGTCGACATACCACTGGTCGGTGAGCCAGGGCTCGATCACGACGTCGGAACGGTCGCCATGCGGGACGGTATGGGTGTTCGGCTCGACCTTCACGAGCAAACCGCGGGCGGCCATCATCTCGACGACGCGGCGGCGCGCGACGAAGCGATCGGCACCGTCGAGTGACAGTGTCTCGGCCTCCGGCTTGGCGCCCGCCAGGAAATCCTCGTTGCCGGCGAGCAGGATGCGTGCCTCGCCGTCGAGGATGTTGACGACGTCGAGCTGGTGGCGCTTGCCGACCTCGAAATCGTTGAAATCATGCGCCGGCGTGATCTTGACCGCGCCGGTGCCCTTCTCGGGATCGGCATAGTCGTCGCCGAAGATCGGGATGACGCGGCCGACCAGCGGCAGCACGGCGTTGCGGCCGATCAGGTGGCCGATCTTCTCGTTCTCGGGATGCACGGCGACGCCGGTATCGCCCAGCATCGTCTCGGGGCGCGTCGTCGCGACCGTGATGAAGGTCGAGGCATCGTCGGCGTCATAGCTCGCGCCTTCGAGCGGGTAGTTGAAATAGTAGAGATGGCCGTTCGGGTCGCGGCTCAGCGCCTTGTCGAGCTTGGCCGCGTCGAAGGCTTCCTCGCCGCCGCGCTGCCATTTGAACGTGCCGGTCTTCTCGACCTGCAGGACCTCGAGATCCGAGATCGCCGTCTGGAATTTCGGGTCCCAGTTCACCAGCCGCTTGGCGCGGTAGACCAGCCCCTGCTTGTGCAGACCGACGAAGACCTTGAGGACGGCGGCCGACAGCCCCTCGTCCATGGTGAAGCGCTCGCGCGACCAGTCGCAGGAGGCGCCGAGGCGGCGGAGCTGGTTGACGATCGTGCCGCCCGACTCCTCCTTCCACTTCCAGACCTCCTCGAGAAAGGCCTCGCGCCCCATCGAGCGGCGGTCGGTCTTGTTCTCGGCGGCAAGCTTGCGCTCGACGACCATCTGCGTCGCGATGCCGGCATGGTCGGTGCCGGGCTGCCACAGCACGTCCTTGCCGCGCATGCGCTCGAAGCGGCAGAGCACGTCCTGCAGCGTGTTGTTGAGCGCGTGGCCCATATGCAGCGAGCCGGTGACGTTCGGCGGCGGGATCACGATGCAATAGGGCTCGGCGCCGGGCTCGGCGCCCCTGCCCGCCTTGAAGGCCTGCGCCTCATCCCAGGCCTTGCTGATCCGGGCCTCGACGGCGGCCGGTTCGAAAGTCTTGTCCATCATCGCATCGCTCGAACGCAGAAAGGCCGGGGAACCCGCCCCGGCCGGAAAAATCACGGGCCAAAAAGGTCTCGGCCCTTAAGAGCCCATGCACGGGCCGCGCGTCAACGTTTTCGATGGGGTCTCCCCTGCGCCGCGTTCTCTCGCGTCGGAACCAGCCGCGCCTCACCCCGTTCAACCAAGAACCACCCAAGACAGAAGCGGGAGAGCGAGATGCCTCACCACGACGACCGGACACGGGTCTGGAACCTCATCGATTCCATCCAATTCGCGATGCTCGTGACACATAACGGCCAGGGGGACGAGCTGCGCGCCCGGCCGATGCATGCCCATGGCGAGCGCGAGGACGATGCGATCTATTTCCTCACCGATCGCCGCCATCACAAGGACGACGAGATCCAGATCAACGACAATGTCTGCCTCGCCTTTGCCGATACCAGCGGCCAGCGCTATCTCTCCGTGACGGGAACCGCGACCCTGCTCGATGACCGCCTTCGCGTGCATGACCTTTGGGACGCGAGCGACCGCGCGTTCTGGGACGATGAGAACGATCCCAATATCCGCGTCCTGCGCGTGCGGCCCAGCATGGCGGAGTTCTGGGACAGCCCGGGCAAGATCGTCACCAGCGTCAAGATGGCGGCGGCAGCGCTGACCGGCGCGAAACCCAATCTCGGCGAAAACCGCAAGGTCGCCCTCTGATCCCGCAGCGCGAGCAGCAAGCAATGATGAAGCTCATGGTCCATGCCCTTGGAGCATGGTTCGCCATCGAGGCGGCCTCCGGCCGCTATCCCCGCCCGGTCGCCGTGGGCCTGACCATGCTGGTCTCCCGGCTCGGCGCGCCGGCAACGGCCCTCGCCATGGCGGGGTACGGGCTGATGCGGCTCAAGGAAGCCGGCGCGTTCGAGCGCCGACGGCCGCAGACACCGCGGCGGCGAAGGGGCGGCGCAGCTTGAGGCCGTGACCGGGCGATCGGGACGTTGGGTGGCAGCTTAACCGCGGCCGCCGCGCGCCACGCGCTCGATCTCCGCCCGCACCAGCCGCTCGACCATGGTGGGGAGGTTGTCGTCGAGCCAGGTCTTGAGCATCGGCTTCAGCATGTCCTTGACCAGGTCCTCGAGCGTCCGCGCGTTGTTGCTGAGCACGGTCGAGGCCAATTGACCGAAGGCGTTGGTCACCACCGAGCTCGCCTGATCCGACAACAGGCTAGCCATATCGGGAGCTGCAGCGAAAGCGGCCTGTTGCTGGGGTTGGAGCTGCGGCTGGGGCTGATAAGGCGCCGGCGCCGGCTCGGCGGGGGCAGCGGGCGGCTCCGGGAGCGGCGGCGCAGCCGGCTGCTCCTCAAGGAAGGCGACATCCGAATCGTCGGGAAACGCGGCCGGCGGGGCGGCCGGCGCAGGCTCCGGCGCGGGAGCGGCAATCAGCGCGGCCTCTGCGCCCAGATCCAGAACGTCGTCATCGATCACCGCGACCGCCGCCGGCTGCGGCTCCGCCTGCGGCGTTCCCGCCGCTTCAGCCGGCTTCGCCTCATCGTCCGAGATGATCCGACGGATGGAGGCGAGGATTTCCTCCATCGACGGTTCGCTTGGCTTGGCTTGCGCGCTCATGAGAGTCTGACCGTTCGACACCTGCGCGCCGATGGAATCAACGCCGCTCCAAGAGCGCAGTATTCCACGGCGCCCCTGCCAGACAAGGCGCCAACCGGCTCTCCCACAGGAGAAATCGGTCCTGTTGCCCCGTCGCACCGGGCCGAAAACCAGCTCGGCCTTCAGGAAAGCGCCGCTGCGATTGTCGATACCGAGATCACCCCGCCGCGGCGCGAGGCCGCGGGGGCCTGGGCCTAGCGGCCGTCAGGCGTCTGGGTGCCCCAGAGCTTGCCCTGAACCTGCTCGTAATGCTGGCGAGCGTCGTAGATCTCGGCCTTGAGCTTGAGGGTCTCGGCCGAGAGCCTGCCGATGGCCGAGAGAACCGCATAGGAAGCGACGACGCGATCGCGCTGCGCGACCACCAGGCTCGAACGGGCACTCACCAGTTCCTGCTGGGCGTTGAGGACGTCGAGCGTGGTGCGCTGGCCGACCTTCGCTTCCTCGCGGACGCCGGACAGCGCCGTGGACGCGGCCTCGACCTGCGCCTGGGCAGCGGTGATCTGGGCCTTGGCGGCCTCGAGTGCGCCCCAGGCGGAGACCACCGCGGCGCGCACGGTATCGCGCTGGGTATCGACCTCGATCCGACGCTGGCCAGCCGTCTCCTTGGCCTGGCGGGTCCGGGCATAGACCTGACCGCCCTCGTAGATCGGGATCGTCAGCGTGCCGACGAGACTGGCCGAAAAGCGTTGGTCGTTGGAATACTGAGTGTCGTAACGCTGTTGCACCAAGCCGCGCACGCCGACCACCGGATAGAGATCGGCCTCGGTGACCTTGACCTGCAGCTCCGCGGCATCGACGCCATGCAGCGATGCGATGATCGCGGGGTGGCCCGATAGAGCTTGGTTCAGCGCCGTCGGCAGCGATTTCGGCAGGAGAGCTTCGATCGGGCGGCCGGGCGCAAGCGACCGCGGCTCGGTGCCGACATTCTGCCGGAAGCGCGCCACCGAGGTCTTGAGATTCGATTCGGCGAGAATCGCCTGGGACCGCGCCGAGGACAGGCGCGCCTCTGCCTGCGCCACGTCGGTGCGCGTCACCTCGCCGACCTGGAATCGGTCGCGGGTCTGGCGCAGCTGCTCCTCGAGCACGTCGACGTTGTTGCGGTTGAGATTGAGGATCGCGGTGTCGCGCAGCACGTTCATATAGGACGTCGCGGCGTCCAGCAGCACGTTCTGCTCGGTGTTGCGCAGCGTGGCGCGGGCGCCAAGCACCTGCGATTCGGACTGGCTCACGGCGTTGCGGGTCTTGCCGCCGTCGAAGATATTCTGATCGACCTGCACGCCGGCGCCGCGCGGCGCGAGGCGCGAATTGATCGTGACGTGATAGGGCGAGCTGGCGGCGAACGCAGGAACTTCCTGCTGGTTGATGCTGGCGCCGATATCGGCCGAAGCCGTGATGCGCGGGCGATAGCCCGCTTTCGCCTGCGGCACGTTCTCGTCGGTCGCGCGGACCGCGGCGCGCTGCGCATTGAGGGTCGGATTGGCGGAATAGGCCCGGGCGAGCGCGGCATCCATGGTTTGAGCCGAAACCGGCCCAGCCCAACCGCCGGCCAACGCCAAGGCGAAGACGGCGGGGAGCCCAAACCTGGAGAACTTGTCGTCGCGTTTATTCACTGGACGCCTCATGTGCGCACTGAAAGTCGCGCCCAGGCATCGCCCCAGCCTCGGCAGAGTTGCAATTTATAGCCATTCCGGCACCCCGCGCCAACGCGTGCGGCGGTGCCGGAATGGTTTCGCTCGGACACTGCCGCAAAAATGCGACACCAGCCGGCATCAGAAAACGAAAGCCGCCGGACGGCGGAACTCGGAGAGAACGGGCGCCGCCGCATCGAAAACGGGGCGACCGGAGACGACGTCGGAGGACTTGAGATAAAGCATGACTCGCGCGGCGCGGCCAAGTCCCTCGACGGCGATGAGCCGGCCTTCCGGCCGCAGCAGCGGGAAAAGCGTCTCCGGCGAGACCTCGCAGGCCCCGCTCACGAGAATCGCGTCGAAGCTGGCATTCGCGGGCTGAGTGGCGGTGACCGTCACGTCGTCCGCGCCGGCCCGGGTCAACGCAATCTCGGCCAGCGCACGGGCCGCAGCATCGGGCTCCCAGAGTGTCGCCTTCGCGCCCATGCTCGCCATCAGCGCCGCGCCGTAGCCGGAGCCACCGGCATATTCGAGCACGGATTCGCCCGGCTGCGGGTCCAGCAGCTGGATCATGCGGACGGCGACCATCGGGGTCATCAGCGCCCGACCGGTGCCCGGCAACGGAATCGACTGGTCGAGATAAGCGAGATGGGACAGATTCTCAGGAACGAAGGCTTCGCGCGGCACCGTATCCGCGGCGGCCAGGGCCGCCCGGTCGGTGATGTCATAGGTGCGCAGCTGGCAATCGACCATATTGCGGCGCAGCGAGGCAAAATCGTCCATACCCGAACTCTCCGTCCACGACGCCGGCGCTTCCGTTCTGAAGCCGGCCGCGACCGATGCAGCCGTCGCGCCGTTCTTCGGCAGCTTTCTGTTCGACCCCCGCGCAAAAGGCAAGCGTCGCCTGCCCGCTGGTATACCGCACCGACGGTTAAAGCGTTCTATCGATGTCGGGGGAAGGTGGCTCCCGGAGCAGGATTCGAACCTGCGACCAATCGATTAACAGTCGATTGCTCTACCGCTGAGCTATCCGGGAACAACGTGGCGGCGTCTTAGCGGTGCGATCCGGATAGTGCAAGCCCCTTGCGAGCCGACCAAGCAGATTTGTCGTCATCGCTGTGGAAGATGCGATGCCGGGTTGCGGCCGCGCGCCGCTTGTGGTTAGTGCGCTCTCGCTGAAGCGGCCGCGGCCGTTTCGCAGGAAGGCCTCGTGGCGGAGTGGTTACGCAGAGGACTGCAAATCCTTGCACCCCGGTTCGATTCCGGGCGAGGCCTCCAACAGACTTCTCAAGCGCCGATTTCCTTGCGCTTTTTCCCCGATCGACAGCGCTCGTCACCGACGACGGTCTTCCCGCCGGCTGAGCGGCCTGATGGCAGCGGAACCAATTCCGCTACCCGAGGTTCTTCCAGCGGATTTTCGCGTGGTGCCCGGCGGCGGCGGCCTGCCTGGCAAGGGCTTGAAAGCCCAGAAGAGCCCCATCGGCGCAGCCGGTGGGGCTCTCTTCGTTCAGCGCGTCGTGGAGCGGGACTGGACCGCATCCGGCGCGACCCGTTCGGAAAAGGTCAGGGACGACACGGCGACGACGACCGTCAGGCCAATCACGGCCAGCCACAACCAGAAATCCAGAGGCGGCTTTTTCGGATTGCTCATGAAAAGGGGACGCCCGAGCCACGCGCCGGTTCCCGCCGCCGGGCCGCGAATTTCGCCGCCGCAGCCCGGACTCGGAGCATTCAGGCCTGGCGGACGGTGCCGATGATCGAATCCAGAGAGGCTTTCCGGGCGCTTTCGCCCCGGCCGGGCCCTGCCCCGTGCTTGATTGCAAGAGAGAGAATCGTCCGGCCAACGGCCTCCGGCAGATAGGCGTCCAGCACCACATGCAGACGGCCGGTGCCGGCCTCGACGGCCGAAATCTCAAAGCCCGCGGGATGGGGCTGCTGCGCCACCCGCGGGCGACGCGCGCTGAACAATGTATCCAGCTTGCGGCCCATCTCTCCGAGTTCGAGATCGAGGCCGGCCTCGTGCAATGCATCCATCTTTCTACAGCCGCCATCTGGAGCTTTCGTTCAGGCGGTGATTCGCCTTAAGGATTTCGTTTACAAATCGTTAAAATTTTAGTTAGTGACAGCTGCCTGTTCAGGCGGAGTAGCGTCATGGTTCAAGCAATTCTGATAGCGGTCCTTATGTCCGGGACCGCGGGCGTGTCCTGGCTGATCGCCGATTACCTGCACCTGCCCCTGGAAGTCTGAGCCGGCGCGGCCGGATTCGGCAAGAGCCTGTAGGAAACGAGGCCCAACCGAACCGGGGCGTTGCCAGCGGCTCTCTGGTCGCAGCTTCAAAAAGTTTTCCCCTGTCCTGCACCGATCCGCCCCGACGGCGTTGATCGGGGATCGTGGCCTGCGCGGCCGCGCCGACCGGAAGAGGAATGATGACGGAGCTCGCCCTGCATTGGTTCCGAAATGATCTGAGGCTGGCGGACAATCCGGCGCTGGCGGCCGCGAGCGCAGCCGGGCCGGTCCTGTGCCTCTACATCCTCGATACCGACCTTGAGCGCCGGCCTCTCGGCAGCGCCTCACGCTGGTGGCTGTCGCGCTCGCTCGAAGCGCTCGGCGAGATGTTGGCCCGCAAAGGCGGGCGTCTCGTGCCGATGCGGGGCGATCCAGCCGTGTTGCTGCCCCGTATCGTTACGGAATCCGGAATTAAGCTAGTTACCTGGAATCGCCGCTACGAAGCGGCGGAGATCGCGCTCGATCGGGCGCTCAAGGAGGAGCTGTCCGGGCGGGGAATCGATGTCCGCAGCTTCAACAGCCACCTCCTGAACGAGCCCTGGCAAGTCACCACCAGGACCGGACGGCCGATGACGGTGTTCACGCCATACTGGCGCGCGGCCCGGCAAAAGGGAGCGCCGACGGCTCCGATTCCCGCTCCCCGATGCATTCCTGCACTGTCCCTGCCCGATTCGGTTGAGGCGCAAACGGTGTCCTTGTCCGATCTCGATCTGGAGCCCAGGAAACCTGACTGGGCCGGCGGCATGCGGGCGGTCTGGACGCCGGGAGAAGCGGGCGCGGCGATGCAGCTCGACAATTTTCTCGCCAAGGGCCTCGCCAATTATGCCGAGGATCATGATCGGCCGGACCGGGCGGCGACGTCGCGGCTATCGCCGCATCTGCATTTCGGCGAGATCGGCCCGCGCCAGATCTGGCATGCGCTGCATCATGCCCGCGCGGCCGGCGAAGCCGCGGGATCGGAGCAAGACGCCGAGAAATTCCTCTCGGAGATCGGTTGGCGCGAGTTTTCCCACCATCTGCTCTTCCACAATCCGTCTCTCGCGACGCGAAATTACGATTTGCGATTCGACGCCTTTCCCTGGCAGCCGGACGAGACGGCGCTGCATCGCTGGCAGCGTGGGCGGACCGGCATTCCTCTTGTCGATGCCGGCATGCGTGAACTCTGGACGACCGGCTGGATGCATAACCGGGTGCGGATGGTCGTCGCCTCTTTCCTGATCAAACATCTGTTGCAGGACTGGCGGGCAGGCGAAGCCTGGTTCTGGGACACGCTGGTCGATGCCGATGCAGCCAACAACGCTGCGAACTGGCAATGGGTCGCAGGCTCGGGCGCCGACGCTTCGCCCTATTTCCGCATCTTCAACCCGGTGACCCAGGGCGAAACCCACGATCCGCGCGGGGCTTACGTCCGCCGATGGGTGCCGGAGCTGGCGGCGCTTTCCGAACAGGATATCCACCAGCCCTGGAAGGCGTCGCGGAAGGCGTTGCGCGAGGCAGGCGTTCGAATCGGGGAAACCTACCCAGCCCCGCTCATCGATCTCGCCTTCGGCCGCCAGCGGGCGCTCGATGCCTTCGGAGCGATCCGCAACCGCTGACGGCTTCAGCCGCTGCGCTCGGCGAAGCGGCGCATCAGCGCGAAATACACGGGATAAGGCAGAAGACGCGCGCCCTTCAGGATCCAGGCGAGCCGGCGCGGCACCGTGATCTCGAAACCGCCGCGCTCGAAGCCATCAACGATTCGCCGCGCGCCGTCCTCCACCGTCATCAGGAACGGCATCGGGAAGCGGCGGCCCTCTGTCATCGGCGTCTCGATGAAACCGGGATTGACCAGTTGCAGGCGGATATCGGCCGCCTCGCAGTCGAAACGCATCGATTCGCAGAAATAGATGGCGCCCGCCTTGGCCGCGCCATAAGCGGCCGCGCCCGGCAGGCCGCGATAGCCGGCGAGCGAGGCATTGACCGCGATCTGGCCTGCCCTCCGGGCGGCCATGCGCGGCTGTATCGCGAAGAAGCTCTTGGCGACGCCGAGCAGGTTGACCCCGACCACCTTTTCGACCGTCTCGACATCGATCGCCCTGCCCCGGCCTGAGGTGATGCCGGCATTCAGGAAAGCCAAGGCGATCGGCCCATGGATGCTCTCGATCGCATCGGTGACCTCGCGCATCCCCTGGGCGTCGGTCACATCGCCGGCATGAGCCACGATGCGGCCGGGCAGTTTCTCGGTGCTGCGCGCGAGACGCTCCAGCGCCTCCAGCCGCCGGGCGGTGACCGCGACTGTCCAGCCGCGCCGAGCCAGTTCAAGCGCGACCGCGGCCCCGATGCCGGAACTGGCGCCGGTGATCCAGGCAACGCCGTCCTGCGGCTTCATGCGGGGCAAGCCCATGGCGGCTCCGGGTTGGCGGGACAGTCATCTAGGCACTGAATCGCAAAGCCGGAAGCCATTCGGCCGAAATCATCCCCGCTATCCCGCCAACGCGGTGGCAACGCGGGGGCAATCGGTGCAGTCTGCGCCGCGAAGGCGCGTTCGCGCTACCATGAGACAGAGACAATGCCGACCGAGCTGCTCTTCCGCCAGGATGCCTATCTCAAGGAAACGCCCGCGACGGTCGAAGCCGTGAACGAGCGCGGCGGCATCATTCTGGACCGCACCATTTTCTACGCGACCGGCGGCGGCCAGCCGGGCGATGCCGGCCATCTGCGCCGCGCCGACGGCAGCCTGGTCACGATCGCCACCGCGATCGACGACCCCGAGGACCAGAGCCGGGTCATCCATGTCCCCGCCGAGGGCCAGGCTCTGCCGGCTCCGGGCGAGGCGGTTACCGCCGTGCTCGACTGGGAGCGCCGCTTCAAGCGCATGCGCATCCATACCGCGCTGCATCTGCTCAGCGTGGTGCTCGCCTTCCCGGTGACGGGCGGCTCGATCGGCGACGGCGACGGACGGCTCGATTTCGACATCCCGGAAGGCGGGCTCGACAAGGCCGAAATTTCCGAGAGGCTCAACGCGCTGGTCGCGCGCAATGCCGACGTCACCGAGCGCTGGATCACCGACGAGGAGCTCGACGCCAATCCGGGCCTGGTCAAGACGATGTCAGTGAAACCGCCGCGCGGCTCGGGCCGCGTCCGGCTCGTCGCCATCGGGGATATCGACCTGCAGCCCTGCGGCGGCACCCATGTCCGCAACACCGCCGAGATCGGTGCGGTCGCGGTTACCGATATCGAGAAGAAGGGCAAGCAGAACCGGCGCGTCCGGATCGCGCTCGCCTAAGAACACTAAAGCTATTGCCCAGAGGATACGCCTATGGCCCGTGAAGACGTCTTCGTTTCGACCGAGTGGCTGGCCGAGCGCTTGAACGCGCCGGATATCGTCGTGGTCGATGCCTCCTGGTATCTGCCGGCACAGAAGCGCGACGGAGCGGCCGAATATGCCCAGCGCCGCATTCCGGGCGCCGTCCATTTCGATATCGACAAGATCAAGGACAGCCGCTCGTCCCTGCCGCATATGCTGCCCTCGGCGCCTGAATTCGCGGCCGCCGTCGGCGCGCTCGGCATCGGCGACGGCATGCGCATCGTCGTCTATGACGGGCTCGGCTTCTTCTCGGCGCCACGCGTGCGCTGGACCTTCAAGGTGTTCGGCGCGCGCGATGTCGTCATCCTCGATGGCGGCTTCCCGAAATGGCTGGCCGAAGGACGCCCCGTCGAAGAGGACAGCCCGCAGCCGCGCCAGCCCCGCAGCTTCACCGCCCGGCTCGACAACGGCGCAGTCGCCGATGCCGACGATGTCGCGCGCGCCATCGCCTCGCAGGCGATCCAGGTGGTCGATGCCCGCGCTGCCGACCGCTTCCGCGGCGAAGCGCCGGAGCCGCGGCCGGGCCTGGCTTCCGGCCATATTCCGGGCTCGCTCAACCTGCCGTCCTCGCAGCTCACGACCGATGGCAGGCTGAAGTCCCCGGAAGAGATCGTCGCACTGTTCCAGGATGCCGGCGTCGATCTCGACAAGCCGTCGATCATGACCTGCGGCTCGGGCGTCTCAGCCGTGATCCTGTCGACGGCGCTCGAGACCGTGGGCAAGCCGGCCAAGGCGATCTATGACGGCTCCTGGTCCGAATGGGGCGCCGGCGAGCGGCCTGTCGCGACCGGACCGGCAAAGCAGACTTGAGCGGGAGGGTGCCATGAGCCAGGACCACGACAATCCGCACGATCACAGCCATGACGGCGAGCCGCGCTGGAAGCATGACGGCGTGCGCGTCATCTCCGGCGACAAGCTCGACCCCAACACGGCGCAGACGCCCGGCATGTTCCGGCAGGCCGCGATCAACCATGCCCGCGTCGGGGCCCAGAAGATCTGGGCCGGCACGGTCGCGATCGAGCCCAACGCCAAGACCGGCGTGCACCACCATGGCGAACTCGAAAGCGTGATCTATGTGGTGAGCGGCAAGGCGCGTATGCGCTGGGGCGAGCGGCTGGAATTCGTCGCCGAGGCGGGGCCGGGCGATTTCATCTACGTGCCGCCCTTCGTGCCGCACCAGGAGATCAACGCCGATCCCGACAACCCGCTGCAATGCGTGCTGGTGCGCTCCGACAACGAGGCGGTGGTGGTCAACATCACCGATGTCGACCCGGTCGAGAAGCCGGAAGAGGTCTACTGGGTCGACCCGATCCACAAGCACCCGCAGGGGTGAGTGCCGGGCGCCTCCGCGCCGCTGCTTGACTCGTCGATTGGGCGCTGCAAGCATCGTTATATTCATCCGGATACAACGAAGCTCGGAGCTGGGAACAGCATGTTGAAGCGCCGCACCTTGCTGGGCATGGGCCTGGCCCTTGCCGCGAGCTTCGTCCCCGCGCTCGAAAACGCGCAGGCGCAGACGAAGGAGCTCGTGATCTTCGCCGCAGCCAGCATGAAGAACGCGCTCGACGAGGCCGCCGCCGACTGGGCCAAGGACAGCGGCAGGCCCGCGCCCAAGATCTCCTATGCCGCCAGCAACACGCTGGCGAAGCAGCTCGAAAACGGCGCCCCGGCCGATCTCTTCGTCTCGGCCGATCTCGACTGGATGGACTATGCGGCCCGCAAGAACCTGATCAAGCCGGAGACCCGCGTCAGCCTGTTCGCCAACCGAATCGTGCTGGTCGCCCGCAAGGATTCGACCGTAAGGCTCGACCTCAAGCCCGGCGCCGATGTCGCCGCGGCGCTCGGCTCCGGCCGCCTCGCCATGGCCAATGTCGACGCGGTCCCGGCCGGAAAATACGGCAAGGCCGCGCTCGAGAAGCTGGGTAGCTGGGACAAGCTGAGGCACAGGATCGCCCAGGCCGACAATGTCCGCGCCGCGCTGCTCTTTGTCTCGCGTGGAGAGGCGCCGCTCGGCATCGTCTATGCGACCGACGCCGCCGCCGACCCGCAGGTCAAGATCGTCGCGACCTTTCCCGAGGATTCGCACCCGCCGATCGTCTATCCGGTCGCCGTCACCAAGGATTCGGCCAATCCGGACGCGCAGGCCCTCCTGACCTATCTGCGCAGCCCCGCCGCCCGGCCTATCTTCGAGAAGCAGGGCTTCACGGTGCTCAACAAGCCCGCCGGCTCCTCGTGACCGAGTGGCTATCGCCTGAAGAATGGACGGCGGTGAGGCTCAGCCTCGTCGTCGCGACCACGGCCATGCTGGCGAGCCTGCCGCTCGGGCTCGGTGCCGCGCTGCTGCTGGCGCGCGGGCGCTTCCGGGGCAAGTCCCTGCTCGACGCGATCGTCCATATGCCGCTGATCCTGCCGCCTGTGGTGACGGGCTATCTGCTGTTGATCGGCTTCGGCCGGCGCGGGCCGATCGGGCAGTTGCTCTATGACTGGTTCGGGATCGTGCTCTCCTTCCGCTGGACCGGCGCGGCGCTGGCCTGCGGCGTCATGGGCTTTCCGCTGATGGTACGGGCGATCCGCCTCTCGATCGAGGCCGTCGACCGCAAGCTCGAAGCGGCCGCCGGCACGCTCGGCGCGAGCCCGGTCTGGGTCTTCCTCGTCGTCACCCTGCCGCTCTGCCTGCCCGGCATCCTCGCCGGCATGATCCTGTGCTTCGCCAAGGCGATGGGCGAGTTCGGCGCGACGATCACCTTCGTCTCCAACATCCCCGGCGAGACGCAGACCCTGCCCTCGGCGATCTACACCTTCACCCAGGTTCCGGGCGGCGATGCCGGCGCGCTGCGGCTGACGCTGATCTCGATCGCGATCTCGGTCGCGGCGCTCTTCTTCTCCGAATGGATGGCGCGGATCGTCGGCCGCCGGATCGAGATCGAATGACGCCCGCTCTCGACATCGCCGTCCGCCACCGGCTCGGCGACTTCGCGCTCGATGCCGCCTTCACCTCCGACGGACGCCTGACAGCCCTGTTCGGCAGCTCGGGCTCGGGCAAGACCTCGCTGGTCAACGTCATCGGCGGGCTGATCCGCCCCGATTCCGGTCATGTCCGCGTCGATGGCGAGACGCTGGTCGACACCGAACGCGGTATTGTCCTGCCGAAGCATCGCCGGCGCATCGGCTATGTCTTCCAGGAGGCGCGGCTCTTCCCGCATCTCACCGTGCGCCAGAACCTGCTCTTCGGGCACTGGTTCGTGCCGCATGCGCAGCGCAAGCCGGCCGAGCTCGACAAGGTGCTGGACCTGCTCGGCATCGGCCATCTGCTGCACCGGCGGCCGGGCGGCCTCTCCGGCGGCGAGAAGCAGCGCGTCGCCATCGGCCGCGCCCTGCTGGCGCAGCCGCGCCTTCTGCTGATGGACGAGCCGCTGGCGGCGCTCGACGAGGCCCGCAAGGCCGAGATCCTGCCGCATATCGAGCGGTTGCGCGACGAAGCCGGCATCCCGATCGTCTATGTCTCGCATGCGCTGGCGGAGGTCGCGCGCCTCGCCACCACCGTCGCCATGGTCGAGAACGGGCGCATCGCCGCCTGCGGCCCGACGGCGGACATCCTGTCTCGGCCCGATCTGGCGGCACGGCCGGGCGCACCGGAGGCGAGCACCCTGCTCGCGGCCGAGGTCGCCGGTTTCGAAGACGCCTTCGGGCTGGCGCGGGTCACGACTCCGGCCGGGCCGCTGACGATTGCGCGGGGCACGCTTCGGCAAGGCCAGCGGATCAAGATCCGCATCTTCGCCAGCGACGTGATGCTCAGCCTCGGCCAGCCGACGGAGATCAGCGCGCTCAACGTGCTGGCCGGCACGGTCTGCGAGATCGGCGAGCGGAGCGGTCCGGGCGGCAGCACCGTGAATCTGCTCGTCGCCTGCGGCGAGGCCAGGCTGGCGGCCCGGGTCACGGCGAAATCCGTCGCCTTGCTCGGGCTGGCGCTTGGAAAGCCCGTTCATGCGGTGATCAAGAGCGTTTCCGTCGAGATGCCCTGAACGGGAACCGCTCCGTCATTCCGGGTCCAGGCCTGCGGCCTGCCCCGGGATGACGGAGCGACTCGGCGGAATCACATCTCTTGACCTTTCCATTATGGGAAGCTTTATATGGCTTGTCATCACCATGAAAGAGGCGGCGATGACGGTCATCGACAGGAGCAGGAACGACCTTGAAATCCTTCATCTGGGCGTGGAGAGCATGATCTGCGCGAGCTGCATCGGCCAGGTCGATAAGGCGCTGCGCGCCGTGCCGGGCGTCGTTGCGGCCACCGTTGATCTTGCAATCGAGCCCGCCAGCGTGAAGACCCTCGCTGGTTCCGATCTGCCGAGCGTCAACGCCGTCAGCAATGCGCTCCGGTTGAAGCGCATCAAGGCGGAGGCCTGAGATGAATATCGGCGAAGCCGCAACCCGCTCCGGCGTCAGCGCCAAGATGATCCGCTACTACGAGAGCATCGGCCTGATCACCCCGCCGGCCCGCACGGCCGCGCAATACCGGGTCTATGCCGCCGATGACGTGCATACGCTGCGCTTCGTGCGCCGCTCGCGCGATCTCGGCTTCTCGCTGGAGGAGACGCGCGAATTGCTCGCGCTCTGGCGCGACAAGAGCCGGGCCAGCGCCGATGTGAAGAGCCTCGCCATGGCGCATGTCCGCGCGCTCGAGGAAAAGGCGGCCGAGCTCAAGGCAATGGCCGACACGCTGCGGCATCTCGCGACGCATTGCCATGGCGACCACCGCCCCGATTGTCCGATCCTCGCCGACTTCGCGGCCGCGCCAACGGTGCAAGCTTAAAACCTGCCCGTTTTGCACGGAACCACCGCGTCATCCCGGACAAGCGGCGAAGCCGCGCCGCTCCGGGATCCATCGTAGAGCGCAACGCCCTCCGATGGATCCCGGGACAAGCCCGGGATGACGGTGCGGTTCCGAGAGAATGCGACATGTTCTACAGCCTGAGACGCTGTTCCGCCATGCGCTGAATGTCTGGACGGCGCGGCGCGGGATTGCTCATATGCCGCTGCCCACCAGAGGCGGGTCCGGCCCGGCCGCATCGGCCCCGCCGGGGAATCCGCCTCTCAACGAAAGACGGGGAACGCCCACGCGTTCTCCAGGCGGAACGAACATGGACAATCGAAACGATCTCTGGCGGCACGTCGATGCGAACAAGGAGCGCCTGATCGCGCTCTCCGACCGGGTCTGGGGCATGCCGGAGGTGTGCTACACCGAGAAGCGCTCGGTCGCCGAGCATATCGCCGAGCTGAAGCACCACGGCTTCAGGATCACCGAGAACGTCGCCGACATCCCGACCGCCGTGATCGGCGAAGCGGGCGAAGGCGGCCCGGTCATCGCCTTCCTCGGCGAATATGACGCCCTGCCCGGCCTTTCGCAGGAAGCGGGACTTGCCGAGCACAAGGAGATCGAGGCCGGCGGCCATGGCCATGGCTGCGGCCATAACCTGCTCGGCTCGGCCGCCATGCTCGCCGCCGTCGCGATGAAGGACTGGCTCGCCGAGAACAAGATACCCGGCCGCGTGCGCTATTATGGCTGCCCGGCCGAGGAAGGCGGCGCCGCCAAGGCCTTCATGGTCCGCGCCGGCGCCTTCGACGATGCCGATGTCGCGATTTCCTGGCATCCGTCGAGCTTCTGGGAGGTCGCTCCGGCCCTGGCGCTCGCCAATACCCGCGCCGATTTCGTCTTCACCGGCCGCGCCTCGCATGCCGCCGCCGCGCCACATCTCGGCCGTTCGGCGCTCGATGCCGTCGAGCTGATGAATGTCGGTGTCAACTACATGCGCGAGCACATGCCCTCCGATGCGCGCGTCCACTATGCGCTGCTCGACACAGGCGGCATCGCGCCGAACGTCGTTCAGGCCCATGCGCGCGTCCGCTACTCGATCCGCGCCCGCGATCTGCGCGGCATGCTGGAGCTCGTCCAGCGCGTGAAGAAGATCGCCGAAGGTGCGGCACTGATGACGGAAACCAAGATGGAGATGCGCATCGTCAGCGCCGTCTCCGATCTCGTCGCCAACACGCCGCTGGAAGAGACCCTGCACAAGGTGATGGAGGAGCTCGGCCCGCCGCATTTCGACGATGCCGACAAGGCTTACGCCGAGAAGATCCGCGGCACGCTTTCGCCGCAGGAGATCGCCTCGATCTGGCGCACCATCGGCATGCCCGATACCGGCGCGCCGCTCGCCGACTTCCTCGTGCCGCGTGACGCCAAGCGCAACCCGGCGATCGGCTCGACCGATATCGGCGATGTGAGCTGGGCGGTGCCGACCGTGCAGGCCCATGCGCCGACGGTCGCGATGGGCACGCCGTTCCACACCTGGCAGGTGGTGGCGCAGGGCAAGTCCCCCGCCGCACACAAGGCGATGGTCCATGTCGCCAAGGCGATGGCCGCGACCGGCGCCGCCGTGCTGAGCGACCCCGCGCTGATGGCGGCCGCCAAGGCCGACCACAAGGCGCGCCTCGGCAAGGAGGGCTACACCTCGCCGCTGCCGCCCGAAGTGAAGCCGCCGCTGACGATGTCGCTGGGCTGATCGCGCCGGAACCTCGCCGTCATTCCGGGGCGACCCGAAGGGTCGAGCCCGGAATCCATGAACGCGGCGCTTGCCGTCATGGTCGGGCTGAACACTTGTCCCGACCATCCACGTCTTCGCCGGACAAGGGCCGTGTTCCAGACGTGGATACACGGGCGAGCACGACGAACTGGACAAACGTCGTGTTCGTGGGTTCCGGGCTCATCGCTGCGCGATGCCCCGGAATGACGATGCGCTGTCCTCGTCTACCCGATTGAACGAACACATATGATCCGGGAGAATGCGCCTCTGCCGCCGGCCGGCAGAATCGTCACCCGGAGTAGCCATGGATCGCGCAGAAGAATCGGAAGACGGGCTCGGCCGGCATCACCGCACGGCCAGCGGCCAGGCCGATTCCGCTGTTCCCGGGCCCGTCGATCTCGCCGGCTATGTGCTGGACGAGCAGTTCGGCTTCCTGCTGCGGCAGATGCAGCAGCGCTATGTCGCGATGTTCCTGGAGATGATGGGCGAGGACGGGCCGACGCCGCCGCAATTCGCCGTGCTCTGCCGGCTCGCCGTCGACGGCCGCATTTCGCAGAACCAGCTCGGCCGCATGACCGCGATGGACCCGGCGACCATCCGGGGCGTGGTGACGCGGCTGGCCGAACGCGGGCTGGTGGAGCGCCTGCACGATCCCGACGACAAGCGCCGCGTGCTGGTGCAGCTCGGCCAGCGCGGCCGCGAATTGCTGCCAGGATATGTCGAGCGCGCCAAGGCGATCACGATCGCGGCGCTCGCCCCGATGGCGGAACGGGAGGTCGAGCCGCTGCTCGACGTGATGCGGCGCCTGCTTTCCGGCTTCAAACCGCCAGATACTGGCTCCGCGCCGCCTCGTTAGCCTTGAGCGCGGCCATCGTATCGTCGAAACGGATCAGACCCTTCTCGATGATGACGGCGCGGTCGGCGATGCTGCCGGCGAAATGCAGGTTCTGCTCGGAGAGCAGCACCGACAGCCCCTCGCCCTTCAGCACGCGGATCGTCTCCGCCATCGCCTCGACGATGACCGGCGCCAGCCCTTCGGAGGGTTCGTCGAGCAGCAGCAGGCGCGGATTGCCCATCAGCGTGCGGGCAATGGTCAGCATCTGCTGCTCGCCGCCGGACATGGCGCCGCCCGGCCGGTCGCGCATGCGGCCGAGATTGGGGAAGAGATCGAACAGTCGCTCCGGCGTCCAGTGTGGCGCGCCGGTCCGCGCCGGCTGGCGGCCCACCTCAAGATTGTCCATCACCGTCAGATCCGAGAAGACGCGCCGATCCTCCGGGACATAGCCGATGCCGAGCCGAGCGATTTGAAAAGGCTCGCGACCGGCGATCTCCTTGCCTTCGAAGCGGATCGAACCTTGCGGCTCCGGCACCAGCCCCATCACCGTCTTCATCGTCGTAGACTTGCCGGCGCCGTTGCGGCCCATCAGCGCGACGACCTCGCCTGATCCGACGGAGAAGCCGACGCCGTGCAGGATCTTGGCGCGGCCATACCAGGCCTCGACATCAGCGAGTTCGAGGAGCGCCGTCATCAATGCCCTCCCGAGGTCGCGCCGGAGCCGAGATAGACGGCCCTGACCTGCGGGTCGTTGCGGACCTCTGCGCTGGTTCCGGACGCGATCAGGCGGCCGCGGTCGAGCACCAGCACGCGGTCGGCATGGGCGAAGACGACATCCATGTCGTGCTCGGTGAACAGCACGGCGATGCCCCGCTCTCTTGCGATGCGGGCGGTCAGCGCCATCAGAGCGATGCGCTCCTGCGGCGCCATGCCGGCGGTGGGCTCGTCCATCAGCAGGAGCTTCGGCTCGTTGGCGAGCGCGACCGCGAGCTCGACGCGCTTGAGATCGCCATAGGCGAGCACGCCGCAGGCACGCTCGGCCTGGCCGGCCATGCCGACCTGATCGAGCAAGGCATCGGCCTGTGCGAGGCGGCGGCGGTCGGCGCGGCCGAACAGGCGCCAGCTCTTCCCGGCATGCGAGATCAGCGCCATCTGGACATTCTCGCGCACGGTCATCGAGGCGAAGGTCGCGGTGATCTGGAAGGTGCGGCCGACGCCGAGCCGCCAGACCTCGCGCGGCTCCAGCCCGGTGATCGGCTTGCCAGCCAGCAGCACCTCGCCGCGATCTGGCTTGAGCTGGCCGTTCAGCATGTTGAAGCAGGTCGTCTTGCCGGCGCCGTTCGGGCCGATCAGGGCGACCAGCCTGCCGGCCTCGACCGAGAAGGAGACGCCGTCGACCGCCTTGACGCCGCCGAAGGACCGGGCGAGGTCGCGGGCTTCCAGCACCGGGGAAACAGGCGCACTCATGCCGCCGCCGCCTCTTGCGTGGCGCTCTGGCGCCGGGCGCGCCAGAACAGCCAGGTGCCGACGAGGCCGCGCGGGAACAGAACGACCAGCAGCACGATCGACAAGCCCAGCACGAAGCGCCAATAGGCCGTCAGCTTCATCAACTGCTCGTTCAACCCCACATAGGCGAAGGCGCCGACGACCGGCCCGGCAACCGTCTGCACCCCGCCGAGCAGCACCATCAGCAAGGCGTCGACCGAGCGCGGGATCGCCATATAGGTCGGAAAGACCGAGCCTTTCGAGAAGGCGAAAAGCCCGCCGGCGATGCCGGCTGCGATCGCCGCGATGGTGAAGGCCGCCCATTGTAGGCGCCCGACATCGAGGCCGATCGCCTCGGCCCGCAAGGGGCTGTCGCGGCCGGCGCGCAAGGCGTAGCCAAAGGGCGCGAAGATGATCACCCGAAGCGCCACGATCACGATCGCGGCGATGGCGAGCGCGAGATAGTAGAACACCGTCTTGGGCACCGCCCAGGCCGAGGGCCAGACGCCGAGGATGCCGTTGTCGCCGCCGGTCAGGTCGACCCACTGGAAGGCCGCCGCCCAGGCGATCTGGGCGAAGGCCAGCGTCAGCATGGCCAGATAGACGCCCGAGAGCCGCACGCAGAACCAGCCGAAGATCGCGCCTGCGATGCCCGCCATCAATGGCGCCAGCATCAGGGCCTCCTCCATCGGGCTGCCCAGCCATTTCACCGCCAGCGCCGCGCCATAGGCGCCGAGCCCGAAGTAGGCGGCATGGCCGAAGGAGGTGATCCCGCCCGGCCCCATCAGCAGGTGCAGCGAGGCAGCGAAGACCGCGAAGATGACGAGATCGGTCAGGGTCAGGATGACATGATCCGGCACGACGAGCGGCGCGAGGGCCAGCAATGCGAGTGCGATGATGCCGAACAGCTTGGCCGCGCCATTGGCCGGGCGCAGCAGGAAGAGCTGGCCGGCGTGGCCGCGCGGTTCGACGCCGGCCTTGCCGAGCAGGCCATGCGGCCGGACGATCAGCACCGCCGCCATGACCAGGAAGACGAGGACCAGCGTGATCTTCGGCAGGATCAGGATGCCGAAGGCATGGAGCACGCCGATCAGCACGGCGGCGAGATAGGCACCTGTCACGCTGCCGAGCCCGCCGACGACCACGACCACGAAGGCCTCGGCGATCATCGACAGGTCCATGTGGAGATTGATCGCCTCGCGCGGGAGCTGGAGCGCGCCGCCAAAGCCCGCCAGCGCCGCGCCGAAGGCGAAGACCGAGGTGAAGAGCAGGCGCTGGTTGACGCCAAGCGCGCTCACCATCTCGCGGTCCTGCGTCGCCGCCCGGATCAGCACGCCCCAGCGTGTCCGGTGGAACAGCAGCCAGATCAGGCCGAGCACGACCGGTCCGACCGTAATCAGGAAGAGCTCATAGCTCGGGAAGCGATTGTCGAACAGGATGACGAAGCTGCGGAAGCCCGGCGCGCGCGGGCCGAGCTTGTCCTCCGGCCCCCAGGTCGCCAGCGCAATATCCTGCAGCATCAGCACGACGCCGAAGGTCGCGAGCAATTGGAACAGCTCCGGCGCCTGATAGATCCGGCGCAGGATCAGGACTTCGATCAGCACGCCGGCAAGGCCGGTCAGCAGCACGGCCAGCACCACGCCGCCCCAGAAACCGAGCGGATCGGCCGGGCCGAGCCAGCTCACCAGCGTGAAGGCCAGATAGCCGCCCAGCATGTAGAGCGAGCCATGGGCGAAGTTCACAATGCGGGTGACGCCGAAGATGATCGACAGCCCGCACGCCACCAGAAACAGCGACGACGCCGAGGCCAGGCCGTTCAGGGTCTGGGTGAGGACGAGATCAAGCATGTCGTCTCGGAGCAAGGCGCCTGTCTGAGTGCAAACCTGACCGTCAATCCGGACAAGCGGCTGAAAGCCGCGCCGATCCGGAATCCAGCATAAGACCCGACGCCCTACGATGGATTCCGGGTCAAGCCCGGAATGACGGCGATGTTCCGTCAGGCCTCACACCGCCGGCCGCAGCTTGCGGACCTCGTCGTCGCTCGGCAGGTACTTGGCACCGTCGCGATAGCTCCAGTCGACCATCACACCCTTGCCGTTCTTCAGCGCGCTCTTGCCGACATAGGCGCCGAGCGTCGACTGGTGGTCGATCTTGCGGAACTCGATCGGGCCGAAGGCCGAGCCGAATTTCAGCCTCTCGAAGGCATCGACCAGCTTCTCATTGTCGACCGAGCCGGCCTTGGCCAGCGCGGCGGCGATGGCCTGCACCGTCTCGTAGCCGACGACCGAGCCCAGGCGTGGATAGTCGTTGTATTTCGCCTTGTAGGCGTCGCGAAACTTGACGTGCTCCGGCGTCTGCAGGTCGGCATGGGGATAGCCGGTGATGATCCAGCCTTCCGGCGTCTCGGCGCCGAGCGTGTCGAGATATTCCGGCTCGCCGGTCAGCATCGAGACGACCTGGCGCCCCTCGAACAGGCCGCGCGTATTGCCGGCGCGGACGAAATTGGCGAGGTCGACCGCGAAGGTGACGTTGAAGATCGCCTCGGGCTTGGCCGC
>JBDHTM010000055.1:0-26903 GCA_039808685.1 Allobosea sp. | reverse complement strand
TCCCAGCCGATCGCGAGCGGGCGGCCGTTCATCAGCAGGACGACGAGCGGCTTGCCGGTCGCCTTCAGCGCCTGCAGCAGCTTGCGCTGCGAGCCCGGCATCTCGATCGTGACGCGGCTCGACGATTCATGCGACATGCCGCGCACCTCGCCGACCACAGCGATCACCACGTCGGCCTGGTTGGCGGCGGCGACGGCCTCCTCGATCATCACGTCGAGCGGGCGCGGGTCCTGGATGACCTCGGGCTTGTCCCAGTTCAGGAAGTTCAGGTAGTCGACGACCTTCTGGTCATCGAGCACGTTGCAGCCGCGCGCGACGATCAGCTTCGCCTTGTCGCCGATCGCATTCTCGATGCCGGCCTTGACCGTCACCGCCTGCTCGGCGACGCCCTGCGCCGACCAGCTGCCGAGGATGTCCAGCCCGGAATCGGCCAGCGGCCCGACGAGTGCGATCGTGCCCTGCTTCTTCAGCGGCAGCGTCTGGTTGCGGTTCTCCAGCAGCACGATCGTGTCGCGGGCGATCTCGCGGGCGGGCTCCCGATGCAGGCGGTCATTGGCGCGCACATCGGCCGGATCGTCCTCCTGCTTGCCCATCCGCAGGAACGGATTGGCGAACAGGCCCATGTCGTATTTCGCGCCGAGCACCTCGCGCACGCAGGCGTCTAGCTCGGCCATCTTGATCTCGCCCGAGGCGATCAGGCCGGGCACCTCGGCGAGATAGACCTGATCGGCCATGCTGAGATCGATGCCGGCCTTGATCGCGAGCTTGGCGGCCTCGCGGTTGTCGCGGGCGACGCCGTGGCGCGTCAGCTCCGTGATCGCGCCATGGTCGCTGACGGTGACACCCTTGAAGCCCCATTGCTTGCGCAGGAGATCCTGCAGCAGCCAGGTATTGGAGGTGGCCGGAACGCCGTTCACCGAGTTGAGCGCGACCATGACGCCGCCAGCACCGGCCTCGATCGCGGCGCGATAGGGCGGCAGATAAACCTGGTGCATGCGCAGCGGGCTCATGTCGACCGTGTTGTAGTCGCGCCCGCCTTCGACCGCGCCATAGAGCGCGAAATGCTTGACCGCGGCCATGATGGTGTCGGGCTGATTGGGCGCCGAGCCCTGGAAGCCGCGCACGCTGGCCCGGGCGCATTCGCTGACGAGATAGGGATCTTCGCCGAAGCCCTCGGAGGTGCGGCCCCAGCGCGGATCGTGGCTGATGTCGACCATCGGCGCGAAGGTCATGTCGACGCCGTCATTGCAGGCTTCGATGGCCGAGACGCGAGCCATGCGCTCGATCACGGCCATGTCGAAGCTCGATGCCAGGCCGAGCGGGATCGGGAAGGTGGTGCGGTGCCCGTGCACCACGTCATAGGCGAAGAAGAGCGGGATCTTCAGGCGCGAGCGCTTGACGGCGGCCTCCTGCATCGGCCGGTTGTCGCGCCGGATGACGGTGTTGAACGAGCCGGCGATGCGCCCGGCGGCGATCTCCTCGATGATCTTGGCGAAGGGCATCTCCGGGCCGATGCTGATGAGGCGCAGTTGGCCAACCTTCTCGTCCACGGTCATCTGCGCGATCAGCTTGTCGACGAAGGCCTTCTTCGTCACGGCCGGATCGGCGCTGGCGACCTGTTTCGGCTTGGCTGCCGCGGGCAGTGCAGCCATTCCCGCCACGAACGCGGCCGAGGCCATGGCGCCGAGCGCCTGCCGGCGGGACAGGCCGGTTGCGGCCTCTTCAGGGGACACCGTCTCCAGTCCTTCGACGACCGGCGCAGCGCTCTTATGATCCATGCTGAGTTCGTTCACTTGAGATAGAGAGGGCGGCGAAGGGTCGCGCGGGAGCGGTCCGGGGAGAACGCGCTCATTCCTTGACCCTTGGGGCGATGATGGGCATGTGTTCGGTGCGCCGCTGCCAATGTAGGACGGGCGCTCCGTCCCGCCGACGCCCACCTTTAAGGAGGTAGTGTGAACTTGTCGACCCGTTCTGCCGACGGGGCCCAGCCCATGGCCCGATCTTCCTCTTCAGCCCGACAGAGGCTGATGCGGCTGCTGGACCGGCGCGGAATGAGCCGGGGCACGTCCGGCCTGGCGCGGCTGGGGCCGGTATTCGGCTGGCTGGCTCTGGCGGTTGTCGCGGGGTCGTCGGCCTTCGCGCAGCAGCGGCCGGCATTCGGGCTCGACGAGGTGGTCGCGAAGGCCAAGGCGCTGGCGGATGCGCCTTATGTCGCACCGGTCAGCAACCTGCCCGACGTCTTCAGCAAGATGCAGTTCGCCGACTACCAGAAGATGCAGCCCAAGCGCGATCGCTTCGCCTGGATGGAGTTCAAGACGCCGTTCAAGCTGGCCTTCTACCACCAGGGCATGCAGTTCAACACACCGGTGAAGATCAGCGAGATCGTCGACGGCGCGGCTCACGAAATCCCCTACGATGCCGGCCGCTTCGACTTCGCCGACCTGCATTTCGATCGCGAGGCGACCAGCAAGCTCGGCTGGGCCGGTTTCCGGGTGGTCTATCCAATCAACCAGGCCGGCAAGCTCGACGAGGTCATGAGCGTGCTCGGTGCGAGCTATTTCCGCGTCATCGGCAAGGGCCAGATCTATGGCCTGTCCGGGCGGGGGCTCGCGATCGATACCGGCCTGCCGATCGCCGAGGAATTTCCCGCCTTCCGCGAATTCTGGCTGCGCCGCCCGAAGCCGAAGGACAAGCACCTGACCTTCTATGCGCTGATGGATTCGGTGCGCGCCTCGGGCGCCTATGAGTTCACGCTGACGCCGGGCTCGGACGCCGTTCTCAGCGTCAAGGCGCGCGTCTTCCTGCGCCAGGGCGCCGCGCCGACGACGCTCGGCATCGCCCCTCTGACCAGCATGTTCCTCTACGGGCCGCAGCAGCCCTCGCCGACGCCGAATTTCCGCCCTGCGATTCATGATTCCAACGGCCTTGCCGTCCGCGCCGGCAATGGCGAATGGATCTGGCGCCCGCTGGTCAACCCGTCGATGGTCGCGATCAGCGATATCCCGGCCGAGAACCCGAGGGGTTTCGGCCTGCTCCAGCGCGGGCGGGACTTCTCGCGCTACGAGGACCTGAAGGATCGCTACGACCTGCGTCCGAGCGCTTGGATCGAGCCGACCAACGACTGGGGCAAGGGCAATGTCCGCCTCGTCGAGATCCCGACCGCCGACGAGACCAACGACAATATCGTCACGCTCTGGGTGCCCGAGAACAGGCCTCCGTTCGGCGAGCCGATGCGCTTCGACTATCGCATGCACTGGACCATGGACGAGCCGGCCCTGATGAAGGGCGATATCTCCCATGTCTGGCAGACGATGCGCGCGGCCGGCGAGATCTATCAGTCCAACCTGATCCGCGCGGGCGACGGCACGCTCGCCTTCCTGGTCGATTTCAAGGGGCCCTCCCTGCGCAAGCTGGCGAAGGACGCCCGCCCGACCGCTGTGGTCTCAGCCAACGACAATGTCGAGATCGTCGGCACCGAGTTGCAGCCCAATCCGGCGATCCAGGGCTGGCGCCTGATCTACCGGATCAAGGTCAGGAATCCCGCCGTCTCGTCCGATCTCGACGCGGTGCTGAAGCTCGGTGACCGCACCCTGACCGAGACTTGGAAATTCAGGCTGCCCGCGACACAAGCCACGACGGACAAGGAAACCTATCTCAACCGCTTCAAGGCGATGGAATAGGCGCCGCGCGCTTCCCACCCCATCGATAGCGAGCGCCCAAGCCTGATCATCGGGCGCTCGACCGCGCGATAGACGAGCCAGGACAGCGCGAGTGTCAGGCCGATGCAGAAGAGCATCGTGACGAGGTTGCCCGCCTCTCCTGTCAGGGGTGCAAAGCGATAGACGGCGGCATTGACCGGGCCGTGGAACAGGTACATCGCGTAGCTGATCAGCCCGATCCGGGCGAGCAGGGCGGAACGTGGCCGTTCCAGCCGGGCCGCGGCAAGGAAGAGCGCGAAAGCGAGCAGATAGGCAGCGAGGACGGGCGTGAGTCCTTCCACGATGAAATGGTCGTCGCGTGCCAGCGAGAATGCTGAGACCGAGATCACAGCCGCAAGCTGCGCGAGGCCGAGTGCCATGACCGCAAGATGGGCGCCCGCCTTCCGCTCGACCAGCCAGAGTCGCAGCAGCAGCCCGAGGAACAGGAACGACAGGTGCATGCCGAGATATTGGACCGGCAGGTTGGCGACGCCGTGCAGGTGGAGCTGCACGGGTAGGACGGTCGCGGCGATCAGTCCGAGGCTCAGGCTGAGCAGGCCGACCACGTTCCGCAATAGCCCCGCTGCGAACAGCAGCGCGACAAGGCCGTAGAAGACAAGCTCGACGAACAGCGTCCAGTAGATCGGCGAGAGCCAGGGCTGGCCGAAGAGCGGCGGCGCCATCGTCATGTTGGCCAGAACGGCCGCTGCTGGCGGCCTGTCGCCCGAAAGCCAGGCCGTCAGCGTGAGCACGGCCAGCGCCAGCCAGAACGCCGGGTAGAGCCGGAACAGCCGCGAGATCGCGAAATGCAGAAGCGGTCGCTCGCCGGCGATGCTGAACGGTACGACGAAGCCGCTGATCAGGAAGAACAGCGCGACGCCGAACCGGCCAAGGCTCAGGTTCTCGACGACAGACCGGGCGGCCATGCTCACCGGGCCGGTCGCGGACGGAGCCTGCCTGATCAGATCGCCGAACAGGTGCTCGACCATCACGCCGAGCGCCGCGATCGCCCGCAAACCGTCGAGATAGACATGGCGCTGTCGGGTCATGCCGGCCTCATCGCAGGCCGAGCGCGCGAAGCGTCGCCGCATCGAAGCCCGGCCCGGCCTCGTTTTCGGCCAGGGCGAAGCCGCCGGTCCCCGTATAGGTCCAGGCAGCCCAGGCGAAGCCATGCGCCTCGGCCAGCTCGCGTATGTCGCGCAGCCAGCATTCGCGCGCGGCGGCGCCTTCCAGCGTATCCATATAGGGCGTCCCGTGAACGCCGAACTCGCCGAGCAGGACAGCATGGGCGGGGACATTCTGTGCCCTTCGCCAGGCGCTTACCTGCCGGAATGTCGATTCGAGGCTCGACCGGTCGAAGCCGGCATAGCTCGCGAGCGACCGCTTCGCCTTGCCAGCCTTCTCCAGCGCCGTGCCGTCGAGGCGGAGGCTCGCGATGCGCCGCCGGGTTGCCGCGATCATCCCATCGGGCGATCGAGGTGCCGGATAGGAGATCGCGTCGAGCGCCTCGGCCGGGCTGCCGCGCACGCCCTGATGCGTGAACTGCCATGGCGCGTAGTCGTGGTAGGTGTAGATGAGGCGCGCATCGCCCGCGAAGCGCCGCGTATCGATCGCCGTCAGGGCGGTCGCCGCGTTCATCGATCCGCCGCCCAGGACGAGCGGCAGCCGGGCTGAGCCGCTGCGGGCGGCCCTGTAGCAGGCTTCGAGCATGGGCTGCCAGACCGGCTGCGGCACCTCCGGCTCATTCATCAGCTCAAAGGCGAGCTTCGGCATTCCGGTCGCTGCTCTCTCCTCGACGAGGCCTTCCAGGAGACTGGCCAGGCGCTGCTGCAAGGCGAGCACGGCCCGGAAATCCCGGGTCCCGACGCCCGCGGTCAAAGCGGCGGGCCGGAAGGCCGGGTTCATCGCGCTCGGATGCAGATCGACGATCACGCCGAGGTCGGCGTCGAGCAGGTTGCGGACCGTGCTCAGAAGAAGAGCATCGAGCCGGTCTCGTGCCCTGTCGCGGAAGGCGAGAAAAGGCCCGACATCGACGGCGAGGCGGACAAAATCGAAGCCGGCGGCGCGGATCGCCTGCCGCTGTGCCGCAGCGAAGCGGAAGCGCGGTGCCGAGAAGGGCGGATCGACATAGCCGCCGTCCGCCGCGACCCCGGCCCAGCCCAGCGCATGCGAGACGCCTATACCGCGGCGAAACAGCGGGATGTCTCCGCCGGAGACGCTTGCGGCCTGTCCCGGCCCGAAGGCGGCGGCGGTCGCAAAGCCGGCCAGGCCGGCGAGGACGGAACGGCGGCTCGTCACGGCGCCGCCTCCGCGGCGCGAGCCTGTCCGGGGTAGCGTGCCGTCAGCGCGCCGTCGAGGATCGCCATGTCGTCCCGGCCTGCGAACGGTACGGCGAGGCCGCTGAGCGAAGCCTCGCGCAGGGCAGGCTCGACGGTCCGCGATGGTACGAAGCGGACGTCGCTCCAGCCCTCGGCTTCGAAATCGCGGACATAGTCTGCGGGGCGCTGTCGATTCGGCTGGCCGGGAAACGCAAAGAGCCGGTAGAGGCTCTCAGGATAGCGATAGATGTTGTTGGGGTCCTGCTGGCGGATCCAGCGCGAATGCGTCTGCAGGTCGATGATATGGACGGTCTGGCAGCCGGGCCGGGCGACCCCTGTGAGATCGGCGATGGCGCTCGCGGGGCTGTCGTAATGCTCGAACGCCGCGCAGCTGACGATCAGGTCGAAGCGCCGCCCATCGGCAAGGCGGCGGATGTCGAAATCCCGCCCGACCGCATAGCCGAATTCGCGCAGGCCGGGGGTGCCGGCGAAGGCGTGCGCCCGCGTCCGGTCGGCGGTGCGGCCTTCGGGAAACCGGTCGAGCAACCGCGTGTAGAAGCCGGGATCCTCGCCCCCGGCGAGGTCGAAGACGTCGATCGCGTGATAGGACCGCGCGCCGAGCGCCAGGAAAAGCACGCCAAGGCCGCGCGAGGCGCCGGGGCTGAGCTCCAGGACGTCCCGCCCTCGGAGGTCGAAATCCGCGGGCAAGAAGCGGCGCAGCGCGGCAAAGATGTCGAGGAGATAGGCGATCTGTCCTTCCGGATCGGATTTCGCGATGCCGTTCGGCGTGGCGTAGCCGTTGAGCTTGTTCTTGCCCCGGGCCAAGCCGAGGAAGCCGAGGCCGAGCATGGCCATCCCAAGGTTTCGCAAGGCAGTTTTCATCGTCAGCCCCCCAGTTCCGCATGTGTCCCGAGGTCGGTGCCGCGCCGGCGGGTGCCGTCAGGCCTCCAGCCGTGAAGCGCGCTCTCGTAGACATCCATGGTGCGCTCGACGATGGCGCCCCAGCCGAAGGAATCGAGCACTTGTGCGGCGCGTGCGGCGCTCTCGGCAGGGGCGGGGGAGACCAGTTTCGACCGCATCGCCTTCGTGAGCCGATCCACCGCCCCCAGCGGGAAATAGCAGTCCTGCCCGAGCTCGAGGGCGAGATTGGCGTCGATGTCGCTGGCCAGACAGGGCACGCCGTAGCTGAGCGCCTCGAGCAAGGCCATCGGCATGCCTTCATGGCTGGAGGGGAGAACGAACAGGCCGGCATGCCGGTAAAGCTGGGACAGGGCTTCGCCGCGCTGGAAGCCCGCCATCACCACACCGGGCGTCGCGGCGGCTGCGGCCTCGAGGTCGCGCTGATAGGGGCTGGCATGGTCGGCCGCGCCGGCGATGACGAGCTTGAGCCCGGGAACGGCGAGGCGCGCGAAGGCCTCGATCAGGTCGAGCTGCCGCTTCTCCTCGACGATCCTGCCGACGCTCAGGACATAACGCTGCGGCCTGAGCTGGAGACGATCGAGACAGGAGGTGTCGAGATTGGCCGGCGGCGGGCTTTCGACCCCGTTGGGAATGAAGGTCGCGCCGACGCTGAACTTGCGCCGGACGGCCTCGACGATCGTCCTGGAGACCCCGATATTGGCGTGGGAGAACAACATGCCCATCGCTTCGCCGGTCCGCAGGATGGTCTTGGCGACGGGGCCCCATTTCTGCCGCTCGTAGTCGAAACCGTGATGCGTCACCACGACATGCAGGCCGAGCAGGCGCGCGAGCGGGGTCAGCAGGGCCGGGCCGATCGCATGGATATGCACGAGGTCGGGATTGGCCCGGGCGGCCACGAACAGGCCCAGCGTCGTGTGCAGCAGCGCCTCGAAGCTGCGCGAGCGTGGCGACCACACCGGCGTGACGGTGACGCCCTTCCAGACATAGGGCTTTCGCGACGGCAGATAGGGCGCGCGGCCGAGCACCTCGACGCGCCAGCCGCGCTCCGCCAGCCGCGTCGAGATCGCCGCGACATGGGTTTCGACGCCGCCCTGGATCTCGGGGAAGCCACGCAAGCCGACGAAGACGACCTTGCGTTCGCGCGGGTGGACGGGGATCGGCGGGACCAGGGTGTACATCAGCAGATCGCCTCGTAGAGGGTGAGGGTGCGTTCGCGATATCGGTCGGGCGAAAACGCGCGGCCGACCCAGTCGCGGCCGGCCGCTCCCATTCCGGCACGCGCGGTGGGGGAAAGCGCGGCAAGGGCTGCAAGCGCTTCGGCGAGGGCGAGGACATTGCCGGATTCGGCCAGAAGGCCGGTCTCGCCTTCGCCGACCAGTTCGGGGATGCCGCCGATCCGCGCGCCGATGACCGGGCGGCCGAGCGCATAGGCCTCGAGCAGGCTGATCGGCGCGTTCTCGTACCATTCGGAAGGGAGCACCAGCGCCAGCGCCTCGCCGATCAGACGTTGCAGTGCCGGCTTGTCGAGATGGCCGGCAAAGCGGACATCGCTGCCGAGCCGTTCCGCGAGGCGGCGCAGGCGTGGTTCTTCCGGGCCGCTGCCGGCGAGGACCAGTTTCTGGCGCGCCAATGCGGCGGCATGCAGAAGCGTGGCCAGTCCCTTTTCCGGTGCCAGCCGCCCGGCATAGACGAAGTATCCGTCTTCATCGGTCGCAGGCACATAGCCGCGCGCATCGATGCAGTTCGGGATATGGGCGATGCGATCCGCGTCCCAGCCCCAGGCAACCAGCTTGTCGCGGTAGAAGCGGCTCGGCGCGATCAGGCGGTCGAGCGTGTCGCGATAGAGGCCGAGGCTGCGGTGGACCAGCGTCTCCAACAGCACGAGCCCGCTGACCGCGAGGGAATCCTTGACGCAGCGGTGAAGCAGGACGTTATGGATGCGCCCGCCATGGCAGCGCTCGCAGACGCTGCCATGGCTCAGCATCTTGTAGGCCGGGCAGGCGATCTTGAGGTCATGCGCCGTCATCACCAGCGGCACGCCTTCGGCCTTGAGCGCTCCGAAGATCGACGGTGAGATATGGTGGTAGACATTGTGGGCATGCGCCACGCTGGGCGGCGCACGGCCGATCAGGGCGCGGATCTTCCGGCGCGCCTCCAGGGAGAACACCACCTTGGCCGCCTGCCGTGCCTTGGTGAGCGGTCCGCCCGCCCCGCCATATTCGATCTCGGAGACGAAATATCCGGACCAGGGGCTCGGGAGGTTGGCCGGGTGCTGCATGGCGAACGGCACCACCTCCCAGCCGGCGGCGGTGAACAGGTCCATATGGTCGAGGAAGACGCTCTCGGCGCCGCCGCGTCGGTAGAAATAATTGTTGATCGCCAGGAGCCGCCGGGCACGCGTCATCGCTGATGCTCCCCCGGACCGGCCAGTCTCAGGCCCAGACGGTCGAGCGCGGCAGCGACGGTCAGCACCCTGCAGCCGCGCGCGACCGCGTAGCCGACGAGGAGGTGGAAGCTGGCGGCCGTGCAGCCATGGGGCGTCGGCCGCGGCGCGATGTCATGCGTGAAGAAGATCAGCCAGCCGGGTGCCGCGACCAGCGCGTCGATCCAGCGGGTGAGACCGAGCACATGCTGCTGCGGTTGCCGGATCTCGACCGCCCGCAGGAAGGTCGGGTCGGTCGGGCCGCGATTGATCCCCTCGCCGCCGGCCCGGCAGCTGCGGAAGGTGCGGGCAAGGATGGCGCGCTTGCCGAAGGAGCCGCTGTTGTAGGGATAGGCGAAATTGCGCCATGACGGCCGCGGATCGACCGCGTCGAGATAATCCGCGTTGCGGGCGAGATCCTCGGCCAGGGCTCGCGTGCCGATATGACGCAGATCGCGATGGGCGAAGCTGTGGCAGCCGAGCTCGTGGCCGCGCTCTGCCAGCTCCCGGCAGCCGGCCCGGTCGAGCAGGACGCGGCCGGGCTCGGCCTGCCCCGCCAACCCGCCCGCGATGTAGAAGGTGCCGCGGGCGCCGTTGGCTTCGAGGATCGCTGCACCGACATCGAGAGCGGAACTCGGCACGTCGTCGAAGCTGAAGGAGACGATCGGCTCCCGTGCGGGAATGGTGATGACTTCGCGTGGAACGGCGCGGATCAGCCGGTTTTCCATGCGGCCGGCGAACTGGTCGAACCGTGCCGACAGACGGGCGAGGCGCGTTGTCAGCGCCTTGATGCCGGACAGATCAGGCATGGGCCGGCTCCATGTCGCGGGAATGGTGCGCCGGCTCGCGGATCTCATGCGCGCTCGCCTGGAGATGCAGGCCGAAGATCGCGGCGACCAGCAGGAACCAGATCAGGCTGCCCGACTGGAAGAACAGGCTCTCGACGCAGGCCGCGAAGATTCCATAGAGCCAGATCCGCACGAACAGCCGGGTCAAGGCAGGATCGTTGGTGGTCGCCTCGGCGCGGGCGATGGCGCGCAGCGGCAGCCAGACGATGAGGACGAGCGTCAGGGCGAGGCCGGGAAGGCCCGTCGTGATCGCCATGTCGAGATAGGCGTTATGCCCGTTGAAGGCAGCGTACGCCCAGCCCGCCGCGGCGGCGCCCTTGTGGACCATGGCATCGGTCTGCCAGAACAGCTGGAAGCCGTGGCCGGTCAGCGGCTTCTCGAGGACGGCGGTCGCGCCGATCTTCCAGATGTCGATGCGGTTGGTGAAGGTCGGGTCGATGCCGAGCTGGGCGACCAGCCCGCGCAGGGCCGGGGACATCGCGCAGCCGATCGTCAGGAGGTTGATGGTCGCGATCCCCAGCACGATCATCGGAACCCGCAGGGCGCGCCAGCGCTCGAAGGCCCAGGCGATGGCGAGGATGCCGGGCAGGGCGGCGATCGCGGATTTCCCGCCGGTCTGGGCGAGGAACACGGTTGCCGACACGACCATGAGGCCGCCGACGATGCGCCGGCCCGTGCCGAAGAGGTAGAGGCCCACGAAGCTGATCACAACCATCGCCGCGGCGGCGACGTTCTTGTGGGCGAAATGGCCGCGCCAGAGACCGGCGCTCATCGGCTCGCGGATTTCAGTGGCCTGATGGACGGCGAATTGCGGGAGCAGCGCGACGCCGAGATAGGCCAGAGCCAGCGCGCCGAGGCAGCAAAGCGCGAGCATGCCGGCGAATTGGCGCTCGGAGCGTGGCAGCAGCAGCAGGGCGCTGCCGTTGACGATCGTCAGCATCGCCAGGAAGACGCGCTTGAGCGCAATCTCGGGCTGCGCCGAGACGGCCGAGACGAGCGCGAACCAGACCAGCATCGCGATCAGGATGCCGCGCGGCCGGGCGACCAGATGGCGCGCGCTCGATCGGAGGATCGCGAACCAGAGGGCCGCCGTCAGCCCGAGATAGACGATCTGGTTGAGCGTATTCGACTTGGCCGTCGCGGCGTCGCCCGTGGCAGCGGCCGAGAGGTCGATGAATGGCGTCAGCGTTACTAGGTAGAACAGCAGCGTCGCCGTGAAGAGCAGCGGCCCCGCGCCGCCCGTGGCCGGGCGCGCATGCGTGGTGTCCATCATGGGGTGGCCCTCCCGATGTGCCTGACCGTTCGGAGATATCCGCGCCCCGTGAGCGCGCCCGCCGCGAGCAGCAGGCCGAGCACGAAGCCGGCTGCGGCCGCGACGGCCGGGCTGGGCGGCCATGTCGGGCGTGGCGGGGCGGTGGCGGGCGTGATCACGCGCACATCCGTGGCGTCGATCTGCTGACGCTGCGCGGTTTCGCCGGCACGGGTGAGAAAGGTCTGGTAGAGCGCGGTCCGGGCTGCGGCCTCGCGCTCGAGCTCGCGCAGCTTGACCAGGGCCTGGTCGTCGACGGAGACGCTGCCACGCAGCGTCCGCGTCTCGCCGTTCAGCGTGTCCAGCGCACGTCGCGCCTGCTCCAGCTCGATGCGCGCGGCGCGCCGCAGCCGCTCGGTCTCGGACCTGATCGCCTTCGCGAGCGCCTCGGCTTCGGCCAGCACATTGAGCAGCGACGGGTGGCGCGGCCCGAGCGTCTTGGAGAGCACCGCGACCTGCCGGCGCAGGCCTGCCTCGTCGGCCAGGAGGCCGGCAAGGGTCTGCGACTGGACGGCGCCGCCCTGCGCGCCCTGCGTCGAGACCGAGCGTGATATCTCGTTGTAGCGCGCCTCCGCCTCGGCCAGGCGCGCTTTGGCATCGGTCAGCTTGGCGCTCATCCGCTCCAGCGCTTCCGAACTGAGCGGCTGCTTCGAGAGGCCCTGCTGCAGGCCATTCGCGCGGCGGAAATCCTCGACCCGGTCCTCCGCCGCCGCCGCAGTCGCCTTGATCTCGCCGAGCCGTGAGGCCAACCCCTGCGCTGCGCGCCCGACGCGCTCGGCATCGGCCCGCACGATTTCCATGCGGAAGGTCTCGGCGATCGCATTCGCGAGCCGGGCCGCGAGGGCAGCATCGCTGGCCCAGGCCGATACCGACACGACATAGGAGCGCTCCTGCCGGGTCACCGTGACGCGACGGGCGATGGCACGGGCAAGATCGGCCGCTTCGGCGGGCTGGTCGGGCGCTCGCAGGAAGCCCGGCAGCCACGGGCTGGGCAAAAATTCGGGATCGTTCCCGAGATCGAGCGCGTCGACGACCCGCCGCAGGACGTTGCCCGACGCGATCATCCGCATCTTGCTCTCGACATCCAGGATCTGGCTGTCGCTCTGGATATTGGTCGCGTAGAGGTCGTTCGGCGCGATCAGCAGGTTGGACGGCGCGATCGTCAGCTCCGTCGTTGCCGTGAAGCGCGGCGTGATGAGCTGGCCCGCGCCGACCGCCATGGCGGCCCCGCTGAGCGCCGCCGCCGCAAGCCAGGGCCAGCCGCGCAGGAGCCAGCCGAGGACCCGTATCGGGCTAATCGCATGGGCCGGCGGGGGAATCCTTTCGACGGCTGGTCGGTAAGGGAGATCGTTCCCGCCCCGCAAAGGGCTGGTGTCGGTCGTGACGTACATGGCGGTTTGCGTCTGTGAGAGGGGCTCAGGACCTTGCCGGGACCGGCGTGGGCGGCATGCCGGGCGGGTGGGCAAGGCTGGCGGCGGTCATCTCGAACATCTGTCCTCCCGGGACCTGCATTTCAGAGAAATCACATCTTCAGATTGAAGTAATCCTTCTTTGATAGATAAATACAACCATAGATAGTGTTGTTCATTAAACGTTAACCTTAACTGCGGATGTGCCCGGAATGTCGGAACCTGTCGGGAGCGGGCGGTTGCGGCGCCTCCGCCCCGCTCTTGTCAACTACCTCATGTCGAGTGGCGCCCTTGCCTCGGCCGCGCTCGCGCAACTGCTGACCTTCGCCATATTGGCGCGCGCGCTCGGGCCAACCGAATTCGGCCTGTTCGTACAGATTTCGGCCGTCGCAGCCGTCGCGGTTCAGCTCTGCGGCCTCGGTGCTTCGGATTGCCTGCTGCGCCGGGTATCGCGCGAGCCCGGGTGCTATGAGGCTCTGCTCGGCCACAATCTCTACCTGATCGGACTCACCGGGCTCGTTCTTGTCGTAGGTGGCGTCGTGGTCCTGTCGTACTGGCTTGGGGCGGAGAGCAGTCTCTCCGTCGATCGGAGCACCCTGGCGGTCTTGCTCTTCGGCAATGTCGTCGTCGTCCGGGCGATCCTCTTGGCCGAGACCGCCTTCCTCGGTCTCGGCCGCTTTCACGACGCCAATCGGGCGGTCGTCGGCTTCGCCTTGGCGCGGATCATCGTCGCGGCGCTGGCCTGTCTGGCCTTCAAGGTTTCGACGCTGGCGGAATGGGCGCTCTGGCAATGTGGCGGGCAGCTTCTCTATGCCGTGGTCAGCAGCGCCTGGCTTCGGCCGCTCGGCCGGCCACGGCTGGCGATCCTGCGCGAGGAGTTGCGGCCCGGTATCCTGTTCAGCTCGCAATTCGTGATGCGGGCCGTCCGCGCCAATATCGATCTCCTGGTGATTGGCCTGTTCGCTCCGCTCGCGACCGTCGGCAGCTATGGCGTGGCCCGGCGGATCATGGATGCCAGCTATCTCGCGATCGATGCGTTCAGCCGGCTGCTCTATCCACGCCTGGCGCGGGAGAGCCGCGGCGGCCTGCATCTTGCGCTGCCGATGGCGAAGCGCGCGCTCATCGCGGTGCTCGCGCTGGGCCTTGCGACTTGCCTCGCCCTGTTCCTGCTGGCGCCGGAACTGCCGGTCCTGTTCGGGCAGCATTATCAGGAGCTTTCGTTCTTCGTGCGCTGCCTGTCAGGGACCATCGTGCTGGTCGGAGCCTGGGCGGCGGCAGTCGACCTGCTCGGCGCATCAGGGCGGCAGGACGTGCGGGCCTGGATTCTGAACGGAGCCAATCTGCTGGGCAGCGCCGTGATCGCGGTCGCGACATGGCTCGCGGCGCCCCTTGGCACCTTCATCGCACTCTACCTGATCGAGGCTGCGATCGCCGTGGTCGCCTGGCTCGTAGTGTTGCGCCTGGCACGGCGCAGCCGCGCACAGGCTCCGGGAACAGGCCCGGGCTTATGAGGCATCTTTGACGATCCGGCTCTCGATCCAGGCGTCTGGTGCCTTGCGCGCCTGGAGGAAGCCGAGCGGCAGGGCCGCGGCATGGAACAGCCAGGCGACGACGGCATAGAGCCCGAGCGACAGGCTGCGCTGCCGCAGGCTCATCACGCCGACGATGCCGGCGCCTAGCGCCGCATCGATCGCCAGGCCAAGGCGGGGGCTCGGCGTCGCGACCGGCAAAACGATCGTCACCACGAGCCAGAGATAGACTCCGGCCCAGAGCTTCAGCTCGGGCAATTCCGCGATCAGCTGCCGCCATCGCGGCTCGCCGAGCGCGGCGCGCAGCAATTCCCCGATCCCGCGGAGATAGCCGGACTTCCAGCGCCGCAGCAGCAGGGCATAGGCGTTGGTCGCGTGTCCGAAATGGCGGACGAAGCGGCGGTCGAGCCGGTGCAGGCCCCAGCCATGCATCCGCAAGCGCACGCCGAGATCGAATTCCTCGTATCCGTGCAGGTTGCGGTCCGAGAGATAGCCGGCCTGCTCGATCGCCGCACGCCGATAGAGACCGCCGCCATTCATGCGGTCGATCGATCCGACACGATTCTCCGGCGAGATCCGCCGCCCGCGCCGGACATATTCGAGGCTGGTATCGTTCATCTCCTCGACATGGCCGGTGACGCCGGCGACGCGCGGGTTGGCGGCGAGGAAGGCGAGCGCCGCCGGCAGGAAGCCGGGATCGAGCAGCATGTCGCCATCCATCAGGCAGATGAAGGATTCGCGGCTGTACTGGAAGCCGAGTTGGGGGCCGATGCCGCAGCTGGGAGGCGTGGCGGCATCGAGCTGGACGACCCTGATCGGATAGGCGGCTGCGATGGCCAGGGTACGATCGCGTGAGCCGCCATCGGCGACGATGACCTCGCCGTCGATCCCTTCGAGGGCGGCGAGCACGCTCTCGATGGCGGCGCCGATCCGCGCCTCCTCGTTGAGCGCCTTGAGGATGACCGAGACCGCCATCGCATCCGCCTCAATGGAAATCGGTGAGCAGCCGGCTCCAGTCCTCACCGGCGAGCCCGCCGAGATAGACATCGCCGCGCGCCAGCGCCTCGTTGATCTCCGGAACCCGCGTCAACGCGAGGGTGAAGGCGCGGTGCCGGAAGACGAGCCAGCGCTGCAGCGACAGCCCGATCATCAGGGCTGGCTGCGCGCGCCCGCGCGCCTCGACATGGCCGGTCTCGTCCAGATGGCGGAACATCGCGCCCAGAACGGCGGGCTCCTGGCCGGGCAGCGACAGGATGTTGAGGACATGGGCGGTCCGCCCCGGCGCCGCATAATAGACGAAGCAGCCGATGATCGCGTTGGTGCGGTCGAGCACGGAGCGGATGGTGAAGGCGCCGAGCCGCGTGTTCTGCGCGGCGAGCGAAACCAGCCAGAAGAGCTCCTCCTCGGTCCAGAGCGGCCGCACGGCGTAATGGTCGATGAGTCGGGGCGCGTGGACGAGGAAGGTGGGAACGGGCATCTCCGCGACGCGCACGGTGCCGGAATCGCTGGCTTCCCGCTGCGGCAGCAGGCGGCGCAGCAGGCTGTCGAGCGGCCGCGCGAGAGCAGGCAGGCCGGGAAATCTGCCGCGCAGGAAGCGCGCGTCGAAACGCCCCGCCAGCGCGCCGAACGGACGGAAGCTGCGGGCCCATTCGAGGTTCTGCACGGCGATCGGCTTGCCGCCGATGGCGAGGAGATGGTTGCAGCTCGTCGGCGATGCGCTGTCGCAGAACGCGAAATCGGCCCGCCGCGGCCGCAGCGCCAGGATGAGCTGCGCCGCGCCGACGGCTTCCCTCTCGGCATCGGTCATGAAGACGCCCAGAAGTCGGCCCGGTACGATGGTCCCACAGGCGACGAAGCGCATCGGCACCGCCAGCAGCGCGCTGCGGATGCGTCCGTCCTGCTGCTCGTAGACCTGCGTGCCCAGGAGCTCGCTATAGGACGGAGAGGTCAGCAGCAGGGTCCGCAGATAGTTCTGGAGTTCCGTGCCTGCCGGCCTGTCGGCGGCCCTGAATATCTTCAGGAACAGCCGGGCCACCGCCGGCACGTCCGAGGGCCTGATCGGCCTGACCGTTCCCCGCTGTGGCGGACGCGTCCGAGGGCGCATCTCCGGTTCGAGCAGCGACATCAGGCGGCCGCCATTGGGACCGGGCTGCGGAATGGGTTCGACGCAGGATCGCGGCGACCAGACATCGTTGGCCTCCCTCGTCAGGCCGGGCGCGGATGCGCCGGGGCGAGCAGGCAGGACCATCACGGATCGAGGCGGCTGCACTGCGTTATGCAACCTATACGATCAAAATATGAGAGATGCGTAAATAATGGATATGTCGCCGCTGCGCCCCAGCCGGCGTCATCCCGTCCGCCCGCTGTAGCGCAGCAATTCCGGCACCCGCATCGCCAGGATGGCGATGAAGGTCGCGAGCAGAAGCCCGTCGACCAGCGCGACGGTCGCTACGCCGAACCGCTGGGCGGCGGCGCCGAGGATGACGGTCGCCAGCGGCATGACCCCGATCGTGAGTTCCTGCAGCCCCATCACCCGCCCCTGGACCCGCGGTTCGGTCATCATCAGCAGGAGTGTCGTCTGCATCACCACGAAAGGCGCCGCGCACATGCCCATGGCCGCGATGATCGCGAAGGACAGCGGCAGCCAGGTCGTCAGCGCGAAGGCAGCCCAGAGCAGGCCGCAGCAGGCCGTTCCCACGAGGAAGATGCCACCCTTGAAACGGAAATCGCCGAGGGCGGCGATGGTCAGCGATCCGGTCAGCCCGCCGATGCCGGTGCAGGTCAGAAGCCAACCCAGGCCCGTGGCGTCGAGGCCGAGATGGAGCTTGGCGAAGACCGGCATGAAGGCCGCCTGGAGCGGCCAGATCAGGATGTTCGAGATGAAGGTGGTGAGAAGCACGGTGCTGGCGAGCCGGCTCGAGAAGACCGCCTTCATCCCGCCCGTGAGCGAGGCCAGGAGCGTTTCGCCGGAATGGCGCACGCCAGGACGGCCGGCACCCCGCAGGCGCCAGAGCGCGAGGAAGGAGAACAGATACCAGAAGGCCGAGACCCAGAGGGCCACGGCCGGGCCGAAACCGGCGATCATCGCCCCGCCCAGCGCCGGGCCGACGATCTGGGTCATGTTCATGACGATGGAATTGAGGGCGTTGGCGTTGCTGAGGCTGTCGCGTTCGACGAGCTCGGAGACGAGCGCGAAGCGGGCCGGCTGGGAGGGCGACTGCGCCATGCCGATGCAGAAGCCACCGATGACCAGCCCCCAATAGGTGATCAGCCCCAGCGACACCAGCATTGCGAGGACGGCCATGGTGGTGAAGGCCCAGCCGGCCGCGATCAGCAGGAGGCGGACACGGTCGAAGCGGTCGGAAAGCACCCCGCTCACCGGCCCGAGCATCAAGGGCGACAGGCGCGCGGCGGTGAACAGGGCGACCGAGAATTCCGAGCGGGTGATGTCGAAGACGAGCCAGCCCAGGACCAGCGTCTGCGTCCACAGGCCGGCGAAGAAGAACAGGTTCGAGATCCACAGCCGCCGGTAGTTCGGAAAGCGGATCAGGGACGAGGCGATCCGCCCGCCGAGCCCGGGCGGCCGGGCCGGATAGGCAGCCCTGTCCCAATGTCCTCCGTCGCCTTCCGGCCGCTCCGGCGTCCGCATGCTTCAGTCTCGCTCCGTCGCTGCCGCAGGCGGGCGTTGGCCTCAGGTTGATATGAGGCAGCCGGAAGCCGCGGGGGCACCGCTTAGCCAGGTTAGGCTCCTCCTGGGGTTTCATGAAATTAAATGTCCGGATAGCCTTCATTCGTTTCAGGAATGGCCGGCGTTCTCGGGCTACGTCACGCTCAATGGAGCTATGCCGCCCAGACAGGCGCCAATACGCTCGGGGATGCCTATGATCGGTCATGGCAGGAGCCGCACCGACGGATCGGGCGGAGCCTGCGCGAGGCCGTGGCGCTCCTTGCTGACCTGCCCAGGGTCACCGCCCCGGCTTTCATTCGACTGTGGTGCCTTGCGATGAACATGCATGTTTCCCAGGCCGGCCGCTCGGCAGGACGCGTCGGAATTGGCCAGTCGCTTCCCCGGAAGGAGGATGCGACCCTCGTGCGCGGCGAGGGACGCTATACCGACGATCTCGCCCTGGACGGCGAGCTCCATGCCGCCTTCGTCCGCAGCCCCCACGCGCATGGCGTCATTCGCGGCATCGGCACGGCAGACGCGCAGGCGATGAAGGGCGTCGTCGCGATCTACACGGCCGGGGATCTCGAAGGTCAGGGCTATGGCGCGCTGAAATGCGTGGTCGACCTGCCGAACCGCGACGGAAGCGCGATGAAGAAGCCGGTCCGGCACGCGCTGGCGGCGGACAAGGTGCGTTTCGTCGGCGATCCCGTCGCGATGGTCGTCGCCCGCACGGCGCAGCAGGCGCGCGATGCCGCCGAGGCGGTCTCCCTCGATATCGGCGTCCTGCCCGCTGTCACCTCGGCCGAGGCGGCGCTCGCCCCGGATGCGCCGCAGCTCTTCGACGACGTCCCTGGCAATCTGATCCTCGACTATCATTTCGGCGATGCCGGCAAGGTCGCGGCGGCCTTTGCCGAGGCGGCCCATGTCACCAAGGTGCGGATCGTCAACAACCGCATCATTGTGAATCCGATCGAGCCGCGCGCCGCGACCGGCATCTATGACCGCAAGACGAAGCGCTACACCCTCCATGCCCCGAGCCAGGGCGCCTTCGGCATGCGCAACAATCTCGCGGCGGCGATGGGCGTGCCGCAGGACAAGATGCACCTCGTCACCGGCCATGTCGGCGGCTCGTTCGGCATGAAATCGGCGGTGTTCCCGGAATATGTCGTGCTGCTTCATGCCGCGCGGCTTCTGAAGAAGCCGGTGAAATGGGCCGACCAGCGCTCGGAGAGCTTCGTCTCCGACCATCACGGCCGGGACATGGTGTTCGAGGCGGAGCTTGCCCTCGATGCGCGCGGGCGCTTCCTCGCCACGCGCTTCACCGGCGTCGGCAACATGGGCGGCTATCTCTCGCCGCCCGGCCCGCTGATGGCGACGCTGAACATCGGCAAGAACAGTATCGGCATGTACCGCACGCCGCTGGTCGAGGTGCAGACGCGCTGCGCCGTCACCAACACCGTGCCGATCGCAGCCTATCGCGGGGCCGGGCGCCCCGAGGGCAACTATTTCATGGAGCGGCTGATCGACACCGCCGCCCGCGAGATGGGGATCGACCGGGCCGTCATCCGGCGCCGCAACCTGGTTGCGCCAAAGCAATTGCCGTGGAAGACACCGATCGGGACGGTCTATGACAGCGGCGATTTCCCGGCGCTCTTCGCACGGGCGCTGGAAGCCGCCGACTGGAAGGGCTACCGGGCGCGCGAGCGCGCCAGCCGCAAGGCCGGCAAGCTGCGCGGCCGCGGCATCGGCTGCTATCTCGAGGTCACCGCTCCGCCGACCAACGAGATGGGCGGCATCCATTTCGAAGCGGATGGAACGGTCACGATCGTCACCGGAACGCTCGATTACGGGCAGGGCCACTGGACGCCCTTCGCCCAGGTGCTGACCAGCCAGCTCGGCGTGCCCTTCGACAAGATCAAGCTGGTGCAGGGCGATAGCGACCGCCTGATCGCGGGCGGCGGCACCGGCGGCTCGAAATCGATCATGGCGAGCGGCTCGGCGATCATCGAGGCGAGCGAGCGCGTCATCGAGAAGGGCAAGCTCCTGAGCGCGCATGTCCTCGAAGCGGCCGTTGCCGATATCGAGTTCATCGACGGTCGTTTCGGCATCGCCGGAACCGACCGCTCGATCGGCATCATGGAGCTCGCTCGGAAGCTTCAGGCTGGCCTGTCTTTACCGGACGACTTGCCCGGGACGCTCGATGTCGATCACGTCTTCAAGGCGGCGCCCTCGGCCTATCCCAATGGTTGCCATATCGCCGAGGTCGAGATCGATCCCGACACCGGCCATGTCGAGATCGCACGCTATGTCATGGTCAATGATTTCGGAGTGCTGGTGAACCCGATGATCGTCGAGGGGCAGCTCCATGGCGGCGTCGTGCAGGGCATCGGCCAGGCGCTCTGCGAGATGACCTCCTATGACGAGGACGGACAGCTCAGGACCGGCTCCTATATGGATTACGCGATGCCGCGCGCGGCGGACGTGCCCTTCTTCACCTTCATCAGCGAGGGCGTGCCGACCCGGACCAACCCGGTCGGCGCCAAGGGCTGCGGCGAGGCTGGCTGCGCCGGCTCGCTGCCTTCGGTGATGAATGCGATCGTCGACGCCCTTTCGCCGCATGGCGTGCGCCATATCGACATGCCGGCGACACCGCAGGCGATCTGGAGGGCCATCCACGCGAAGGCCTGACAGCGCGCCGGCACCGCCACGAGGTCGCAGCATTCCAACAATAACCGGGAGGAAATCATGCGCGTCGGTGTGCCCAAGGAGATCAAGGTCCACGAATACCGGGTCGGGCTGACCCCCGAGGCCGTCCGCGAATATGCGGCGGCCGGCCACGAGATCCTCGTCGAGACGGGGGCCGGAGCCGGCATCTCCGCTCCCGACTCCGCCTATGAAGCAGTCGGAGGGAAGATCGTCGCGAGCGCGTCGGAGGTCTTCGCCAGGGCCGAGCTGGTCGTGAAGGTGAAGGAGCCGCAGCCTTCGGAATGGGTGCAGCTCCGCGAGGGGCAGATCCTGTTCACCTATCTCCATCTCGCGCCCGATCCGGAGCAGACCGCCGGGTTGCTCAAATCCGGGGTCACCGCCGTCGCCTATGAAACCGTGACCGACAAGGCCGGCGGCTTGCCCTTGCTCGCCCCGATGAGCGAAGTGGCAGGACGGCTCGCGATCGAGGCTGCCGGACGCTGCCTGCAACGCCATGCCGGCGGCCGAGGCGTGCTGATCGGCGGCGTGCCGGGCGTGCCGCCGGCGCGCATTGCCATCATCGGCGGCGGCGTCGTCGGCACTCATGCGGCGCGGATGGCGGTGGGCCTCGGCGCCGATGTCGTGATCCTCGATCGCTCCCTGCCGCGGCTGCGGCAGCTCGACGAGCATTTCGGGGGGAGGGCGCGGACGCGCTTCTCCACGCTGCACGCGATCGAGGAGGAGATCCTCGCGGCGGATGTCGTGATCGGCGCCGTGCTCATTCCCGGTGCGGCGGCGCCGCGCCTCGTCTCGCGCGCGCAGCTCTCCCGGATGAAGCGCGGCGCGGTCCTCGTCGATGTCGCGATCGACCAGGGCGGCTGTTTCGAAACCTCCCATCCGACGACCCATGCGGACCCGACCTTCGAGGTCGACGGCGTGATCCATTACTGCGTCGCCAACATGCCGGGCGCCGTGCCGCTGACATCGAGCTATGCGCTGAACAACGCCACGCTGCCCTTCGGGCTGGCGCTGGCCGCGGGCGGCCTGGATGCGATCCGCAAGGACCCGCATCTCGCCGCCGGGCTGAACATCCATCGCGGCCAGATCACCAATGCGCAGGTTGCGGAAAGCCTGCACCAGCCGCACAAGCCGGCTCAGACCGCGCTCGCGGCCTGACGCTACCTCAATCGGCCCTCAGCCCGGAGAGCACCGGAGCCCGATAGGACGACACGGCGGGGAGGGCGGCAAGGACGCTGCCCACCAGGCAAAGCAGCGCCGCCTGGGAGAGCTCGCCGATCCCGATGCTCGGCGAGAGCGAGAGCCCCGTGCGCGCGGCGACGAGTCCCGATACCGCATGGGTCGCGCCCAGGCCGAGGGCGAGCCCGGCCACGCAGCCGGCCGCGATCAGGAGCGCGGCGCCGAGCCAGGTCACCAGCAGGACATAGGAACGCGGCGCGCCCAGCGCCCGCAAGGTCGCGTAACGCCGGCGCCGCAAGCCGTTGACCGCGATCAGGAGCAGCACGACGCTGAGCAGGATCAGCACGGTATTGGCGGCCGAGGCGACGACCAGCACCGAGCGGATGTCGCCGAGCGCACCATAGAGCGAGACCAGCACCTCGGCCGGAAAGAACGCCATCGTACCGCCCTGCCGGTATTGGGCGCGAAGAGCATAGGCCCCTACCACGCTCTTCGGCTTGATCAGGATGGCGGGCACGCCGGGCACCCGCTTGCCGTCGAAGGGCGGGCCGATCCGCTCAGCATTGTCCGGAGAGGGCCCTGCCTTCGCTGTTCCTGCCTGCCAGAAGGGCGCATCGCTCGCCGCCGTCTCGGAGGCATGGCCGTTGCCGAGGCCATGGATCTCCCAGACACTTTCGATCGGGACGAGGATGGCACGATCCCAGGGCGAACCGAGCTTCGGCAAGCGGCCGACGACCCTGTAGTCATGGCCTTCATGGCGGTGGGCGTGCTCCTCCTCGCTCTCCTCGCCATGGCGGCCCTGGTTGCCGGCCGTGCCATGCGACGGCGCGATCGTATCGCCGAGGTGATAATTCACATCGGCGCCGATCACGGCCTCGCCTTCCGCCGCGAAGAGGCGTCCTTCGCGGGGTGCAATCCTGCCCCAGCGGCCGGCGAAGGCGGCCGTGGTGCCGACCACGGGATAGCCGCGGCTGACATCCCCGAAGCCGAGCGGCGCAAAGGCCGCGACGCGCTCGTCCTGCGCCAGGGCTTGCAGGATGCGGCCGTCGAGCAGAGGCAAGGCATCTGGCTGCAGATAGACCGCCGACATCACCAGCTGCGTCTGGCTGCCCGGAGCACCGACGATCAGGTCGAAATCATCGGCGGCTCTTGCCGATCCCTGGCGCAGCGCCCGTTCCTGCGCGCCGATCGCGATGCCGCTGGCAATCGCGATCGCGACCAGCAGCACGATGGCGGGCGCCGTCCAGCGCAGTGTGCGCAAATCCGCCAGGAGCATCGGGAACGGGTTCATGAAGCGAGCTTCGCGGAAGCGGGCGTGAGGTCGAGGCGCCCGTCCATGCGCGCCAGCAGGGATGCATCATGCGAGGCGCAGATCAGGCTCGCGCCGCAGCGCGCGGCGGCCTCGACCAGCAAGCTGCCGATGGCCTCGCCGCGCGCGGCATCGAGGCTCGCGGTCGGCTCGTCGGCGAGGAGAAGGGCGGGCTTGCCGAACAGCGCGCGCGCGATGGCGACACGCTGCTGCTCGCCGCGCGACAGAAGCGCCGCCCGGCGGCGGGGATCGGCAAGCCCCATCTGCTCCGCAAGGTCGAGCGCGCGGCGCCTGCCGGCCGCATCGAGCCGCCAGGACGAGAAGCTGGCCGGAAGCGCGATGTTCGCGGCGACGTCGAGCTCGGGGATGAGATGAAAGTCCTGGAACACGAAGCCGATCGTGCCCCGCCGCCAGCGATCGCGTTCGCTTTCGCCGAGCGCGGAGATCACCCTGTTGCCCCAGGACACCCGCCCGGCGCTTGGTGTGATCAGGCCCGCGACGAGATGCAGGAAGGAACTCTTGCCGCTGCCGGAGGGGCCGCTCACACCCAGGCTCGTGCCGGGCTCGAGCGTCAGGGCGGGAAGCGCGAGGATGCTGAAGGAGCGGCCGTCGCCATCCCTGCGATCGAGCGCCAGCCGATCGAGGACGAGCGTCTCGGCGCGTCCCTCAGGCAAGGGCGAAGGCGGCATGGGTGACCCGGATCTGGCTGACGAAGCCGGTCGCGGCATCAGTGGCTGAGCCGATTTCGAGCCGGCCGGTGACGACGACCTTGCGCCCGGCGCTGACCATCGCCGTCTCGTTCTCCATGAACACGACGACGATGTCGACCGGCCAATCGGCATCCGACTGGCAGAAGGGGCAGATCGCCAGCGGCTCGCGCGTCAGCACGAAGAAATGGCTCTCCGGCTTCAGCGGCGGCGCCATGTAGCCGGTGATCCGCACCTCCTTGCCGCGCAGGGCCGTCACGCGGTCGGAGAATTCGAAGCCGAGCACGCCGAAGGATTTGTAGAGGCCGTCGAAGGCAATGGTATCCGCATCCGCTGCGATGGCGGCACGGTCGAAAAGGCTCGTCGCCGCGAGGCCGAGAACGGCTCCGCGGCGGGTGATGGTCGAAAGGGGGCTCCTCCGGCGCATCGATGCCTCCGTCGCCCCGATCATCGGCTCACTTGCCTCCGAGCGCCAGCGCTTCGGCCATGACGCGGAACACGAAGGTGTTCGGCTTGTGGCCGCGGAAGCGCTCGGCGCCGGGGCCCATCGCCGTCAGGATGACGTCGTCGGCCGCGTGCACGCCGCTATTGGAATCGAAGGGCAGGTTGCCGGCCTTGCGCGTGGCGAGCGGACCGGAGCAGTCCTTCTCGTTGGCGATGTTGGTTTTACCGTCGGGCCCCTTCACGGCCGGGACGCGCTCGCCGTCCATGGCGGGGCGACCGGTGTCGCAGGTGTCGGGATAGGAGCCGTAGACCACGGCGAGGCGGCGCGAGGTGTTCACGTCGGTGGGGTAGCCTTCGGCGTCGAGCGGGCCGTAATTCGGCGGCAGCGACTCGTTGTAGACGCCGAGCTTGTCGCGCAGGAGCTGGCCGGGACGGCTGTCGTCATAGGTGCCGATGATCGACATCGGATGGGCATGGTCCGGCACGACGATAATCAGCGTGTCGTTGCGCTCGCCGGCGAAATCCTTCGCGACCTTGACGGCGTTGTCGAGCATGATCGTGTCGAAGACCGAGCGTTCCCAGTCGAGCGAGTGGCTGTACTTGTCGATGCGGGCGGATTCGACCATCAGCAGGAAGCCTTCGGGATTGCCCTTGAGCATCTCGATCGCGGCCTTGGTCTGCTCGACGACATCCGGTTGGTCCGGGAATTTCGAGATCGTGCCCTTCCTGGCCAGGCGCAGGTCGAAGGCGCCGTCGATATTGCCGGTGTTGTAAAGGCCGAGGAGCTTCTTCGCGCCACCGGAGACCGCGGCGTTCATCTCGGTCTTGCTGGTGGCGAGCGTGTAGCCGGCCTCCTTAAACTTGGCGATGAAGTCCTGCTCGTCGGTGCGTTTCGAGCCGGGGGTGACCTTGCTCAGGAAGTTCGGCGAGCCGCCGCCCATGATCACGTCCGGCTTCACGGCGTAGAACATCTCGACGATGTCGTTGAAGTCCGAGCGGCGCCGCGTATGGGCGACCATCGAGGCTGGGGTCGCATCCTCGATCTCGGAATTGGTGACGACGCCGACCGCCATGCCGGTCTTGCGCTTGGCGAGCTCGGCGATGGTCTCGACCTTGGGATGGTCGAGGGTCAGCGCGTTCTTGGCGCAGTAGACGCCGAGCGCGTTGACGCAGGATTTGTGGCCGGTGGTGTAGGCATGCGCTGCGTTGGCGCTGTCGGTGACGATCGAGTCCGTGCCCGAGGTCGAGATCAGCGCCATGTTCGGCATGTCGTCCATGGCGAGCTCGCCGTCATATTTGCCTTCCTTCCAGCCCTTGGAGAGGATGCGGGCGGCGGTGCGGTTGGCGACCGTCATGCCGTCGCCGATGAAGAGGATGACGTTCTTGGCCCGTCGCGGCTGGGTGGTGGCGAAGACGTCCCAGTTCACGATCGCCTTGTTGCCGCCCTGCGTGGCTTCCACCACATAGCGGCCGGCCGGCAGCGAGGCGCCGCGCAGCCAGAGGGCCGAGTGCTTCTGGCCTTCCTCGCTCTGGACGAAATTGGTCGGACGGCCGAGCACCTCGGCGGCCGGCTTGCCGTTGATGGTGACGTTGACCTCGGCGGAGGCCGGCGCGTTCGGGAACTCGACCTTGAAGTCGAAACGGGAGCCTTCGAGGATCTCGGCCCGGTCGATCGGATAGATCGTCTGGGCAATCGCGGAACTGCCGAGGAGGCTCGTGGTCAAGGCAGCAGCCAGCAAGCAGGACGCGCGCATGTCATTCTCCGGATGTGCCCTGGGGCCGATCGCGGCAGCCCTTAGAACCGGCATATGACAGTTTCATCAAACGGAGCGGCCGCGGCGAGTTCGATACCGGAGCCCGATCGCGGCCGTCCTCGATCCGCTAACAGGCGGACATGCGCCGGTCCTGGCAGCCCTGCAATCTCTAGGCATTTTCCGGATTGGCTGCTGCCCCGAGCAGGGAATTGCTGTTGGCCGGCTGCAGGAGCAGCGCGTTGTTCATGCCCCAGATCGCGGCCTGGGTCCGATTCTGGACGCGAATTTTGCGCAGGATGGCCTTCACATGGGCTTTGACGGTCGCTTCCGTAATGCCGATCTTCCGGGCGATCGACTTGTTGGAATTGCCGTCGATCAGGCAGAGCAGGATGGCCGTCTCGCGGGGAGACAGAAGCGGCGCCGCCGTGCTCTCGACAGCCACGCATCCCTCGTCATTCTCCTCGTCTTCCTGCGAAGCGGCTGGAGCGCCCTTCTGGCGCCGCAACTTCAGTGGAGGCGTGGGCGCGGGGAACGCGGGGGGAAAGATGGCCTCGCCCAGCATGAGCAGCTCGATCGACTTGACGAAGGCGTCGCAGGACACGGCATTGACGAGATAGCCGATCGCGCCGGCCTTGAAAGCCTGCGCCGGTTCGCTCAGCCCGTAATGTTCGGCGACGACGGCGACG
>JBDHTM010000054.1:0-27232 GCA_039808685.1 Allobosea sp. | reverse complement strand
CCTGACGGCGGCGGAGATGACGGTGTTGCTCGGCGGCATGCGCGTGCTCGGCACCAACCATGGCGGCACGAAGCATGGCGTGTTCACCGACCGCGTCGGCGCGCTGACCAGCGACTTCTTCGTCAACCTCACCGACATGGCCTATAGCTGGGTTCCGAGGGCCGACGGCCTCTATGAGATCCGCGACCGCAAGACCGGCGCGGTGAAGTGGACGGCGACCCGCGTCGACCTCGTCTTCGGCTCGAATTCGGTGCTGCGCGCCTATGCCGAGGTCTATGCCCAGGACGACAATGCCCGGAAATTCGTCGACGATTTCGTCGCGGCCTGGGTCAAGGTGATGAACGCCGATCGCGCCGATCTGGCCTGAGCCGATCGATCGCGAGCATCGCACGGAGATCAGCCCCGCCGGCTCCGCCGGCGGGGCTTTCGTTGAGCTGCACAGGGCGGCCTGGCTGGGGTGGCCGCGAACCGATCCGCCGTCATTGCGAGCGAAGCGATCCAGGGGACTGGACGAGACAGTTCAGCCCAGTCCCCTGGATCGCTTCGTTCCTCGCAATGACGGTTCAGTCGCGTCGAAACCTGCGCTAGACAGAGCGTATCCGCTGCGGAGGGCGTCGTTCTTGCGTCTCATCGTCGAGCGTGCGCTGCGCCAGAACTGGGAGCGCCTGTTCTCCTATGCGCTGCGCCTGAGCGGCAATCGCGACGGCGCGGCCGATCTCCTGCAGTCCTGCGCGACGAAGGCGCTCGCCGGTTCACCGCCGGAAGACGCGGAGCGTATCCGCGCCTGGCTCTTCGCGATCCTCCGCAATGTCTGGATCGACGAGCATCGCCGCGGTGCGGTCAGCGCCGCCGCGGCCGAAGAGACGCTAGAGGACGGGCGATGGCGGCATGACGACCGGCTGATCGCCGCCATCACCGTCCGGCAGGCGCTGGAGCGTCTGGAGCCGCTGCACCGCGAGATCGTCGAACTGGTCGATCTGGCCGGCTTCTGCTATGGCGAGGCTGCGGATATCCTGGGCGTGCCTGTGGGAACGGTGATGAGCCGTCTCAGCCGGGCGCGGCTTTTGCTTTTGAATGCGATCGAGGGCGGGACCGTCCGCCCCTTCGCCGCGCGGCAGCGCAAACGATCTGGCGATTAAGTGACCGACCGCGAACGCCTCTCCTGGACCACGCTCAACGCCTATGTCGACGGCGAGCTGGAGCCCGATCAAACCGCGCAGGTCGCGGCCGCGCTCACTCATGACCGCGAGGCCGCCGCGCAGGTCGCGACGCTGACGAAGCTGCGCGCGACGGTCAAAGCCGCGTCGCCCATGCCAGCGGCGCCGCCTTTCCTGCTGCCGCGAGCCCGCCCGCGCACGGGGCGCTGGCTGCCTGGGGCTGCCGCCGCTTGCTTTGCCCTGCTCGTCGGCGCGGCCTCGCTCGGCATCGGCCATCGGACGGAACAGGGCTCGTCATTGTCGGCTGCGATCGCCGCGCATCAGCTCTGGCTCGCCCAGAGTTCGCCCGGCACCGTGCCGCGTCTGGGCGTTGAGCTTGCCGGTGCGGATGCCGGGGCCTTGCCGGACCTCACGCTCGCCTCGCTGCGCCTCGTGCATCTCTCGCTCGATCCGGCAGGGCGCGGCGGCGGCGGCATGCTCGCCGGCTATGTCGGGCCGAATGGCTGCCGCGTCGGCCTCTGGATCGCGCCTGTCGAGGCGGCGCTGCCGCCACAGCCGGCGGTGCAGGATCGCGACGGCCTGGCGATCCGCGCCTGGCGCGGCGAGCGCGCGAGCTACGCCCTGCTCGGCCGGGGTATCGATCCCGCCCGGCTCGACGGCATTGCCGCGCTCGTCGCCCGGATCACCCGGGACGAGCCGGGTGTTCCGCGCGAACAGGTCGCAGCGCTGGCCGAGGCCCGCAGCCTCGGCCCCGCCTGCCTAGGCTGAGAAATTTTTTCTCCAGGCTTGGAATAAATCGAAGCCCTGAAGCGTCGTCTCCAGCGAGGAATATGTCCTCGGGAGAAAACGCTATGCTCAACGAAGCAGACCTGCGCAAGGGCGCAGCCGAAGCCGATGTCCTGCCTGCAGAAGGCGCATCCGACACCCCCCGCACATCGCGACGTCTTCTGCTCGGCGGCAGCCTCGCTGCGCTGGGCCTGGCTGCCGGCGGCCTGCCGCGCCTGTCCGTGATCTCGCCAGCTGCGGCGCAGGGCGCTGCCCCGGCCGCCGCGCCGCCCAAGGGCCCGCAGCCCTTCGACTATCCCGGCAAGGACAAGGGCCTCGTCCTGCTCGGCGACCGCCCGCTCGTGGCCGAGACACCCGAGAGCCTGCTCGACGACGACACCACGCCGATCGCGAAATTCTTCGTCCGCAACAACGGCCAGATCCCGGAGCCGATCAAGGATGTCGACGGCTGGCAGCTCAAGATCGAGGGCGAGGTCGACAAGCCGCTGACGCTGACGGTCAAGGAGCTGAAATCCCGCTTCAAGCCGCAGACCTTCCGTATGGTCCTGGAATGCGGTGGCAATGGCCGCTCCTTCTATTCTCCGGCGGCGCGTGGCAACCAATGGACCAATGGTGGCGCCGGCTGCGCCGAATGGACCGGCGTGCGCCTCGCCGACGTGCTGAAGGCGGCGGGCCTCAAGTCCACGGCCAAGTTCACCGGCCATTACGGCGCCGATCCGCATCTCTCCGGCGATACCAGCAAGGACGCGATCTCGCGCGGCATGCCGATCGAGAAGGCGCTGGAGCCGCATTGCCTGATCGTCTGGGCCATGAATGGCGAGCCGCTGCCGCATATCCATGGCGGCCCGCTGCGCCTCGTCGTGCCGGGCTGGCCGGCCTCGCTCTCCTCGAAATGGCTGAACCGCATCCTGGTGCGGGCGACGCCGCATGACGGCCAGGGCATGGGCGGCACCTCCTACCGCGTGCCGACCGTCCCGCTCGTCCCCGGCTCGAATGCCGACGGCAAGACCAATTTCACCGACCTGACCTCGATGCCGGTGCGCTCGATCATCAGCAAACCGGCGAACGGCACACGCCTGCCTGCGGCGACGCGCGAGGTCGCCCTGCGCGGCGCGGCCTGGGCCGGCGACCACGAGGTCGCGAAGGTCGAGGTCTCCTTCGATGCAGGCCAGCGCTGGCACGCCATGACGCTCGCCAAGCCGAAGAACCGCTATGACTGGGTGCGCTGGACCGGCAAGATAAAGCTGCCGAGCGACGGCTATTTCGAGCTCTGGGCCCGCGCGACCGATTCCCGCGGCGTCGCCCAGCCGCATGTCGCGACCAACTGGAACCCGCAGGGCTACGGCTCCAACCCGCTCCATCGCATTGCGGTTCTGGTGGGCTGACGATGGGCTTCACGCACAAGCTTCGGATGGCCGCACTCGCGGCCATCCTCTTCGCCCCCTCCGCAGGCTTCGCCCAGGAGGAGGGCCCCGAGACGCTGCCCGATTTCCCCGGCCGCGAAGAGACCTTCGGCTACTGCATCGGCTGCCATTCGATGAAGGTCGTCGGCCGGCAGGGCATGGACCGTGCCCGCTGGGACGAGACGCTGAACTGGATGACCGAGAAGCACAATATGCCCGCGCCCGACGCGGAGACGCGCAAGACCCTGCTCGACTATCTCGCGCAGGCCTTCCCTCCGAAAGCACCGGCCCAAAGCGGCGGCTGGGTCAGCCCCTTCGCCCCGAAGCCATAGGATCGTCCGAGATGAAGTTCGCAATCCTCGCCGGCGCCGCCCTGCTCGCGGTCGCCACCCAGCCCGCCCGTGCCCAGGATGCCGCTGCCGGCGAGAAGGTCTTTGCCCAGTGCCGCGCCTGCCATCAGGTCGGCGAGACCGCCAAGAACCTGGTCGGTCCAATCCTCAACGGCGTCATCGGCCAGAAGGCAGGCACGCATGAAGGCTACAGCTACAGCGCGGCGATGAAGGAGTCCGGTCTCACCTGGACCGAGGCGACCTTCGCCGAATACATCCAGAACCCGCGCGCCAAGGTGGCGGGCACCAAGATGATCTATGCCGGCCTCAAGGACGAGAAGCGCATCGCCGATCTGCTCGCCTATCTCAAGCAGTTCGACGCCGCCGGCAAGAAGGCGCAGTGACGGCGTTTCGGCCCCTCACCCTGTGAGGGGGGCTGGCCGGCGCCTGCTCAGAGGCAGGCGGCGATGGCGTCGAGCTGTGCCCGCAAGGCGAGGCTGGAGGCCGGAAAGCGACCCTCCAGCGCTGCCGTGCCGATGGTGAAGCCGGCGGCGCCGCGCCGGCGGATCGTTTCGATCTGCTCGGGGCGCTCGATCGAGCCAGCGACGAGGACGGGCTTGTCCGTTGTCGTGCAGACCGCTGCGATCAAGGCTTCCACATCCGTGCGCGAGCGATAGGCGAGCAGGTCGAGTCCATCGACGCCGTCCTGATCGGCGATGGCACGGGCGCTGTCGGCAATCTCGGCGGCGGAGCCCTCCAGGATGCTCGGATGTCCTGAAACGCGCCCGGCGAAGGGATAGTAGCGGATGCCGGCGCCGCGCAGCAGCGGCAGCACGTCCTCGACATGCGTCCCGCCGAGCAGGTGATCGACCCCGAGATCGATGGCCGCTCTCACGGAGGCGATCTCGCTGACGCGATCAAGCGAGACGACTTCGAGATAGCTCGTTGCACCGCCGGCCTTGATCAGGCGCTGGATCGTCCTGAGTTCGGCGAAAGGCAGGCCGATATCCTTGAAGCCGATATGGCGGATACCGGCATCAAGCGCGGTCGCGACATGGTGGATCGCCTCCGGCACCGTCCGGTCATGGCGCGTGAGCATGAAGATGAAGTCGAACCCGGCCATGGCTTTCTCCGCGGGTCTGTGCGTTCAGACATGCCACAAGTTCAGAGCTGAGAGGAGCCCTGGCCTTTCAGCCGTTCGCTCAGGCCATCACCAGCCCGCCATCGACATGCAGGACCTGTCCGGTGACGAAGCGGCTCCACTCGCTGGCGAGGAACAGCACCGGCCCGGCGATATCCTCGGGCGTGGCGATGCGGCGCAAAGGCGTCTGCGCGATCAGCATCTCGCGCACCTCTTCGGGCGTCGTTTCGCTCGCCTGTGTCGGATAGACCAGCCCCGGCGCGACGCAGTTGACGCGGATGCCGAGCGGGCCGAGCTCGGCCGCGAGATTGCGGCTGAAGCCGACAAGCGCCGCCTTGGCCGTCGTGTAGTCGTGATAGGGAATGCTCGGCCGCGTCACCAGATCGCTGGCGAGGTTGACGATGGCAGCGCCGCTGCGGCGCTGGAGCAGCGGCAGCATCGCGAGGCTCACCGTATAGGCCGCCTTCACCGCCCCCTCGAACTGCTGTTCGTAAGATTCCCAGGGCGTCTCCCAGAAGCGGGTGCGATTGTCCGGATCGAAGCGATAGGGCGCAAAGGCGTTGTTGACGACGACGTCGAGCCGGCCGACCTCCTCCGCGATGCGCGTCGTCATGGCCGCCACCGCCTCGGGCGAGGCGACGTCGGCGGCGATGGCCAGCGCCTCGCCGCCGGATGCGCGGCATTCGGCTGCGACGGCCTCGGCCGCCGCCTCGTTCGTCCGGTAGTTGACGATGACGATCGCGCCTTCGGCCGCGAACGCCCTCGCGATCGCAGCCCCGATGCCACGGCTCGCGCCCGTCACGAGGATGGCCCGGTCGCGGAAGCTCACGGCGCGCCGTCCTTCACCGGGATGAGATCGCTCTTCACCACCGCCTTCATATCCATCTGGCTGCTGATCAGGCCGAGGCTGCGGAAGGTATCGGCGCCTTTCTGCAGGGCATCGAGATCGAAGCGGCCGAGCCCCTCGCGCTCCGTCGTCTGCGAGACGCTCGACGCGTTGCGCAGCTTGATGATCTCGAGGTTCACCGCCTCGTCGCGGCCGTTGATGGCGCGGGTGACCGCGATGCGCGCAGCTTCCTCGGGCTTGGCGATCATCCAGGCCGCGGAATCGCGATAGGCGGCGAGGAAGCGCTTCAGCAGAGGCTTGTTCTGCTCATAATAGCTCTCCGTCACGACGAAGATGTCGCTCGGCAGGTTGAGCTGGTTGCGGACCTCGATGACGTTCGCTTCGCTTAAGCCCTTGGCGCGGGCGACGAGCAGGCCGGTATCGGTCGCGGCGGTGGCGTCGACCTGGCTTTGCATCAGCGGCGCGAAATTGAGCAGGCCGGTCGGCTGGACCTGCACGTCCTTCTCGCCAAGCCCGACCTGATGCAGCAGCACGAGCAGGTTCTGGTAGGTGCCGCTGGCGAGGCTGTAGACGCCGATGCGCTTGCCCTTGAGATCGGCGGCCGAGCGGATGCCGCTGCTCTTCAGCGCGACAACGTTGAACACGTTCTGCGGATAGATGTTGTAGATCGCGACGAGCTTCTCGCCCTTGTCGAGCGCGAGATAGAGCGCGGCCGGATCGGTGAAGGCGACATCCGCCTGACCCGCGATCAGGGTCTGCAGCGCCGCCCCGCCGCCATTGCCGGGCACATAGTCCAATGCGATGCCCTTGGCCTTGAAGAAGCCCTTGTCCGGCTCGGCCAGGAGGTTGGTGATCTCGCTGATCGGCTGGCTCCAGCCGGCGACGGTGACCTTGTCGAGCGGCTGGGCTGTTGCTGGCGCCGCAGCCAGGCAGGAGAGGGCAAAGAGCAGGAAGGTGCGCAGCGCGGACATGGGGATCAGCCTTTCGAGAAGCGGTGCAGGACGCGGCGCTCGAGCAGGCGCACGGCCTCGTAGAGCAGCATGCCAAGGGCGGTGATGACGATGAACAGCGCGAAGATCAGGCTCGAATCCATCACGCTCTGCGCTGCGATGATCGAGGCGCCGAGCCCGATCCGGCCGCCGATGAACTCGCCGACGACGGCGCCTACCAAGGCCAGCACGACCGCGACGCGCAGGCCGGCCATGATGACGGGCAGGGCCGCCGGCAGCTTCAGACGCAGCAGGGTCTGGAGGCGGCCGGCACCGAGCATGCGGAAGAGCTCGCGCCGGGAGGGATCGACCTCGCCGATCCCGGTCAGCGTGTTCTCCATGAGCGGGAAGAAGCAGATCAGCGCGGTGATGACGACGGTCGGTGTCATGCCGAAGCCGAACCAGATGATGAAGAGCGGCCCCAGCGCGAGCTTGGGCACGAGCTGGCTCGCCAGCACATAGGGCCGCAGCAGGCGGCTGAGCGCCGGAAATTCGGCGAGCAGAACGCCGACGCCGAGCCCGACCACGGCACCGATGCCGAGGCCCAGCAGCATTTCCGTGGCGGTCATCGCCAGGTGCGGCCAGAGCCGGCCGGTCGCGATCTCGCTCCACAGGGTCCCGAGCACGCTGGTAGGTGCCGGAAGGATGAGGGCTGAGAGACCACCGAGCCGACACCAGGCTTCCCAGCCCACAAGCAGCGCGACGAGCAGCAGGAGCGAAGGAAGGCGGGCGATCATGCTGCCGGCCTCCGGCTCGCGGTGGCTGCACCATCCATCGCGTCGCGCAGGGCACGGCAGGCGGTGATGAAAGAAGGCGCATAACGCATGTCGCGGTGGCGCGGCCGGGTCAGCTCGATCCGGCGCACCTGCGTTACGCGCCCGGCCGCCATCATCGCGACCGTGTCGGCGAGATAGACGGCTTCGCCGATATCATGGGTGACGAAGAGTGCGGTCGTGCCGTTCAGCGCGCAGAGACGCAGCAGGTCGTCTTGCAACTCCTTGCGCGTCAGGGCATCGAGCGCGGCGAAGGGCTCGTCGAGCAGCAACAGGTCGGGATTGCCGACCAACGCACGTGCGACGGCGACGCGGCTCTGCTGGCCGCCGGAGAGCTCGGCCGGGCGGCGCATCACGAAATCGGCGAGGCCGACACGCTCCAGCAGGTCGAGCGCGGCATCCTTGTCGGCGATGGTGGGGCGGCGCTTCAGCGAGATCGGCAGCAGGACATTGTCGAGCGCACTTAGCCAGTCGAGCAGGGTCGGCGCCTGGAAGACGAAGCCGGCGCGCGGGCTCGGGCCGGCCAGCGCCTCGCCGCCGATGCGGATCATGCCCGCGGTCGGCATTAGCAGGCCGGCGGCGAGTTTGAGCAAGGTGGTCTTGCCGCAGCCGCTGCGCCCGAGCAGGCAATGGACCTCGCCGCGCGGGATCGTCCAGTCGATGGCATCGACGACGGCCGGGCCGGTCGCTTCATAGCGGTAGCTGGCCCGCTCGATCGTGACGAAGCCGGGCTTGGACTGCTCAGTCGACATAGGGCGCGAACCCTTCTGCCGCGGCTTCCGCTGATTGCTCGACCTCGGTGAAGGTGACGAGATCGAGCAGGCTGAAGCGCCCGTCATGATGCCAGCCGGCCTCCGGCCCCGTCATGCGGCCGAGCGGGGCGATACGGCTGACGCCGACCGCACCGAGCTGCTCCGAAAGCCGGAACAGTCGCTCCGGCGACGCGGCGATGCCCGCCGTCTGCAGGAAGCTGCGATAGGGTGTGACGAGGACGGGGACATCGTCGAGGCTTTCGACGGCGACCAGCTTGAGCGTGCGGTTCAGGCCCGTCGGGCTCAGGGCTTCCGGCGTCTCGACATGGACGACGCTCCACGGATTGGCGGGCTCGCCGAGAAGGTTCGCCGTGCCGTCCATCGCACGGGTTTCCTGCGCACCGCGCCATGATGCGATTGAGGCGGCCTCGCCTTGCGAGAGTGCGCGCCGGGGATGGCGGGAGGCGAGGGCCGCGATTTCCTGCGCGACGTAACGGGCAAACTCCGCGGGGCTGACCTTTCCGCCGCGCTCGAGGAAGAGCATTTGCGGCGAGTAGCAGCCTTGCTGCTCGTAGCGGGTCACGTCATGGGCCGCGAGCCGGGCCAGTGCGGGCGCCCTGCGGCTGTCGAGCGCTTCGCGCGCCACCACACCGAAGCCGATCTTGTGGCCATGCGGCAGGAAGCGCGTGGTGATCGGCAGCCTGGCCCGCAGCGCCGTCAGCGTCTCGTTGCCGCCATAGGCCATGACGGTGTCGGCCTCGCGCAGGAAGATCGGCTCGGCCGCCGCTTCGCCGCCCTTCCACCAGGTGATGGCGAGGCATTCGCCGATCTCGGGATCGATTTCGCTAAGCAGGCCCGCGAACCACCCCGCCGTCAACGGCTCGGCCGAGGCGAGTTTGCCGATGCTGCCGGCCTTGACCAGCAGACCGCAGATCAGGCTCCAGAGCGCGAGCGCCGGGACATTGCCGGCCCAGACATGCAGCAGCAGATCCGGGCCATGGGCGCGCAGATATCCGCCCTTGGGTGTCGGCTGGAAACCGTCGAGCATCCCGGGATTGGCGAAATCCTCGGCCAGGAAGCGCAGGAGCTGCGGCTTGCGGAAGGTCTTGAGATAGCCGGTCAGGCCGAGCCGAACCGTCTCGCGATCGTAACCGGTGACGATCGGCAGCAAGTGCTCGGCCTTGCGCCGCAGCGGATGTGAGCGGTCGAGCAGGCGCGCGATGGCGGCATCGATCGCATCGACGATACGCGCCGTTTCCATTCGCTTCAGCCGGGCGCGGGCATTATCGCGCACATGCGCGCAGAGCGCTGCTGCCTGCGTCTCGTCCAGCTCCGGCAGCGCGATGGTGGCGCTCTCGCCCCAGGCGCTATGGCCGACCTCGCGCCAGCGCAGAGCTTCGCGGTTCAGGCCCGGCAGATGGCCCGCATGTTCGATCACGGCGCTCAGCCTCGTGCTGCCGCGAGGAATTCGGCGACGGCGACCGAGCAGCCCTTCGAGGCCTCGCCATCGACGCGGCCGAGCAGCCTGAAACCGCCGGGCACGATCTCGCCGGCATCCTCGGTCAGGATCGCCGCGACGCAGTTGAAATGGGCGAGGTCGTGATGGACGATCACGCCGCGCTGGCCTTCCGGCAGGTCCATGCCGGTCAAAGGATCGACGACGCGGCTGCGGATCCAGTGCGGTCCGGATTTGACCGACGGGCAGGTGGCATTGCCGTCGTCATAGAGCTGCGAACTCAGCTCGGTCATCCCGTACATGTTGATGCAGGACGCACGCGGCACGCCGAAGGCAGCGTTGAGCCCGTCGTAGAACTCGTCCGGTCCCAGCTCGCGCGACTGGCCCTTGAAGCCGCCGGTATCGAGGATACGGCTGCCCAGCGGCAGGGCGAAGCGCCGGCCGCTCGCCGCGAGCGCATCCAGCACGGGCACGAAGGAGTAGCTCGCTCCGAGCAGGGCATAGGGTTCCCCGCTCGTCTCTGCCTGCTCCAGCGCCGAGAGAAGGCCGTCCAGATCGAGCCCGGCCGCGTTGATGAAGGTTTGGGAATCCGCTGTGCCGCATTCGCGCTTGGCGAGCGAGAGATAGGTGGCGAGCGAGGAATTCGGCAGCTCCGCCTCGTCAGGGAAGAGGATGCCCATCCGGATGCGCTCGCGGCCCTGCATGAAGCGCGCGCGGAAATTCACCAGCATCGAACGCTTCCAGACGTCGAGCGTCGGATGATAGCTGCGGCCGCGAATGCCTTGCGTCGTGCCGCTCGTCATGAAGACGCGTTCGGCTTGCTCCGGCGGGCTGCAGCTCAGCGTCAGGTCCTTGAAGGCGGTGATCGGCACGGCCGGAATGTCGCGCCAGCGCTTCACGGAAAGCGGCGTGCGGCCGCGCTGCAGGCAGAAGCGCTTATAGGGCTCGTTGTTGCGGAACTGATAGGCGAAGACCTTCAGCGCCATGGCTTCGAATTCGGCTTCCGATGGTTCGGGAAGCGCGATGAATGCCAGGAGCGCCGCGATGATCTCCGCTTGCGTCACTTGAGGCCTACTCCGTTCGGACGCCCACGGGCAAGCCGAGGCGTCGATCGCTGGAGGATCACGAGCGCAAGCTGGAATCAGGGCCTCATTGGCCGCATGTCCCGCATCCCTACGCCGGCATGATCCGGATCAGGTTCGGAGGGTCACCGCGTTGCCGAGCTTTGCAGCCCAGCCGGCGGAATCTCAGCCTCCTAGCGAGGCCCCCCTGGGAACGGATGCAGATGACGAGCGGCGGGGCTCGCTGTCAAGCGATAACGGAGCGGAGCAGGCATCTGCCGCGCGCCGGGGCGTTAGAGCATCGGCCCAAAAAGTGGGCGCGGCTTTCGGAAAAAGCCGATGCTCTAGCCGGCGATGTCCCGGGCCATCCGCAGGAGATACTGGCCGTAATCACCCTTGGCGAGCTTCTCTCCCAACTGCGTCAACTGCGCGATCGATATCCATCCCTGTCGCGCCGCGATTTCTTCGGGGCAGGCGATGCGCAGGCCCTGGCGGCTTTCGAGGGTTCGGACGAACTCGCCGGCTTCGAGCAGGCTGTCGGGAGTGCCGGTATCGAGCCAGGCGAAGCCGCGGCCCATCGATTCGACCGAGAGCTGGCCGCGTTCGAGATAGATCCGGTTGACGTCTGTGATCTCGAGCTCGCCGCGGGCTGAGGGCTTCAGCGAGCGGGCGATCTCGACGACCTCGGCATCGTAGAAATACAAGCCGGTGACGGCCCAGCTCGACTTCGGAACCTTCGGCTTCTCCTCGATCGAGATCGCCTTGCCGGTCTTGTCGAAGGCGACGACGCCGTAACGCTCAGGGTCATGCACATGGTAGGCGAAGACGGTCGCGCCATGCGGCCTGGCGATGGCGCTGGCCATCATCTCGGGCAGTGCGTGGCCATAGAACAGGTTGTCGCCGAGGATCAGCGCGGAGGGCTCGCCGGCGACAAAATCGGCGCCGATCAGGTAGGCCTGCGCCAGCCCGCCGGGATGCGGCTGCTCGGCATAGGTCAGGTTCATGCCCCAGTCGGAGCCGTCGCCGAGCAGGCGCTTGAAATGCGGCAGGTCGTGCGGCGTCGAGATGATCAGCACCTCGCGGATGCCGGCGAGCATCAGCGTCGAGAGCGGATAGTAGATCATCGGCTTGTCGTAGACGGGCAGGAGCTGCTTCGACATCGCCAGCGTCATCGGGTGCAGCCGCGTGCCGGAACCGCCGGCCAGGATGATGCCCTTCATCGTTACCTCTGATCCTGAAGAAGCCGCGTGACGCAAGGCCGCAGCGAGCTTTGCCATTCCGGCAGCCGCACGCCATGGGCGCGCGCGAGCTTGCCGCAATCGAGCCGGGAATTGACGGGCCGGCGCGCCGGGGTCGGATAATCGGCCGTCGCGATGCGCCTGACCCGGACCGGCTTGCCGCCCTGCCGTTCCCGCTCGGCGAAGATCGCCTCCGCGACATCGGCCCAGACGGCCTCGCCCGTCGCGGTCATGTGGAACAGGCCGCGCAGGGACGCGTCGTCAGCGCGTGCGGCCAGGTTGCGTGCGACGGTGAAGATCGCATCGGCGATGTCGAGCGCGCTGGTCGGGCAGCCCGCCTGGTCGGCGACGACGCCGACCTCGTCGCGGGTCTCGGCGAGGCGCAGCATCGTCTTGACGAAATTCTTGCCGAAGGGGCTGTAGATCCAGGCCGTGCGCAGGATGGCGTGGTTGTCGGTCGCCGCCGCGACCGCCTGCTCGCCGGCGAGCTTGCTGGCGCCATAGGCCGAGATCGGGCCGGTCGGGTCGTCCTCGCGATAGGGCCGGTCGAGCCCGCCGTCGAAGACATAGTCGGTCGAGAGCTGGATCACGGGAATGCCGAGGGCCGCTGCGGCGCGCGCCGCCTCGCCGGCCGCCTCGCCATTGACGCGCATGGCAAGCTCGGGCTCGCTTTCGGCCTGGTCGACGGCCGTATAGGCGGCGGTGTTGACGATCACGTCGGGGCGCGCGGCGCGCAGGGCCGGCGCCACCGTCTTCGGGACGGCGAGGTCAAGGTCCGGGCGGCGCAGCGCGATGACCTCGACGCCGACGGGCACGCACTCCAGCATGGCGCAGACGACTTGGCCGGTCCAACCGGTGACGGCGATACGCAGGGTCATCAGTCGAAATAGCGCAGCATCTCCGCGAGGCGCGGATGCTTGCGGTCCTTGTCGGAGAGGGTGAGGTCGGAGAGCGGCAGGCGCCAGTCGATGCCGAGCGCCGGATCGTCGAAGGCGAGGCCATGGTCGTTCTGCGGCGCATAGGGCGCGGTGACCTTGTAGAGCACCTCGGTATCCGGTTCGAGCGTGACGAAGCCGTGGGCGAAGCCGACCGGAACCAGCAACTGCTTCCCGTTCTCGGCCGAGAGCTCGACGGAGACATGCTTGCCGAAGGTCGCGGATGAGGTGCGGATATCGACCGCGATGTCGAGGATGCGGCCGCGCGTCACGCGTATCAGCTTGACCTGTGCGAAGGGCGGCGACTGGAAATGCAGGCCGCGCAGCGTGCCGACCGGTGCGGACAGGGAGTGGTTGTCCTGGACGAAATCGAGATCGAGCCCGGCCTCGGCAAAGGCCTTGCGGCTCCAGGTCTCCGAGAAGAAGCCGCGATGATCGCCGAACTTCTTCGGGGTAACGATCTTGACGGCCGGGATCGCCGTCTCCTCGACGCTCAGCATCTCGCTCTCCGCTCAGGCCGCGCCGAGGCGTTCGCCGCGATAGATGCCGGAACGGATGTCGCCCCACCAGCTCGGGTTGGCGAGATACCACTCGACGGTGCGGCGAAGCCCCGTCTCGAAGGTCTCTTTCGGCGCCCAGCCGAGCTCGCGGCCGATCTTGCCGGCATCGATCGCGTAGCGCGCATCATGGCCCGGCCGGTCGGTGACGTAAGCGATCAGGCGCTCGCGGGAGCCTTGTGGGTCCGGCCGGAGCTCGTCGAGCAGGGCGCAGATGGTCTTAACCACCTCGATATTGGTCTTCTCGTTATGGCCGCCGATATTGTAGCTCTCGCCCAGCTTGCCGGTGGTCGCGACGGTGAGCAGCGCATCGGCATGGTCGTCGACATAGAGCCAGTCGCGCACGTTGAGCCCGTTGCCGTAGACCGGCAGCGGCTTGCCCTCCAGCGCATTGATGATCATCAGCGGGATCAGCTTCTCCGGGAAGTGATAGGGCCCGTAATTGTTCGAGCAATTGGTCATCACCACCGGTAGCCCATAGGTGTGGTGCCAGGCGCGCACGAGATGGTCGGAGGCGGCCTTGGAGGCGGAGTAGGGCGAGTTCGGCTGATAGGCCGTGTCTTCGCGAAAGAAGCCCTCAGTGCCCAGCGAGCCGAAGACTTCGTCGGTCGAGATATGGTGGAAGCGGAAGCGCGCCTTGCGCTCCTCCGGCAGCGCCCGGAAATGGCGCAGCGCCTCCTGCAGCAGCGTGAACGAGCCGACGATATTGGTCTCGATGAAGGCGGCCGGGCCGTCGATCGAGCGGTCGACATGGCTTTCGGCGGCCAGGTGCATCACGATATCGGGCTGGAAATCGGCGAAGATCGCCTTCATCCTCTCGCCGTCGCCGATATCGGCCTGCTCGAACCGGTAGCGGTTGCTGCGCGCGACCGGTGCCAGCGAGGCGAGATTGCCGGCATAGGTCAGCTTGTCGACGACGCAGACCTCATGCTCCGTCTCGCCGATCAGCTTGCGCACCACCGCAGAGCCGATGAATCCAGCCCCGCCGGTGACGAGAAATCTCAGGGGCATGAGGAGTAATCCTGGTGGCAGCGGTCGCAAGAACGGGAGGAGCGGGGAGGCGCGGCGCGCAGCCCCTCGCGAGCCATCGCATATCTGCGACGGTCGCACGATATCGTCGTCGGCCTCAACGTCTTTACCCCTTCACTGCACGGCATGTCACGACGCGTTTCGAGCGACAGCGAAACCCCTGAACCGCGGCAAAAGCAAGGCTCGCATGTCACGAAGCCCGGCACCAGCGGCTCGATAAGCCCTGTCGCGGCGGCGCTTATGCCTGTTCGAGCGCGACCGCAATACCTTGGCCGACACCGATGCACATGGTAGCGAGCGCGCGGCGCTTGCCGGTCAGAGACAGTTCCAGCGCGGCCGTGCCGCTGATGCGGGCGCCGGACATGCCGAGCGGGTGACCGAGCGCGATCGCGCCGCCATTCGGATTCACGTGGGCGGCGTCCTCGGCGATGCCGAGGTCGCGCAGAACGGCGATGCCCTGGCTGGCGAAGGCCTCGTTGAGCTCGACGATGTCGAAATCGGTGGGCTTGAGGCCGAGGCGTTCGCAGAGCTTGCGCGTGGCCGGGATCGGCCCGAGCCCCATGACGCGCGGTGCGATGCCGCCGGTCGCCCCGCCCAGGATGCGCGCGAGCGGCGTCAGCCCGTATTTCGCCGCGGCCTTCTCCGAGGCGATGATCAGTGCCGCAGCGCCGTCATTGACGCCGGATGCGTTGCCGGCCGTGACGGTGCCGCCCTCCTTGCGGAAGGGCGTGCCGAGCTTGGCAAGCTTCTCCAGCGTGGTGTCGCCGCGCGGGTGCTCGTCGATCTCGACGCGAACGGAATCGCCCTTGCGCTGCGGGATCAGGACCGGGACGATCTCCTTGGCCAGCCGGCCGTTCTGCTGCGCGGCGACCGCCTTGAGCTGCGAGCCCAAGGCGAAGGCATCCTGGTCGGCGCGGCTGATCTTGCGGTCGGCCGCGACGTTCTCGCCGGTCTCCGGCATGGAATCGACGCCGTATTGCGCCTTCATCAGCGGGTTGATGAAGCGCCAGCCGATGGTGGTGTCGTGGATCTCGGCATGGCGTGAGAAGGCGCTGTCGGCCTTGGGCAGGACGAAGGGCGCGCGCGACATGCTCTCGACGCCGCCGGCGATCATCAATTCGGCCTCGCCCGCCTTGATCGCGCGTGCCGCGGTGATGACGGCATCCATGCCGGAGCCGCAGAGCCGGTTGATCGTCGTGCCCGGCACCTCCTTGGGCAGGCCGGCGAGCAGGAGCGACATGCGGGCGACATTGCGGTTGTCCTCGCCCGCCTGGTTGGCGCAGCCATAGATCACGTCGTCGACCGCGCCGAAATCGACTTGCCGGTTGCGCTCGACCAGCGCCTTCAGCGGCACGGCGCCGAGATCGTCCGCACGGACCGAGGACAGCGAGCCGCCGAAGCGGCCGATCGGCGTGCGGACATAGGCGCAGATGAAGGCTTCGGTCATGTCACGGGTCCTGCTGTCTGTCGGTGGTTAGGTCACGCGCGGCGTCGATGATGTCGTCGCTCGGTAGTGGCTCCAGATCGTGATTCAGCGCGTCTGCTCCGCCGCGAAGGCGAGGTTCTCGGCAAGCAGGGCTTCGGCCGCTGCTGGCGTCGGGGCCTCGACATAGACGCGCAGCTCGGGCGCGTTGCCGGACGCCCGGAAGTGCACCGTCGCACCATTGCCCAGCGTCAGGCGCAGCCCATCCCGTCGATCGCGTCCCACGACGGCGCCGTGAGCGGCGAAAGCCGTGTCGCGGAAGCTGGGATCCTCGGCATCGAGCCGGGCGATCAGGCCTGCGGTCCTGTCCTGCGGGATCTCCTGCAAGCGGTTCGACAGCGCGATGGCGAAGCGGGCTTCCGCCGCGATTGCGCTCAACGGTTTGCCCGTGCTGCGCGCGAGCGCGAGCGTCGCCAGGATCGGCAGCATGGCATCTCGCGTCGGGAGCGCCGTGAGACGCCGGCCGTCCCGCATGACGTCGGAGCCCAGCAAGACACCTCCATTCGCCTCGAAGCCGACGATGGCTTCGGCGCCTCCTGCCCTTGCCTCTTCCATGCCGGCGATCACATAAGGCGAGCCGACGCGGGTCCGCACCACCGTCTCGAACAGGCCGGGACGGTCGAGTGCCGAGTTCGAGGTCACGGGCGTCACGATTGCATCGGCACCGAGAAAACGGGCGGTCAGGGCGCCGACGAGATCGCCTCGCAGGAAGCGTCCGGTCTCGTCAGCGACCAGGGGACGATCGGCATCCCCGTCCGTCGAGACGATGGCATCGAGCCGGTGCTCCCCAGCCCAGCGCCGGGCCAGATCCTCGTCCTCCGGGCGAAGGGCCTCGGTATCGACGGGGATGAAGCTTTCGCTGCGCCCCAGCGCGATCGGTGTCGCACCGAGCGCTGTCAGCACGTCGCAGATCACGTCGCGGCCGACGGAGGAATGCTGGTAGACGCCGATCGTCAGACCCGCGAGGGCGCTGCCGAAGAACGCGACGTACCGGGCGCGGTAATCGGCAATGACGTCGCGGCGCTGCGGCACGATCGAGATTTCGGGAATGGCCGTCAAGGCCAGGGCTTGATGCCGGGCGAGAATGCGGGCTTCGTCGGCTTTGTCGATTTCGCCACGGGAGCGGTAGAATTTCAGGCCATTCCGATCGTCGGGAATATGGCTGCCCGTCACCATCACGGCAGAGCTGCCTTGCGCCATGGCAGTCCGGGCCAGGCCGGGCGTGGGGACGGCTCCGCAATCCACCGGCACCAACCCCGCATCGGCGACCGCCTGCGCGCATTGCGCTGCGATCAGCGGGCTCGACGAGCGCAGATCGCGGCCGATCAGCACGTCCTTCTCCGCCCCTGCCGCATGGTCCTCTTGCAGCATGGCGCAGAACGCGCGGACATGGGCATAGGTCGGCAGCCCGACCAGCTCCGTGACGAGGCCGCGCAGGCCGGAAGTCCCGAATTTCAGACTGCTCATGACGAAAGGACTCACTGGTGCCGGACCGACGGGCTGTACTAGCTTAGCCAGACCGCCAGAGTCACGCCCTCGCCGCGTCGAAGGCTCGACGACCGTTGCATCGCTCGGCGCAGGTGAGGCGGCCCTGGTGCGTGAAGGCGGGGCGCGCGCGCGTGCGGTATCGCATCCACACCTCTCCCCCGCCATGCTCAGCGGCTTGACCCTTTCGGGCGGGCTCAGAGCTGGTAGAACTCCCGGTACCAGTCGACGAAGCGCGCGATGCCGGTCTCGATCGGCGTGTCCGGGTGGAAATCGACCTGCTCCGCCAGATCCGAGACATCGGCATAGGTTGCGGGTACGTCGCCGGACTGCATTGGCAAATGCCGCTTGAGCGCCTGCCTGCCACAGGCCTTCTCGATGACGGAGATGAAGGTATCCAGGCGCACGGGCGTGTGGTTGCCGATATTGTAGATCCGCCATGGTGCGCTTGCCGAGGCGAAATCCGGGTTTGCGCGGTCGAAGGCGGGGTTTGCCGTGGCCGGCGTTCCCGCCAGGCGGATGATGGCCTCGCGGATGTCGTCGACATAGGTGAAGTCGCGGCTCATCTGCGCCTCGGCATAGACGTCGATGGGCTTGTTCTCGAGGATCGCCTTGGTGAACTTGAAATAGGCCATGTCCGGTCGGCCCCATGGGCCGTAGACGGTGAAGAAGCGCAGGCCGGTCGTCGGAATCCCGTAGAGATGCGCATAGGAATGCGCCATCAGCTCGTTGGCGCGCTTTGTCGCGGCGTAGAGCGAGACCGGATGTTCGGCACCGTCATGCTCGCTGAACGGCACTTTGGCGTTGGCGCCATAGACCGAGCTCGACGAAGCATAGACCAGGTGCTCGACCGGGTTGTGCCGGCAGGCCTCGAGGATCGAGAGGAAGCCGTCGAGATTGGAGACGGCATAGGCGCGCGGGTTGTCGAGCGAATAGCGCACCCCCGCCTGCGCCGCGAGATGGATCACGACCTGCGGACGGAAGGCGGCAAAGGCCGCCTCCACGGCGTCAAAATCCGAAATATCGCGCTTCTCGAAGGAAAAGCCGTTTCGCGCCAGAAGCCGGTCGAGGCGCGCCTGCTTGAGAGCCGGGTCGTAATAGGGCGTCATGTTGTCGATGCCCAGCACCTGCACGCCCCTGTCGAGCAGCGCCTCGGCGACATGGAAGCCGACGAAGCCGGCGGCGCCGGTCAGCAGGACGCGGTCGAACGTGATGGTGCGTGCCAACGGCGCCTCGACGGATGGAGCGCGGGAAACCTTGCGGTGGTTCAGGTAGTGCCGTGGATCTCCCGCATTGGCAAGCACATCGCTCCGCTGTGCAGGCGGCCGGCTTGGCGTCATGCCGACAGGTGGCGCCGGAGATGCCAAAGCGCGAAGGCGCCGGAGACGGCGAGCTGGACGGCCACCATCAGGAAGGGCCAGTCGAAGCTGCCGGTCCGGTTCGCGATGACCGCGAAGACCAGCGGTCCGCAGATCGAGCCGATGAAGCCGAACAGGCTGGCGCCCGAGGTCACGTCGCCGATGAGGGCGGGCGGCGCAACCCGTGCCAGTTCGGCCATATGGACGCCGTTCCAGCCCATCGAGGTCGCCCCGACCAGCGCCATGCAGAGATAGATCAGCCAGGGGCTCGTGCCTGCGGTGCCGATCAGCAGGGCAATGGCCGCGCCGGCAGCCAAGGCCAGCAGGCAGAGCAGACGCAGCCCGCTCCCCATCCGGTCCGCCAGCCAGCCGAAGAAGATGCGCGCGATCGTGCTTGCCACGAGCAGCGTCGCGACGAGATGGCCGGCTTCGGCGAGCGTTCTGCCGTGCCGGGTGACCATGTAGGTCGCGGTGAAGGCGGTGATGCAGGCTTGCGTGATCGAGAACGAGACGCCGAGCGCCGCCAGCATCGGCAGCGAGGCGTGCGAGCTCAGGACCCGCGCCGAGCGTGCCAGCGATGACGGCGACAGGAACATCCGCGCCCAGGCCCGGTTCTGCGTGCCCTTCTCCGCATCGAGGCTCTTTCGGAACGGTTGCACGGCCGACGCGCTGACCAGGACGACGGCGATCACGACCCAGATCGCCCCGGTGAAACCGAAGCTTAGAACCATCGGCGCGACGGCGAAACCGGCAATGGCGCCGCCGAGCGGAACGCCGGCCTGCTTGATCGAGAACACCAGCGTCCGATGATCGGCAGGTGCCGTGCGCATCAGGATCTGGCTGCCGGCCGGCGTATTGGGTGCCAGCCCGAGCCCCAGCAGCAGCGCTCCGGCTAGGCCGACCGCTGCGAGGGATTGCGACAGCAGCAGAAGCCCTGCCGCCACGAAAGCGAGGCCGATCTGCAGCGCCCGCACCGGCCCGTGATGGTCGAGCATCGGATTGCCGCAAGCGAGGAACCAGCAGATCCCGACCGAGACCACTGCCGAGACATAGCCGATGCTCTCGGGCGCGAGGCCCCAGCGCAGGGTGAGCAGCGGGCCGAGAAGCGGGATGGCGGCGCCGGCGAAGGAGCTCACGACCTGGACGAGGAGCGTGGCGCTGAGCGCGCTTCCCCACAAAGGCAGCTTCAAGGCAGTTCCCCCGATCCCGACGCTGTTCGCTGGTCCCGCTTTTCGGGGTGAGCGGGTGAAGGCGAGAGCGCCGGATCGTTCATCCGGCAACGGTCGCAAGTGGTCGAGATGGATTGATGGGCTGGCGGGCCTGCGCCAGGAGCATGCGGCCTGTCAGGAGGCCGCCTGTTCGATCAGCACGAGCCTCTTGCCGGCCTGGACCGTGCCGCCCGGTTGGCAAGCGATATCGGCGACCACGCCGCCAATCCCGGCCGAGAGCGAGGTGAACAGCTTCATCGACTCAAGCACGACGACGACCTGCCCGGCCTCTACGACATCGCCCGGAGCGACGCGGAGCTCGGCGACCACGCCCGGCATCGGGGCCAGGACCCCGCCGGAGCCGGGTCCCCAGCCACCAGCCGCCGCTGCCGCTGGCCGTGCCTCGCTGCCGATGCCGAGATCGAAGCTCTCGCCGTCCAGCGTCAGCCGGACACGTCCGCCGCTGGCGACATGGCTGCCGCGCAGGATGCGATCCTCGCAGGCGAGTTCGAAGCTCTCGGCAGTCACGCGCAAAGCCAGTTCGATCTCGCCCTCCGAATCGAGGACGATCCGCCGGCCATCCGGCAACAGCCGGACCTCCAGCTTGGTTGCGCCATTCTCTTCCTCCGCGATCAGGCGGCTCGTCGCCACGCCGCCGGCCAGTGCCAGCAGGCGGAAGCCAGCAAGCGCATTCCAGGCATCGACATTCGGCCGCGTCGCCTTCTGCTGCTCCAGCCAGAGCAGGGCCGCGACGGCGCGCGCCAGCCGCTGCCGTGGCCGCTTCGCGGTCCAGCCATCGGGAAAGGCTTCCTCGATGAAGCGCGTCGTCGCCTTGCCTTGAGTGAAGAGCGGATGCTCGACCGCATCGATCAGGAAGGGCAAGGTGGTCACGGGGCCGAGGATGGCGAAATCGCGCAAGCCCGCCGCCAGCCTCGCGCAGGCCGTGGCGCGGTCCGGTCCGGCCGCGATCGCCTTGGCCAGGAGCGAGTCGTAGAACAGCGTGACCTCGGAACCTGCCCGCACGCCGCTGTCGACGCGCATCGAAGCCGGCTCGGCATAGCCCTCGATCCGGCCGGTATCGGGCCGGAAACCCTGGTCGGCGCGTTCGGCGGTGATGCGTGCCTCGATCGCATGTCCGTGCTCGCGGATTTCGGGCTGCAAGGCCGGCAGCCTTTCGCCGGCGGCGATCCGGATCTGCCATTCGACGAGGTCGTAGCCCGTGATCGCTTCGGTGACCGGATGCTCGACCTGAAGGCGCGTGTTCATCTCCAGGAACCACGGCTCGTCGAAGCCGTCCTCCAGGATGAATTCGACGGTGCCGAGATTGTCGTAGCCGATGGCCTTTGCCAGCGCGACGCCGCGCTCCAGAAGCTTCGTCCGGATTGCAGGCGCCAGATTGGGGGCGGGCGCCTCTTCCAGCACCTTCTGGTTGTTGCGCTGTACCGAGCAGTCGCGCTCGAAGAGATGCACGACATTGCCGTGCTTGTCGCCGGCCACCTGCACTTCGAGATGGCGCGGGCGCATCACCAGCTTCTCGATCAATAGCGCGGGATCGCCGAAGGCGGCCTGCGCCTCGGCCCGCGCCATCTCGATCGCCGGCACCGGCTCCTGCGCCGAGAAGACGCGACGCATGCCCTTGCCGCCGCCGCCGGCCGAGGCCTTGATCATCACGGGATAGCCGATCCGCGCCGCCGCATCGGCCAGCGTCGCATTCGACTGGTCCTCGCCGGCATAGCCGGGCACGCTCGGCACGCCGGCCTTCTCGGCGATCAGCTTCGAGCCGATCTTGGGACCCATCGCGACGATGCATTCGGCGGAGGGGCCGACGAAGATGCGCCCCGCTTGCCGGCAGAGCAGCGGCAGGTCCGGCTTCTCGGAAAGGAAGCCGTAGCCGGGATGGATCGCATCAGTGCCGCTGCGTGCGGCGGCCTCCATGATCGCGTCCGCCCGCAGATAGCTGTCGCGCGCGGCGGCGGGGCCGATGCGGACGGCCTCGTCGGCGAAGGCGACATGCTGCGCATCGCGGTCGGCATCGGAGAAGACGGCGATGGTGCGGATGCCGAGGCGCCGGCAGGTCCGCATGATCCGCACGGCGATTTCGCCGCGATTGGCAACGAGGAGAGAGCCGATCATCGGGATTACATCCGGTAGACGGGACGATGCCCGGGCAGGTCGATCTCGCGCGCCGCGAGCGAAAGGCACAGGCCGATGACGTCGCGGGTCTGGGCCGGCTCGATGATGCCGTCGTCCCAGAGCCGGGCGGTGGCGTAATAGGGCGAGCTCTGCTCCTCGAACTGGCGGCGCGTCTCGCGGTCGATCTTCTCGATCTCGCTCTCGTCGGCATTGCCGCGCGTCAGGCTTGATCGGCGCAGTTCGGTCACGACGGTCGCAGCGACGTCCGGCGACATCGTCGCGATGCGCGCATTCGGCCAGGCGAAGAGGAAGCGCGGCTGGAAGCCTCGGCCGCACATGCCGTAATTGCCGGCGCCATAGGAACCGCCGATGATGACGGTGTAACGCGGCACGCGCGCATTCGAGACGGCATAGACCAGCTTGGCCGAATGCTTGGCGATGCCGCCGCGCTCGGCCTCCGTCCCGACCATGAAGCCGGTGATGTTCTGCAGGAATAGCAGCGGGATCCGGCGCTGGTCGCAAAGCTCGATGAAATGCGCGCCCTTGAGCGCGCTGTCGGAGAACAGCACGCCGTTATTGGCGATGATGCCGACCGGCTGGCCGTGGATATGGGCGAAGCCCGTCACCAGCGTCGCGCCGAAATCCGGCTTGAAGGCGTCGAAGACGCTGCCGTCGACCATGCGGGCGATGACCTCGCGCACGTCGAAGGGCTGCTTCAGGTCGGTGCCGACGATCGCCTCGATCTCGGCGGGATCGTAGAGCGGCGCCGTGACCCGGCGCGCCGGGATGCGCGAAGGCGCCGGCCAGTTCAGCGCCCCGACGATGTCGCGGACCTTGGCGATCGCTTCGAACTCGTCCTCGGCGAGATAATCGCTGACGCCGGAGACCTGCGTATGCATCCCGGCGCCACCCAGCGTCTCGCCATCGACGATCTCGTTGATCGCGGCCTTCACGATCGGCGGGCCGCCGAGATGAATGCGGCCGGTGCCGCGCACCATCACGACCTCGTCGGACAGCGCGGGGATATAGGCGCCGCCTGCCGTGCAGCCGCCGAACACTGCCGAGATCTGCGGCAGGCCGGCCGCCGACATCCGGCATTGCTGCAAGAAGGCACCGCCGAAATGGTCGCGGTCGGGAAAGACGCGGTCCTGCTCCGGCAGGAAGGCGCCGCCGCAATCGACGAGATAGACGCAAGGGAGCCGGTTCTCGAAGGCGATCTCCTGCGCCCGCAGGTGCTTCTTGACCGTCTCGTGGAAGAAGGAGCCGCCCTTCACCGTCGCGTCATTGGCGATGATCATGCAGGGCGTGCCCGCGACGACGCCGATGCCGGTGACGATGCCGGCCCCCGGCACCTCGTTGCCGTAGAGCTCCCAGGCCGCGAGCGGGGAGAGCTCGAGGAAGGGCGAGAGCGGGTCGACCAGCAGGTCGATGCGCTCGCGCACCGGGATCTTGCCGCGCTCGCGATGGCGCGCCCTGAGCTTCTCGCCGCCACCGGCGAGGACGCGCGCATGGCGCTCGCGTAGGGTCTGGATCAACGCGCCATAGGCCGCCCGCTTCTGCTGCTGCTCGGCCCCCGCGGCAACCCTGCTTTCGATGACCGGCATGCGTGCTGGGCTCCCTCGGATGTGCCGGCGGTTGGCCCGCCGACAGGACGTTACCTATTTACCTACCTGCCGGTAGGCAGTTGAGCAAGAGGAAACGCTGGTACGTTCGCCGAAGGCCGGGCGCAAGGAGGGTCGGTCGCTGTTGCGCCACATCCCGGGTCGAAGATGCGCGGCGGCTTCGAATATCGGTCCGGCTGGAGCGGCATTCGTCCTGCTGACACGCGCGGGAGAAAAGCCTTGATATCAATCTAGCCGGGAGCTGCCACGCTCCCCGGCCTCGTCGGAAGGGTGCCGAAGCCCGTTAGTAAGGGAGACGACCATGAAGATCGTGACCAGCTTGAGTTTCCGGGGGGAGTGCAGGGCGGCGTTCGAATTCTACGCCGAGGTCCTGGGCGGCAAGATCACTGCCGCCATGCCCTATGGCGACGCGCCGCCCGGCATGCCGATCACCGACGAGAAATACAAGAGCTGGCTGATGCATTGCTGGCTGGAGGTCGGCGATCAGGCTCTGATGGGCGCCGACATGGATACTGCCTGGGCCCCGAACGTGGACAAGCCGAAGAACGGTTTCGACGTCACCTTGCACACCGGCGACAAGGCTGAGGGCCAGCGCTGGTTCGATCAGCTATCCGCCGGCGGACGGGCCGTGATGCCGTTCGGAGAGACCTTCTGGTCGCCCGGCTTCGGCTCGCTCGTCGACAAGTTCGGCGTGCCCTGGATGGTCAACACCATCCCCGCGGCAGGCTGGAAGCCGACGCAAGGCTGAGCCGTTGCGATGCTGGCCCCACGGAAGCCCGCGGGGCCAGCGATTTGGGGCTATTCGATCACCGGTCCCCGTTCGACGGGGTGAAGGCTTCATAATCCGGCATCACGTCGAGATCCCCGGAAGCAAGCGCCGGACGGGCGCGGGACTGCTTGGCGATTCGGCGTCTCGGAGCCTCGCCCGAGGACAAACTCCGTCGCATAGCCCCGGATGCTCTACGGCCATCAGAGCGCGCAACGGCCCGAGCCAGCTTTTACCTCACACGCGCTTGTAGATGTCTTCGAGACGAACGATATCGTCCTCGCCGAGGTAGGAGCCGACCTGGACCTCGATCAGCTCGAGCGGGATCTTGCCGGGGTTGGCCATCCGGTGAACGCAGCCGATCGGCAGGTAGATCGATTCCGTTTCATGCACGACGATGGTCTCGTCGTTGCGCGTGACCTCGGCGGTGCCGCGCACCACGACCCAGTGTTCGGCGCGATGATAGTGCTTCTGCAGAGAAAGAACGCCGCCGGGCTTCACGGTGATCCGCTTGACCTGATAACGCGCGCCCATATCGACCGAGAGATATTTCCCCCAGGGGCGCTGGATCTCGCGATGAGCTCCGGCTTCCGACTCGCCATGGGCGGTGATCAGCGCGACCATCTCCTTGACCTTGTCGGCCTTCGCCTTCGGGGCAACGAGGACCGCGTCTCGGGTCGAAATCACTGCGACATCGTCGAGGCCGATCACAGCCACCAACGCATCATCGGAGCGGATGAGGTTGTTCGCGCCGTTCAACACGTAGCCACGTCCCTCGACGACGTTACCGTCCGCATCCTTCGGAGAAAGATCCCAGACCGCCGCCCAGCCTCCGACATCCGACCAGCCGAAATTGCCGGAAACGACGGCCGCTTTCTGCGTGCGTTCCATCACCGCATAGTCGATCGAGATGGTCTTGGCCTGACCGAAGGCCGCGGAGTCGAGCAGCAGGAAATCGAGATCGGTCGCGGCTCCGGCGATGGCCTCGGAAACCGGGGTCAGGGCATCCGGCTCGAAGGTCTCGAGCTCGGCTCTCATCGTGGTCGCTTTGAAAATGAAGTTGCCGGAATTCCAGAGATAGCCGTCCAGCAGATATTGTGCGGCGCGCTTGGCGTCGGGCTTCTCGACGAAGGCGGCGATGCGGCGGGCTCCGCCCTCCAGATCGTCACCGGGCTGGATATATCCGTAGCCGGTGGCCGGAGACGTGGGAGGAATGCCGATCGTGACGATGCGTCCCTGCTCGGCCACCGTTCCGGCCTGACGGCAGGTTTCGACGAAAAGATCGCCGTCCTGAACGACATGATCGGCGGCGAAGACGCCCACGATGGCCTCGGGGTCTCGCGCAAGCGCGAGTTCGGTTGCCGCTGCTACCGCAGCTGCCGAATCCCGCCGCACGGGTTCGAGCACGATCTGCGCCGTCACGCCACAGGCCTGGAGCTGCTCCTGGACCGTGAAGCGATACTCCACATTGGTGATGACGATCGCGGGCCCAAAGACCTTGTCGTTCGACAAGAGCTTCACCACCCGCTGGAAGGTCGAGTCCTGGCCGAACAGCGGAATGAACTGTTTCGGCATCGTGTCGCGAGAGACGGGCCAGAGCCGGGTTCCAGCGCCGCCACACATGATCACAGGTATAATCTTGGAAGACATCGACTTCAAACCCGCACAGCTCTCACGTCAGGGCAGCGATAAAACATCTCGAACAATCATTCCATGAGGAAGGCGTGCATCGACTCATCTTTTTTGGGAATGTGGTGTCGGGGCATCGGAAGGAAACGCTTCCATCCTGCTGTGGCGTCTTGCTCTTGTTATGTCTCATATCGATAGGATCTAGCCTCGCCGGTCGCGGATGGGAAAACATCGTCGCCTCTCGCGCTCGTAAGGGGCGCTCGGAAACCGGGAGCGGCTAGCTGCCCGGTGCTTTTGGCGCGATCGCGTTTGACCGGATGGCAACCGCTATCCGGAGAGGTGGCGAGACCTCTCTTCACACCACCACGAACGACCGCTCCAGCACATCCCGCGAATCCAGCCCGATCTGGACGTCGAACTGGCCGCTTTCGACCACCTCTTTCAGCTCGCCATTGACGAATTTGAGCTGGTCCGGGCCGATCTCGAAGCGCACGACTCTGGCTTCGCCGGGCTTCAGCGTTACCTTCTGGAAGCCTTTCAGCTCCTTCACCGGCCGCGCGATCGAGGCATAGGGGTCTGCGATGTAGAGCTGCACGACATTCGCTCCTGCGAAGCTGCCGGTATTGGTCAGCGTCGCCTCGGCTGTCAGCGTCTCGCCGCGCTGGATCTGGCTGGCCGAGAGCTTGAGATCGGTCAGGGTGAACTGGCTGAAGCTCAGGCCGAAGCCGAATGGATAGAGCGCGCCCTGCTCCTCCTCGAAATATTGCGAAGTGTAGTTGCCCGGCTTGCCTGGCGTGAAGGGGCGTCCGATCCGCAGCGCGTTGTAATAGGTCGGAATCTGGCCAGCCGAGCGCGGGAAGCTGATCGGCAGCTTGGCGGAGGGGTTGTGGTCGCCGAACAGGATGTCGGCGATGGCGTTGCCGCCCTCGGTGCCGGCATACCAGGTCTCCAGCAGCGCGTCGGCATTGTCCTTTTCCCAGCCGATCGCGAGCGGGCGGCCGTTCATCAGCAGGACGACGAGCGGCTTGCCGGTCGCCTTCAGCGCCTGCAGCAGCTTGCGCTGCGAGCCCGGCATCTCGATCGTGACGCGGCTCG
>JBDHTM010000053.1:0-27474 GCA_039808685.1 Allobosea sp. | reverse complement strand
GTCAGCACGATGTCGTGCAGCGTGCCGAGGATCGCGCCGATCGCCAGCGGCATCTCGAAGCGGAACCAGAGATAGATCAGCACGCCGACGATCGCGAGCACGACGCCGAGCGTGCCGGCCTGCACCAGCTCGCCGGACACGCGCGGGCCGACCGTCTCGACGCGGCGGAAATCATAGCTGGAGGCGAAGGCCTCGCGCGCCTTGACGACGACCGCCTGCTGCGCCGTCTCGCCGCCCGGCTGCATGCCGAAGCGCATCGAGACCTCGCCGCCGGAGCCGAACTCCTGCACCTCGGCCTCGCCGAAGCCGAGCCCGTTGGCGGTGTGGCGGATCTGGCCGATATCGACGGCCTGCCCCTTCGTCTGCATTTCGATCAGGGTGCCGCCCTTGAAGTCGATGCCGAAATTCAGGCCGACCGTCAGGAAGAGCGCGAGGACGAGGATCGAATAGGCGGCCGACAGCGGATAGCTGAAGCGGCGGAACCAGACGAATTTGAACTTGGTGTTGTCGGGAACGATACGAAGCAGGCGCATGCGCATGGCCAATCTCCTGAGGGGTTGGCAGCGTCAGAATGGAAGATGCTTGGGCTTGGCCCAGCGATACCAGATCGCGATCAGCATCCGGGTCAGCGTCACCGCCGTGATGACAGTGGTGAGGATGCCCAGGATGAACACGACCGCGAAGCCGCGCACCGGGCCGGAGCCGAGCGAGAACAGCGCCACCGCCGCGATCAGCATGGTGACGTTGGAGTCGATGATCGTGGCGAAGGCGCGCTGGAAGCCGGCTTCGAGCGCCGAGACGAGGCTGCGGCCCTGATGCTCCTCCTCGCGCATGCGCTCGTAGATCAGCACGTTCGAATCGACCGCGGTGCCGATGGTCAGCACGATGCCGGCGATGCCGGGAAGTGTCATCGTGGCGCCGAGGAAGGACATCAGGCCGAAGATCAGGCCGACATGCACGAGCAGCGCGACGCTCGCGATCATGCCGAAGACGCCATAGGTCGCGAGCATGTAGATCACCACCAGCACGGTCGCGATCAGGGTCGCCATCTTGCCGGCATGGATCGAGTCGGCACCGAGGCCTGGGCCGACGGTGCGTTCTTCCACGATCGTCATCTTGGCGGGCAGCGCGCCGGCGCGCAGCAGGATCGACAGGTTGTTGACCTGCTCGACGGTGAAATTGCCGGAAATCTGGCCGGAGCCGCCCGTGATCGGCGACTGGATGACCGGCGACGAGATCACCTTGTTGTCGAGCACGATCGCCAGCGGTCGGCCGAGATTCTCGGTGGTGATCTGGCCGAAGCGCTGGGCGCCGCGGATGTTGAAGCGGAAGTTCACGATCGGCTGTCCCGAGCGCGAATCGAACGCCGGCTGCGCATCGATCAGGTCCGCGCCGTCGACGACGGGCTGGCGCAGAACGGGCACCTGCTGGCCGCCGGCGTCCTGCGAGGGCAGCATGTCGACATCGGCGCTGTTGGCGTCGCCGACGAGGCGGAATTCAAGCTTGGCGGTATCGCCGAGGATCTGCTTCAGGCGCTGCGGATCCTGCAAGCCCGGCACCTGCACCAGGATGCGGTCGAGGCCTTGGCGCTGAATGTTCGGCTCGGTGGTGCCCAACGCGTCGACGCGGCGGCGCAGCACTTCCATGGCCTGCTCGACGGCGCGGCGGATTCGCTCGTTGGAGCCGGCTTCGGTGACCGTGAGCTGGATCAACCCGTCCGGCTGTTCGGCAATGGCGATCGATTGGTTGCCGGACGGCCCGAAGGCGCCGAGCGTGCCGATCGGCTGGGAGAGCTCGCGCAGTTTCGGGAGCACGCGCGCGCGCTCGGCAGCATCGGGAACCCGGACCTGCACGCCGCGCGGCAGGGTCTGGATGCCGCCCTGGGGCGCGGCGCGCTCGTCGCGCAGAATGCGGCGCACGTCGTCACGCAGCTGGACCACCTGGCTGCGCACCAGCTCGGCCCGGTCGATCTCGAGCAGGACATGCGAGCCGCCTTGCAGATCGAGGCCGAGCACCACCGCATGGATCGGCAGGAAGGCCCGCGGAATCCAGGATGGCGCGTTGGTTTCGATGGCCTTGCGCGTCTCAGGCGACAAGAGGTTCGGCACGGCGAGCCCGCAGCCGATGAACAGCACGAGCAGGACGAGAATGACCTTGCGGGCCTGGAGACGAAGCATCTGCGTGAACAGCCTTGTTATCGTGCCCGGACCACCTCGGCGGGAGCCCGGGCCGCCGCATTCTCAGTTCTTGACCGGCTCGCTCTTGGAGCGGACGTCCTGGATCATGCCGCGCACGATGCGCACGCGCACGCCGTCGGCGATCTCGGCTTCCAGTTCGCCATCGTCGACGACCTTCGAGACCTTCGCGATCAGGCCGCCCGAGGTGACGATGGTATCGCCGCGGCGCACGTTCTTGATCATCTCCTGATGGGTCTTGGCCCGGCGCTGCTGCGGCCGGATGATCAGGAACCACATGATGACGAAGATCAGCAGGAACGGCACAAGCTGGATCAGCATGTCGGCGCCGCCACCGGCTCCCGTGGCCTGGGCGAAAGCGGGGGTGATCACGAGTACGCTCCTCTGGTACGGCGGCGGCACGCCGCCGACCGCGAATCTCTGGGTGGAAAGGCGTCAGGCCAAAACCATCGCCCGGCCGCAAAATCGCGCGGACTATAGCCAGCAACGCCGTGAAATCAATCGGACGCGCCCGGTCTCCCGCGCGCGCTCCTCACCTATGGGCTGGCCGCCATTCGCGCAATGCCCCTTGCGCACGATCCCCGGCGTGGTTTAGCTAGCGCCATGAACCGTACCGGACGGTACGGTACGGCTCGACGGAACGAACGAAGGCCCCGCCGCCATGACCACGACCGAGACCGCTCCCGACCAGACATTGGCCACGCTGCTGCGTATCGCCGACGCGCTGGAGCGCATCGCCCCGCCCCGCCGCAAGGCGGCCGATCTCAAGGCCGCAGACGCTTTCGTCTGGCAGGCTACGGGTTCGGAGCTCGTGCCGGTGCCGAAGGTGAACCGCGTCGCGCTCTCGCTTCTGCGCGGCGTCGACCGCGTCCGCGACACGCTGGCCGAGAATACCGAGCGCTTCGCCAAGGGCCTGCCGGCCAATAACGTGCTGCTCTGGGGCGCGCGCGGCATGGGAAAGTCCTCGCTGGTCAAGGCGGTCCATGCCGACACCAACCTGCGCCTCGCCAAGGGCGCCCTGCCGCTCAAGCTGATCGAGATCCATCGCGAGGACATCGAGAGCCTGCCGGCACTGATGAGCCTGCTGCGCAACGATCCGCACCGGGCCATCGTCTTCTGCGACGATCTGTCCTTCGACAGCGACGACACCTCCTACAAATCGCTGAAGGCGGTGCTCGACGGCGGCGTCGAGGGCCGCCCGGACAATGTCGTGTTCTATGCCACCTCGAATCGCCGCCACCTGCTGCCGCGGGACATGATGGACAACGAGCGCTCGACCTCGATCAATCCAGGCGAGGCGATCGAGGAGAAGGTTTCGCTCTCGGATCGCTTCGGCCTCTGGCTCGGCTTCCATAAGTGCAGCCAGGACGAGTACCTGGAGATGATCAACGGCTATGCCGGCCATTTCGGGCTGAATGTGACGCCGGACGAATTGCGCCGCGACGCGCTGGAATGGGCGACGACACGCGGCTCCCGCTCCGGCCGCACCGCCTGGCAATACATCCAGGACCTGGCCGGCCGGCTTGGGAAGAAGCTGGAGGGCTGAGAGGCCCGTCGTTCCGGGGCGCCGCGTCAGCGGCGAGCCCGGAATGACGGCGTCGGGCCCAAGAAAACGGGGCGGCCCTTTTTCTGGGGCCGCCCCGTTCTTTTCGATCGGGAGGGTCTCGCGGAACCGATCGAAGGCTGGAAACCTTGTCCGCGGCTCCGCGATCAGTTGTTGAGATAGGGCGTCGGATCGACCGGCGCCGAACCCTTGCGCAGCTCGAAATGCAGCTGCGGCGAGGAGACGTTGCCGGTCTGGCCGGAGCTGGCGACGACCTGGCCGCGCTTGACCGTATCGCCGCGCTTCACCTTGAGCTCGCCATTATGGGCATAGGCCGAGACGTAGCCGTTCGGGTGGCGGATCAGGACGAGATTGCCGTAGCCCTTCAGCTCGCTGCCGGCATAGGCGACGGTGCCGCCCTCGGCCGCCTTGATCGGCGTACCTTCCGGCACCGCGATATTGATGCCCTCGTTGCCGCCCTTGCCGCTATAGCCGGAGATCACGCGGCCGCGGGCCGGCCAGCGGAAATCCGCCTTGTCGGCCGACGAAGCCGCCTCTTCTTCCTGCTTCGGAATGCTGGCGGTCGTCTTCGGCTCCGGCGTGGGATCGGCCTTCGGGATAGCGGTCGGCTTCGGCTCGGCAGCCGGAGCGCTCGCGACGACGACCGGCTTCGCCGGCTGAGCGGCGGGCGCCGCGGTTTTCGCTGGCTTCGGCTCGGGAGCCGGCTTCACAGCTGCGACCGGCGCAGCGGCTGCAGGCTTGGCAGCGGGTGTCGGCAGCGCGGCGGTCTTGCGGGCCTCCGCCTTGGCCTTGGCCTCGGCGGCGAAGCGGGCGCGGGATTCCTTCATGGCCTGGGCGTCGGCCGCGGCCTTCGCCTTGGCTTCGGCGGCGGCGGAAGCCTTCGCCTCGGCAGCAGCCTTGGCCTGCGCCTTCGGATCGACGGCCGCCGGCGGCGTGGCACGCGGAGCAGCGGACGGGCCGGCGACGAAGCGCTGTGTCTCGACCGGCGCCTGGGCGACCTGACGGGCCGGAGCCGGGGCTGCCGCGGGAGCAGCCGGAGCGGAAGCGGCAGCGGCGTTGTAGACGGGAATGGTGATCCGCGTACCCGGAGCCACATTCGCGCTGCTCAGCCCGTTCGCCGACATGATGGCGGCGCGCGGCACGCCATAGCGCGACGAGATCGTATCAAGCGTCTCGCCCTGAGCCAGCACGACCGGAGTGCCACCCTGAGCCGACCAGCCCGCGGAACTGCCCGACACAGGCTGCCGCGGCGGCGTGCTCAGCGCGACAGACGTCTGCGGAGCCGGCAGGGGCTGCGACCGGACGAGCGGAGCGGAAGCCACCGGCTGCAGCGGCGCGCTCGAAACCTGCCCGATCGAACCGGTCGTGACCGGATCGCGGACAGGGGCCGGAGCCTGGGCGGATTTGAAGGGGCTCTCGAAAGGCGTCTCGGTGAAACGCATCGCATCCGACGAGCAGGCGCTGACGCTGAGAGCGAACAGGCACACCGTCGACAGGCGACGAAGAGCACAGGGATTGATCGATCCGGCTTGGCTACGCATGAACTGAGTACTCGCGAACGACGCAACTCGATGAGGGCGATTAAAGTCCCGTTGAGCTTAATTTCGCGTAAACGCCCTCAGAAACCTGGTAAGAGCCGATCGTCTGCGAGATCGTCGCGAGCGCTTCATCGGCCTCTTCGCCCGGAGCGGGCTTAGCCTGACGGGCGATGGCATAATCGAATCCGAATCCTGCATCGCCGATAGGCGAGCCCAATCCTGGATCTCGTGGCGATGATGCTTCGCCGTACGGCCTCACAAGGCGCGTGATCGCCCCGGAATCAGCGGCGGCAGCCGCAAGGTCGGTCCTGTCGCATGATCGAACTGCCCGTCTTCGAGATGCGTGACCACCACCCGCCGCGCCGCGCCCTCGACACGCAACGCCCCGACGAGGCGCCCGCCGGGCGAGAGCCGCGCGAGCAGCGCCTCCGGCACGGCCTGGGTGACGCCGTTGACGAGGATGCGGTCGAAGCGCCCGAGCGTCCGGTCAGGCTGGAACCCATCGGCATGGCGCAGGTCGACGACTCTGCCGAAACCGCTGTCGGAGACGCGCTCATGCGCTGCCAGCGCCAGCGAGCGATAGCGCTCCAGCGAGACGACCTCGGCGCCCATCGCCGCGAGCAGCGCCGAGACGTAGCCTGAGCCGGTTCCGACCTCGAGCACGCGCGCACCCGGCTGCAGGTCGAGCGCCACGAGCAGGTTGGCGACCGTATATGGCGCCGTCATCGTCTGACCGCAGGGCAGCGGCACCGAGACGTCCTGGCGGGCGAGATCGGCGAAGCGGGCCGGCGCGAAGCGGTCGCGCGGCACCCGCTCCATCGCGCGCAGCAGCGCAAGATCGCGCACGCCGCGCGCGCGGAGCGAAAGCAGGAAGGCGACTGTGCGCTCGCCTTCGCTAGCCGGCGCGTCCTCGCTCATGCCCCTCCCCGCTTCCCGCTCAGGCGAACAGCTGCGCGAAGCGCGTCAGCGTCGGCTCATGCGTCAGGTCGAGCTCCAGCGGCGTGATCGAGATGCGCTTTTCCGCCAGCGCCTTCAGGTCGGTGCCGTTGGCCGGCTCCTTGCCGCTGCGCTGGAAGGCGATCCAGTAATAGGGATTGCCCCGGCCATCCTTGCGTGGTTCGAGCTGCACGATCTCCTGGTCGCGCCGCCCCTGCACGGTCACGGCGACGCCCTCGACCTCGTCCGGCCCGGCATTGGGGAAGTTGAGGTTGAACAGCACGCCCTCCGGAATGCCCTCCTCCAGCAAACGGCGGATGATGCCCGGCGCATGACTCTCGGCGCAGTCCCAGCGGATCGAATCGCGATTGCCGGGCATATAGGCCTGGCTCACCGCGATCGAGGGCACGCCGAGCAGCGTGCCTTCCATTGCCGCGGCGATCGTACCGGAATAGGTCACGTCCTCGGCGACGTTGGAGCCGCGATTGACCCCGGAGAGCACGAGATCGGGCCGCGCCTTGGCCATGACGGCGCGCACCGCCATGATCACGCAATCGGTCGGCGTGCCCTGGACCGCGAAGCGCTTCTCGTCGATCTGCCGCAGCCGCAGCGGATTGGACAGCGACAGCGAATGCGCCACGCCCGACTGGTCGGTTTCGGGCGCCACGACCCAGACATCGTCCGAGAGCTGGCGCGCGATGCGCTCCAGCACGGCCAGGCCCTCGGCGTGGATGCCGTCATCATTGGTGACGAGGATGCGCATCTCAGGCCGCCTTCTCGATCCGCGTCACGCCACGCATGTAAGGCACCAGCGCGTCCGGGACGGTGATCGAGCCGTCGGCGTTCTGGTAGGTCTCCATCACCGCGATCAGCGCGCGGCCGACCGCCGTGCCCGAGCCGTTGAGCGTGTGCACGAAGAACGGCCCCTTGCCGTCCTTCGTCTTGTAGCGGGCGTTCATGCGCCGCGCCTGGAAATCGCCGCAGACCGAGCAGGACGAAATCTCGCGATAGGTCTTTTGGCCGGGCAGCCAGGCCTCGATGTCCCAGGTCTTCTGCGAGGCGAAGCCCATGTCGCCGGTGCACAGCGTCATCACGCGATAATGCAGGTCGAGCTTCTTCAGCACGGCCTCGGCGCAGGCAAGCATCCGCTCGTGCTCCTCGCGCGACTTCTCCGGCGCCGTGATCGAGACGAGCTCGACCTTCTCGAACTGATGCTGGCGCAGCATGCCGCGCGTGTCGCGGCCGGCCGAGCCCGCCTCCGAGCGGAAGCAGGGCGTGAGGGCGGTGAATCGAAGCGGCAGCTCCTCCTCGGAGAGGATTGATTCCCTTGCGAGATTGGTGAGCGGCACCTCGGCGGTCGGGATCAGCCAATGCTCCTCGCCGGCACGGAACTGATCCTCGCGGAACTTCGGCAATTGCGCCGTGCCGAACATCGCATCGTCGCGCACGAGCAGCGGCGGATTAACCTCGGTGTAGCCGTGCTCTTCCGTGTGCGTATCGAGCATGAACTGCCCGATCGCCCGCGACAGCCGCGCGATCCCACTTTGCAGCACGACGAAGCGCGAGCCGGAGAGCTTGGCCGCCTTCTCGAAATCCATCTGGCCGAGCACCTCGCCCAGCTCGAAATGCTGCTTGGGATCGTTGACGCCCTTGAGCAGCCCGCGCTCCTCCGGCTTCACGCCATGGACATGCAGCACGACATTGCCGTGCTCGTCGGCGCCATCCGGCACATCGTCGAAGGGGATGTTCGGGATCGCGGCGAGCTTCTCGTCGAGCGCGTCCTTGGCGGCCTTTTCCTCGGCCTCCAGCGCCGGCTGCTGCTCCTTGAGCGCCGCGACCTCGGCCTTCAGGCTGTCTGCGAGCGCGACATCCTTCGCACCCATCGCCTTGCCGATCTCCTTGGAGAGCGCGTTGCGGCGCTCCTGCGTGGCCTGCGCCTTGGCGATCGACGAGCGGCGGACATCGTCGAGTGCGAGCAGCGAGGACGACAGCGGCGCCAGGCCCCGTCGCGTCAAGCCCCTGTCGAACGCCGCGGCGTTCTCGCGAATCCATCTGATGTCGTACATCGTCGTCCGGCCATGCCATCGCTACGGAATGTAGCGATGGATGCTCTAGACCGGGATCGCGCGCGAGGAAACAGGTAACCTCGCAGCGAAAAAGCTCCAGAACCACATCGTCATCCCGGACAAGCCGCGCAGGCGGCACAGCTCCGGGATCCATCGTAAGGCTCCAGAGCTCTACGATGGATCCCGGCGCTCCGCTTCGCTGCGGCCGGGATGACCACCTACATGTAAGGCGTGGATTCCCGTCAATCGAGATGAATCGTACCCGAGAGATCCTTCCAGTTCGGATTCTCGGCTTGGATCAGAGCAATCTTCTGCTCGCGTCGCCAGTGCTTGACGCGCTTTTCCTGCGCGATCGCCTCGTCGGCACGCTCATATCGTTCCGCATAGACGAGATGAATCACCCCGTACCTGCTGACGAAGTCGGAGCCTCGTCCCTCGCGATGTTCAGCAATCCGGCGGCTCAAGCTGTTCGTGACGCCGACATAGAGCGTCCCGTTCCAACCGCTCGCCATAATGTAGAGCCACATCCCCCTACCTCTCATTCCGGACGAGCCGCGAAGCGGCGCCGATCCGGAATCCATCGTAGAGCATGGCGCCCCATGATGGATTCCGGGTCTGCGCTTCGCTCCGCCCGGAATGACGGGAGAGGTTGATGCTAACTACTCCGCCGCGTCCGCTTCGGCCTTCGCGGCCTCGCTCTTCTTCTCGACCCGGCGCACCGAGAAGATCGAGAGTTCGTAGAGCAGCAGCATCGGGACCGCGAGCATGAGCTGCGAGATCACATCCGGCGGGGTCAGCACCGCCGCCACGACGAAGACGAAGACGATGGCGTAGCGGCGCTTGTCCTTCAGGAATTGCGAATCGATGATGCCGGCCTGCCCGAGCAGGGTCAGGATCACCGGCAGCTGGAAGGCGATGCCGAAGGCGAAGATCAGCGTCATGATCAGCGAGAGATACTCGCTGACCTTCGGCAGAAGGGCGATGCCGGCCTGGGTCTCGGTCGCCGCCTGCTGCATGCCGAGCGAGAACTTCATCAGCACCGGCATGGCGAAGAAGAAGACCAGCAGCGCGCCGAGCGTGAAGAATATCGGCGTCGCGACCAGATAGGGCGCGAAAGCCGCCTTCTCGTTCTTGTAGAGGCCGGGCGCCACGAACTTGTAGATCTGCGTCGCGATGACCGGGAAGGCGAAGAAGCCGGCGCCGAAGGCCGCCACCTTGATATGGGTGAAGAGCAGCTCGAGCGGACCGGTATAGATCAATTGCGCATTGGCCGCGCTGCCGGCGGCCCAGACATAGGGCTTCACCAGGATGTTGTAGATCTGCGTCGAGAAGCCGAAGCAGATGAAGAACATGATCAGGAAGGCGATCAGCGACTTGATCAGCCGCGAGCGCAGCTCGATCAGGTGCTCGATGAGCGGCGCGCGCGAGGCCTCGATCTCGTCCTCGCCCTCGCGAGGATTGGCGACGCTCATGCGGAACTCTCCTCGCCCTTGGCGGTCTTGCGCTTGCGGGCGGCAGGCTTGGCGGGTTCGGCCGGGGCAGCGGCAACCTTGGGCTTGCGCACGGCAGGGGCCTTTGGAGCCTTGGCCGGAGCAGCCATGACAGGCGCCGGAGCTTCAACGGTAACCGGAGCTTCGACAGCCTTGGTGCTGCGCTTGCGGATGAGCTTTGCCGGAGCGGGCTCGGCGACGGCGACCGCAGCAACAGGCGCCTCGACGGCCGCGGGAGCCGGCTCGGCCGCAGCCTTGCGCGCCCGCTTCGGCTTCTCGGCGGGCTTCGGCGCGTCGATCTGGACGGGCGGCAGCGGCTCGGGCGGCGGCAGCGAGGCGAGCTTCGCCTCGGCTTCCTTCAGCGCGGCCTCGTCCGGCTTCGGCGCTTCAGGCTTGGCAGGATCGAAGTCCCTTGGCGTATCGATCGGCTTGAAATCGTTGTTCAGCGCACTCGACACCGATCCGCCGACATCCTCGACCTGCTTCTTCAGGTCCGCGAGCTCGGCCTCGCGCATCGCCTCGTTGAACTGCCCCTGGAATTCCGAGGCCATGCGCCGGATGCGGCCGACCGTCTGGCCGACCGTGCGCAGGGCCTTGGGCAGGTCCTTCGGGCCGATGACAACCAGCGCCACCGCGCCGATCAGCACCATCTCGCTCCAGGCGATGTCGAACATCGACGGCTCGTCCTCTCAAGCCTGCCCCAAAGGGGCAGCGGCATCAGGCCTTGTGTTCGGCCTTGGCCTGGGCCTGGGCGGCGGCGTTATCGGCCTTGGTCTGGTCGATCACCTTGGGGTCGACGTTCGTGGCCGTCGGCGCCGCCGGCTCGTCATCCTCGGCCATGCCCTTCTTGAACGATTTGATGCCCTTGGCGACATCGCCCATCAGCTCGGAAACCTTGCCGCGTCCGAACAGCAGCATCACGATGACGCCGACGACGATCCAGTGCCAAATGCTCACGCCACCCATGGCGAAACTCCTCCGAAATTGCGTCAACCGGGGAATGGCCCCAACCAAATCCTTGCCCGGTCGCTTGTTCGGCGGCGGAACCTATTGATCCGCGGCCGGAAACACAAGGACTTCGTCCGACGGAATCTCGACCCCGATCTCGTCGCCCACCGCGATCTCGTCCGAGAGCGGCGCGCGCACCGACAAGGCCCTGTCGAAGCCGTCCACCATCACCTGCAGATGGTCGGCTTCCCCGAGGAAGCGCCGGCCCGTCAATCGCCCGCGCAGATAGTAGCCCTTCGGCACGATGCGGACGCGATGCGGCCGGATGCACGCAATCGCAGCCGCTCCCTCCGCAATCCCCGGTGCCGCGAAGCGGCCGAGCGGCGTCTCGACCGCTCCGTCCGAAACCCGGCCCTCGACCTCCGTTAAGTCGCAGAAAAATCGGGCGGCAAAGAGGCTGTTGGGCTGCCGGTAAAGCTCCTCCCCCGTGCCGATCTGGACGATCCGCCCCGCCCGCATCAGCACGATCCGGTCGGCGATGCGCATCGCATCCTCGGGGTCGTGCGTGACGATGATCGAGGTCGCTCCGGTCTCCTCCAGCAGCGCGGCAGTCTCGTCGCGCACCACGTCGCGCAGGCGCCGGTCGAGATTGGAGAACGGTTCATCCATGAGGAGAACGCCCGGCCGCGGCGCGATCGCGCGGGCCAGGGCCACGCGCTGCTGCTCGCCGCCGGAGAGCATATGCGGGTAGGAATCGGCGAGTTCGGCGAGCCCGACCCGGGCCAGCGCCCGCAGGGCCGTCGCATCGGCCGCCGCCGGCGCCTGGTCGCGCAGGCCGAAGCGGACATTGTCGCGCACGGAAAGATGCGGAAACAGCGCGTAATCCTGGAAGACGAAACCGACGCCGCGATGCTCAGGCTCGACGAAGCGATCAGGCGCCGAGACGTCGCGCCCTTCCAGCAGGACGCGCCCCGCGCTTGGCCGCTCGACCCCGGCGGCGAGCCGAAGCAGCGTCGTCTTGCCGCAGCCGGACTGGCCGAGCAGCGCGACGATTTCGCCGGGTTTGACCGAGAGCGAGACGTCCGACAGCGCCGTCACCGAGCCGAAGCGCTGCGTCACGTTCTCGAAGCCGAGCGCCATCGGGATCGCCGCGCCCGCCGTGCCACGCCGGCCCCAGCCGAGCCATCCTGCCTTGGTCTCGCTCTGCGCCAAGTCCTTGCTCCACATCCACCAGCCCAGCCGTCATCCCAGGCAAGCAAACCTCAGATCCGGGATCCATCGTAAAGCGCAGCGCTCTATGATGGATCCCGGATCGGCGCCGCTAAGCGGCTTGTCCGGGATGATGCGCGGAAGACGGCCAGGCCGCTGAATACCGCCCCTCACCCCTGCGATCCACCCTCGCCGTCGTCAAGCGGGCCAAACAGGTCGCCGAGCGGGTCCTCTTCGTCGCGCAGGGACGGATCGTCGTCCGGCACCGGCACGGCCAGGTCGCGCGTCAGGCGCCCTTCGATGAAGCCCGCGCCCTTCAACTCCTCCAATCCCGGCAGGTCATCGATGCGATCGAGTCCGAAATGGTCGAGGAAGCCCGGCGTCGTGCCATAGGTGATCGGCCGCCCTGGCGAGCGCCGCCGGCCCCGCAAACGTACCCAACCGGCTTCAAGCAGAATGTCGAGCGTGCCCTTGGCGGTGGCGACGCCGCGGATCTCCTCGATCTCGGCCCGCGTCACCGGCTGGTGATAGGCGATGATCGACAGCACCTCGAGCGCGGCCCGCGACAGGCGCCGCGGCGGCTCGGCTTCAGCCGCGAGCAGGTAGCCGAGGTCCGGCGCCGTCCTGAACGCCCAACCGCCGGCCACCTGCCGCAGATTGACCCCGCGTAGCGCATAATTCTCCGCAAGCCGGGCCAGCACCTGCTCGATCGCGATGCCGGCGGGAATGGCGCGGCCGAGCGCGTCGGCGGTCAATGGCGCGGCCGAGGCAAACAGAAGCGCCTCGACGACGCGCAGCGCCTGCGAAAAGGCCTCCGCGGCGCCATCGGTTTCGGCATTGTCGGATTCAGCCGCCGCGCCGGTCATGAAGCATCCTTGGCGGCGAAGGGCAGCCCCTGCGGCCGGGCCGAGCGGCGGCGTACCCGGATCGGCGCGAAGGCTTCGTCCTGCCGGAGGTCGATCACCCCTTCACGCACCATCTCCAGCATGGCCGAGAGCGCGGAGGCCCGGACCGTCGCCCGCATCTCCTGCGCCGGCAGGCCGTGCGATGCCATATATTGCGCGAGGTAGCCGTCGAACTCGGTCCAGTCGCCGGCCTCGCCTACAAGCCGCTGCAAGGCCTCGCGCGCCTCGACCAGCGACCAGACGACGCGATGGCCGACCGAGATATGAGCCTGCACCCGCTTCTGCCGCTGCTGGGCATAGGCCGCGAGCAGATCGTAAAGCTCGGCCTCCCAGACCGGCCGGGCTCCAGCGACGATCTCCTCGGGTGCACCGCGCGCGAACACGTCCTGCCCCAGCCGCTCGCGCGCCGAGAGCTTGTCGGCAGCGGCGCGGATCGCTTCCAACCGGCGCAGGCGCAAGGCGAGCGCGGTGGCGAGATCGGCGGCGCTCGGCTCCTCGCCCTTGGGCGGCTCGGGCAGCAGCAGGCGCGATTTGAGATAGGCGAGCCAGGCCGCCATCACGAGATAATCGGCGGCGAGTTCGAGCCTGAGCGCCCGCGCCTCCTCGACGAAGGACAGGTACTGCTCGGCCAGCGCCAGGATCGAGATACGGTGCAGGTCGACCTTCTGCCGGCGTGCCAGATCGAGCAGCAGGTCGAGCGGCCCTTCATAGCCGTCGACATCGACGACGAGCGAAGGCTCGCCGGCGCGCCCGGCGCGGTCTTCCTCGAATGGCAATTCGGCCGTCATCGAAGGCCCTGCCCCACCTGTCGTCCCCCGAAGGCGCAGATTCGGTCGTTCAGGCGCTCAACGCAAGCGCGGCCGCGACTTCGGCGCGCGCGGCCTCCGGATCGACCGGCTCCGGCTCGTGCCGGATGCGTCCGAGCGCGGCGGCAGCGCGACGTGCACGCGAGCCGGTCATCTCCGGCACGGCCCCGGCGACGGCGATCATCTCGTCCATGATGCCGTGGCAATGCAGGATGACGTCGACGCCGGCCCGGATCGCGGCGCGCGACTTCGCCTCGAAGGAGCCTGAGAGCGCCTTCATTGAGATGTCGTCGGTCATGATCAGCCCGTCGAAGCCGAGCTCGCCGCGCATGATCTCGCGCACGATCTTTCGCGAGATCGTCGCCGGGTTCTTGGCATCGAGCGCGGTGAAGACGAGATGGGCGGTCATCGCCAGCGGCATGTCGGCGAGATGCCGGAACGGCCTGAAATCATGCGCCCTGAGTTCGTCCAGCGAGGCATCGACGATCGGCAGGTCGTGATGGCTGTCGGCGCGCGCCCGGCCATGGCCGGGCATGTGCTTGACCACCGGCAGCACGCCGCCGGCGATCAGCCCTTCCGCCGCTGCCCGGCCGAGCCGCGCCACCTGGTCGGGATCATGGGCATAGGCGCGGTCCCCGATCACGTCATGGCTGCCGGCAACCGGCACGTCGAGCACCGGCAGGCAGTCGACATCGATGCCGACGCTCTTGAGGTCATGCGCGATCAGGCGGGCGTTGAGCCGGACGATCTCGCGCTGGCGGATGGGATCATTGATCGCGAGGAAGGCGCGCGCCGATGGGTATTTCGGCCAGTTCGGCGGCCCCATGCGCTGGACGCGCCCGCCCTCCTGGTCGATCAGGATCGGCGCGTGCCAGCCGATGGTCTCGCGCATCTCGGCGGTCAGCGCCGCGACCTGCTCGGGCGACTGCGTGTTGCGCTTGAAGACGATAAAGCCCCAGGGCCGGGCATCGCGGAAGAAGGCCCGCTCGTCAGCGGTGAGGCTCGTGCCGAGGCAGCCGGCGATGAAGGCGCGCGATGTCATCCTACGGGGTTAGAAAGCGGCGCGGGCGCGGTCAAGCCGGCCGTCATTGCGAGGAGCGAAGCGACGAAGCAATCCAGGGGGACGTGGAGCTCTGCCGGCCCTGGATTGCTTCGCTCCGCTCGCAATGACGCCGATCACTTCACCTGCTGGTAGTTCTGCGCGTTGAACGCGTCAAAGGGCAGCTCGGCGATGCGGAACCAGAGCTGCTCCTTCTTCCAATAGGGCAGGAAGGAATCGTAGAACGTCTTGAAGTTCGCATTGCTGGCGGCGAGTTCGCCATACATCGCGAAAGCCTCCTTGAACGCCGCCGCCATCACCTCCTGCGGGAAGGGCCGCAGTTCCGCGCCGGTGCCGGCGAGGCGAATCAGCGCGTCGGGGTTGTTGTGGTCGTACTTGGCCACGCAGAGCGCGTTGGCCTCGGCGCAGGCGGCCTCGACGATCGCCTTGTAGGAGGCCGGCAGCTCGTTCCACTTGTCCTGGTTGGCGAGGAAGCTGACATTGGCGTTCCCCTCCCAGAAACCGGGATAATAATAGTACTTGGCGACCTTCACGAAGCCGAGCTTCTCGTCATCGTAAGGGCCGGAGAACTCGACGGCGTCGAGCGTGCCGCGCTCCAGCGCCGGATAGATGTCGGCGCCGCCGATGGTCTGCGGCACGACGCCGAGCCTCGCCATGATCCGCCCGCCGAGGCCGGCGATGCGGAACTTCAGGCCCTTCAGGTCCTCCAGCGACTTGATCTCCTTGCGGAACCAGCCGCCCATCTGCGCCCCGGTATTGCCCGAGGGGATGGTGTGGATGTTGTAGGTCTTCATGAAGGCGCGGCAGAGCTCCAGCCCGCCGCCCTGATAAAGCCACGCATTCTGCTGGCGGGTGTTGAAGCCGAAGGGCAGCGAGGTCTCGAAGGCGAAGGCCGGGTCCTTGCCGATATAGAAGCTCGACAGCGTATGGCTGCATTCGACGGTGCCGTTCTGCACGGCATCGAGCGCCTGGAGCGCCGGCACGATCTCGCCCGGCGCAAAGACCTGGATCTGGAAATTGTTGTCGGTCGCCTCGGCCACGCGCTTCGCGACATGGGTCGAGATACCGTAGAGGGTATCGAGGCTCTTCGGATAGCTCGAGGTCAGGCGCCAGCTGATCTTCGGCTGCGACTGCGCGATGGCGGGTGCGGCGATAACGGCACTGCCGGCCGCGCCGGCACCGGCGACCTTGACGAAACTGCGGCGATCCATGGGGCTACCTCCTGCTGGCCCGGGTACTTTGCCCGGAGCGAATTCACGTCTTGCGCCGTTCGGACGGCACAGGGTCCGCAGGCAATATCGCCCACGATTCGCGCGGCAGGCTACAGGCAGATGCGCGGCAGCGGAACCGGCCGCATCTCGCGCGCCCATGCGCCAGCCACAATGCGAAAACGGCGGCCCCGAGGGACCGCCGCTCGATCAGACCTGCAATGGCCGGGAGATCAGTTCTTGGCGATGAAGCACTGCCCGCCGGCAGCCTGGAGCCCCGAGCACATCGAGGTCGCATCCTCGCGGGAATAAGGCCCGACGCGGAGGCGGAACACGGTCTTGCCGCCGGCGAGCTCCGTCTTGCGGACGATCGGCGACTGTCCGCCGAGCTGCTGCGGATATTTGCGCTGGAGGGCGGCGAAGGTGGCGCGGGCCTCAGCTTCGCTGCCGGGCGCACCGAGCTGCACCACGAAATCGCCGGTGCCGGCGCGGACGGCAGCCGCCGCAGGAGCCGACGGTGCGGCCGCCGGAGCAGGCGCGGCGCTGGCAACACGGGTCGGCGCGGCGGGCGTGGTGGCGGCCGGCGGCGTCGTGGCGCGAGCCTCAGCCTTCGGAGCGGCCTGGGGAAGCTGCGTCGGGCGAGGCTGCGCCGGGTTCGTCGCCTGGCTGGCCAGCGAGCGGGTCGGCGCCGAGCCGGTCGCGATCGGCTGGTTGACGTCGACGGCAACGGGATTCTGCGCCGGCGTGCCGTCCGGGCGGATCGAGACGGTGCGGACCTTGCGCGGCTCGCCGAGGCCGGGCACCGGCGGCATCGGCGTCAGGCCGGGCTCTGGCGGAACGATGCTGCGCTCTGGCGCGCTCGGAGCGGCGGCAAGCGCCGTGCCGCCGCCGGTCGCGACGCGCGGCGGCATCGAGCGAGCGGCCTGCTGGACGTCGACCGGCTGCTCCTCGTTGTTCACGACCTTGGTCGGAGCCGACGGCGTGTCGGGGCTGCGCTCGTAGATCTGCTTGTTCTGGTTCGGAATCTCCGCGCCGCCCGGATTGGCCGGAGCGACCTTGACCGGCTCGGCATCGGCCGAGATCATCGGTGGCTGACCGTCCTTCGTGGCAGAGCCTCCGCGCATGGTGAAGGCCGCGCCGACGCCGACGAGACCGACGGCGATGACGGCAGCAGCAGCCCAGAGCCCCTTGCGCGAACGACGCGGCTCCAGATCCGGCATATCCTCTTCGCCGTATTCCGGCGCCGGCATCGCCTGCTGGGCGTGGCCATAATCATAAGCAGGCGCCTGTTCGGCATAGGCGGCCGGCGCGTGATGCGGCTGCGCACCTTCATCGAGGTCGCGCGGCGGGGCAGCGCCCTGGATCGCGGCAGGGCGGTTATAGGGCAGCGGCTCCGGCAGATCGTAATCGGACTCGAATTCGGGCTGGGGCACAGGCCTCTGCTGCACCGGCGCCGGGGCTTCCGCCCGGCGCGGCTCGGTGCGGCGCAGCAGCGCCTCGAACTCGTCGAGCGCACCGCGCATCTCGGCCGGCGGCTGGCCCACCTCGGGAACGGCCGGCGCAGGCTGCGGCGGCACGACCTCGAAGCTCGGCTCCTGGCGCGCGACAGGCCGCGGCGGCTGGCGTCGCTCTGCGAAGATATCCTTGAGCGGATCGTCCTGCCCGACGATGCGGGTCAATTCCGCAAGCGGATCGGCCTGCTGCCCCGGGCGGGGCGCCTGCCCTGCTCCGCGCAGCTGGCGCTCGAGATCTTCGAGATCGAGCGCGAAACGGTTCCTAGCTGGCTCACTCATGGTACGATCCATTCCAGCACAAGCCGCTTCCTCCTATGGAAGAACCGGGAACTCTGTGCGGTCAACCTGACCTTGTGCGCGCCGCCGGAAAAGCCTTTTCCGTCAGCGCATCTCTTCCGGCGCCGCAACTCCGGCGACAGCCAGACCGGAAGCAAGGACGCTGCGCACCGCGTGCACGAACGCCAATCTCGCCAAGGTCGACTTTCGATCAGTTTGATTAACGAACCGTAATTGCGGCGAGTCTTTGCCCTTGTTCCAGAGCGAATGGAAGGCGCTCGCCAGTTCGTGCACGAAGAAGGCGACGCGATGCGGCTCGTGCGCCGCCGCCGCGCCCTCGATGATTCGCGGATAGGAAGCGATCATCTTGACGATGCCGATCTCGGCCTCGTCGGTCAGGATCGAGAGATCGGCTCCGGCTAGCGCCGCCGTCGACAGGTCGAGGTCCGGGAAGGCCTCGCGCGCCTGCCGGAAGATCGAGGCGCAGCGCGCATGGGCGTACTGGACGTAGAAGACGGGATTGTCCTTGGACTGCTCGACGACCTTGCCGAGGTCGAAATCCAGCGTCGCATCGTTCTTGCGGAAGATCATCATGAAGCGCACCGCATCGCGGCCGACCTCGTCGATGACCTCGCGCAGCGTGACGAAATCGCCGGAGCGCTTCGACATGCGCACCTGCTCGCCGTTGCGCAGCAGCCGGACGAGCTGGCAGAGCTTGACGTCGAGCGCCCCCTGCCCGTTCGTGACGGCCTTCACCGCCGCCTGCATCCGCTTGACATAGCCGCCATGGTCGGCGCCCCAGACGTCGATCATCTCGGGGAAGCCGCGCAGGAACTTGGAGCGGTGATAGGCGATGTCGTTGGCGAAATAGGTGTAGCTGCCGTCCGACTTCAGTAGCGGCCGATCGACATCGTCGCCGAACTTGGTGGCGCGGAACAGGGTCTGTTCCCGGTCTTCCCAGTCCTCGTCCTTCTGGCCCTTCGGCGGCGGCAGACGCCCTTCATAGACGAGGTCGCGCGCCCGCAGATCCTCGATGGTCTGGTGCACGGCGTTGACGTCGCCGTCCCGTCCCTGCAGCGAACGCTCCGAGAAGAACAGTTCATGGACGACGCCGAGCGCGGCGAGATCGTCGCGGATCATCGCCATCATGCCGTCGATCGCCGCCTGCCGGACGACCGGCAACCAGTCCCACTCGGCCTTGTCGCGCAAGGTGTCGCCATATTGTTCGGCCAGCGCCTTGCCGACGGAGATCAGGTAATCGCCGGGATAGAGGCCTTCGGGGATCGCGCCGATCTCCTCGCCCAGCGCCTCGCGATAGCGCAGGAAGGCGGAACGGGCGAGCACGTCGACCTGCGCGCCGGCATCGTTGATGTAGTATTCGCGGGTGACGTCGTGCCCGGCGAAGGCGAGCAGGCTCGCCAGCGCATCGCCGAACACGGCGCCGCGGCCATGGCCGACATGCATCGGCCCGGTCGGGTTGGCCGAGACGTATTCGACATTGACCTTGGGCTCGGGTCTCGGCGCGCCGCGCCCGTAATCCAGCCCGGCCTCGATCGCGGCCTTCAGCACCGCAGTGAACACGGCCGGCTGCAGCGTCAGGTTGATGAAGCCGGGGCCGGCGATCTCGGCCTTGGTGATCTCCGGGTCCTTGGACAGTTCCTCGACGAGCAATGTGGCCAGCGCACGCGGATTGGTGCCTGCCTCCTTGGCCAGGACCATCGCGGCATTGGTGGCGAGATCGCCATGGGCCGGGTCCTTGGTCGGCTCGACCACGACGCGCGCGAGATTGAGGCCGGCCGGAAGCGCGCCTCGCTCGGCCAAAGCCGAGAGGGCGGAATGAAGACGGGCGGAATAGATCTCGAACAGGTTCATTGCGGCCACGATTGCGGATGGAAAGCCGCCCGGCCCTATCGCAGCGAGGGGGTGGCGTCAAACAGGCGGCGGTGCTCGTCGAGCGCGTACCAGTCCGTCATCCCCGCGATATAGTCGGCGATACGCCGGGCACGACGGTGTTCGTCGAGCGGATCGCAGCCCGCCGCCCATTCCTCCGGCATCGCCGCAGGATCCGCGCTGAAGCGGGCGAACAGGTCGCGCACCACCTGCGCCGCATCGGCCCGGAGCGGCGCGATGCGCGGGTGGCGATACATGTTCGGATAGAGGAAGCCCTTGATGTCGCGGTCCGCGGCCTCGATTACCGGCGAGAAGGCGATGACGGGAGCATCCGCCCGCCGAATGGCGTCCGCGTCGGCCGGCGCCAGCGTCGTCAGGCGCCGCTGCGATTCCGCGATCACGTCCTCGACGAAGCGCGTGATTACCCGCCGCACCAATTCGTTCGTCGCCCTCGCCCGCTCCAGTCCGGGATGCAGGCGCTCGATCTCGACGAGCAGTTCGGCCAGGAACGGCACGGCCCGCAGCTCGGCATGGCCGAACAGCCCGGCCCGCAAGCCGTCGTCGATATCATGAGCGTTATAGGCGATGTCGTCGGCCAGCGCCGCGGCCTGCGCCTCGGCCGAGGCATAGCTGTCGAGCCAGAGATCCTGGCGCTGCTGGTACTCGACGATCGCGACCGGGATGCCGCTCTTGGCATAACGCGCCGTTGGCCTGCCCTGATGGTCGAGCAGCGGGCCGTTGTGCTTGACCAGCCCCTCCAGCGTCTCCCAGCTCAGGTTGAGCCCGTCGAAATCGGCATAGCGCCGCTCCAGCCGCGTCACGATCCTGAGTGTCTGGGCATTATGGTCGAAGCCGCCGAAGCCGGCCATGCACTCTTCCAGCGCGTCCTCGCCGGTATGGCCGAAGGGCGTGTGGCCGAGATCATGGGCCAGCGCCAGCGCCTCGGCCAGATCCTCGTCGAGGCCGAGCGCGCGCGCCAGCGCGCGGGCGATCTGCGCCACCTCGATCGTATGGGTCAGGCGCGTGCGGTAATGGTCGCCCTCATGCGAGACGAAGACCTGCGTCTTGTGCTTCAGCCGGCGGAAGGCGGTCGAATGGATGATGCGGTCGCGGTCGCGCTGGAACTCGCCGCGCGTCGCCGAGGCCGGCTCCGCCACGAGGCGCCCGCGACTCGTCGTCGAGCGGCAGGCATAGGGAGCGCGCCAACGCTCCCCTGGCTCGGTGCCGGGCGCGAAGGAAAAGCCGGAAAGCGGGTTCTGTGGATGCGGCATGGCTGCCCCGTCGCGCGCCTGTCCTTGTGGAGGCGCTGCCGGGCCATTACCTTTCCGGGCAACCAGGGTGCAAGGAGCATCTGCCCATGTCGACCGATCTTGCGGTCAACCCGCGCGGCATCGCGGTCACCGCAAACGCCGCCAAGCGCATTCTCTCGGTGATGGCCAAGGAGCCGCCGGGCTCGATGCTGCGCGTCAGCGTGGCCGGCGGCGGCTGCTCCGGCTTCCAGTACATCTTCGACATCGACCGGGAGAAGGCGCCGGACGATCTCGTGATCGAGCGCGACGGCGCGACCGTCCTGATCGACGAGACCTCGCTCGACCTGCTCGAAGGCTGCACGATCGACTTCGTCGACGACCTGATCGGCCAGTCCTTCCGCATCACCAACCCGAACGCGACGAGTTCCTGCGGTTGCGGCACGTCCTTCGCGGTGTGACGCTGCCGATCAGAGGCTATCATGCTCGGGCTTGACCCGAGCATTTCAGGACGAGAACGCTCCGGAGAATTTTCGGCACGAGATTCCCGGGTCTCTGCTACGCTCCGCCCGAGAACGACGCCAAGCCATTCGGGCAAAGAGAAAAGGCGCCCATCGGGCGCCTCTTTCCTTCGAGCAGCAGAAAGCCTCAATGCGCTGCTGTCGCGGCAACGCCCTGTTCCAGATGGATCTCAGCAGCCATCAGCCCTTTCGGCCCAGGTCCGTAGCGGACCAGCACCGTCTGCCCCGGCACCAGCTCGACGAGGCCGTAGCGGCGCAATGTCTCCATGTGCACGAAGATGTCGGGCGCACCCTCACCCTTCGAGACGAAGCCGAAGCCGCGCAGGCGGTTGAACCACTTCACCACCATGCGTTCCAGGCCGCTCGTCGGCGTCACCGCGACATTGGTGCGCGCCATCGGCATCTCCGACGGATGGCGGCCGGAGGTCGTGTCGATCGAGAGCACGCGCACCGCCTGACGGCCCCGCGCCTTCTCCACGGCCTCGAGCACGATGCGAGCACCTTCCGCTATCGTATTGAATCCATCGCGCTTCAGGATCGTGACATGAAGCAGGATATCGGCGCCGCCCCTCTCCGGCACGACGAAGCCGTAGCCCTTGGAAACATCGAACCACTTCACGTAGCCGGAGATCTCGACCGGCACTTCCGACGCGTGGTTGCTCGGCTCATCGAGCCGCATGACTCGATTGAGTGACTGGATGGGACCCATCGGTGGCCGCCCGCTCTCACCGAATTCGTCGGACATGTGCCGCTCACCCCCACGCGCAACGCTTGATTCGCGTCGTTACGATACCATTGCTGCCGATTCAGGATACAGCCCCCAATCAGTCGTCCACATCATCCGGCTCAGGATGCCAGCCCTCCAAGCACAGCCCCGCTCTCGGCGCGGATGACGAGATCGGCGATCGGATCGAGTTCCGTCGGCTCGCGATTGACGATCAAGAGCTTCGCTCCTTGCCGCTTGGCGATCACCGGCAGCGTCGCCGCCGGATAGACGACCAGCGACGAGCCGACGACGAGAAAGAGATCGCATTCCAACGCCAGCCTCTGCGCCCGCTTCATCGCCTCCTGCGGCATCGCCTGCCCGAAGGAGATCGTCGCCGACTTCACCGGTCCGGCGCAGATCATGCACTCCGGTGGCTCGCCCGTCGCCTCGAAGACGGGCCGGATCGCCGCGAGCTCATGCCGCCAGCCGCAGGTCAGGCAGGTCGCATAGGTGCCGTTGCCGTGGAGCTCGATCACCTTGTCCGCGGGCACGCCGGAGGCCTGGTGCAGGCCGTCGATATTCTGGGTGACGATGGCCGGCGAGCGCCCGTCCGCGACCAACCGGGCCAGCGCGCGATGACCGCTATTGGGCTCAGCACCGCGATAATGATCGTCCATCGTGAACTTGCGGCGCCAGGCCTCGATGCGAACCTCGCGGCTCTGGACGAAGGCATCGTAGGGGATCGGCTTGTTGACCATCCAGGGCGAGCCCGGCGTGCGGAAATCCGGCACACCCGATTCCGTCGAGATGCCGGCGCCGGTGAAGCTAACGATGCTGTCCGCCCGGTCGAGCAATGCATGCAGCGCGGCAATCGCATCCTCGGTCTCGTCCTGCATGACCCCGTCCGATCGCTGGATTGGAAGCGCTCCAGATATGGCGCGGGTTTGCTGCGCTTCCAAGGCGATTGACGCCAACGCCCGCACGCCGCACATCAGGCACATCATGCCGACGACCGCCAGCGCTCCGCTCAATCCCGACCTCATCGACACCGGTACGCCGCCGATCCCGGAGGCGCAGGGCTGGGCCCGGGCCTATGGCGGCAGCCGCGGCCCCCTGATCGACCTCTCGCAGGCGGTTCCCGGCGCCCCGCCGCCGACGGCCCTGCTCGAGAAGCTGGCGACCGCCGCGGCCGAGCCCGGCAGCACGCGCTATGGCGGCATCACCGGCGATACGGCCCTCCGCGAAGCCTATGCTGCCGAGATCTCGCGCATCTACGGCACCCCCTTCACACCGTTTGAGGTCGCGATCACCTCCGGCTGCAACCAGGCCTATGTCGTGACGATGATGGCGCTGGCGCGAGCGGCCGACAATGTGCTGCTGCCGACGCCCTGGTATTTCAACCACGAGATGACGCTGACCATGCTCGGCGTCGAGGCCCGCCCGCTGCCCTGCGCGCCGGAAGCCGGCTTCGTGCCGGACCCAGCGACCGCCGAGGCACTGATCGATGAACGCACCCGCGCCATCGTGCTCGTCACCCCGAACAACCCCACCGGCGCGGTTTATCCGTCGGAGACCATCGCCGCCTTCGCTTCGCTCTGCGCAAGGCGCGGCATCTGGCTCGTGCTCGACGAGACCTATCGCGATTTCCTGCCCGCCGACGTTGCGAAACCACACGAGGTCTTCGCGACAACGAACTGGCAGGATTCGGTGATCGGCCTCTACAGCTTCTCGAAAGCCTATGCGATTCCGGGCTGGCGGCTCGGGGCGGTCACGGCGGGCGAACCGGCACTCGCCCAGATCGGCAAGGTGCTCGACTGCGTGCAGATCAGCCCGGTCCGGGCCGGGCAGGCCGCCGTGGCCTGGGGCATCGACGGCATCCGCGACTGGCGCGAGCGCAACCGTGCCGAGATCAACGCCCGCGCCGATCTCTTCCGCCGGGCGATGGCGCCGCTCAACGGCTGGCGCGTGCTCTCGGCCGGCGCCTATTTCGCCTATGTCGCGCATCCGTTCGAGGGCGTGAAGGCGGCCGAGGTGGCACGCCGTCTCGTCGAGGATTGCGGCGTGCTCGCCCTGCCCGGTCCCTATTTCGGCCCCGGCCAGGAGAACCACCTGCGCATCGCCATCGCCAATGTCGCGGCCGACAGGATCGAAGGGTTGCGCGAGCGGCTGACGGGGTTCTCGCTCTGACAGACCGGCCTGCCGCGCCGTCATGCTCGCCCTCGTGGCGAGTATCCACGTCTTGAACACGAGCCCCGACCAGCGAAGACGTGGATGGTCGGGACAAGCCCGACCATGACGCGAGAATGGGTCGCCGGCCTTACCGGAACAGCTCCACATAACGGTCGCGATAGGCCCAGACCAGCATCGAGCCCAGCACCACGAGGATCACCGCGACCGGCAGTCCCTGCGGGTTGATCGTAGCGTGGAACAGCACGATCACCGCCATCACCGGCGCAATCAGCGCGAGGCCGAAGGCCGGCGCGACATTCGAGATCAGGCTGAGCGCGCCGGTCAGGTTGACGGCCTTGATGAAGGGCCAGATGAAGCCGGAATCCTGCAGGGCCGTCTCGAAGACGACGCCGCGCGGACTGGTCGGCGGATGAATCAGGTTCACGCCGGTGGCGAGCCACCAGAAACCATCGACGGCGCTGATCAGGAAGATCACCCCGAGCAGCACGCGCGGGACGGTGACGAGGAAGAGAGTTTTCATGGAAGTCCAGGCCGATAAGGAAATGGCCCCGGCAGCGCCGGAGCCATTCTTGGTCGCCTCGGTCGCGCCCCGGGTTCAAGCGGCGCGTCGGAAAATCGCGGACGGCCCGTCCGGAAGCGCCATCAAACGTCGAGTCGCGCCCTTGTCATTCCGGGGCGCGCCGCAGGCGCGAACCCGGGACGCGGAGGGTTCGTTGCTGGCGGCTCACCCGGTCGTGGGTTCCGGGTTCTTCGCTGCGCGAAGCCCCGGAATGACAAGGTGGTTCGTCACATCGTCGCGCCGATCTGCCAGGGCACGTATTCCGCGTCGCCATAGCCGAGCTGCTCGGATTTCGTCTTCTCGCCGGAGGCGACCCGGAGCAGCTTGTCGAAGATCTCGCGGCCCTTCTGCTCCAGCGAGACGCCGTCGAGCACGTCGCCGCAATTGATGTCCATGTCGTCGATCATCTTCTCGTAGATCGGCGTGTTGGTCGCGAGCTTCATCGAGGGCGTCGGCTTGCAGCCATAGGCCGAGCCGCGCCCCGTCGTGAAGGCGAGGATGTTGGCGCCGCCGGCCACCTGCCCCGTCGCCGCGACGGGATCGTAGCCGGGCGTATCCATGTAGACGAAGCCCTTCGCCTTCACCGGCTCGGCATAATGATAGACGGCCGAGAGCGTCTTGGTGCCGCCCTTGGCCGCCGCGCCGAGCGACTTCTCCAGGATGGTGGTGAGCCCGCCCGCCTTGTTCCCCGGCGAGGGGTTGTTGTTCATGCTCATTCGGGCGCGCTCGGTATAGTCCTCCCACCATTTGATGATGCCGACGAGCTTCTCGCCGACCTCGCGCGTCGCGGCGCGGCGCGTCAGCAGATGCTCGGCGCCGTAGATCTCCGGCGTCTCGGAGAGGATCGCGGTGCCGCCATGCTCGACGAGGATGTCGACGGCGGCGCCCAGCGCCGGATTGGCGGTGATGCCCGAATAGCCGTCCGAGCCGCCGCATTGCAGCGCCAGCATCAGTTCGGAGGCCGGCACGGTCTCGCGGACCGCCCGGTTGGCGATCGGCAGCATGGTCTTCAAGGCATCGATGCCGGCGGCGACCGCTTTTTTCGTGCCGCCCGTCTCCTGGATCGTCAGCGTGCGGAAGACGTCGCTTTCGCTGATGCCATAGGCTTCCTTCATGCGGCTGATCTGGAAGCCCTCGCAGCCGAGGCCGACGACGAGCACCGCCGCCATGTTCGGATTGCAGGCATAGCCCCAGGTGGTTCGCTTCAAGACTTCGAAGCTTTCGCCATTATAATCGATGCCGCAGCCGGTGCCGTGGGTCAGCGCGATCACGCCGTCGACGTTCGGATAGTCGGCGAGCAGCCCGGAGCGCTTGACCTCCCCGGCCATGAAGCGCGCGGCCGAGGCCGAACAGTTCACCGAAGTCAGGATGCCGACGTAGTTGCGCGTGCCGGCCTTGCCGTTCGCGCGGCGGAAGCCCTCGAAGGTCGCCTGCTGCTCGACCGGCAGCATGAATTCGGGCTTGGCCTCCTGTGCGAAGGCGTAGTCGCGGTCGAAGGCGTGGAAGCCGGTATTATGCTCGTGCACCCAGTCGCCCGGCACGATGTCGTCCGTCGCGAACCCGATGATCTGGCCGAACTTGCGGATCGGCTGGTCCTTGGCGATCGGCGCGATCGCCATCTTGTGCCCGCGCGGGATGCGCTTCAGCGCCTCGACCCCGGCCGCAGACACGCCGATATCGACGGGGTCCACGGCGACGACGACATTGTCGGCAGCGTTGAGCTTAAGCGTGCGGGGCGGCGCGGATTTGTCGAGCATGGCGGGAACCGGAACCTCTCGGCGCCGCGACGGCGGCGCGCGCCCTAGAGATGCGCCCAACCGGTTATGTTTTCAATCGGTTCAAATGAGGAAACGGCCATGCGCGGTCATAGGACGGGACGGAGCAGGAGCAGATGTGCGCCTGCCCGCCCTCGCCGCAAGGCCGACGTCCGTGCTTTCCGGAAAAGTGCCCGTCGCGGCTGCTCAACCGGCGCGCCGATAGGCGAAATACCGTCCCTCCGGAATGCCTTCAGGCAGGGGAAGCCCTTCCAGCGCGTCGTGCTCCAATGCCCAACCGCTCACGATGATCGCGCCGGGCATCGCCAGCGCCGCGACGCGCGCCGGCAGCCAGGCGAAGGCGATCTTGTCCCGCTCGGGAACGCCGGTCGTGACATCAACATGGATCAGCGCCGCAGCAGCCCCATGCTCGCCTTCGAAGACGGACAGCGTCTCCGCCATATCCCCGACGACCAGGAAGCGTGCGGGCGGCCGCGACAGCGGATTGGGATGCGGATCGCGCTCGAATACGTAGATCTCGCGATCCGGCAGCAGTTCCCGGAGATGATCATAGGTCCGCCCGTTGCCGAGGCCGAGTTCGAGCGCAAGCCCGCTCCGCCCCTGGATCGAGGCCGCAGCCCAGTTCAGGATCGTGCGCTGCGCTTCGAGGCGGCGAATGAAACTGTCCAGCCGGCTCATGGGCTCCCCGTCATCGAACGGCCTGTGGTTGAGGGTGGCTTCGTGGCCGCCGTCGGGAGCGACGCCGTGCGGCCGTCCCGGTCAGTGTGGTTCAGGACCGAAGCCATGACGGTTCTGTTCGCAGGATTTGCGGGCTTGATCAATGCCGCCCGGCCGGCGCGCGCCCGGAACGATCCAACGGCAGCTTCCGACC